>CAYPMO010000002.1:223748-226861 GCA_964412015.1 uncultured Gemmatimonadaceae bacterium | reverse complement strand
GGGAGCGCGACTGCTTGCGTAGCAGTGTCCCCCGACCCGCTACGGCCTCGCACGGAGAGTCCAGCGGCGGCCGGACAGGCTTTCGGGGGTCGCTCCCAGAGTGTTCCACCTGTTCCCACACACACTCTATGTGTGTGTAAGTGGGAACAGTTCGGGGGGAACAGCCGGAAAGCCTTGTGGGAAAAGGACGGAACAGATGGGAACAGATCCGGGAACAGAAACCCCGGGAACAGATCCGGGAACAGATCGGCGCGGGCCTCATGCGGCCCCCAGATCGAGGTGTCCATCGGCCGTGAAGTAAGCGGGTCGCTTCTCGCTCCCGCCCTTCCGGATGGCTCCACGCTCCACGAGGCGATTGAGTGCGGCGAGTACGGCCTGGGTACGACCGCCCACGGCCTCCCTCACCGCCGCGCCGCTCGTGCCGGGGTTGTTTTCTACATGGAGTAGCACCCGGGCGTCGAGCGACAGCTCCGTACCCCCGGACAGTTCGTACCGGCCGTCCACCAGGGCGACCGTGAACGGTTCGATGGGCCAGCGGCCCCGGCCACGAAGACGGCGGAGGGTCGGGTCCTCGGTCTTCGTGGGCATCTCGATCTCGAAGATTGCGTCGGCGGCGGCGGCGATCTCGCCAGCCCCCCGGAACTGTCCATCCGAGCGGCGGGTGTGGTGAATGAGGACCACGCCGGCCTCGGTCTGCCGGGCCAGTGCCACCCACGGCCTCACCAGCGCGCCCCACGCGGCGTTGTCGCCGTCCTCCGGCGCCTGGCCCATCGTGACGCGGGCGTATTCGGCTAGGCAGTCCACCACCACCATGTCGGCGGGCCAGGAGTCGAGAAGCTCGTGAGTGCGGGCCAGGAGGTCGGACGCCTGGATCACCGACAACTGGATCTTCTGCGCGTCCGCGTGGAGGTCGTTGAAGCGGCGCACCACATCTCCCACCGCCTCTTCGAGCCCGACCCATACGGCCCGGCCATCATGCAGGACGTGTACGGGCCCACCGAGGAAGTTCCGCCCGCGCGTAAGTGACGCGGCGCCATCCGCCAAGAGGGTGCTCTTGCCGCTCTTGTCCGGGCCGGAGACTATCACCAGTCGGCCGCGATATGCGAGGCGCGGCAGGACGCACGTAGGCGGCTGTAGCAGCTCGGGCCGGGCGAGCAGCTCCACCAGGCTGATGAAGGCGGCCGTGTCCGTGACCCCGTGGCGCCGGCTTGCTTCCTCCAGGTCCAGCGGCCGGCAATGCTCGCACGTCAGCCCGACCGTGGAGACCTGGGCATCCGGCGCGCCGCATGTCGGGCATGGGCCGGTCCATGTGCCATCGGCTCCCTGCTCATACCCCAGGGCCCGACCGAGCCTGTCCCGCGCATCGTGCAGGGCGTTCACGTGGCCCCCGGCGGTTCAGCGTCCAAGTCGTTGACCGTCCGACGGACGTTCTCGATGCGACGTCGGCAGACCTTCAACTCGGCCCGAAGAAAGTGGAGGCTGTCCGTCGCATAGGCGGGGACCGTCTGTTCGGCCCGCTCGAGGTGGTGGATCGCGGTCGTGAGGGCGTCCACGGCGTCACGTAGCGCGCTCACGATGCCCTCCACTGGTCAAGCAGGTGCTCTAGGGACCCCTGCTCGGCGGCCTGGGTCGTCAAATAGCGCTGCCAGGCGGCGGGCTCGATCTCGGCGACGATGGAGTGCTCCACCCTGTCCCGGAGGTCATTCGGATCCATGGCGTCCAGCTCCCAACACCGATCCCCGTACTCGCTCGTAAACCAGCGGTATCGGGTGTCCGACTTCTTTGTGGACGCGGGGAAGGACGGCAGGATCTCCAGGTCTTCGGGGAGCAGAGCGATGCGCTCCACCAGGACGTGCTCCCCGCCGTACTTCTCGAGACGGTCCGGCAAATCGTGCGCGGACATGTAGAGGCCACTCGGGTCCCAGTCCCCGACGTACAAGACCACCAGCTCGCGATCCTGCTCTTCCTGGGCGGCCCCGTACAAGGACGTGGCGCTCCCGAAACCGTGCATTACCCGGAAGCCCACACCGTACTCGTCGAGGATGGGCCCGAGGACGCCCCGGATCGTTCCCTTCTCCGACCACACCTCAACGCGCACGGGCTGGTCTGCCCACGCATCGCGGCGGTAGGAGCGCCTCACGGCCTGGACGTATTCTGTGGCGTTACGCCAGGAGGCGACCTGCTCAAGCTCGCGGGTCTCATCCACGATCCACTCCCAGGGGATCGCACCCTGTTCCCGGGCGATCTTCAGGAGCCGGTAGACCTTCTTCATGTCGTTGGTGGACATGGAGGGCACCAGTCCGGCCGTGAAGAGCTTGTAGCCCACACCCCGGCCAGTGATGGGGTGAGCGGCTTCGGCGATGTCGTACATGGCGTCCATCAACCGGATGGAGTCCTTCGCCATTCCGCGTCCCGGAGGCTTATTGGGACCGGTCCAAATTAGGTCGGCGATCTCACGTAGCGCGCTCACGGCACGCGCTCGGGCTCGCGCGGCCTGTCCACTAGGGGCCGCGACTCGATCCAGGCCTCCACCTGATCGGATTTCCAGCCCACGGCGTTCGGACCAATCCGGCAGCGGCGCGGAAAGTTGCCCTCGCGCTCCCGGCGCCAGATCGTCGTCTCGGACAGGCCGGTGATTGCGCGCAGCTCGGGCAACCGCACGATGCGCGCGCTCATCGGGCGCGCTCCTCAGCCGGCCGCGCAAGGGCTTGAGCCACCCGGTCCGCGATGGCTTGGCGGATAAGGTCAGAAACGGTGGTGCGCTCGGCGCGGGCGAGGAGCTGGATCTCGCGGGCGAGCGGGCGGGGCGTGCGGCACGTCAGCATCTTCGACGGGCCAGACGGGCCGGGATGGTGCAGCGGCGTCACCATAAAAGAACGCCTCCCGATGTCGGGGCCGTTGCCCGAGTCAGGAGGCGATCCCGCCGGGGTCTCGGCCGTAGCGTGGCGGCGGGATGCCATCTACTACGGCCAGACCGCGTGCAAGTCCGGCAACTACGGTGGTGAACCCGCCCTTACTTCGACAGGAAGTTAGGGGTATGGCATACGGGAGTCAACCACTTCTCGTCCACTGTATGGCGTACCCGCATCCCGCACGTGCGCGCGGGGAGCGAC
>CAYPMO010000002.1:0-223648 GCA_964412015.1 uncultured Gemmatimonadaceae bacterium | reverse complement strand
CCCGCATCCCGCACGTGCGCGCGGGGAGCGACGGGGCAAGGTTGAATTGTGCGCCGGCGCACAAATCTCAGTTGGGGCCAGGAAGATTGAAATTTGCCGCCGGCGGCAAAATCTCAGACTGGGGCCACCACGAAGCCGTCGCCGGGCGAAGCCGGCGCGTCGCCGACCTGGCCGGATGCAGCGAGTCCCACGTGCGCACTCTGCGCACGTCTCTGGAGGAGTCGGGCTACTCCTCCCCCTCGACGGCCTTCCTGACGAACGCGCCCCACGCCCGGAGCGCCTCGCGCTTCTCGTGCAGGAGATAGTGGTCTCTATCTCCCTGGTACCGACTCCAGCCGAGACTGTTCTCCGCGTGGCCGAGCACGAGGTCCGCGACGTTCGGCGCGACCCCACAACCTCCGTCCTCTGGCGCCTTCACTGCGTGCGTCCTGAACGTCGTGCGGAAGTCGTGGGCCGTCCACCGCTTCAACCTGGTGCGCGCCCGGACGCGGGCGAGCGCCTTGCCGAGATTCGTCACGTGCGCGACCCTGGTCCGCGCGCGCGCCGGGAACACGTAGCGCGCCCCCTCGTCGGCGATAGAACGAAGATCCTCGAGGACCGCCCACGCCTCCGCGCTCAAGGGGACCAGGTGCGGGCGGCGGCCCTTGAAGTCTTCCTCGGGGACGCGCCAGATTCCGCCCGTGCCGTTCTGTTCGATGAGATCCCAGCGCATGGCCACGATGGAGCCGACACGCTGGCCCGTCAGGAGCGCAAGCCGGAAGGCGCCGCGCGTGAGTGGGTTCTCCGGCTCCGTTGCCTTCCACACCGCCCTGATCTCTTTCGCGGTCAGCCAGCGGTCCCGGCCATACTCCTGGGCGGGAGGCCGGAGCATATGCGCGGGGCTCGCATCCACAGTCGGGAAGCCACGGGCGAGGGCCCCGTTGAACAGTACCCCGATGAGGCTGAGGACGCGGTTCGCCAGGATCGGAGCGCCCCGGTCGCGGATCGCCTCCACCAATATCAGCACGTCGCGCCGCGTGACTTCTCCGGCCGGCCTGTCCCCCCATTCGGGGAGCAGCTCTTTGTTCAGGATGCGCCGTCGCTCGGTCTGCGTCTTCTCGCGCGTCCGGCTTTCCAGGGCCTTGAGCACTTCGTCCGCCATCTCCCGGAACGTAGGAGTACCCTGGTGCTCCTCGCGCTCGTGCGCGGGATCTATCCCCGCGTCCGCCTTCGCCAGAGCGGCCCGCGCCTTCTCACGCGCGTCCGCGAGGTCAAGCTCAGGATACACACCGAGCTTCATGCGGTGGTGGTGCACCCTGTCTCCCCTCACGCGATACCTCAAGAGCCAGGTCTTCCGGCCAGTGGCGCCGGAGACTCTCAGGCAGAGGCCCGGCGTCAGACCATCCCAGAAATCCTCCTGCACCTCGCTCGCGCGGAGGCTCTCCACCCGCTTCGCGTTGAGCTTGAGCTTAGCCATGACTCGGGCCTCCCTTCGCCATGGGGCGGCTCTTGATCCATGCCTCCACCTCAGACGAGAGCCACCCGACGCGATTTGGCGAGATCCGCCGATGCTGGGGAAAGTCTCCCCGCTTCTCGAGGCGCCAGATCGAGACGGCACTCAGGCCGGTCCGATCCACGACCTCCTCCTTCCTGAGAATCCGCTCCATTCGCCCCCCTCCTCTGGACCATTTAGGGCACATCTAGGGCACAGAATCCGCGCCAGCGCGTGCCAGGGGATGCAATGCCCTGAAAGGGAAGATGGGGCAAGAGCCCAATAACCGCAAGGCTCTTACGGAAACGCACGGGGGCCGGTGGAGGCTGGCGAAAAGGCGGGGGGGCTGCTCCCAAAGCAGGTGCGCTACCGGACTGCGCCACGCCCCGTGGAGGCTGAAGCTACTCAGGCGGTCGGACTCTCGGTAGGCTGCGGGTCCCCCTCCTCCCAGAGCCGCCGCAGGTACTCGAAGGGGTAGATGCCGGTGCCGTGCCCGTCGCTCCAGTCGAACCGGAGCGCGTAGCGGCCCACGTAATGGATCGCCACGGGATAGATCTCCGGGGGCACGCTCTCGGGTCGGAGCTTCCGGAGCCCGGTCATCTCGTCGACGCAGCCCGCGCACGGGCACCGCGTGCGGAGGAGCCATGGCTCGTACTCCGCCACGGCGCCGTCGCGCCAGCGGATCCGCAGCCGCGTTCCGTCCTCCGTGGGGCCGATGTCCTCGGGGTGGAAGCGCGCTTCCATGCTCAGGACCTCCGCGCCAGGTAGGCGGCGAGCGCCCGGAAGGCCCGGCCCCGGTGGCTTCTTCCGTTCTTCTCCTCGGGGGAGAGCTCGGCGAAGGTCCTCCCGAGCTCCGGATCCAGGAACACCGGATCGTAGCCGAACCCTCCCCTGCCCCGCTTCGCGTCGAGGATGACCCCCGGGGTCTCTCCCCGGAACACCTCCAGGGTCCGATCCGGCTCCACGAGCGCCGCCACGCACACGAAACGGGCTCCACGCCGGCTCGGCGGAACGCCATCGAGCGCGCGAAGGAGGTGCCGGTTGTTGGCTTCGTCCACACTCTCGCGCCCGGAGTCCGCATCCGGGGCGAATCGCTTGGATCGCACTCCGGGCCCGCCTCCGAGCGCGTCCACCTCCAGCCCCGAGTCGTCGGCGACGGTGGGCAGGCCGCACAGGGCATGGAAGAAGCTCGCCTTGGACACGGCGTTCTCCTCGAACGTATCGTGGGGCTCGATGTGGTCTTCGGCGGGGTCGTACGCGATTCCCGCGCCCGCGAGGTCCATCACCCGGAGTCCGGTGACGACCGAGAGGATCCTCCGGATCTCGGCGAGCTTGCCCGGGCTGCGGGTGGCGATCACGAGGTCCATGCGGCTACCGGAGCGCCTTCGCTTGCGCGGCCAGGAGGCCCTCGATCCCCGAGAGGGCCAGGTCGAGCATCCGGTCCAGGGATGAGCGCGGGAAGGCCTCACCCTCCGCCGTGCCCTGGACCTCCACCAGCGCGCCCCGCTCGGTCGCGACCACGTTCATGTCCACCTGGGCGGTCGAGTCCTCGGCATAGTCCAGATCCAGACGGAGCTCGCCGTCCACGATCCCGACGCTCACGGCCGCGACCCGCTCCCTCACGGGATTCCTGACGACGAGCCCCTCGTGGAGCATCCATGCACCGGCCAGCGTCAGTGCCACGCAGGCTCCGGTGATGGATGTCGTGCGTGTGCCCCCGTCGGCCTGGAGCACGTCGCAATCCACGGTGACCGTGTGCGCGCCCAACACGCGGAGGTCCGTGACCGCGCGGAGCGAGCGCCCGATGAGCCGTTGGATCTCCTGCGTGCGCCCTCCGAGCCCGTCCCGCTCCCGCCGCGTGCGCGTGTGCGTCGAGCGGGGCAGCATGCCGTACTCCGCGGTGACCCAGCCCGCGCCGCTCGCCTCGCGCCACGCGGGAACGCCTTCGCCGACCGAAGCAGTGCACAGGACTCTCGTGCCGCCGGCGCTGATCAGGCACGAGCCCTCGGCGTAGGGGGCCACCCCCACCTCCAACGCCACGTCCCTGAGCTGGTCGGCCCGCCGGCCGGTCCGGGGTGTCGCCATCATGTGCCTCCCCGGATGCGTCCGATCAGGCTGGTGGTCGAGTAGCCTTCGACGAACGGAATCACCCGCAGCGTCCCTCCCGCGGCTTCGACCACGTCGGCTCCCACCACGGCCTCCGGTGCGTAGTCGCCTCCCTTGACCAACACGTCGGGGAGCAGTGCCGAGATCAGCGAGAGCGGAGTGTCCTCGTCGAAGAGCGTCACCGCGTCCACGCACGCCAGCGACGCGAGCACGTAGGCACGATCTTCCTGTCCGACCACGGGCCGGGCGTTCCCCTTCTCGAGCCGGCGCGCCGAAGCGTCGGTGTTCACCCCCACGACCAGCGCGTCGCCGAGCGCCCGGGCGGCGACGAGGTACGCCACGTGGCCGCGGTGCAGCAGATCGAAGCAACCGTTGGTGAAGACGACCCGATGCGTCCGGGGCCGTCCATGACGGACGAGGAGCTCCTCGCGCGGAAGCACCTTGGCCTCCGGGGGGATGGGGCTCATGCCGATCCTCCGTTCGAGCCGCGGCGCCGGAGCCGTCCGGCGCCCGGTCTCAAAGATAGTGGCCCGACGCCCCCGCCTCCCGCTTACCAGTTCGACTGTGCCCCATCCACGATCTTCTGGACCAGCAGCTCGATGGCCTCGGCACGCCCCACGTCCTCGCTCTCGGAGGCTTCGAGGAACTCACCCTGCGCGCTGACGCTCCGGTCCTCCCAGAGCACCACGTTCTGGACCAGGTCCACGATCTCGACGTGGACCGTGACCGTGACTTGCCGTTGGAGGACCTCGGCGGGCTGGCCCTCCGCGCCCGCTCGGTAGTTGGGTGCCACGACGTCGTACCGCACGATCGTACCGCGCACGACCGCGTCCGCCACGTCCTCGCCCGCCGCTCGGATGCCCAACGCACGCGGGAGGTTCTGGAACAGCTTGTCGTAGAGCTCTCCCGAGACCTCGAACCGCGTCGTCTCGTTCTCGAACGGAGCGACCGCGATCGTCCTGATGTGCGGTGGGGGGAAGCTCCCGGCGCGGAACGAGTAGACGCAGCCCGTGAAGGCCAGGGCCAATGCCAGCGCCGCACCGCCGGGAATCGCCTTCACCGGCCACCCCTCGACGAGTTGATGTCCCAGATGTCGGGAGGATAGGGCTCCACGCGTTCCAC
This sequence comes from uncultured Gemmatimonadaceae bacterium, assembly GCA_964412015.1. Classification (GTDB taxonomy): domain Bacteria; phylum Gemmatimonadota; class Gemmatimonadetes; order Longimicrobiales; family Gaopeijiaceae; genus SZUA-318. Next base: position 218,949 of record CAYPMO010000002.1, on the reverse strand, counting down.
GCTCCGTCGCGTCAGCTTGAGCTCGCGGAAGGCCGCGAGGTTGCGGTACGTCGCCTCGGCAGGATAGCGGCTGTCGTCCTCCAGTCCAAGCTCCACGCGCTCGACCGCGTGACCGCCCTGGAGGGTCTCGACCGAGCGGACCCGGCCCCCCTCCACACGGAAGTACAGCTCCCGTGCGTTCGCATACCGGTAGCGGAGGCGCAGGGCTCCGTCCTCCAGGCGGTCCGCCCCCAGGAGCTCCGTGCCCAGGAGGGGGCGGAACACGCCCAGCACACCCCACATGAGGTCCGCGGGTGGGAGGATGCCCTGCGGGGCGCCGGGAGGCATGCGGAGGTCTCCTTCGACGAGCGCGGCCTGCACCACGGTCTCGCCGTTCCCCAGGAAGAGATCCAGGCGGGCTTTGTACGGCGGCTCGATGCGGGCGACGCCCCGGCCCCGCACCCGTACCCCCGCCTCGTTGAGCCACCAGTCAAACACGATGCGCACGGGCTCACGGAGGGAGGTCTGGTCCTCGAGGGCCAGCGCGAGCTGCTCCGGGTCGGGCGCGGCAGGCGCGTAGACGACCTGCGGACGCGAGCAGCCGGCGAGCGCCAGGACGCCGGGCAAGGCGAGACAGACGGACGTGCGGCGGCGGCGTGGCTGCATGCGCGGTGGGCTACAGGTTGGTGGTGGCAACCTCATACCCCCGCTCGGAGCGCGACGTTCGCGCCAGGGCCTTGTGACCCTCTCGCACGTCCGTCAACGTTGGACCGCCATGCCTCCCAAGCCCGTGTACATCGCCTCCGACGTCCACCTCGGCGCGGCTCCGCCCGAGCGGGAGGCCGCGTTTCTCGACTGGCTGGAGCGGACGCCCACGCGAGCTTCGAGGCTCGTCATCAACGGGGACCTCTTCGACTTCTGGTTCGAGTTCCGGACGGGCGTCCCCTCGGCGTACGGGCGGGTGCTGACGGCGCTCAAAGACGTCGTGGACGCCGGCACGCCGGTCACGCTGCTGGGCGGCAACCACGACTGGTGGGGAGGCCGGTACCTCCGCGAGGAGATCGGCCTCGAGTTTCTCCAGGAACCGGTCGTACGGGTCTATGCGGGGCTCACCGCGTTCGTGGCGCATGGAGACGGTCTCGGACGGGGCGACCTGGGTTATCGGGCGCTCAGGCTCCTCTTGAGGAGCCGGCCGACGCGCGCCGCCTTCGGTCTCCTCGGCCCCGCGCTCGGCGGGTGGGTGGCCGGCCGGGTATCGAGCACGCGGGAGCGTTGGGGTGAACCCACACGGGGCGACCGGGAGAGGGCCGCGGCGCTGGAGTCGTGGGCGCGCGCCAAGCTTCGATCGTCGCCCGAGCTCGACCTGGTCGTGCTGGGCCATACCCACATCCCGAGGCTGGTGGAGGTGGAGCCCGGCCGCTGGTATCTCAACGCCGGGGATTGGGTCACGCACGCGAGCTATGCCGTGCTGGCCGAGGGCGAGGCTCCCGAGCTGCTCACCTGCGAACCCTGAGCGCGAACGACAGCTCGACTCGTCCATCGGCGACCGGGGCGGCGTCCATCTCCAGGGGGACCGGGAAGTCGCGGAGGTGCGCCGACACGTACGCGTCCACACCGGAAAGCAGCATCAGGAAGATCGTGACCGCCGTCCAATCCTCCCTCTGTTGTCTGCGCGCTTCCTGGAGATCCATGAGGTCCTGGAGGGTCTCGTCGGCCTCCAGCGCTTCCTGGATTTCGGTCTCGTCGGTCACGCCCTGCTCCGCGAGGTCCGCACGCAGGCGACGCTCGGTGAAGGACACCCGGTCCTGGGCCTGCGCGTAACGCCGCCCGGTCTTGATGAGCATGAAGGCCGAGCCCCCCTCGGCCAGGACGTAGAAGGCGCTCCGATGATAGTTCCCGATCGCGGCGTGGCCCCAGCCCGGAACGAGCGCGGATCTCAGGAAAGCCCCACGAGGCGACACCACGCGCGGGCGCACGACGACGGAATCCGACGGCGTTGTCGGCGAGATCTCCTGTCCGCCGAGCGGGACCGCGACGCCGATCGCCCCCACGGCGGCCAGGATGCGCAGGGACCGCGCGGAGTACCGGAGGCGAGCGCGGAGCAGACGGGAGGTCGTTCCATCCATGGCCGGCGAAGGATACCGGAAGGCCCGGGACGCATCAACGGGCGTCGTCATGCCGGGCGGCGTCGGCGGATCCCGCAGGCTCCGACGGGAACGTGTGGGAATCGAACCCACCGGCCCGGGTGTTGGCCGGGCCGCACGGTTTTGAAGACCGCCGGGACCACCAGGCCCCTTCCGCCCCCAGGCCGAAGCTCCTCCTGGATGGCGGCAGCGTCAAGCGCGCTCGCCGTCAGGGACGGCGCTGCCACGCGGACTTCGACGCTCCCCATGGAGGCGGAGAAGCGGCGGCCGTCCCGGCGGAGCGACCCGCTAGCGCAATCGGACGTACGTGTTGCTGGGGTCGGACGGGATGATCATCTCCACCTGGTCCCCGGGTGACGCCGCGATCGCCGGCGTCGTGTACGACCTGCCCGCCAAGACCTCGATGCGGAAGCTGATCTGCTCGAGCTGCCGCCAGTCCACGGCGAGGCGCCGCTGGGTGTTTCCCTCCACCACCCCCACCGACCGGGTTCCGTGCGAGGACAGCGTATAGAGCCGGACGTCGTTGAAGCCCCGATTCTCCACGTAGAGGTAGAGCTGAGTCTCGCGCGTGCCTGCCGGGGCGAACGGGTTCCTGCTGGTGTGTGCGCACGCGGACAGGCCCCACCCGATGGCGAGCAGCATCGTAACGCGGAGGCGTCGCCCGGTGGGTGTGGATCGATGTGGGACTTTGGCCATAGCCGTGACCTTGAAGGAGGGCAGCCGAACGTTGCCGAAACCTCCATGGCGAGGCAACTGCGCGACGGGGCGACGCCCTCTCGGACGCCGCCCCGTGAGCGCGGATCCTGCGCCGCGAGCCTCCTACGTGATGAGCCGCTCCAGGTCGATCGGGTCCAGACCCAACTGCCGGAGGAGCTCGTCGAGTCGCGCGACGTCCTCCGCGATGATGAGGTCCATCCGCTCCAGCTCGGCGCCCAGCTGACCCGACAGCATGTCGAACACCGTGTACGATTGGTCCGTCGGGCGGTTCTCCGAACCCTCCACCAGGTTGAGGAGCGCGGCGAGCTTGTTGTTGAGCATGATGGGGTAGTTGAGCGGATCCTGGTTCGACCGGTTCTTCACCTGGTAGATCTGGGACTCGACTCCGCTCAGGCGGTCCTTCACCGTGCCGCCGAGCGAGTGCAGCTCGGCGTGGTCGCTCTTGCCCAGGCGGTCGTCCACCTGGGCCTTGACGGAGCGGATCTTCAGGACGGCCTCGTTGGCCTCGCTGACCCGGTCACGGATCCGTGTGGAGAGATCGTAGCGCGCCCGCAGATCCGCGAGCGTGACGCCGTTGGCAGCCGCGCGCGGGTTCATCCCGATCTCGAACTCCCGCGTCTGGGACGCGCCGTCCACGGTCAGGCGCACCCGGTAGCGGCCGGGGAGCACGGCGGGCCCGGTCGGGCTGGCCGCCCAGAAGATCCGTCCCTCGAAGTCCGTCCACCCGGCGGTCCGCATGGCCCACCGGAAGACGTTCGACCCCTTCATCTTCGAGGCCGTCTGGGATCCGCCTCCGGCCCGGCCGCCCCCACTCGCCTCGGCGGGTTCCTGTTCGCTCTCGGGCGAAGCATAGGACGCGAGGATCGCTCCCTGGGCATCGAGGAACTCGATGGTCACGCGCTCGGCGTTCTCCTTGAGGTGGTACTGGATCTCGACCGTGTTGTCGAACCCCCTCACGGGATCCTTGGGGTCGAAGAGCCAGAAGTCCGCGGCCGCCACCTCCGGGGTGAGCTGGCGGAGCAGGTCGATGTTCCGCATGACCCAGAAGCCGCGGCCGTGGGTGGAGATCACCAGGTCGTGATCCTCGACCACGACGTCGGAGACCTGGGTGTTGGGGAGGTTCATCGCCAGGGACTGCCAATGCGCCCCGTCGTCCCACGACACGTACACGGTCGTCTCCGAGGTAGCGTACAGGAGCCCGGGACGGACGGGATCCTCCCGCACCGCGCGGACGAAGTCGTCGGGCGGGATGCCGGTGACGATCTTCGTCCACGTCGTCCCGTAATCGGCGGTCTTCCAGATGTAGGGGCTCCGGTCGTTGTCCACGAGGTAGCGGATCCCGGCCACGTACGCCTTTCCGGGCGTGTGGGGCGACGAGGCGATCGTGTTGATGCGCACGAAGTCGGGTGCGTCCGGGGGAGTCACGTTCTCCCAGGTGGGATGCGCGGCCAGGGCGTTCCGCGTCACGTGCACGTAGCCGTCGTCCGAACCCGCCCAGACCACGTCCGCTTCGGTGAACGACGGCTCGATCGCGAAGACGAGGGCGTACGTCTCGACGCCGGTCTGGTCCTTCGTGATGGGCCCACCCGACGCCCCCATCGTCATCGGGTCGTGACGGCTGAGGTCCCCGGAGATCTCGTCCCAGCTCTGCCCCTCGTTGCGGGTGCGCCAGACCTTGTGCGTTCCCGTGTACAGAATCCCCTGGCCGTGGCGGTCGAACACGATGGGGAAGGTCCACTGTACGCGCTCGCGGATATCCTTCGAGGACCAGCCCATCGGGTTCTCGGGCCAGACGTTCACCGCGCGCTGCTCCCCCGTCGCGTGGTCGTAGCGCGACAGCGACCCGCCGTAGCATCCGGCGAAGAACACGTTGGGGTTGCGCGGGTCGGGCGCGATGTAGCCGCTCTCGCACCCACCCACGTCGTAGAAGTACGGACCTCCCGCCTGGGCGGAGAGATGGTCCCAGCCCGAGGACGGCATGCACGCGGTGGAGTTGTCCTGCTGAGCGCCGCAGATGTGGTAGGGCTCGTGCGCGGTGGTGATCACGCGGTAGAACTGGGACGTGGCGTAGTCCTGGTCCGTCCAGGTCTGGCCCCCGTTCACGGATACGTTCCCGCCACCGTCGTTCCCGTTGACCATGCGCATGGGATCGTTGTTGGCGATCCACAGGTCGTGGTTGTCGCCGTGGGGCACACGGAACTGCGTGGGGAACGTCTTGCCGCCGTCGGTGGACTTGTAGAAGCCCGTGTTGAGCGCGTAGACGACGTTCTCGTCCTTGGGGTCGGCGTAGATCCGCGTGTAGTAGAACGCACGCTGGCGGAGCTTCCGTTCGTCATTCACGTGCTCCCAGGTGCGGCCGTCGTCGTCGGAGCGATACACGCCGCCCGAGGGCTCGTGTTCCACGAGGGCCCAGACGCGGTTGGAGTTCGCTCCGGAGACGGCGAGCCCGATCTTGCCGATCGGAGTCGCCGGCTCCAGGCCCAGCGTGCCCGTGATGTCTCGCCAGGTCTCCCCGCCGTCCACGGACTTCCAGATGCCGGAATCCTCACCCCCCGACGACATCCCCCAGCTCTTGCGCCACGCCTCCCAGACGGCCGCGTACATCACGTCGGGGTTGTTCGGGTCGAGCGCGAGGTCCACGGCGCCCGCGCCGTCGCTCTTGAACAGCACCTTCCTCCAGGTGGCGCCTCCGTCCGTGGTCTTGAACACACCCCGCTCGGGGTTCGGCATCGAGTGGACGCCGAGCGCCGCCACCCAGGCCACGTCACAGTTCGTGGGGTGGATGCGGATCCTCGCGATGCTCTGGGTCTCGGCCAGGCCGAGATGCTCCCAGGTCGTGCCCGCGTCCGTGGACCGGTAGACGCCGTCCCCTTGCATGATGTTGCCGCGGAGCTGCGTCTCTCCCATGCCGAGATAGACCACGTCCGGGTTGGCCTCACAGACGGCGACCGCTCCCACGGACGAGCTGTTGATCTTGCCGTCCGTGACGGGCCGCCAGTTCTGGCCACCGTCCGTCGTCTTCCAGAGGCCGCCGCCCGTGGCGCCGAAGTAGTACTCGTTGGGGCGGGATGGGCTTCCCGCCACCGCGGTCGAGCGCCCACCCCTCAGGATGCTCGTGTTGTTCCATTGAAGCGAACCGTAGAGGGACGGGTCGTACTGCTGCGCAGCAGCGTTCGCGGGCGCGATCTGGACGATCAACGCCAGCGTGAGCGCCGCCGCGGCCAGAGGTCGGACGGTCGTGCTCATGGGATGTACCTGTCTGGAAGGGTGGAGGACTCCGCGCCGGGGCATCGATCCGAGGCGGCAGCGTAGGAAGGAAGCAGGCCGGACGCAAGCGACCGACTCGTCCCGGTCACCTCGACGTGCGCCGAAGCTGGTTCAGCCCTGGACTCTCGCCACGCACTCGATCTCCACGTCCACGTTCTTCGGCAGCGTGCGGACCGCCACGGCCGCGCGTGCGGGACGGTGATCCCCGAAGTGACGGGCGTACACCTCGTTCATGGCGCCGAAGAACGCCATGTCGGAGAGGAAGACCGTGGTCTTCACGACCGTCTGGAGGGAGGCGCCCGCGGCCTCGAGCACCGCCCGGAGGTTCGTCAGCACACGGTCCGTCTGGGCCGCCACGTCGCCCGCGACGAGCTCCATGGTGGCCGGATCGAGCGGGATCTGCCCCGAGCAGAAGACCCAGCCGTCGGACACGATCGCCTGCGAGTAGGGGCCGATGGCGGCCGGCGCGTGGGGGGTCTGAACGATTTCGAGAGAGCTCATGGTTCACTCCTGGCCCGGTCGGGCGGAGGGATGGTGAGGGTGTGGGTCGGGATGGAGGGTGGGTCGTTGCTCCGGGTGCGGACGGTCATGTCGGTCTGACTTCCCGGTGGGCACGCACGTGCTCGAGGATCTCGTCGGAGGACACCGTGGCGACGCCGACCTTACCCACCTCGACGGCCGCGGCGTGCGTAGCCAGGAGCGCGGCCTCCTCCGGGCCGGCGCCCGCCGCGAGGCTCACGGCGACGACCGCCGTGACGGTGTCGCCCGCTCCGGAGACGTCGAAGACGGAGCGGGCCGCGGCCGGGATCCTGACCAATCCGTGCTCGCGTCGCAGGACCATTCCCCGCTCGCCGACCGTGAGAAGCAGGTTGAGGCAGCCCAGGCGCCTCCGGTTGGCGTCCATCCAGGCGGGATCGTCCGCTCGGACGGTCTCGCCGGTGGCGTCCGAGAGCTCCTTGGCGTTCGGCTTGAAGACCGTTACGCCCGGATAGGCGAAGAAGTTGCGCCGCTTGGGGTCTACGACGGTCGGGATGCCGGTGCGCCTTCCGGCGTCGAGGAAGGCACGGACGACAGTGGGCGCGAGCACGCCCTTGTCGTAGTCCGCGGCGACCAGGACGTCGGCCTCCGAGGCGAGCGACGCGAGGACTTCGGCCACGGCCGCCGCGTGGTCCGCCGAAAGGTCCGCGTCGGATTCGTGGTCCACGCGCGCGACCTGCTGGCGCCTGGCGAGGATCCGGGTCTTCACGGTCGTGGGGCGCTCCTCGCTCGAGAGGAGCCCTTCGGTGTCGATGCGTAGAACCGCGAGGCGCTCCCTCAGGAGATCCCCTTCCGCGTCCCGCCCGACGTAACCGACGATGCGGCAGGTGGCCCCGACGGCGGCGACGTTCGCCGCGACGTTGGCGGCTCCGCCGGCCGCGGACGACTCCTCCTCCACCCGTACCACCGGTACGGGCGCCTCTGGGGAGATGCGCTCCACGGACCCGCTGATGTAGCGGTCGAGCATCACGTCGCCGACCACGAGCACGCGAGCCTCGCGCGCGGCGGCCAGAAGGTCGGCCGCGCGCTCGTGGGTCAGGTCGCCGACGGCATGGGCCGCGCTCATTCGAGAACGGTCTCCAGCGCTCTCAGGAAACCCCGGTCGGTCTCTCCCACCGGTCCGATGCCCATCCACCTCAGGATGCCGTCCCAGTCCACGAGAAAGCTCGCAGGCAGGCCGATCACCTTGTAGGTCTCCATGCCCCGCATCTCGGGGTCCACCAGCACCGGATAGGTGACCCCGAATTCGCGCACGAACTCCTGCACCTGGTCACGGGCCTCATCCGTGTCCATGGAGACACCGACGATCACGAGGCCCCGCGAGGAGAACCGTGCGTAGAGGGATTGCAGGAACGGTGTCTCCTGTCGGCACGGCGCGCACCACGTGGCCCAGAAGTTCAGCAAGACGGCGCGTCCGCGGAAGCCCGCGAGCGAGACGGAGTCTCCATCCAGGCTCCTCGCCCCGTACTGCGGCGCCGGCGACCCGACCAGCGGCCTCGTATCCGTCGCGGGGCTGCAGGCGCCGACGGCGGCGATCAGGAACGGAAGGCGGCTCGCGACGGTCCTGGAAACGCGCCTCACGAGGTCGACTCCCCGATCCGGTTCGGGTCCACACCGTCCTCGACGGGGGACAGGAAGGTCTCGCCGGTGCCCTCGCGAGGGGGCGTCGGAAGCTCCCGAACCTCGAGAACGGCGGTCCCGGCCGGCCGCTCGCCGGCGTCGGCGACCGGAAGCGGAAACAACGTCGCGGGAAAGAAGCGCGCGCATGTCGGCGTAAGGACTTCTGGTGGGGGTGGTTCGGGCAAGCTTCTTGCTCTTCGGGGCCGAGGTAACGCCCCCGGAATCTCGGGGCCGAGGCCGCGGCGGGCAACGCGGCGGAACGGCGAGGGGCCGTCAGGGTTACTCCCATCGGTCCGGCAGCGCTTCCGCTAACGCGCGTTGTCTCGGGCGGCTCCATAGAGGATGGGGTGGGTCGACGCGTTGGGCCCGGAGCGAGACTCCGGGGATCTGTCACCAATCGAGGCTACGAGCACCATGCAGCTCCTTCGCGAAGGACGCGCGGGTCGCCGGGCAGCGGCAGCCGCCCTGTTGTTCGGAATCGCGTTCCTGTGCATGCCGTCGGCGGGAACGGCGCAGTACTTCGGGCGCAACAAGGTCCAATACGACGACTTCGACTTCCGGGTGCTCAAGGCGCCTCATTTCGACTTCCACTACTACCCGGAGGAGGAGGAGGCCGCCCAGGACGTGGCGCGCATGGGCGAGCGATGGTACGAGCGCCACGCGCGAGCCTTCCAGCACGAGTTCGAGGCGGCCAAGCCCATCATCCTCTACGCCGATCACCCGGACTTTCAACAGACGAACACGCTCTCCGGGTTCATCGGCGAGGGCACGGGCGGTGTCACCGAGTCGCTGAAGAATCGGGTCATCCTTCCCCTGGCGGTGTCGTACTGGGATACGGACCACGTCGTGGGTCACGAACTCGTGCACGCGTTCCAGTACAACATCGCGCAGTCCCGCCGCGCCACGGGTATCCAGGGGCTCATGATGCTGCCCCTGTGGCTGATCGAGGGCATGGCCGAGTACCTGTCGCTCGGCCGTGACGATCCGCACACCGCGATGTGGATCCGCGACGCCATCGGCCGTGACGAGCTGCCCACGATACGACAGATGACCGACGAGGAGGCGCGGTTTTTCCCCTACCGGTTCGGTCAGGCGCTCATGGCCTACCTCGGGGGCACGTACGGGGACGACGCGGTGGTGCAGATCTACCGCCGCTCGCTCCAGGTCGGCGTGGAGGGGGCGATCGGCCAGGTTCTCGGCGTGCATCCGGACACGCTCTCGATCCGCTGGAAGGAGGAGATCGCCAGGGCCTATCTGCCGCTCATGGAGGGCCGGCAGGCACCCGACGAAGCCGGCAAGCTCCTGCTGGCGCCGTCCACCGGTGCCGGGAGCCAGAACGTGGCGCCTTCCATTAGTCCGGACGGACGGTACGTGGCGTTCCTGTCCGAGAAGGACCTCTTCACGGTCGACGTCTACCTCGCGGATGCCGCGACCGGGAAGGTGCTTCGGAAGCTCATGAGCGCCAACTCGGATCCGCACGTGGAGGCGCTCAGATACGTAGACTCCTCGGGCACCTGGTCGCCCGACGGGCGGTGGTTCGCGTTCGTCGTGACGGCGGGTGGCGACAACGAGATGGTGCTCATCGACGTGGAGAGCGGGAGGCACGAGCGCGTCATCGACTTCCCCGGCATCGGGGCCGTGAACAACCCGGCCTGGTCACCGGACGGGCGCCAGATCGTGTTCTCGGGTCAGGTGGGCGGCATCACCGACCTGTGGCTGTACAACGTCGAGTCCGGCCGGATCACCCAGCTCACCGATGACAAGCACGCGGACCTCCAGCCCACGTGGTCTCCCGACGGGCGCACGATCGCGTTCGTCTCCGACCGCGCTCCCGAGACGGATTTCGCGAAGCTGTCCTATAGCCAGTTCCAGCTCGCGCTGCTCGACGTCGCGTCGCTCCAGGTGCAGGCGTTGCCCGTCTTCGGGAACGTCAAGCACATCAACCCACAGTACGCGCCGGACGGCCGGACCCTGTACTTCGTCTCCGATCAGGACGGCTTCAGCGACGTCTACGGCCTGGACCTCGGGAGCGGTGATGTCCGGCGGCTGACCCGGGTCACCACGGGCGTCAGCGGAATCACGTATTCATCCCCCGCGATGAGCGTGGCCTCGCAGACCGGGCGCATCGTGTTCTCCGTGTTCGACTCGCTCGAGTTCCATATCCTCGCCCTCGACGAGGACGTCGGGGAGACCGTGGCGCGCGTGGACCGGGCCGAGACCCAGCCGGGTCGGAAGCTTCCACCCGTCAACCCGGACCGGTTCAGCCGGGTCGAGACGTATCTCGCCGACTACGAGACGGGCCTGCTGCCCCCGGGCGCGATCGCCGCCGAGGACTCCGAGGAGTACCGATCGAAGCTGAGCCTGGACTACCTGGGCCAGCCCACCATCGGCATCGGGGTGGACAGCTACGGAAACTACGTAGGAGGAGGAACCTCCGCGTTCTTCAGCGACATGCTCGGCGACCGGGTCCTGGGCGTCGCGCTGCAGGCGCAGGGCACGTTCAAGGACATCGGTGGCCAGGTCTTCTACACGAACCTCCAGAACCGCTGGAACTGGGCCATGGGCGTGGGGCGCATCCCGTACATGATGGGCTACTACGACATCGACGAGGACGACAAAGGCCCGTTCCTGGGGCTCTACCGATTCCGGGTGTTCGTCTCGTCGGCCATGGGGCAGGTGGCGTACCCCTTCACCTCCACGCAACGCGTGGAGTTCTCCGCAGGCGTCACGCGCTTCAGCTACGACCTCGAGCGGGACAAGTACTACTACGACGCGACCGGGACCTACTTCGTGGACTTCGAGCGCGAGAGCCTCCCCGACCGGCGTCCGGACCCGCTCAACCAGCTCCAGACGTCCGTCGCGCTCGTCGGGGACAACGCATTCTTCGGCTTCGTGAGTCCGGTCCGGGGCGGACGCTACCGGATCGAGGTCGAGAGGACCTGGGGTACGGCGGATTATACGACCGTGATCGCCGACTGGAGGCGGTACTTCAGCCCGACGAAGCTCCTCACGTTCGGGATGAGAGGGCTGCACTACGGTCGCTACGGGCTCACGGAGTCGGAGGGTGACCAGGAAGACGGGATCGGCATCCTCAACCCGATCTTCCTCGGTTACGAGACGCTGATCCGCGGTTATGCGTGGGAGAGCTTCACGGAGATGGAGTGCCGGGAGACGGGGTTCTCGGCGTGTCCCGTGTTCGGTCGCCTCTGGGGGCAGCGGATCGGCGTGATGAACCTCGAGATGCGGGTGCCGTTCATCGGGGTGGAGCAGTTCGGGCTTATCGATTTCCCGTTCCTCCCGACGGAGCTCGTTCTGTTCGCGGACGGCGGCGTCGCGTGGGACGCCGGCGACCACCCGACGTTCGAGCTCAGCCGGAGGTCGGGTCAGCGCATCCCGGTGTTCTCGACGGGCATCTCGGCGCGCTTCAACCTCCTGGGCGTGATGGTCCTCGAAGCCTACTACGCCTACCCGTTCCAGCGCCCCGACAAGGGCTGGCACTGGGGATTCTCATTGGCCCCGGGGTGGTGAGGCGCCCGGGCCGACCCGCGAGGTCGGCGGACCAGCCGAGACCGGCTGGGTCATAGACCAGGGTACGCGAAGAGGGGCCCCGGGCATCGCGCCCGGGGCCCCTCGCGGTGTTCGCCGCGCTTGGGGCCCGCGCTTCAGCGCTGCAGCCCGCCGCCCCCGCCCCTCGGCTTGGCCGTACGACCGGACGAGGAGCCGCTCGAAACGCTCCCACTCGAGGAGCGACCGCTCGAAGCGGAAGGCCCGACGGACCTGTAGCCGCCGCTCCTCGAGACGGAGCCGCTGCCGGACCCGCCGCGGGAATAGCCGCGGCCGTTCACGACCCGCCCGTGCTCCGACTGGACCGGACTCACCTCGATGATCGTGGGGCCGTATCCGCCCCATCCGTATCCGCCGTATCCACCGTATCCGCCGTACCCCCACGTGTAACCGAGGGGGCTGTACCCGTACCCGTATCCGTACCCGTACGGGTAGCCGAAGCCGTACCGGAGGCCCCAGGGCCCGTAAAACGGGTCGTAATACATCGGCCCCGCGTACGCCCATTGGCGGCGGAGGCTGCCGCTGTCCAGCGCGGAGGCCTCCACCTCCGGGCCGGCCTTCTCGAGCTGGAACCGCTCCGGGTAGGAGACGGCCACAGCGACGTCGATGACGTCCGAGGTGACGCCGGAATCGGCCATGCGGACGAGCTCGGCCGCGGAGAGCTCCAGCGGCTGGGCGCGCTCGGCCAGAAGCGCCTCGATGGCCTTTCCCGGGAGACGCTGGGAGGCCTCGACGACATCGTCGACGTCCATCGCGCCGGCCGCGACCATGCGCGCCGTACGGGACGACCAGGCGCGCTCGGTGACCAGGTCGCCGAAGCCCGCGGCCTCCGCGAGGGCCGGGTCCGCCGAACGGAAGCGCTGGACGAACGCCATACTCTCGCCGGTCGGGCCGACGGCGCGGATGTCCACCCACTCTACGGCGGACACGAACGCGAATACCCCCGCAGCGACCTGGGTGACGCCCTCTCCGCACGTATGGGACGAAGCGAGATACACACGGCGCCCGTCGGAGGAGAACGATCCCTCCTCCCATCCCGTGCAGGACTCCCGGCTGGTCTCGTGCCGCCGGCCGTCGGCCCAGATCATCTCGCGGGCCACCACGTCGGACCCCGCGATCCTCAGGAGCTCGACGGCGCCCGGCTGATCGGCGGGCCGTACGCACACCATGTCCGATTCCACCGCCTCCGTGGCAGGCTCCCAGCACCCGATCCAGGGGAGCCACCGGGCATCCACGTCTTGAGCCGCCGCGCCCCTCGTGGAGCCGAGCGCGACGAGGGCGAACGTCAGGAGGATCGCGCCGCGGCCGATATCCTTGCGCTTGCTCATGGTCGTCGTCCTTCCCGGTCAGAACCGGAGCGAAATGCCCAGGGAAGCCTGCAGTCCCGACAGGTCCATGGGGTCGAAGTCCACGAAGTCTCCGCTCATGTCGGCCGTGGCCCAGGCGTACCGGGCCTCCGCCGTCAGCACGAAGTGCGGGCCCAACGACCAGTCCGCCCCTGTATACACGTGGACGGTAGGTGTCGTGCCCTCCGAGATGAAGCGATCCGCGAAGATGTCGAGGGTTTCGAAGTCCACGAAATCCCCCGCCTGCTCGAACCGGTACCACACCCACCCGCCAGCCGCGCCCACGTATGGGACCCATCGCGCGGGGATCCATGCGAACCGGCCGACCGATCGCCCGCGGTCCTTGAGATAGGCCTTCACGCCCACGGTGAGGGGAATTCGGCGGAATTCGGTCTCCTGCTCGATCGGGAGATCGTCGGTGCCCACCCACTTACGGAGCTCGGACCTGGATCGGGTGGATGCCACGGACAAATCCAACGCCAGATCCACTCGGGGTGTGACCCGGATGGCCAACTGTCCTCCGAAGGCCGGGGCGTCGAAGTCACTCCGGTCCACGGTGAGCTGCTCCCGTGTGAAGTCGAAGATCTCGCTGGACGCCCGGGCCACCGCGTATCCGCCCCGGATCCCGAGCGTCACGCGGGGGGTGCGGAAGAGGAAGTCACGCTCAGGGGCCTGCCCCGCGGCCGGGAGCGCCGCCGCCAGGGTCGTCGCGGCCAGCATGGCCGCGCCAGCCAGCAGGGACCGCCGTCGGCTCATGGGGACACCTCCTCAGAGAACGCGGCGCCGGGGGACCTGGCGCCTCCAACCTTGATGGAGGCAAGCCTCATGCCAGGGCTGGAGCGCCTCGGAGCGCACGGAGACAACGGTTTTCGGGGCGGGAACGTCCCCGAGGGGGGACACACCTTCTCCACCCTGTCCGGAAACGGACACGCTTCTGACGGCGGACCTCAGAAGATCGAGACGTTGATGTACTTATCCGGGTTGGCCCGCACGTCGTCCAGGAGTGCGGCGAAGCTCTCGGCGGCCCGGTTCACGTTCTCGTACAGCGCCTCGTCGGTGGCGAGGCGGCCCAGGGTGCCCTCTCCCCGATCGATGCGGTCCAGGAGGGTGCGGAGCGACTCGGCGGCCCGGTCCAGGTTCCGGCCGGTCTCGGCCAGGACGGTCATGGCCGAGTCGGCCCGGGCGATCGCGCGCCTGGCGTCCGGCCCGGCCTCCGCGGCGTCCCCGGCGGCGCTTTCCAGATTGCGCGTGAGCGAACGGAGCGTCGTGCGTTGCTCGTCCACCAGGTCGGAGAGCTGGGTCAGGAGTGTTTCCAGCTCGCCGGCGCTCCCCTGCACCGAGGCCACGGTGGAATCGTCCAGCATCTTCTCGATCCCGGAGAGCACCGAGGTCGCCTTCTCCGACAACTCCTCGGCGTCGCCGAGGAAACCCGTCCCGCCATCACCGCCCGGCAGCGTATCCCACTCCTGGTGGTAGCCCGTTTGGTTCGAGGGGATCACCTCCAGGGTCCGCCCCCCGAAGATGCCGGACGCTCCCAGGCGAGTGCGGGATCCCGCGGGGATCTGCCACTCCCCCTCGAGCTCCATGCGCACCGCGACGCGTCCGTCGTGCATCATCTCGAAGCCGTTGATGCGGCCGATGATGACCCCCCTCATCTGCACGGGATCGCCCCTGCGCACCCCTCCGGCGTCCTCCACGGTGGTGACGAGCATGTAGCGCCCCCGCATGGTGGCCGGGTCGGTGAGCAGGAAGAGGATGACCACGAACGCGAGGATCCCTGCGAGGACGAAGATCCCGATGCTCACGTCCTTGCCGCCCGATCTCTTCGGGGCGGCCTTGGCGAGCTCTTCGTCCGTGAGGCGGGGGCGCCGCGCGCCCGACGGTGGGATGTCAGTCATTGGATTCCGCTGCCATGTCCAGGGCGGCCTCCGCGGCCTCCCGATCCACGAATGCCTTGACCACGTGATCCGTGGAAGCCCGGAACTCGGCGGGGGTGCCGCAGAAACGGAGGCGACCCCCGTCCAGCATGGCCACGCGGTCACAGATGTCCAGAGCACCCTCGACGTCGTGCGTGACGAGCACGGACGTCACCTCGAGCTCGGTCGACAGCCTCATGATGAGCCGCTCCACGGCCGTGGCGTTGATGGGGTCGAGGCCCGTCGTGGGCTCGTCCCAGAGGAGGATCTTGGGCCTGCCGACGATCGCCCGCGCGATCCCCACCCGCTTCTTCATCCCGCCCGAGAGCTCGGACGGGATCTTCGCCATGACCTCCAGGGGCTCGAGGTTGACCAGCTCCAGGACCCGCCCGACCCGGTGCGCGACCTCGGGTCGCTTCAGGCGTGAGAGCTCCGCCTCGGGGATGCCCATCGCGACGTTGTCGAAGACGTTGAGCGAGTCGAACAGCGCCGCGTTCTGGAAGATGAAACCGACGTTCTCGCGCGCGGCCTGCGTGGCGCCCTTGCCGCCGAAGTAGACCGAGATGCCGTCGATCTCGACGTCGCCGAGGTCGGGCGTGATCAACGCGATCGTCGTCTTGAGCAACACGCTCTTGCCCGTGCCCGACGGGCCGAAGATCGCGAACATCTCCCCGGTCTCGACCTGGAGGTTCACGCCCGCGAGAACGGGCGCGTCGAAGGCCTTATGGACGTTCCGGTACCGGACCATGGCTACTGGAGCATCAACGGCGGGAAGAGCGCGTCGAGGATCAGGATGGTCAGCGTCATGAACATCACCGCCCGCGTCGTCGTGCGCCCCACGCCCTCGGCCCCGCCCCGGGTGAGGAAGCCCATGTGCACGGAGATGAGCGGGATGGCGAGGCCGAAGACCACGGCCTTGGAGAGCGAGTAGAACAGGTCCCAGGAGTGCCAGAAGAGGCGCGCGCCGTAGAGGAACGACTCGTAGCCGAGGCCCATGTCGAAGTACGCCGTGATCATCCCCGCCACGATCCCGATCACGTCGGCGATTCCGACGAGCAGCGGCATGACGATCACCCCCGCGATGACCCGCGGCGCCGCCAGGAGAGCCACGGGATCCCGTCCCAGCGAGTGGTAGGCGTCGATCTGCTCGGACACCACCATCGTGCCCAGCTCGGCCGTGATCCGGGCGCCGACGCGCCCGACGAGGACGATCGCCGTGAGGACCGGACCCATCTCCAGGACGACCGTCTCCACGACCAGGCTCCCTATGACGTAGCGGGGCACGACGCTGGTCATCTGGTAGCCGCCCTGTTGGCTGGTCACGATGCCCGCGAGCGAGCCGGTCACCAGCACGATGGGAAGGCTCTGGATCCCCATGATGTAGAACTGGTTGATCACGGCCCGCGCCGAGACCCGGAGCTGGGCGGTGACCACGCACACCTGCCAGAAGAGTCGGCCCAGGGAGCCCGCGTGCTCCAGCGTGACCAGCGTGCGCCGGCCCAGCCCGCCGAACCAGCGAGCGAGCGGTCCCGGGGAGGCGGGCGGCACGGTTGTGGAGGGCGTCAAGGGATGTGGGCTCCGGGCGGCGGAGGGCCGAGAAACAGCCACGAACCTTCACCGAAAAGCCCTGAAAAATCAACGGGTTCCGCCGGTGTTCCGCCGCCTGTCGCCTGTGCTCCCCCGCTCGGTGAGCACCGCTCCCCCACGGCCAGGTACATCCGAGGGCGCCCGGCATCGGCCGGGCGCCCTCGTGGTTGTCGGCAAGCCTGGATCAGCCGGGTCCTCAGGACTCGGGCTTGTTCTTGGCCGTTCCGTAGTAGATCCCGTTGAACACTAACGGGAACATCCCGTGCGGCTGGCTGCGGAAGGTGAGCTTGGGCCCGAAGAGGAAGAGCTTTCCCTCGCCGTAATCGATCTCCATGGCCCCGATACCGTCCTTCAGGTGCTGCTGCCCCCACGCCCATCCGCTGCGCAGGGTATGGTCGCTGTCGTACCAGCCGATCTTCTTCACGCCCTGAGCCTCCGCCCCGGCTCCGAGCCGGAACGTCGGGCTCCTTGCGAACATCACGGCGGCATAGGTGCCCATACCGGCCGCGAGCGGCGTCGTGTGCTCGATCTTCATGTCGATGAGCGTGCCGGGAACGAAGTACTCCTCCATCGTGAGGGGCTGGCCGTCCTTCACCAAGTGGTTCGTGATCGGAAGGCCGGTGTGGAGGGCGAGATTGGAGGATGAACCCATTCCGATGACGGTGCCTCCCTCTCGGGCGAAGTCCAGGATCCGTGGGACTGTCGTGGCCACCGTCACCCGGCCCAGCCGGTCCCGGTACTCGGCCGGAATGGACTCCGGATCGGGCATCCGTCCCCTACCCCCGGTCGCCGCCACGTCGCGCTCGGGGATCGCTCCATCCTCGAAGAAGAGAACGTCATAGTCGGAGAGATCCCCGCTGTCGAATTGTGGAGGGAAGACCACGTCGAAGTCGAACTCGAAGGCCTCGAGGAGCATCCTCATCCATCCGGAAGGCATGCTGCCGCCGTACTGGTCCCAGAGGGCGATCTTGGTCGGTTGGAGCTCCATGGCGTGCCCCGAGGGTCTCCTCGCCACGCCGACGAAGTTGAGACCCTTGTCCCGCGCCAGCCCGTCCACCGTGGCCCGGTTGGTCTCCAGGTAGAGCGTGCCGGCCTCGAAGGTCGTGCCGTCCACCGTGATGGGGGCGGTATACCAGTATGCCTTGCCACGGGCCTTGAGGACCCGGTTCACCGCCACGAACGCGTCGTTGATGTGGGAGACGAGGTACCCCCTCGCGTTCGAGGCACCGGTGACGGCTCCGGGCGGGGGTGCCACGGTGTCCTCGGTGATGAGGCTGAAGGGACCGTCGAACCCCTCGATGAGACGGTCGAACTCCACGCCCATCTGCCAGGCCAGGGTGTAGCCCGTCGCATCATAGGGCGGAACCGGTGGCCCGCCCGGGTAGGCGAAGTCGTTGGGATGGTCCTGGGCCTCGAACATGTCGAGGACGTGGGGACGGAACGCTTGTGCGGTCTTCACCACGTAGGAGCCGGCCGGATAGTTCTTTCCGCCTGCGGAGAACGCCGCGGTCGCCTTGTGGACCTCCACGCCGGTCTTGAGGAGCGCGTTCACGAACTTGGTGCCGGTGAGGAAGTCCCGCTGGTCCGACGGGATGATGAAGCCGCGAGGGTCCCGGTTCGCCGGATCGTGCAGCAACCGATCCCAGTCGGCGCGGGTGCCCCGGCTGGCGTTCTCGAGTTCCTTGGGCGTCGTGGTCCAGTAGTCGCCGCTGCCCCGCTCGATCGAGTTCTTACCCATCCGCCAGATGTTGAACAGCAGATGGTCCGGATTCCGGGACGCATAATCGAGGACGGCAAAACCGGCCGTCATCGAGTACTCGATGCACTGGCGGAAATGCCACGGGCCGGGCTCGACGGGAAGCGGAAGATCCCCGTGGGGAAGCTGCCGGTCGGGAATGAACGGGATCTCCATCGGCGTCGGATTGCCGTTGATCTCCGTGAGTAGTCCGATCTGGTTCCTGAAATAGGGCGATGTGCGGAGGCCACCGTTCCACCAGGTGGAATAGCTCGCGCCCGACCGCATGGTGCTGCCGCCCTGGCCGTTCCTCACGAAGCGCTGGTGCATGGTGGAGCCCAGCTGATCGAGCCCCGTGATGATGAGGGCGTCGAGGAAGTGGTTCGGGGGGTCGCGGAAGGGTGGCGCGAAGAGGATGGTGCCGGCAGGCCCGCTCTGGTGGGGGTTGTAGATGACCTGCGGGAACCACTCACGGGTCTGGACCCGGAGCATGTTCGTGCTCTCCGCGAGGGCCGACATGTAGAAGTCGCGGTTGTTGTCGTGTCCGGCGTACTTCTGGTAGAGGATCGGGACGCCGCCCGTGGATCGCTTCAGGGGATCGGGCTCGCGCATGTACCAGTCCGAGACCAGGTCCATCCCGTCGGGATTCGCGTGGGGCGCCAGCAGAATCACCTTGTCGAGGATCCGCATCGTCTCCGGATCCGTCTGGTCGTTCATGCGGAAGACCAGCTCGATGATCTGTTGGGCTCCGGCGATCTCGGTGGCGTGGAGACCGCCGTCGATCCAGATGACGGCCTTCCCTTCCGCGGCCAGACGACGAGCCTCGGCCTCGTCCACGTCCCTGGCCTTGGCCATGCGGGCCGCGATGGCCTTGTAGCGCTCGAGGTTCCTCAGGTTCTCGGGCGAAGAGATGATGGCCATGACCTGCGGTCGCCCCTCGGACGTCGTACCTATGGTGTCGAGGAGCATCCGGTCCGACTCGTTCGCCAACTTGATCCAGTACTCGTGGAGCTGCTGGTAGTTGACGAGGACGTAGTCGGCGCCGATTTCATGGCCGAACTGCTGCTGGGGTGTCGTAACCCGGTGCTGGGCCCATGCCGGGGCAGCTAGGAACAGGGTCAAGGCAAGGGCCGGGAGCGGGCGCAATGCGTGCTTCGACATGCTGCCGCCTCGTCGGAGTGGAATAGTGCGACGAGTCATTCTTCGGGTCTTCGGGCTCCACGTCAACAGGAGGAGCGGCAGCGGGGGCCCCTCACGAGCAGGAGGGTACGGGGCCGAGCGGGGGTGTTGACCCATCTTCTCGCGGCAGGAAGATTCGAGCGGGCTGGGGGGCGCGCCCGAGACCGGCAGGCCGCTCTCTCGTCCAGACCCGCCGACCCCGTCGTCTCGGACCAGGAGCAGCCGATGCCGATCAGAACCGCGAGCGCAGAATGGAGGGGTGACCTTCCCAAGGGGAGAGGCACCATCAAGTCCCAGACGGGAGCTCTCGACGGCCAGTACTCGTTCGCCTCCCGCTTCGAGGAGGGGCCGGGCACCAATCCCGAAGAGCTCATCGCGGCGGCTCACGCGGGCTGCTATTCGATGGCACTCTCCAATATGCTGGCCCAGGCCGGACACGTGCCCACCAGTGTGAAGACCACCGCCCGGGTGCACCTCGAGAAGGTGGAGGACGGAGTCGGCATCACGCGGATCGAGCTCGTGTGCCGAGCCGAGGTCCCCGGCCTGGACGCCGCCGGGTTCCAGGAGCACGCCGAGAGCGCGAAGGTCGGGTGCCCAGTGTCGAGGGCCCTCGCGGCGGTGGAGATCAGCCTGGACGCGTCGCTCGAGTAACCGCCGCCCGGGGATCCAGGCCGCGGACGCCGACGCGGTGGACTTGTGGACGTCCACCGAGCCGGACGACCTTTCGCGCATGGCCACGCTGATCTGGGTCCTGGGCACGGCGCTGACGATTTCGTTCCTCTGCTCGATCCTGGAAGCGGTGTTCCTGTCGGTCACCCACTCCCACGTGGCGCTCATGCAGGAGCGTGGCGAGTGGGCGGGAGACTGGCTGGCGGCGGCCCGCAAGCACGTGGACGAGCCCATCGCGGCGATCCTCACTCTGAACACGATCGCGCACACGGTCGGAGCGAGCATGGGTGGGGCCATGGCGGCGCAGGTGTTCGGGAGCGCCTGGATCGGGGTCTTCTCCGCGGTACTCACGCTCGTGATCCTGCTGTTCACGGAGATCGTGCCCAAGACCGTAGGAGCCACCTACTGGAGGCATCTCGCGGCGCCGTCGGCCTACGTCCTGCGCGCGATGATCCTGGTCATGAAACCGATCCTGGTTCCGTTGGGCCTGTTCGCCCGGGTGCTCACACCCAAGAAGGAGCGCCTTACGGTCAGCCGCGCCGAGCTCGAGGTCCTGGCCGAGATCGGACGCCGTGAGGGGACACTCGACGAGGAAGAGTGGCAGGTCGTGAGCAATGTCATCCGGCTCGACGAGGTTTCCGTGGGCGAGGTCATGACGCCCCGCACCGACATTGTGGCGGTGCCCATCGACGCGACCATCGAGCAGGCGATTGCGCTCATGGTGGGCGAGGGACACCTCAGGGTGCCGGTGTACGAGGGTACCCTGGACCACATCGTGGGCGTTCTGCTCGCCCGTGACCTCTGGAAGGCCAGCAGGAACGGCGAAACGTACATTCGGGACGTCGTGCGCCCCGTGCCGTTCGCTCCCGCGTCGAAGCCCGTCGAAGACCTGATCCCGGAGATGCGAGCGCAGCGTGTGAAGCTGGCGATCGTCGTGGACGAGTTCGGGGGGACGGCCGGACTCGTCACGCTCGAGGACCTCATCGAGGAGATCATCGGGGAGATCCAGGACGAGCACGAGCAGGACGAGCCCCAGGATTTTCAGGAGTTGCCCGGCGGCAAGGTGCGGATCTGGGGTGGCGTGCCGCTGCGGGAGGCGAGCGAGCGCCTCGGCTTCACGCCTACGGAGGACGAGGAGGAAGGCTACGACTCGCTGGGTGGCTTCGTGTTCGGGAGGCTGAACCGGATCCCGGTGCTGGGGGACGAGGTCGACGTGGGTACCGGCATCCTGCGCGTGGCCAAGATGCGGGGTCGCCGGATCGACTATCTGCTCTTCGTGTCGATTGCTCCGGAGTGACCCCGGAGCTCCGGAGTGACCCCGGAGCTAAGGTGCCGGCTCCGGTTTCCCGTCCTTCGCCTCGGCAGCTGCGACGGCGGTTTCGCTTGTCGCCTTTTCCGCCCTCTCCTCCAGCAGGAACGAATAGGCCAACAGGATGGCCCCGCACGTGATCGCGATGTCGGCCACGTTGAAGATCGGGAAGTCGTAGATGCCCAGATCGATGGGGCCGATGAAGTCCACCACGCCACCACTCCAGCGCACCCGGTCGTAGAGATTTCCCACGGCACCGGAAATCACCAGCGATATGGCGAGGATCCTGGGGTGGTCCTTGCGGGCCGTCTGGACGAGGATGTACGCCAGAAGCCCGAGCGCCGCGACCGTGATGGGCACGAACAGCCAGCGCGAATCGTCGCCCACGCGGATCCCGAACGCCGCTCCCTTGTTGAACGCCAGGGTGAGGGGGATGAGCCCGCCCAGAAGCTCTCCGCGTTCGGAGCCGAGTGCGTCGAGCGCCCACCGTTTCGTGATGAAGTCCAGCACGATCACGATGGGGAAGACGACGCTGAAGATCGTGAGCTTCGGGCGCACTCGGGTCTCGGGCGTGGGAAGTCGGAAGACCATGCTGCGGCGGCAATCCCTCAAGTCTGGCACGTGCATCGCGGCTGTGCCAAGTACAGGTGAAGTGGCGCCTTCGTTCCCGCGGCCGATCCTCGCGGATCTCGTCGGCCCGAGCCGCCCTGCCGAAACGCTCAGGTTGGTCCGCCGCCTTGTTCGCCCGTCGTGATAACGTACCCTTCGAGCACCATGGATCATGCTGGCGGCGGGCACACCTCGAGCCCGGACGCGCAGCGGGGAGACGATACGATGACCGCACGGCGACTGAGAGCGGTTGCCCGCCTGTCCACGCTCACCCTCCTGTTCAGCGCGGCGTGCGCGGACGCCGTCGCCCAACGTGTGCGTCCGGGCGACGAGCGCGTGCTCGAGCAGGCCCTCGTCACGGGCATCGCCATGGGGATACCGGGCATCTCCGTCGCCGTCGGCCTCGGGGACTCCCTGGCCTGGGCCGGCACGGCCGGCTACAGCGACATTTCCCGACAAGCTCCGGTGGAGATCGACGACCGATTCGGTGTCGGGAGCATCACCAAGACCTTCGTGGCCACGGTCATCCTACAGCTCGTCGAGGAAGGCAAGGTCGACCTGGACAGGACGCCACAGGACTATCTCGACCTCGAGATCGTTCGGGCGGTTCCCAACACCGGCGACGCGACGCTGCGTCAGCTGCTCAACCACCAGAGCGGAATCCCCACCTGGGAGTTCCAGGAGGACTGGATCCGCGCGGGACGTGGTGACCGGATGGAGCTGGGGCGCGTGTGGGGGAAGACCGAGACCCTCGAATACTGCACCGGCGACCTGCTGCCCGCGACGAACGAGCCGGGCGAACGCTATTCCTACTCGAACACCAACTACACGCTCCTCGGTCTCATCATCGAAGCCGTCACGGGCAACGACGCGGCGACGGAGATACGCTCCCGTCTGCTCGAGCCCCTCGGGCTCCAGGACACGTTCCTCGAGTCGTTCGAGGAGGTCCCGGGTGGCTACGTGCACCACTACCATTATGCGACTCCCCGCTTCCAGGAGGTCGCCGGCGTCCATCGTGGCTTTCCCGAGATCCGTCCCTACCTCGTCGAGTCGACGGCGGGTAACCTGTCACCCGAGTGGACCGCAGGCGGGATCGTCACCTCGGCGACCGATCTCGTGCGCTGGGCACAGGCGTTGCGCGACGGCGAGCTGCTGGGACCCGAGATGCACCGGGAGTACCTCAGGTACTACCCTCCCCGGGAGCCCCGCGGCGGCCGCGGCCAATACATGCAAGGCATCTCCAGGACCGAGAACTACTACGGGGACTACGCCGCTCTGGGACACAGCGGCGGGACGCTGGGCTTCACGGCTGGGATGTATTGGCTGGAGGGGACCGACATCGTGCTGGTCATGCTGACCAACGTCGGCACGATGCACAGCGACCTCCAACTGTCGCCCTCCAGCACGTTCTTCCGCGAGGCGTGGCTGCTGGCGGTGATGAGATATTTGGGACGCTAGGACCGGGCACCGCGCACCGCAGCGCTCTTGGCGAAGTCGGGGTCGAAGTGTGGCCTCGGGAACGCCGTAGGGTATCCTTACTTGGAAGGAGTCATCCACGTACAGAAGGAGCGGATCATGAGAAGGGGCATTCTCGGTCTCGCCGCGATCGCTCTCCTGCCGATTCTCGGCGCGGCTACCGGTCCCGTGAGGATCGGGGTGGCCTCCAGCGGAACGGCGGCAGACGCGACGATCAGCACGGAGGCGGCGCGCGCGCCCTACATCCTGCTGTTCGATGAGAATGGTGAGCTCGTGGAGGTCGTCGAAAACCGAGGTCTCGGAGCCCGGCAGGCCGGTCCGCAAGTGGCCCTCAACCTGCAGCAGCAGGGGGTGACGCACTTCATCGCCGAGCGGTTCGGGCCGAACCTGCTCCGGGCCCTGGACAGAGCGGGGATCAAGCACGTCGCGAAGACCGGAGCGGCGAACGAAGCCGTGCGGCAACTCATCATGGAGCTCAAAGGCGCTTCGGTGATGCACGCGCCTCTCTGATCCCCCGCCTCCGTCACTCCGACCTGAGGGCCACCGACGGATCCAACGCGGCTGCTCTCCGGGCGGGGAGATACGTCGCCAGGAGTGCGACGCCGGGGAGTACCACGGCCACCAGGAGGTAGGTCAGCGGATCCAGAGGGCTCACGCCGAAGAGGATACCGCCCATGAGGCGGGTGGCCACCGCCGCCAGGCCGAGGCCGACGCCGACGCCCACCAGGGCCAGCACGAGGCCCTGCCTCAGCACCATCCCGGTCACGGCTCCGGGGTCCGCACCCATGGCCATGCGTATGCCCAACTCGCGGGTTCGCCGGCCCACGACGTACGAGACGACCCCGTACGTCCCGACGGCGCCCAGAAGGAGCGCCACAGCGGCGGCGAGGGCCAGCATCACCAGGGTGAACGACGTCCGCGCCATGGAGTCCCGCTGGAGGCTCTCCATGGTCCGGACGCTCCCCAGGGGCTCGGTGGGGCACGCGGCCTGCACCACGTCCCGCACCTCGTCCAGGAACCCGGGGGTCCCCACCCGGGGACTCCGGACCACGTAGGTCATGGTCTGCTGCACGAACGGGGCATCTCCCCGCGTCTCGGACCAGAACCCGTCCATGACCATGGGCCAGTACACGATGCCCACGGGGTCCTGTTCGATGCCGTCGTCGCGGACGTTCCCCACGACGCCGACGATCTCCCGCCAATCTCCCGGCGTGAAACCCGTGGAGATGCGGCGCCCCACCGCTTGTTCCGGATCACCCCAGTACTCCCGGGCAATGTCCTCGGTGATCATGACCACCCGGGCGTGATGGCGGATGTCCTCCCAACTGATGGCTCTGCCGGCGAGAACCGGATTGCCGATGGCCGTGGCGTATCCGCCACCCAGCCACTTGAAGCGTCGTATGGGCGCCTGCTGCCCTGTTGCCAGGGGGAAGTCCTCCACGAAGACGGGATCGAATCCCCCACGCCCGTCCATGGGGACCGAGGAGCTCAGGCCCACCGAGGTGACGCCGGGGATCTCGGCGACCCGCTGTGCCAGGCGCTCGTGGGCACTGGCCACCTGGTCCTCCCAGTTCGCCATGTCGTCCGCGTCGATTCCCAACCGGAAGGTCAGGAGATGGTCGGGGTCCGAGTACCCCGGCGCCACGTGCATGAGGCCGACGAAGCTGCGGATCATCAGGCCCGATCCCACGAGGAGGACCAGGGCCAGGGCGAGCTGAACCACAACGAGGGTGTTTCGGGCCCGATTCGAGGCCCGGCCGCCTCCGAGGCTGCGGTCGCCCTCGCTCAGGGCCGTCACCGGGTCCGAGGCCCAGGCCCGGGCCAGGGGAAGGAGTCCCACGGTCAGGCCCACGACGCCGGACACCGCGACCGCGAAGAGGAGAACCGCCGGGTTCAGGGTCACGTCGTGGAGCCTGGGCAGCTCGGCAGGTCCCACCACTCGCAGGAGCTCGAGGCCTCCATAGGCGATCGCCAGGCCGAGGGCGCCCCCCAGGGCGGCCAGCGTCCCGCTCTCCGTGAGGAAGCGGGCGACGAGCCGGCTCCAGCCGGCCCCCAGGGCCGTCTGGATCGCCACTGCCCGGCCCCCTGCCTCGGAGCGCACGAGGAGGAGGTTCGCTACGTTGGCGCAGGCTACGAGGAGGATGATGCCGACGCCCCCCAGGACCACCCAGAGAACGCTCCTCACCCCTCCCACGAGATCCTCCTTGAGAGGATGCAGGACCGGCCTTGCCCCCATCTCCTCCAGCTGCTGAGCTGTCACGCCACCGGGGTACCGCTCCGGGGCCAGGGGGACGACGCGAGCCATCTCCGCCAGCGCCTCCTCCTGCGAGACGCCGTCCCGGAGGCGGGCCAGGCTGTGGAAGACGAAGCTCGAGACGGTGAGGCTGGACCGGTTGTAGCGGAGCGGCAAGTAGAGGTCGGGATCCCGGTCCATCAGCCGGAAGCTCCGGGGCAGCACGCCGATGACCTCGTAGGGGCTCTGCCAAACCGTAACCGTACGTCCCACGACATTCGGGTCCGCGCCCATGCGGTCCACCCAGTACCGGTGGGAGAGGATGACTGTCAGGGGGGAGCCGCTCTCGATGTCCTCCCGGGTGAAGAGATGCCCCAGGAACGGCTGGACCCTCAGAGCCCGCAGCGTGCCGTCGGTGACGCTGATGGCCGAGAGCTCCTCCGGGGTCTCGGCGGACAGGACCGGCACGTTCTGGGGATACCAGATCCCTACGTCCTCGAAGCCCCGCGCTTCGTCCTCGTAGATCGCGTTCACCGCCAGCGATTGAGGGAGCTGGTCCTCCCCCATGGCCGGCGCGGCGTTCCAGACCGAGACGAGCTGGCCGGCGTCATCGTACGGGAGGGGGTCGAGGAGGACCCCCTTCACCACGCTGAAGACCGCCGTCGTGGCGCCGATGCCCACGCCCAGGGTGAGAAGGACCACCGAGGTGAACCCGGGAGCCCGACGGAGACGCCGGAAGGTGAAGCGCATCTCCTGGACGATGTCGGCGACGCGGATCCAGCCGGTGCCTCGGTTCCTCAGCGCCTCCTCCACGGCCTCCGCGCGCTCGTTGGCCGGGGACGGTGCCGCCCCCTTCCGCGTCCGGAGGATGTGGGCGGCCAGGCGCTCCCAGTCCTCCACCTCCGCCAAGGCGAGCGCCTCGGCCTCGGCCTCGGTGGCTCCGCGGGCCAGGGCCTCGGAGTACGTGTCTTCCAGGTGGTCCGCGATCTCCTCGTGGATCTCGGTGACCGACTCGACCCGGAGGGCCTCGGACGGGAGATGCTCACGCACGTACCGGTTCCAGTCACGCATGGCTCGGCTCCACGACCAGGTTCACGGCCACGGTGAACTCCCGCCAGGACTCCCGTTGAGCCGCGAGGGCGTCCATCCCCTTGTCGGTGAGAGCGTAGAAACGCCGCCGTCGCTCTCCCTCACGTTCCACCCACGTGCCCCGGATCCAGCGACGTTTCTCCATGCGGAAGAGGACCGGGTAGAGGGAGGACGCGTGGAAGCTCAGACGGCCTCCCGAGCGCCTCTCGATGAGCTTGCCGATCTCGTAGCCGTGGAGGCGCCCCTTCTCGAGGAGCGAGAGGATGAGAAGCTCGGCGCTCCCTTTCTTCAGGGCGGGACTGAACACGGTGGCTCGTTGGTTGGAGTGAGACATGTATCACTCCAACATAGGTACGCGGCTCGGACGCTCGAGGTTTCGAGAGCGTCCCGCCCTGGCCGTCCGACCACGTCGCTGCAGGGCTGGCGGCGCCGCCGCACGCGGCCGTAACCTCACGGGCGCGGCAATCTCGCCGTGTCGGACCGCGGAGTGGCATGGATCGCCCCGACCTCACCCCGGAAATCCTGCTGACCCTCGGGATCGCCGTCGGCGCGGTTGCCCTCTTCGCGTGGAATCGCGTACGCGTCGACGTCGTCGCGCTCGTCGTGATGGCGGTCGTCGTCCTGTCCGGTCTCGTCTCACCACAGGAGGGTCTGGCGGGCTTCTCGAACGAGGCGACGGCCACCGTCGCGCTCATGATGGCGCTCGCGGGCGGCCTCGCGCGAACCGGGTTCATCGACCGGCTCGGGGCCTGGGTCGCGCGGCTCGCAGGCGACAGTGAAACCCGCTTTCTGCTCGTGCTCCTCGCGTTCACGTTGCCTGCCAGCGCCTTCATCAACAACACGCCAGTCGTGATCGTGCTGCTGCCCGTGGTGGTCGGCTTTGCGCGTCGGTGCGGCATCGCATCATCGCGGCTGCTGATGCCCGTATCGTTCGGCAGTCAGCTCGGCGGCACGCTCACGCTCATCGGGACGAGCACGAACCTGCTCGTCGCGGCGCTCGTCATCGATCTGGGCGTGGAACGGTTCGGCCTGTTCACCATCACGCCCCCCGCCGCCGTTCTGGCCGCCATCGGCTTGGCATACCTGCTCACGGTCGGGCGGTGGCTGGCTCCGCATCGGAAGGCTCCCTCAAGTCTCGTCCATCGGTACGAGCTGAGGGACTACCTCACGGCTGTCGTCGTGGCGGCCGATGGGCCCATAGCCGGCCGCATGCTCGGTGAAAGCCGGATCGGTGAGCGGCTCGGCCTCCAGGTCGTCAGCATCCGGCGCGGTGAGCAGCGTATCCCGCTGCCTCTCGCATCGACCCGGATCGAGGCGGGCGACGTTCTCGTGGTCGAAGGCAAAGTCACCGATATCGCGAATCTCGAGAAGAACGCCGGGCTGCGGATCGCCGGCACCCGTGCCGAGATCTTCGAAGAAGGCGAGGAGCCCGATCTCGCCGAGGTCATGGTTCCTCCTCGCTCGCGCGTCATCGGCCGGTCCTTGCGGGACCTCGGATTCCGCGCCCGTTATGGCCTGAACGTGCTGGCGCTGCAGAGGCATGGCTCACCGATCCAAGCCGCCCTCGGCACGATTCCGCTGGAAGCCGGCGACATCCTGCTGGTCCAGGGACCTTCCGAAACGCTGGAGGTGCTTCACCGTGGTGGTGATTTCTCCCTTCTCGGCTCCCTCGAACTTCCCGCGCGCCGCGTGGGTCGGCAGCCCCTCGCCCTCGCCATCCTCCTGGCCGTCGTGCTGCTCGCCGCCTTCGACGTGCTCTCCATCGTCGTGTCGGCACTTCTCGGCGCGATCGCCATGGTTCTCACCGGTTGCGTTCGCCCGGACGAGGCCTACCGGGACATCGACTGGATGGTGATCGTGCTGCTCGGCGGCATCATCCCGCTCGGTCTTGCCATGCAAACCTCCGGCGCCGCCGACTATACGGCTGCCCTGCTACTGCACACTGCGGACGTGCTCGGAACTCACGGCACTCTCGCCGGGCTTTATGTTCTGACGGCCCTGCTGACCGCCGTCATCAGCAACAACGCGACGGCTGTCGTCATTGCGCCCGTCGCCGTCGCCATCGCGAACTCGCTCCAGGTCTCTCCCCTGCCCTTCGTCGTCGCCACCATGCTCGCTGCATCGAACAGCTTCATGACGCCGATCGGCTATCAGACCAACACCTTCATCTACGGGCCTGGCGGATACACCTTCCTCGATTTCGTCCGCGTGGGGACGCCCCTCAGCCTTCTGCTGGCGATCGTCGCGACCCTGATCATCCCGGTGTTCTTTCCGTTCTGACGGCCGCTGATGGTAGCACCCCAAGGCCATACCCTCCTCGAAGGCCTGCTCCAGCAACAGCACCAACCCACCCGCCGCCACCGCCCAACTCCGGACGCTCCGCGTTCGCCGGCGTCATGCGCCCGTCACCGGCACGGCCTGCGTGGGGGTCATCCCGCCGCGCGGCGTCACCAGCCATCCAGGTGCGGGAGCAGGTCGTCGGCGGCTTGTCATCGTGATGCGCTGATGCTATGATGCGTCATGCGCACCACGATCAACCTCGACGACGACCTTCTTCGGGCTGCACGCTCTCTGGCCAGACAGCGTGGAGAGAGCCTCGGCGCGGTGGTCTCCGGGCTGCTGCGGGAGGCGCTCGCCCCCACCCCCGACTTCGCGTACGAGAGGGACGTGCCCGTCTTCGTCGTGCGGGAAGGCGCACCTCCCATCACGCCGGAGATGGTCGAGGCGGCCGGAGACGAACCCTGACTCGACTCCTCGATGTGAACGTGTTGGTCGCGCTCGCGTGGCCGAATCATGTCCATCACCGGCAGGCCGTCACGTGGTTCGTGGGCATCCGGGACGACGGGTGGGCCACCTGTCCGATCACCGAATCAGGGTTCGTCCGGGTTTCCTCGAACGCTCGGGTACTCCCCGACGCTCGCACTCCCTCGGAGGCCAGGGCCCTCCTGACCACGCTGCGCACGAAGGGCGCCCATCGGTTCTGGGAGGATGACGTTTCGGTCGTCGACGATCCCTGCGGCGTATTCGCGGCAGCGGTGGGCCACCGCCAGGTTACCGACGCCCACCTGCTCACGCTGGCGATCCGCCGGGGTGGCGCGCTCGCGACGTTCGACCGCGGAATCATGACCCTCGCCACCGCCCATGCCGACAGCGTGGTCCTGATCCCCGGTTGAGGGGACGGGTGGGCGGGGGATGGCTTGGGGTTGGGTTCAGCATTGACAACCCGGTGTCCGGGGGACAGGTTGGCCGACCCTTTTCTGCCCGAGGCCCACCATGCGCCGACTCGTCCCGGCCTGCCCGCCGCTCTTGTCTTTGGTCTTTCTTCTCTCCTGCGGTGGAAGGGATGGGAGAACGAGTTCCCCTCTCGACCCCGGTGGGGACGATCCGGGCGATGGCGGTGGCACCCTTCCGGCGTCCATCGCGAGCTCCCAGGACCGCTTCACCTCCTGGCTGCTCGTGGACGTGGACGGCGACGGCGACCCGGACCTGATCGGCGGCCGCACCGTGGCGACCATCACCCCCTCCGCCTCCGATGTGGTGCTCCGCAACGACGGGTCCGGAACGTTCACCGAGCTCCCAGGTGCCCTGCCCTCTCGCCGGTACGGGAACAGCAGCGAGACGGTGGAGATCGCGTCGTCCGACCTGAACCACGATGGTGTGCCGGACCTGGTGACCCTCGTCGTCGACGGCAACGACGCGACCTACTACCAGTCGGGGCAACTCCACCTGTTCGTCGGCAACGGGGACGGCACGTTTCGTGATGCGACCACCACGGTGGAGAGCGCGGCGGTGACGGGAGGATGGTGGAAATGGGTCCGCTTCGCCGACTTCGATGGCGACGGCCTCACGGATATGCTGGGCGTGCCCAACGCCCCGGACCGGCGAGGCCCGACGCTATGGCGGAACGACGGTGGAAGGTTCTCGGTGGTGAGGGAATTCTGGGTGCCTCCCATGGAAGGCCTCACCAGTGGGGGTTGGCCCTGGGAGATGGCGCTGACGGGAGACGTGGACGGCGACGGCGACGTGGACGTCCTGGCCCTTACCAGCGGGGACTTTCCCGACTCGGAGATTGGCGGTTTTCCCCAGGTCGTGTACCGGAACACGTCGACGCCGGGGAGCATGGCCTTCGAAGAGGCGGCCTTCGGGGCCGACTACCGGGCGCCCGACGGCGTGCTGCTGGACATCGACGGCGATGCTCTTCCCGACTTCATCACGCGGACGGACCTGGGCGGGACCGTCCTTCCGCCCTCGCCGCTGGCGGCCTACCGCAACGACGGTGGTGGTCTCTTCTTCGAGGCCACGGTGGAGCTCGTGGGCAGCGGCGACCTCCTTCACTTCCATCCCCGCGACTGGGAGGTGGCCGACTTCAACGGAGACGGACGCCTCGACGTGTTCGTGGCGGACCACGGGCACGACGGCGAGCCGTTTCCCGGAGCGCCCAATCGCCTTTTGCTCTCGGAAGGCGCGGGCTTGGTGGACCGGACGTCCACGCATTTCTCCACGACGGCAGCCAACGGCTTCACGCACAGCGTGACGTCGGGAGACGTTGACGGCGACGGCGACGTGGACCTCTTCCTGGGAGACGAGTACGTCGGCATCCAGGGCGGAGCCAAGATCCATCCCGCTCTGTACCTGAACGACGGGACCGGGCGGTTCACGAAGAAGAACTGACCCGCCTGCGGTCGGTTACCGGGATCGCTTTCCGGGTCGCTGACCTCGCCCCGCCCGGAGCTCAGGTCTTCGAGGCCTCGAAGATGCTCTGGATCGACTCGTCCAGCATCCGGTTGAACTCCCCGTCCGACTGCTGCGCCGTGAGCCCCTCGCTCAGCGCCCGCGAGAAGCTCGCGACCATCCCGTGCTGGCGGGTGAGGCGCTCGTTCGCCTCCTGCCGGCTGTAGCCGCCCGAGAGGGCGACGACCCGTACGACGTTCGGGTGCTCGATGCAGCGCCGGTAGAGGTTGTCGTCGTCCGGGATCGTGAGCTTCAGCATCACGAGCTCGTCCTTGCCGAGCTCGTTCAGCCCCCGCATGAGCGCCTCCTCGAGCAGCTTCTCCGCGCCTTTCTTGTCCGGGCAGTGGATGTCCACCTCGGGCTCGAGGATGGGTACGAAGCCGCGGGAGACGATGTGGCGACCGATCTCGAACTGCTGGTCGGCGATCGCCTGGATGCCCTTCGCGTTCGCCTGGCTGATCACCGAACGCATCTTCGTGCCGAACATCTTGTGCTTCTCGGCCCGATCGAGCAGCGCATCCAACTTTGGCATGGGCTTCATCAGGCGGACGCCGTCCTGCTCCCCGGCCAGCCCCTGGTCCACCTTCAGGATCGGCACGATCTCCTTCGCGTTCCACAGGTAGTCGGACGTGGAGCGCCCTTCGATGTCCCGCTCCATCGTGTTCTCGAACAGGATGGCGGCCAGGATGCGCTCACCCGTGAACGCCGGGCTGGTGATGATCCGGGTCCGCATCTGGTGGACGAGGTCGTACATCTGGTCCTCGCCCGACCAGCTGTCCTCCGGAATCCCGTAGAGGCGAAGCGCTTTGGGCGTGCTGCCGCCGCTCTGGTCGAGGGCGGCGATGAAGCCGTCGGCCTTCTTCATCTTCTGGAGCTGGCGCTCGCGATTGCTCATGGCATCACTCGTGGTATGTCGGTTCCGGGAGCGCGGTCCGTCGCCTCGCCGGCGGACTGTTGGTTCCCTTCGCGTACCCTTTCAAGATCGTAGGTTTCCGACCGGCAACCAAACCCACCGCACCGCCGACGGGTTGTTCGTCTCCGGCGCCTCGATCCCGCCCCTGGCGACGAGGTCCAGGAAGCGATCCTCTGCTTCGGACCTGGTCAGCTTCGGTTCCCCCTGCGCCTGGAGCGGGGAGGCGAGGAGCCGTGATCCGGCGCGGCCCGACGTGGCCGTCCTCCGGGAGATGTTCTGCCTGCCGCCGCCCCGACGTCGCCTGAAGCGCCTGCAACCCTTTCGCCCCCAACCCTGTCAAACCGACACGATCCAAGGAACATGTCATCCTGATAGTGTCCTGACCCAGTCGGAGGGTCGATGGCGGACCGTCGCGCAGCAGGCAGCTTCCTCCCGCTCCACCTCCTGGAGTTCCGCATCCTCATGGCCCTCGCCCCGGGGCCGAGCTATGGCACGGCCATCGTGCAGGCCATTGAGGAGGCGGAGGCGGGGCGGATGAAGCTCTACCCGGCCAACCTCTTCCGGCGCATCCGGGACCTGCTGGCCCGGGAGCTGGTGGAGGAGTGCACCGCGCCCCCGGACGCCGACCGGCGGCGCACGTACCTGCGCCTCACGCCAACGGGGCGGGCGGTGCTCAGGGCGGAGGCCCTCCGCCTCCGGGACCTGGTGCGCGACGCGGCGGTCCACGACCTCCTCCCGGAAGGATAGGCGTGTCGGCCAGAGAGGTGCGTGCTTACGGGGCGCTGCTCCGGCTCCTGCCGCCCGCGTTCCGGGAGCGCTTCGGTGGGGACATGGAGGACGTCTTCGCCCTGCGCAGGGCGGAGGCCCGCTCGGCGCCGGCGGCCGTGTGGACGTGGACGAGAGGGGTGCTGGACGTGGCCGCGGTTGCGCTGCGGGAGTGGCCGCGAACGCTCATGACGAACCGGGGAGGTGGCAGGATGGGAGCTCTGACGCAGGACGGCCGCTACGCGGTGCGCACGCTGACCCGTTCGCCGGGATTGGCGCTGGTCGTGCTGGTGACGCTGGCGCTGGGTATCGGCACCTCCACGGCCACGTTCTCGGTGGTCCACGGCGTGCTTCTCAAGTCCCTTCCCTACGCCGAGGCCCACCGCCTGGTCGCCCTCTGGCCCGAGGTGAACTTCAACGGCTCCATGGTCCGGGAGCTGGTGGCGGCCTCGCCGGCGCTGGAGGAGGCCACGGGGTACAGCGGATGGTCCTTCACCCTCATTGGGCAGGGAGAGCCGCTGGACGTGGACGGCGCGCGGGTCTCCCCGCAGCACTTCCGGGTGCTGGGCGTGCGCCCCTTCCTGGGCCGCGACTTCACCGCGGAGGAGGGCGTCCCGGGCGCCGATGGCGTGGCGATCCTGTCCCACGGGCTCTGGATGCGGGCCTTCGGGAGCGACCCGGCCACGCTCGGGAGCACCATCGAGCTGGCCACCAACGACATGCCCCGGCGCACCGTCGTCGGCGTGATGCCCCCGGATTACCGGCCCATCACGGGCCGCCCCGACGTGTGGGTCCCGCTCTCCGTGGAGCCGGGCATCGAGATGGCCCAGGACAACACGTGGTACGTGAACGACCGGGTGGCGCGCCTAGCCCCGGGGGCCACGCTGGAGCAGGCCACCGAGCAGGTGCGGGCTTTCGCCCGCCAGGTCCGCGAGGCCATGCCCCGCCTCTTCGACGAGGCGGACGTGCAGGCGGCCAGCGTGCGCCCTCTCCAGCAGCACGCCGCCGGCTCGGTGGGCCCGGTGCTCTGGGTGGCCCTGGGCGCCGTTTCGCTGGTGCTCCTCATCGCCTGCGCCAACGTGGCCAACCTCCTCCTGGCCCGGGGCGAGGCGAGGGGACGGGACCTGGCCGTGCGCTCCGCCCTGGGCGCCGGCCGCGACCGGGTGGTGCGCCTCCTCCTGGTGGAGAGCGGCGTCCTGGGACTGGCGGGCGGAGCGTTGGGGGTGGCCCTCTCCTTCAGCTTCGTGCGCCTGGTGGTGGCGCTGGCCCCTGCCGACTTCCCCCGGGTGCGGGACGTCTCCGTGGACGGCGCCGTGCTCCTCTTCGCCGTCGCCGCCACGGTGGCGGCCGCGCTCCTCGCCGGGCTCGTTCCCGCGGTGCGGGTGAGCCGCGTGGACGCCACGTCGTCCCTCGGCGGCGCCCCGCGGGCGGCCAGCGGGCGTAGGCGCTCCCGCCTCACGCCCGCGCTGGTGGGTCTGGAGGTGGCGCTGGCGGTCATGGTGGTGGTGGGCTCGGGGCTCATGCTCCGCTCCCTGCACCGGATGAGCACCGAGGACCCGGGGCTGGACGGGACGGGGGTGCTGGTGTTCCGTCCCAACCCGCCCTCGGGGGGGTCCCCGACGGCGAGGCTTTCCAGGCGTACTACGCCGACGTGCTGGCCCGCGTCGCAGCTCTCCCCCAAGTGGAGCGGGCCTCGGCCATCCACCTCCTGCCCGCTACCCCCAACAACTGGAGCTTCCCGACCTACCCCGAGGGCGTGGAGATCGAGGGCACCGTGCCGTCGGTGAACATCCGGCTGGTGCACCCGGGGTACTTCGAGACGGTGGGGATGAGGGTGGGGCAAGGGCGGACGCTCTTGCCCTCCGACGACGCCGGCGGGGAGAAGGTCGTGGTGGTGAACCAGGCCTTTGTGGACCGCTTCTGGCCGGGGGCGGACCCGCTGGCCCGCTGGCTGCGGGTCATGGGCACCAACAGCGACCCGCACCGGGTGGTGGGGGTGGTGGGCGACGTGCGCCAGCACGGGCTGGGCCGGGAGCCCCGCCCGGAGATGTATTTCACCCACCGGCAGCTAATGTGGAACACGTCCTTTTGGGTGATGGCCCGCATGCGTCCGGGCGTGGACGCGCTGGAGCAGGCGGCGTCCGTGCAGGAGGCGGTGTGGTCCGTGGACCCGGACGTGCCCATCTCCGGGATGGACGAGCTTTCCCGGGTGTTCGGGGCGTCAGCGCGGACCACGCGCTTCCTCGCCGGCGTGCTGGGAGCATTCGGCGCCCTGGCCCTCCTCCTGGGGGCGGTGGGCGTCTTCGGCGTCACGACGTTCACCGTGGGGCGGCGCACGGCCGAGTTCGGCGTGCGCCTCGCCCTGGGGGCGTCCCGGAGCGAGGTGCTGGGCTCTGCGCTGGGCGGGAGCCTGGTGCCCGTGGCGGTAGGGGTTGGGGTGGGACTGGCGGGGGCGGTGGGCACCGCCGGCGCCCTGGGCTCCGTGCTGTACGAGGTGGAACCGTCGGACCCGGCCACGTACGCGGGGGTGGCCGTCACGCTCCTCCTCGTCGCCACGCTGGCGTCCCTCGTCCCGGCGTGGCGGGCCAGCCGACTGGACCCGGTGTCGGTGCTCAACGGGGAGTGAGGCTGGCGCGCCCATCGCCGACGGCAAAACAGCGGGTACGGGCTCCGGATCTTCGTGAAGTGCGGCCCGTCCTCCGGCCGCCGGGCGGCATGGACAGCGACGACGAGGAAACCACGCTCGGAATCCAGATCCGCGGCCTCTTCAACGAGCTCCAACTCGAGGACCTGGGGAAGAAGACGCTACGGGGCCAGATCGGCCAGAAGGAATGGGGGTTCGCCGTGGGGGGAAGGACCTTCGGCTACCGCATGGAGATTGAGCCCCGCGAAGCCCGTGTCGTCTGCGCGTGTTCGATACCCAAGACTCCGGTCACCCGGGGCGAGTCCCCCGCCGTCTGAGCCCGGCCCACATCCGTTGTGAACCGGTCCCGGTTTTCTGGACAAGGAGACGGCCTTATCAGGCCGTGCTTGGGGCTAGCTCTGGGCTAGCTCCTGACGGACCTGGGCCGGGGTCTTATGCCCATACCGCTCCAGAAGCGACCCACGGTTGGCCTACAAGCAGGCCTAAGCGGCGCGAGACGGCGGAGCCAGAGGTCACGTTTTCCCCTCCGGAGCGACCGAAGGGAGGCAGGAGGCGAGGACGGCGCACCATGACTTCCTGCCCTCACCGATACCCTTTGGCTCTCTCGCCTTGGAGGACGGATATGAAGAGGATGTCCCTGGTGGGCGCACTGTTGCTTGCGCTCCCGACGTACGCTGCCGGGCAGGTCGAGATCGGCCTGAACGGCGGGTTGAGCTGGACCAGCGGCGAGGATCGCGACACCCAGACCCTGTTCGCGATCCCATTCAGGGACCTGCACCTGGGAGTCCCCATCGGGGACCGGCTCGTTCTGGAGGGGTTCTTCATCCTCGATCGGGAATCCGATGGTAACTCCACGGAGACCCTCGTCGGCGTGCTTCCGGGTCTGACCTACCTTTTTTCGGAGGCCGGCGGACCCCGGTTCTACGTCCGTGGCGAGGCAGGCTTCGAGTATGCGAACGTGGAATCGGAGAGCGTCACCCAGACCGGGGCCGGCGCTGCCGCCGGGTTCCGCATCCCTGCGGGCGATTCGGCCTTCTTCCGGGTCGAGGCCAACTTCGTCAACTGGTTTGAGAACGACGACGTGTACGGCCACAGAACCTTCGGCATCATGGTGGGGTTCAGCGCGATTCTGAAGTAAGAACGGAGTGTGGTCAGGGCGGGAGCCGATCGGTGGCGAAAGGGCATGGGCGCGCTACCTTCCGCCCGAGCACGAGGACAAGCTGATTACGACAGCGCTGTTGTGGACGAGCGCCTCCGAGACGGCCTCGCGGCCCGGCCTGCCCTCCGCTTCCGCCTACTGCTTCGTGGCCGGGAACCCAGCTCCGTCAGCCGCACGCGCTTGCCCACGGCGCTCTCGCCGGGCCAGGCCGCGCGGGCCATGGCCTGGTTCACCACGGCCACCGGGGCCACGTCCAGGCCGTCGGCCTCGGTGATCTCCCGCCCCTCCACCACGGGGACGCCCAGCGTGCGGAAGTAGCCCGGCCCCACGTCGTACCAGCGCACGGAGGGAAGCTCCCCCGCCGGCTCACGCCCCTCCGGGACGTAGGGGGTGGCCCCGTCCCCGCCGCCGAAGAGGGGGCCCGCCGACGCCGTGGCCGCCGACGCCAGGGGCCCGCCGCGATCACCGTAGCCGTGAGGCTGAGGACGAGGCTCTCGGCGAGGAGCCCTCCCACCAGCCGGACCCGGTCCGCTCCTAGGGCCGCCCTGACCGCCAGCTCCTGCCGGCGCCCCAGTCCCCGGGCCAGGAGCAGGTTGGCGACGTTGGCGCACACGATGAGGAGGAGGAACCCGGCGGCGCCCAGGAACGCCAGGAGCACGGGGCGGGTGTCGCCCACCGCCCGGTCGAGGAGCGGGTACACGGCGAGGCGCCACTCGTCGTTCACCTCCTCGTGGGTGCGGGCGATCCCCGCGTAGAGCGCGGTGAGCTCCTGCTGCGCCGCGGGAAGGCCCACGCCGGGGCCCAGGCGCCTCACGGCGCGGAACCCACGCCATCCCCGCACCTCGGGATCGGCGGGATCGAAGCGGGGCGGCTTCCAGAGCGCGACGCCCTCCATGTCGAAGGGCGGCTCGAAGCCCTGGGGCAGGACGCCGATCACGGTGTAGGGCTCGCCGTCGAGCTGGAGCGAGGAGCCCACCAGGGCGGGATCACCTCCGTAGCGGGTGGTTCAGAGCGCGTGGGAGAGGAGCACTACCTTGTCGTCGGCGGGGCCGTGCTCGTCGTCCCCGAAGAGCCGGCCCAGCGTGGGGCGCACCCCCAGCGCCCGCAAGAAACCCGCCGTGGCCAGCCCGCCGTTGACGCCCGTGGAGCCGGCGCCGTCGGTGAGCACGTAGGGCCAGGTCCGTCCGATGCCCATCTCGGAGAGCGTGGCCATGGCGGCACGGAAGTCCTCCACCTGCCCCGGCGCCGCGGTGCAGTAGCCCTACATGCGGGGGTGCTCCTCGCACACCAGCACCAGCCGGTCGGAGTCGGGGAGGTCGAGGGGGCGGAACACGATGGAGTCCACCACCGTGAAGATGGCCGTGGCCGCGGTCATGCCCACGGCGAGGATGAGGAGCGCCGGGACGGTGAACCCCGGGCTCCTGGCCAGCGAGCGCAACACCTGCCGGACCGGACGCGCGAACCCCGTCATCCTCCACCCCCGGGGCGAACGTGTGACCCCCTCGAGACTGTAACGCCGTCCTTCCCCAGACGACGCAGGACCCGCAAGGGTTGGAGGCGGACCCTATCCCGGGGGCGCGTGGATGAGGTAGACGCGGGGCCGCGGCAGCGCGCTGCCGAGCGCGGGCAGTGTATCCACGGAGACGACGAAGGTGTACGTCCCGGGCGTTTCGGCGGCGACCGCACCCGAGCACCCCGCCGGGTAGGGTCCCGCAACCCAGACCGCCGCCTCTCCCTGGACCAACTGCCAGTCGCTCCGCGTCCGTGGCTGGGGCCCCACCGCCATCACGCGGGAATAGCCGATGCACAGGCCTTCCACGCGCACGCGCTCACCCGGCTCGGCCCCTCCCGCGAGGATCTCCTGGAGTGGCACCAGGCGCGGCTTCTCCCCCGTCGGCACCTCGGGCACGCTCCCCGCTCCCGGGGCCGAATCGCCAGGGGCGAGGACGTCTCCGGGAGCGCCGGCGGCCACGCCTCCGGACAGCGAGTCCCCGGGGATGGCCGTCGCCGCCGAGTCCACGGGCGCCTCGGCCGCTCCCGGGTCCCCCGCCGGCTGGTCGCCACCCGGCGCCGGACCTCCGCACGCCTGCGCCAGCGCCGCCACCGCCGCCAGGGCGGCCCATCCCGCACGCCGTCTCATCGCACCACCTCCAGAAGTCCCGCTGGAGCTCCCCCACCCCGCACGCCGGCGCGGGCCCCTTCCCGCTTCCGCTCGGCCAGCGCCCGCCGCACGGCGTCCATCTGCGCCGGCGTCACCTCCGACGGCGGCGCGGCCGCGTGGGGCGATGGCCCGGCGGCCCGCGGCGCCTCGGGGATCCCCAACGCCCCCGGCGCCTGGGCGCCGGCGCCTACGTCCAAGTACGCGGCGTACTTGAGGTCCGTGTAGGCGCCCGACTCGATCTCGGCGAAGGTCGGGCTCGCGTCGTCCAGCCACGAGGTCTCCAGGGACAGGGACCGGTAGTTCGGCGCGTACAGGGATTGGAGCTGCCCCGACAGCCCATAGCGGTACTGGACATCCCAGATGGGCTGGTGGTCCGAGGGATCGGCGTAGAGGTTCGCGTAGAACCGGTAGCGCCCGTTCTGGACGTGGCGGTTCGTCAGGTAGCCCTCGTACCAGGCGCCACTGTCCCACGAGTCGCCCGTGAGCGTGCCGTTGGGGGTGACCGTCCCGAGCCAGGGGATGTACAGGTCCCCGCTGGGCTCCAGCACCCACAGGTC
Source organism: uncultured Gemmatimonadaceae bacterium (assembly GCA_964412015.1). Taxonomy (GTDB): domain Bacteria; phylum Gemmatimonadota; class Gemmatimonadetes; order Longimicrobiales; family Gaopeijiaceae; genus SZUA-318. The sequence continues at coordinate 179,043 of CAYPMO010000002.1, read as the reverse complement.
CACGTCGGCCTTGAGGCGCACCGACGCGCTGTCCCACACCAGGAAGCCCTGGAAGGGACTGTTCCCCTGGTCGGTGTAGGCGGTGGTGGTGCCGGACGAGACCCACGCCTGGAGGAAGCTCGTCCAGGGGCAGTCGGGGAGGAGCGCCTGGTAGGCGGCGAAGCTGCGGGGCCCGCTGCTGGCGAACCGGTCTTGGCCGACACCGCTGGGCAAGACGACGTGGAGGCCCGTGGAGCGAGCGACGTTCGGCGCGCTCCCCAAGGCCACGTCAGTCCCGTTGCGCGCCTTGTTGCGCAGCCGGAACTGTCCGTCGGAGGCCTTGGCCCGGGCGTCGTCGATGGCCGAGCGGATCGTGGCGTCGCTCACGCGCACGCGGAGGGAATCGAGGAACGTGACGAAATCCGTCAGCTCGGGCACCTCGTATTTCTGGGCGTTGCCCAGGGCGGCGCTCACAGCGGGCCGGAGCGAGGTGAGGTTCGTCGTCAGGGCGTTGGCGAGGGCGCCCAGCGACGTCTCGAAGTCGGCGTAGGCCGAAAGCGCGTACGCCGACCGGGTGGTGGACGCGCGCTGGCCCTGGTACGAGGCGTCGAACGCGTCCACGAGCGCCGCCGCCACCGTCGCCGGGTCCGCGGACGCGCGCGCATGCATCGCCTCCAGCCAGGTGTCGTAGGGATTGCCCGCCCCCGGGACCACCTCCTCCGAGAACACGGCGTACCTGGCGAGGTCACGGACGCTGTAGAGGGTCTCGTAGCCCCCCATCAGGCACATGTCGAAATCGATGACGTCGAGGGTGCCCACCGACTCCAGCGCCGTGCGCAGGCCTCCCAGCGACATGAGGCCGCTCCCCGCCGACGTCTCGTCCTGGAGGAGGCCGGTGTAGCCGCCGCCGTGGTTCCAGAGCACCAGGATGTAGTGCTCGGCGGGGGCGGTCTGCTTCGCCCAGTTGACGAACTCGGTGAGCTGCGCCGGGCTGGTCATGTCCCGGTTCCCCAGGTCGGTGACGGTGCCGTTCGGACCGTTCACCGCGGACCCGGCTCCGGTGAGGCGATATCGGAAGGTGTTGAAGTTGGGGCGGTTGAAGCACGCCGCCGTGCACCCCAGGAGGGAGAGCTGGGTGGGGTTGAACTCGGCCTGGACGAGGACCTGCACCTCGGGGTTCGTCCCCGCCGCCTCCAGCTCGTCGATGTCGAGGATCCCCGGCACGGACAGGTTGTTGTCGGCGGCCATGTACACCATGACCGTCCAGTGCGGGAGGCGCGCCGTGGCCGAGATCGTCGTCGAGACGGCGGAATTGCTCGTCACCGACGCGCGCAGGCGGTTCTCCCCGGCGGCGGTGCCCAGCGTCCACGACCCCACCCGCGCCACGCCGCTCGCGTCGCTCACCGCCGCTGCGCCCGTGACGCTCCCGCCCCCGGCCTCCACAGTGAACGTCACGCCCACCCCGGAGAGGGGTGTGCCCGCGGCGTTCTTCACAGTGACGGCGGGAGCGGTGGCCACCGCCGAGCCCACGCGCACGGTCTCGCCGCCCCCCGCCGTGACCGCGAGGCTGGCCGGCGTGAGGTCGGGCCCGTTCCCCGACCCGTCTCCCGGGTCCGACGGGGAGTCGCCCCCGCAGGCCGTCGCCGCAGCGAGGACGAGCAGGGTCAAGAGAGAGCGCTGCCACAGCGAACCCGTCATTGCCATCCTCCTTGCCACCGATCCAAGCGCGCCAGGGCCCACCGGGCGTGAGCCCGGCATGCGTTGTTCCAGCATCGGATCCCGGGAGGGTGGGACCCCAGGGGGGGAGATCGGGACCGACGGGAGCCGGTCCCCTGTTTCAAGGTAGCACCCGAGCGGGCCCGCCGGTGAGCTTCAGCCCGGGTGCCGACCCCGGAATCCGCACACCGCCCCCCCGCGGCCTCGTGCCGGGCAGGCTGATGGAGAGCAGGTGGAGGCCGGTCGCGTCCAGGTAGGGGATCCGCTCGTCGAACGATGATAGATCCGAGCCGTCATAGACGCCCACGGCCTCCTGCAAGTAGCCGTCCTTGAAGGTGAGCCGCAGAACGAGCACGGCCCTCTCCTCCTCGGCGTCGAGCCCTATCAGCATCCGCCACCATCCGTCTGTATAGTCGCTGAGAAGCGTCGCCTCCGACCGCCAGTGGAGGCCGTCCTGTCGGAAGAACCACCCCTTCTCTGCGGCCAGCCGGTCGGCGTCCATCTTCGGGTACGTGGGGCCGATGAACTTGGTGGGGCTCTGGAACGCCGGGTCCGCCGGGTCCACCTCGATCATGGTGAAGAGCGTGGCGATGGGGCGCTCGAAGGGGAGCACGTTCCCCAGCTCCTCCTTGATCATGTACCCGATCATGCCCTCGGTCTCGGCGCCCAACACGTCGAAGGGGTACGAGTGGAGGGTGCCGTTGGCTGCCTGCTGGAGATCCAGGAGCCCGACCTGGATGCCGTTGAAAACGCATGGCGGAAATGCGATTTCTCATGCACGGAAAGCGACGACCCGTGAGTACGTCGCCCGTGGTTGATGATCTTCTTGGAGGAGATCATGAACAGCTACAAGGCGTCCGCCTTGTTGTGCGCCGCCCTCCTCGCCGGTGGCCTGCTTTCGGGATGTAGTGAGGACGACGGAGTGTCCGGCCTGACGCCCGCCCGGGAGATCGTGGGAACCTGGAAGACCACGTTTCCGGTGAAGCACTACATCAAGACCGACTTCTGCTCGGTGAGTCTCCAGGACGTGGCCACGCAAGACCGCATGGTGACCGTGGTCATCACCGAGGCGGGGGAGGCCACGGTGGACATTCAGTGGACCTACGTCGGGACGAACTTCGCGGCGACCAGCTCGCAGTGTAATCCGACGGGGTACGTGCCCGATGTGTCGCCCATGTTCCTCAAGGGCACCATTTCGGGCGACAAGTTGACCGTGGCGGAGTCCAGCGGTCGGACCGTGGGCCTCTTCGACTTTCTCGGGGATATGATGGAGGGCACGTGGGATGACCAGTGGTGCCTGGCGTACTGCCAGGAAGTCTACACAAGCTCGAAAGCCCTGAAGCTGATGCTGCAGCACTGACGGGGAGGTTCGTTCCCTGGCCGGGATCCCCCGGGACACGTGGGGCGGTGCGCCCCGGCGGGCCCGTCACGTCCTTGCGACCGCCTTCCCGTCCCCCCCCACCATCCCCGTGCTTGAACGGCGCACCGCCGGTCCTTCGCCACGGAGCTGGTCCCCATGCGTGGTCGCACTCCCTTCACTTTGTTGGTTCTTCTCGTCGTCGCGCCTTGGTCCCTCCAGGTCCAGTCCGTGGACTTCTCCCACCTGGACATGGTGACGTGGAGGAACGTGGGTCCCACCCGGGGCGGGCGCGTTCTCGCCGTGGCCGGTGACCCGGACCACGACTTCACGTTCTACCAGGGCACCGCCGGCGGTGGGGTGTGGAAGACCGAGGACGGGGGGCTGAACTGGTCCAACATCTCCGACGGGTCCTTCCACACCGGGTCGGTGGGCGCCATCGCCGTGGCGCCGTCGACGTCCAACGTCCGACGGCACCGGGCGCTTCCACGAGGCCACCCGGCTCACCCCCGACGACTGGCTCGTCCTCCGGCACCTCGTCCAGCGCCGCGTTCTGCGCCACTTCCGCACCCGGGGTCTGCTTGAGGAACGCGATGCCGACGGCATGCTCACCTGGCAGGGGTCCGGCGGGTTCAGCGTCGATGCTTCGGTGCACATCCAGGGCGACGACCGCGGTGGTCTCGAACGGCTCATCCGATACTGTGCCCGGCTTCCCTTCGCCCTCGAACGCCTCCATGCCCTCGCCGGCATCCCCTCTCTCGCATCCCCCCAGGCCCGACTTCTCTACCGATTCGCCAGGCCAACACCGGACGGCCGCACCGAGCTCGTCCTATCCCCCCTACAGCTCCTCGAGCGCCTCGCCGCCTTCGTGCCCCCGGCCCGTGTGCACCGCCACCCCTACCACGGCGTGCTCGCGCCCCAGGTAGTGTCGCGAGAATTGTGTAAAAGCGGGTAGGCTGCGGGTTGAGGAGGGGCAAGCGACAGGGGTTGTCCGGGGCGAGGTTGAGGGTGAACGGGCGCGTGGTTTGGAGGAACGGGAGAATGCCCGTAGGGGCGGGGGCCATGAGCGGATGGGCGGTGAGGGGCGAAGCCTGAATGCCCGCTCCTGGCGGGTGAGATCCAGTTCTCAGTCGTCGGAGTCGGCGGGCAGAGGCCGCGGGTTCTCCTCCCGCGCCCTCCATGCCCGACAACGAGAAGCCCCCACGACCCTGAGGTCGTGAGGGCATGGAGGCGGCGGGAGTGGGCTGCGGTCGGCCTGCGGCCGATCCTCGCCCGTCTCGTCGGTAGGCAGGTCGATCTGACGAGGACGGGTGGGCTCCTCGGCTCGCACCCGCGTTGGCGTCCTCGGCTTCGCCGAGTCCGCCGCGGGTTCTCCTCCCGCGCCCTCCATGCCCGACAACGAAATGCCCCCACGACGCTGAGGTCGTGAGGGCATGGACCCGAACGCAAAGAATTCGAACCGCGGCCGCGCTGCCCTTGGAAGTGCCCCTCGTGGACACCCTCGACCCTCCCACGTACCAACAAGTCGCGCCGAAGGCCCACCACCTCCGCGAGCTGGGCCTGAGCGACCGGACCATCGCGAGGCGTCTGGGCGTGACCGACAAGACCGTCGCCAAGGCCCTCCGGTGGCTGCAGGAGGCCACCGGGAAGGGGCAACCGCCCTTGACGCGGCCCTCCTCCGAATAGACGATGTCTATCACCATGACAAGGAAATCGAGGGAGTGGACCCTGACCGAGGCGGCTCGCCTGCTCGGAGAGCCCCAGCACCGGCTCATCTATCTTTGCGAGAAAGGGGTGGTGCACCCCGATATCCAGGACGCAAAGGGCCGGGGAAGCAGCCGCCGGTTCTCCGACCGCAACCTCCTCGAGTTCGCCGTGGCGTTACGACTCCGAGAGCTGGAAATCGGAGTCGCGTTCGTCGGGGCCGTCGTCCACGTGCTTCGCGCGTTCGAGCGCAGTGTCGGGAAGGAGCTGCGCGACTTCAAGCTTCCGGACAGTCTGCGGGACCCGAAGGCGCCCGATCTCCGGGTGGTGATCGCGGACGGGGCACGCCTGTATTTCACGCTGGGCGCTCCTGGGTCGCCCGGGCGCGTCTACGGGGGCATCGACCTCCGGGATGTGACACCCGCGCACTCTGGTGCGCGCGCCCTCGATCATGACCTCGCGGGCAGGACGGCATCGGCGAAGCGATCCACGTCGAGGGGCCTTGGTGGACCTGAAGGAAGTCGGTTCTTGCGTCTTGAGGTAAGCGTTACGGAGCTGGCGCGGGTGCTCGATCTGGACGGCGGCTGATCCCCCGCCCTGCCCCGCCACCGGCCGCACCGTCCTCGTAATCCTGCGTTCCGCCCACCTGCTTGGAGCGCTGCACCGCGGGCCCGCGGCCCGGTGGTTCCGCCACGAAGGGCGACATCCTGCGCTACGTCTTCTTCCACTCCATCGCGCTGGCGTGCCTCGTCGGCCTGCTCATCACTTTGCAGGCCCACGTGTGGCCGTTCTCGGCGCTGGTGGTGAACTAAGCTAGGCGGGCACCCGGGCAGCGCCCGGACTGGCGCCCCGCACCACGGAGCGCTGGGCGCGGAGGGGGTAATGAAATCGTTGCAAATGGGGCAACGATACCGTTGCAGATGGGGCAGCAATGCCGTTGCAAATGGGGCACTGGCGACATAAGGTTGGAGGTCCGGATAGATTCCGACCCCGCCGCCCCGAGGGCGCCATGTACCGACCGCGTGTCGTGGACCGTGAACTCCAGGATCTGCTCTCGTCCATCGGTGGGGTGGTGATCGAGGGGCCCAAGGCCTGCGGGAAGACGGAAACCGCCCGGCAGGTCGCCGCGAGCGAGGTCCGCCTGGATGTGGACCTGAACGCGCGCCAGGCCGTGTCCATCGACCCCTCGCTGGTTCTGGAAGGCGCCTTGCCCCGACTCCTCGACGAGTGGCAGCTCGCTCCCTCGTTGTGGAACCACGTGCGCCGCGCCGTTGACGACCGGAGGGCCGCGGGTCAGTTCATTCTGACGGGCTCGGCAATTCCTGCGGATGACGTGACGCGCCACACCGGGGCCGGCCGCCTGGCCCGGCTGCGCATGCGGCCCATGTCGCTGTACGAGAGCGGCCACTCGACGGGCCAGGTGTCGCTGTCGGCGCTGCTGGGCGGAACGTCGCCGCGTGTACCCGACACGGGCATGACAGTACCGGACCTCGCCGAGCGGATCGCGGTGGGAGGGTGGCCCGGCCTTCTGGACCAGCCGGTACCCCAGGCCTTGAGGGCGGTCCGTGCGTACGTGGACGAGATCCGCCGCACCGACGTCCAACGGGTGGAGGGCGTCGCGCACGACCCCGAGAAGGTGCTCCTGCTGATGCGTTCCCTGGCTCGGAACGTCTCGACCATGACGAGCCTGGCGACGCTCGCCCGCGATGTGGGTGAGCTCGACGAGACGCTGGCCAAGCGCACGGTGAGCGCCTACTACGAAGCCCTGACGCGCCTGATGGTCGTGGAGGACCAGCCGGCGTGGGCGCCCCACCTCCGGTCGCGGTCCCGCGTCAGGACCTCACCCCGGCGGCACTTCGTGGATCCCTCCTTGGCTGTCGCCATCTTGAGGGTCACGCCGGAGCGGCTTCTTCAGGACCTGAATCTCCTGGGATTCCTGTTCGAGTCCCTGGTCGTCCGCGACCTGAGGGTCTACGCCCAGGCCTGCGACGCGCAGGTCCTGCATTACAGGGACAACGCGGACCTGGAGGTGGATGCCGTCGTCGAGGCTGCCGACGGCCGGTGGGCGGCGTTCGAGATCAAGCTCGGCTCCGGAGCCGTGGACGAGGGAGCGGACCTCCTGACGAGGTTCGCCCGCCGCATCGATACGGAGAAGTGCGGCGCACCTCGCGCGCTGGGAGTCATCACAGGGACGGGACTCGCCTACACCCGTCCCGACGGGATCGCGGTGGTCCCAATCGGAACGCTCGGTCCCTGACCGTGCGCCCGCCGGGCACCCTCAGAACCGCACCCGCATCGCGAACGTCACGGTCGTCGGCGCCGGCACGCGTGCGGAGGAGCCGAGGCCGGGGGCGTTGGCCCCATCGGTCGATAGGATCTCGACGTCCCACCAGGGCACCTCGCGGTACCAGCGGTACGCGTTGGCGAGGCTGACGGTGAGCGTGGCGTCCTCGACCGCGCGGGGGAACGCGAAGCCGACCGGGACGAGGCCGGTCACCTCGCGCAGCTTGAAGTAGTCGGCGTCATACCAGTAGTCCCGCGCTCCTCCCTGGGTGCAGCGCTCCCGCCAGAGGTCCGGTGTGTCCGCCCTCAGCTCGAGCGTCGCGCCTATCGCCGTGCTCGGATTGACGTAGTAGGGCAGGCAGAGCGGGGAGAGGGAGCCCCGGTTCACGTCCACGGGGTTCACAAAGCGTATGTTTCCGCCCCGGTACTCCCCCCGCGCGCTCAGGGTCACCCCGAAGGGCATTCTGAGCGACAGCGACGGGATCACGAAGTGCGTCGGGAGCTGGGGGCCCAGCGGGCCGGGCCCCGGCTTGCCGTCCTCCCCGACGGTGTAGGTCCAGCTTCCGCTGACCGCGTCGGGATCAGCCACCTTGGACCCGTAGCTCACCGGCACCGGTTGCCCCACCATTAGGTGGTAGGTGTTCATCGGCCGGAGCCGCTGCGCGCCGCCGAGGTCCAGCAGCTTCGAGTAGTTCGTGGTGACGCCGAGCCCCAGATCCACACCCCAATTGGCGGCGTTCACCACGGCCGCGCGGATGTCGAGCTCGATGCCCCGGTTCCTCACCCGCCCCAGGTTCTGCAGCTCGTACCGAAAGGCCGAATCTTCCACGGCCACGAGCGCGTTCGTGGTCGTCTGGTGGTAGTAGGTAAACCCGACAGCCAGCCGTCCACCCAGGGTCGCGCCGTCGAGGCCAACCTCGAACTCGGCGACGTCTTCCGGCTTGATGAGCCGGTCCGCTTCGGGGTCGGGAGGCTGGAACTCGACGGCCCGATAGATGACCGCCCGCTGCAAGGGCCCCGGTGCCGAGCGGGAGCGACCGTACGCGGAACGGAGGCGCAGCACGCCCAGGGACGCCGGCCAGAAGGACTCGTCGCTCACCGTCCACGTGCCGCCGATCATGGGATCCGCCCGCAGGAACGCCCCTCCGCGGGTGCGGTGCCGGTCCACGCGCAGCCCGAGTGTGAGGAAATAGCGGTCGCGCAGATCCAGCACGTTCTGCGCGAAAAGGCCGAGGTTGGTCGTGCTTCCCGTCTGCCTGCTCACGGGCGGGGGTCCCACCACTCCCGGTCCCAAATCAATCGAGTCCGTCGTAGCGGCGACGGCCTCGGCGTCGTCCCACACGAGCTGTCCGCCGAGCGACAAGGTCGAGCGGATAGCCCGGGCAGGCCAGAAGACGCGGCTCGCCACATAGTCCGCCGTGCCGAGGCGCCGGTCCCACGTGCGCGTCGTCAAGCCTCCCTTGTGGAAGAGAGTGTTCCCCACCGGGTCCTGGCTCCTCAGGTCTTGCCCGGAGTAGTCGTATCCCAGGGTCAAGCGATGGGAAAGCCTGGAACTCTGTGCGAACGTCGACGTGAGGCCCAAGGTGATGTGTTCGATCGCCTGGTCGTTCCGAAGGTCGAGAAAGCCGGCGATCACCCTCGGGTCGCCGGAGCTCAAGACATTATGGTCCTGCGCGATGGAGGCCCGCAGAAGCCCCTCGAAGGCGCTTGCGCGCCCGGCCACGAGCACGCGCCCTCAGGCGATGCGTTGGCGTGCTCCCAGCGGGGGTCGTCCGTGACGCACGGCGGGACGCAGCGCCCCCCTCGTATCCGCCGCCCCACCAGGAATCCCGGAGAAAATGCTCGACGTTGAGGTAGTCGACGCCATTCGCGCCGAAGGGGCGCACCCAGCCCGTCCCCTGCGAGATGTCGGCGCTCCAGCTCGGCGGGCCCCGCCGGCCCTGTCGGGTGAAGAGCTGGATCACGCCGTTCGCGGATCCGGTCCCGAAGAGGGTGGACGCGGCTGGACCCTTCACCACCTCGATGCGCTCGAGGTCGCCCACGCTCACCAGGTCGAGTGGGCTCGGCGTGACGAACGCACCCGCTGGAAGGCCCGGGTAGTAGTTCTCGAACACCAGCGCCGGGAAGGCGCTCTCCATCATGCGGATCCCATCGACGTAGACGACCGGCTGATTGCTGAGCACCATGCCCCGATTGCCGCGCAGCCGGATCTGTTTGCCCTGGCTGGCCTCGCCGCTGCCGCCGGTGACCTCGATGCCGACCGCGGCACCCTGGAGGAAGTCCGACAGCGTAGGCGTGTAGGCGGTCCGCTGTTCGACCTGCACCCGGGCCACCGTGTGGCCGATCTCCCGCTGCCTCGCACCCTGGGCCGCCCCGGTGGCCGTTCCGGTCACGATCAGCTCGTCGAGGTCGAAGGGGCGGATCGAGAGCGCCAGGTCCACCACGACCGAGTCGCTCGTGAGAACTGTCGCCTCACGCTCGAACGGGGCATACCCGAAGCGTTCGGCGCGCACGGTGACGGTGCCCTGCGGGACCCCCTGGATGACGTACCTGCCGTCCGAGCGTGACAGTGCCGAGCGGCCATGCCCCACGACCACCACGTCAGCTCCCGCGAGGGGCGCACCCGACTGCGCGTCGGTGACTCGCCCCACGACGGCGCCGGTCTGGGCCTGTGCCGCCGTGCCCGTGGCGGTCAGCAGGAGGGCGCACAAGCCCGCGAAGCCAACAGGCGTGCGCATGACTACCTTGCGCGTTCGACAATCGCGTAGAGTGCGCTGTCTCCGGTCGCGAGGACTGTCCCGTCCCGTCCGACGATCGTGTGGCTGGTCGTCGGGAGTCTGGTTGGGTACTCCCACTTCAGGGTGCCGTCGGGCGCGAGCGCAAACAGGCTACCGCCACCCACGTAGATGGATCCATCTGCCGCAACGACGGGCGTCATGAACAAATATGTACCCGACCGGGGGTTGGGGCCGGGGTAGCTCCAACGCAGCCGGCCACTCGCGTCGACCGCGTGCAGCCCCTGCCCTCCGATGTAGACCGTACCGTCGGAGCCGAGCGCCGGTGAGGAATACGCCCTGGCCAGCGGCAACGGCAAGCTCCATCTGAGGTTCCCCCCCGGACTCAACGCATACAGATGCTGATCCTCTGATCCGAAATAGATCGTCCCGTCGGCACCGATCGTCGGGGTGGACTGGAGGGCACCGCCGGTCCTATAGACCCATCGCTCCTTGCCATCCGGGCCAACCGCGTACAGGTATCCGTCGTCGGCCCCGATGAGAATCGTGCCGTCCCGCGTGACGACGGGCGCCGATAACCGACCTCCCGCCTTGAATTCCCACCTGTTCTGCCCGGCGGGGTCAACCGCGTGCAAGATGCTGTCTTCACTGGCCACGTACACGGTGCCGTCCGATCCGATGGCTGGAGACGTGCTGACTCCCTTACCGGAGTTGGGGAGAATCCACCGGACAACGCCAGACCGGTCAACGGCCATGAAGGCGGCCGACGTCCCGAAGTAGACGGTCCCGTCGGGTGCGATCGCGGGTGCGAAGCTGACGCCATCCGTGGGGAAACTCCAGCGGCGCTCTCCACCCGGAGCCACCGCCTCAAGCGAATGCCGCGCCGGCACGTAGATCGTCCCGTCGTCCCCGATCGTAATACCCCATCCGGGCGTGGCGCCGAGAGGATAGGACCAAGCCCGCAGAATCGCGTCGCGCACGGTCACGGTGGCCGTGCCCGTGGCTCCACCGCTCGTGGCGGAAACCCTGGCCGCGCCCTCGCTCACCGCCGTGACCACCCCGAGGCTGTCAACCGTCACGATGTTCGGGGCGTCGGATGACCACCTGAAGAGCTGCGGGTTTAATCTCGCGCCCTTTAGCCAGGTCCCGTCGGCTGCGACCGTCCGGGCGCCTATTCTGTAGCTCATGCCGATGAAGAACAGGGGGCGCTCGGAGGGGAGCATCTCCACCGACGCCGGCAGCGAATCGGGTCGGACGACCGGATCGGTGACGGCCTCCTTGCAGCCGTTGGCGGCGAGCGCCAGACCGAGAGCGGAGGAGGTCAGCAAGCGATTCCTGAGCGTGCGGAGGGCGCGCGACGCGTCCACTCGGACCTCCTCCTCAGAGAAGATCTGCACGGAGAACCCGCCCGCCACGCGCCGAGCGGGACTCCGCGGACACCTTAGGCTTCGACGACGGGTACGGCAAGCAGGAGCGCCCTACCGTTCGTAGATCACGGCTGGGTTACGGCAGCCTCTCGAAGCACTCGTCCCCAGTCGCGTTCCACAATTCCCTATCCCCTCCTTGACATAAGGATAGTCACTGACTATCATTATGCGTGTCTACCCCAGCGCCCGAGGCACCCCCACCTCAACCTTCGTCTGGGCCCGAGCTCGCTTGGATGCCTGACTCTGATCCCGCTCTGACGGCTCTGCTGGATCACATTGCCGACGAGCTCGCCCGCGAGTACGTGAGGCTCATGAAGGCCGCGGCCGACGATGAGGGCGCTGGTCACGAGGACCCTCAGAGTCAGGCAGCCTGACATGCGCGCCGCCATCTACGCCCGATACAGCTCCGAGAACCAACGCCCCGAGAGCATCGAGGATCAGATCGCGGCATGCCGGCGGCTGGCCGCCCAACGTGGGTTCGCGGTCCTCGACGACCACATCTATTCGGACCAGGCCCAGTCCGGCGCCCGCCGCGACCGGCTCGGGCTCTCCGCCATGGTCGCCGCGGGCCAGCAGGGCCACTTCGAGATCGTGCTCGTCGACGACCTCTCTCGACTCGCGCGCGACAACTACCTCATGCTCTCCGTCATCGCCGAGCTCCACTTCGAGGGGGTGCGTGTCGTATCAGTGGCCGACGGCCTCGACAGCGACGACGAGGAGGCCACGCTCGGAATCCAGATCCGCGGCATCTTCAACGAGCTCCAGCTCCAGGATCTGAGGAAGAAGACGCTACGCGGCCAGATCGGCCAGAAGGAACGGGGCTTCTCCGTGGGCGAGCGGACCTTCGGCTACCGCTCCGTGCCCGTGGGCACGATCCGGATGGACAAGAAGGGGCGGCCGAGGCCCGACGGCTACCGGATGGAAATCGAGCCGCGGGAGGCGGGCGTCGTGCTCCGGGTGTTCACTGCATACGCCGACGGACTTGCCGTTTCCCACATCGTCCGAACACTCAACGAGGAGGGCATCCCGGGCCGCTGTCGCTCGGCCAAGGGATGGTCTGCGGCCACGGTGAGCCGGATCCTCGACAACGAGAAGTACGTCGGGCGATGGGCGTGGAACAGGACCGCGACGCGCCGAGACCCCAGGACCGGCAAGAGGCGCAGGTTCCCGAAGCCGGAGTCCGAGTGGATCATCCGCGAAGACGACGAGCTGAGGATCGTCCCGGGGGAGTTGTGGGAGCGGGTTCGAGCGCGGCGGAAGGAAGTCGGCACGGCCTGGCCGGGTGGCAAGGGGCGACGCGGGTTCTCGCGTGACCAGAAGGGGCAGCAGCGGCACTTCCCGACGCACCTGCTCTCGGGCGCCATGCGGTGCGGCCGGTGCGGCGCCTCGATCGCCCAGGTGAGCGGGAAGGCCGGTGGCTACTATGGCTGCCTGGGCGCGGCCAAGGGAGCCTGCGACAACCGGGTCCTCGTCCGGCGGAAGCTGGCCGAGCGGATCATCGTCGGGGCGGTGATGGAGCAGGTCGGCCGGCCGGCCCAGGTGCGCTACGTCCTCGAGCGGGTGGGCGCCGAAGTGGCCAGGCTCTCCGAGCACCTTCCGGAGACGCTTCGCGTGAAGGAGGCCGAGTTGGTATCGGAGGAGCGGCGCCTCGCGAACTTCGTGGACTTCATCGGGGAAGGCCGTGGCAGCCAGGCCCTCGCGAAGGCGCTCCTTGAGACAGAGCGCAGGGTGGAGGCGCTCAGGGAGGAGCTGGAGGGGCTCCGGCGCAGTCGGGCGAAGGTGTTCCAGGTTCCGCCCCTCGAGTGGGTCGAGGAGCGCCTCAGCCGCCTTCAGGAGGTCCTGGATCGGCGGACCGAGCAGTCCGCCCTGCTTCTGAGGACCCTGCTGGGCCCGATCAGCCTGGAGCCGATCACCGGCGACATCGGCCGACCGTACTACCTGGCCCGGACCGCGGTGGACTGCATGGCCCTATGCGAAACGCCGCCCGGAGCCGAAGCCCCGGACGGCGGTTCGAGTTCATTGCGACAGTGGAGGCGGCGGGAGTGGGCTGCGGTCGGCCTGCGGCCGATCCTCGCCCGTCTCGTCGGTAGGCAGGTCGATCTGACGAGGACGGGTGGGCTCCTCGGCTCGCACCCGCGTTGGCGTCCTCGGCTTCGCCGAGTCCGCCGCGGGTTCTCCTCCCGCGCCCTCCATGCCCGACAACGAAATGCCCCCACGACCCTGAGGTCGTGAGGGCATGGAGGCGGCGGGAGTCGAACCCGCGTCCGCGAGTGGGTCCGGCGGAGGCGCTACGTGCGTAGATCCCTGTTTGGTCTCGCCTCGGTCGGCCAGTGATCAACCGGGTCCTCGGCCAGCCGCCGTGAATCTCGCCCCCCGACCCGGCGGCGCCGCCGGGGGGCCAGCCTGACTTGTCGACGCCTCTGAGGCCGCCTCAGGCGGGCAACTCCAGAAACGGGCCCGTAAGAGACTTACGCGGCCAGCGCCAGATCAGAATTGGCAGCTATCGAAGTTCCCGAGGATTTACGAGGGTTCGGGGCCTCGGCACGCTCCTCCACGTTCACCAAACACGTCGAAGCCGCGACGCCCCCGGTGAGGTGGATCGTTCAAACAGCGGTCCTCCAACAATACCCGTGACGGGGGTCCGCGGTCCACGGCGACCCCTGCCCTGCCATCCGCCCTGCCTGGGTCGCCGCCGCCCGTTCCGGAGGGCAAGGGCGGATGGCGGTGCGGAGGGCGAACGCGGATGGCGGTGGTGCGCGGCCTCAGGCGGGACTCGTCATCTCGCGCCCGGCCAGATACCCCTCCAGGAGGGCCTCCACATCCTCCAGGCGGGTAGCCTGGAAGAGTTCGGTCCGGAGTGTGCGTCCTTCGGGCAGTCCCTTCGTATACCACCCCAAGTGCTTCCGGAAGTCGATCATGGCCCGGCGGGCGTCCCGCTCGAACGCGATCGCGTTGCGGGCATGTTCCAGACAGATCCGGAAACGCTCCTCGACGTCCGGCGGCGGAGGAATCGGCTCGCCGTCGAGAGCGGCCCGGGCCTGGGTGAAGATCCAGGGGTCCCCGTGCGACCCCCGGGCGATCATGATAGCGGCGCACCCGGTCTCGTCCCGCATCCGGCGTGCGTCCAGGCCGTTTCGTACATCTCCGTTTCCGATGACGGGGATCTCGAGCGCCGCGACGACATCGCGGATCTCACTCCACCGGGCCACGCCGCCGTACATGTCCGCGCGTGTCCGTGGGTGCAAGCACAGCGCGCGGGCCCCGGCCTCCTGACAGCGCAGCGCGATGCCCACCGGGTCACGGGTCCGTTCGTCGAAGCCGCTCCTGATCTTTACGGTCGTCGGAAGGTCCGTTGCGGCGCCGACGGCCCGGATGATGCGCTCGACCAGGTCCAGGTCCCGCAGACAGCCGGAACCGCCGTTCTTCTTCACGATCTTCTTCACCGGGCATCCGAAGTTGATGTCGATGAAGTCCGGACCGAACGATTCCGCGACGAAGGCGGCTGCGTCGGCCATCTCCGCCGGATCGGCGCCGAAGATCTGGACGCCGATAGGCCGCTCGGCCTCGTCGAACCGGAGATAGTTCCGGGAGCGGACCGATCCCTTGACGATGCCCGCCGCGCTGACGAACTCGCTGACCACGACATCGGCCCCGTACCGTCGACAGAGGCGACGGAACGGCGACTCGCTCACTCCCGCTTGGGGAGCGAGATACAGGGGGGTAGTTCCCCCGGTCAGCAGCGAGAGAAAGTCCGTCATGAACCCAAGCTACGGAGGGAGCTCCGGAGGGTGAAGGCACGGGTTGTTGCCCCGGCCCACCGCGGTGTTAACATACACCTCGACGAACGCAGTCGAGACCAACACCGGATTGCCCGGAGGCGATACATGCGGCTTAAGGAACTCTTCACGGCGGATGTCGTGGAGCTCGACCTGAAGTCCGACTCGAAGGACGACCTGCTCAGGGAGCTGGTCGCACTCCTGAAGCTGGACGAGAAGTCCGAGGCCATCCTCTTCAAGACCCTGAAGCGCAGGGAGAATCTCGGATCCACCGGCATCGGCAAGGGCATCGCGATTCCCCATTGCCGGTCTCTGGTCGTGAATCGACTTCGCCTCGCGTACGGGCGGAAGCCGACCGGCACCGACTTCAACGCGATCGACGGTGGCACCGTCTACAACTTTTTCCTGATCGTGGCTCCTCCGCTCGAGGTGTCCAACCAGTATCTCCCCGTCCTCGGCAAGATCGCCCAATTCGCCAAGGACCCGGATGTCCCCGAGCGTCTCCTGGAGCTCAAGACGCCCGAGGAGTTCCTCGCGCTGCTGGACGAGAAAGCTCCCTGACGGACGGCAACGGGCCGAAGCGAACAGGGGCGCTCCGCCACCGGCGGGGCGCCCCTCGATCGTTGGACCCGAGTGGGTCGGCTACTTCAGGACGTACATCTTCCGCGTCTTGCTCACCCCGTTCACGGTGAGCTGCATAAAGTAGATCCCCGATGCCACCTGGCGGCCCGAGAGATCGGTTCCGTCCCAGAACGCCTCGTAGCGTCCGGGCTGGAAGTACTCGAGTTGCTGGAGCTGCACGCCTTCACCCGACGGATGTCCCAACGCCACGGGGACGGCGACGATCTGCTGGAGCAGGTTGAAGATCCTGACGGACACGACGGCCGGGCGCCCGTCGTCGAAGAGCTCCTCCGTGAGAACGAAGGGGATCTTGGTCTCGGGGTTGAACGGATTCGGGTAGTTCTGTTCGAGTTGGAACCCGCCCGCCTGCCCGGGCCGCGCCCCGCCCGTCTGCTGGGCCCAGAGGCCTTGGGCTGCGCCGAGCACGAGGAGGAGGACGGACAAGACGCCCAAGACGCGCCTCACCAGGCCCTCCGCACAGTCGCTGTGCCGTATCGAATGATCGTTTACCAGCTCCAGGTACGTTTTTACTCAGGCGACACGCGCCAAGCTCAAGGTAGGGCAAAGAGCGAAGCAGGGTCAAGCCGTTCGTCGCCCCCTGGCGCTGTCAGGAGCGCCCCGGCACGTCGCGGACGGGCCCACGGCGCAGCGTTACCCCCAGGCCGTCGAAGTAGGCCAGCAACGGCAGCAAATGCCGTCGGGATACGGGCAGGACTTCGCGGAAGTCCGCCGGACCGAGCGCCTGCCTGCCGCCCAGGGTGTCCGTGATCGCGCGCGCCGCTTCCTCCAGGGCCGCGGCATCCATCAGGAGGCGGTCGCCGACGGTACGGAGCGTGCCTTCGTCCTCAAGAAGCCTGAGGAGGTCCGCCAGATCGGGATGGCCCTTGACGCGCTCCGGGAGCTCGTGCACGTAGGGCGCCGCCAGTCCGGCTTGCGCGTAGATTGCCCGCAGCGCGCCGCACGCTTCCGCTTGATCGGCGGTGGGAGTGGGGCGAAATCCCGGTCGCCGCGCGCCTCCCTCGGCGAGCTCGAGCTCTCCCCGCCGGGCCAGGGCGGAGGTCACGGCATCGGCAAGGGAAGCCGAGGTCCACGACGGAAGCGCGTCGCGCAGGGACTCCAGTCCCACGGCCGCGCGGAGCGGCCTCGAAGCGTGACCCTCGTCCAGAGCGGTGAGCAGCCGCCGACCGGCCTCGGCCACCACGTCAGGCGAAAAGGCGATGTCGCGGGCGACCATGCCTCCGGCAATCTCGATCGCGCGGAGCGCGGGCCCGACCGAGCCGCTCGGCACTCCGGCGGCTTGAGGGAGGGTGTCCACGCGGACACCCCGCCACTCGGCGAGCTCGAGGGCCGAGTGGATCCGCACCGAGGCGTCCGCGGACAGCAGACCCTCGAGAGCCGCGGCCTGGGCCGCGTCGAGACGCTGCCGTTTCGCCGGTATGGACTCGGCCACGACGCCTCCGCCGAGCGTCGTCGTCGGTGAGTAGCTGCGCAGGACGACGCGATCGCCCGCACGGGCGAGCACGCGTGCCTCCAGCCGAAGTTGAATCCAGCCTTCGGCGCCCGGCGCCACGACGCGCGTCTCGTCCAGCACGGCGCAGCGAGCCATCACTTCCGCGGTGCCCGCGAGAACCCGCAGCCGAATTCCCTGCTCCAGGGCGCGGGGAGCCGCGCGCAGCAACCGGGCCTTCACCGTCAGCATCGGCGTGGGCACCCATCCGGAGCCGGTTACCACGACCTGACCGCGGCCGACCTGCTCCCGGTCCAGGCCCGCTAGCGCCGCGGCGACGCGCTGGCCCGCCCGCGCCCGGGGCGTGTCCCGCCCATGCACCTGCAGCAAGCGGATCCGGGCCTCGGCGTCCCCGGGAAGGACTCGCACGCGGTCTCCCGGGGCCAGCGTGCCGGACCAGAGCGTCCCGGTGACTACGGTGCCCGTGCCTTGCACGGTGAATGAGCGGTCCACCGGCAGGCGCGCGAGGTCCTCCTCTTCCCTGTGGGCCACCTCTGCCGCAGCCGTCCTGAGGCTTCGTCGCAGCTCTTCGAGCCCGGTTCCCAGCCTCGAGGAACAGGCCACGATCGGCGCGCCGGCGAACGGAGTCGCCGCGAGAAGACCGCGAACGTCGTCGGCCACCATCGTCGTCCAGTCCTTGTCGACGAGATCGGCCTTCGTCAGAGCCACCACCATGCGAGGCACGCCCAGGAGCCCGACGATGTCCACGTGCTCGCGGGTCTGCGGCATGACGCCCTCGTCCGCAGCCACGACGAGCAGGACTACGTCCATCCCGGTGGCGCCGGCTACCATGGTCCGAATGAAGTCCTCGTGCCCCGGGACGTCCACGACGCCGAGCCGTACGCCCTCGCCACAGTCGAGTTCGGCGAATCCCAGGTCGATCGTGATTCCGCGGGCCTTCTCCTCGGGAAGCCGGTCCGTGTCCACCCCGGTGAGCGCACGCACCAGCGCGGTCTTGCCGTGGTCGATGTGCCCCGCGGTTCCTACGACGGCAGGCGGCACGTCACACCTCGTCGTCGGCCGGCAGCAGGTCTCCGAGGAACCGGAGGGACTTCAGCGGCTTCTGCGCCACGTGGAACGCGATGAAGTCCGACAGGAGCGCGAGATGCCGGCGCGCGTGCGTGAGGGGGCCGGACACGTCTCCTCGCAGCAGAGCACGGAGTTGCTCCCGCGCCCGCGGGCCGACGCGCGGCCCCGACGTGCCTTCACCACACGCGGCGCAAAGCAACCCACCGGCGGCCAGGTCGAAGCGGCATACCTCGTCGGGATCCAGGGCCCGAGCGCACCGGACACAGATCCCGAGCTCCGGCTCGAACCCGAAGGCGGCCACGACCCGCCACCCGCCCGACAGGCACGCGGCCGGAACGCACTCGACCGACGCCTGCTCCAAGGCGTCCAGGCTTCCCTCCAGCGCTTCGAAGACCTCGGGGTGGGGTTGCTGCTCGGTGTGGGTCACCACGAGCTCGCCGACGGCCGACGCCCCGGCGAAGCGCAGCAGGTCGGTGCCGAGCCCGCTGCGGACCCGCGTGCAGATGAAGTCTTTCATCGTATGCAGGTCGCGTTGCGGCTTGACGTAGGCGATGAGCTCGCCCGACGCGAAGGTGTCCAGCGTAGCGGAGCCCTGTCCGCTCTTCGTCCGCACGCCGCGCGCGACCACGGAGAGGAGCCCGTAGTCCCGCGTATAGAGGCGCATGATCCGGCTCGTGTCGCCATAGGGGTAGGCCCGCAGGAGGACGGCGCGAGTGCTGATCGGGGACACACCTTACCCCAGCGAAGCGATGCGTCGGAGCAACTCCCGTCTGCGAGCTTCGTACGCGCCACGCTCCTCGGGCGTCGGATCGAGATGTCGGGCCCAGTCCTCGTCCAGGCGAGCGACTTCGAGGATGAGCGCGCGACGGTCGCGGACGGGGGGGCGAGCCGTGCCCGCGGCATGGTGCCCCGGCCGGGGCTGGATGCTCCGAAGTGCCACGGCCGTCAGGATCAGGGCCAGGACTACGGCAATCCAGCGCACGGGGGGCTCTCGCACGCTGCGGCCCTCGACGAACCTGAGCACGGCGCTTTCGACGCCGGAAGCCACGAACCGCCGGAACGTGATCCCCGGCTGGAATTCGACGGGGGGTGCCTGCTGGAGTCCCGGAGCCTCCATCGGAGGCGCCGGCTCCCGAACCAGCACCTCGAGCGCCTCGGTCCTGGATCGGACCGGCAACGAGAGGAACGGCTCGGGCACGGTGTAGCGCACGACGAGGAGCTGGTCACCGGGGGGGATCGGCCCGATCACCGTGAGCTCGGCGTCACGGATCTCCGCGCCGCCGGACGCGGCGTCGGTCCGGCTCACCTCGGCCCCCGCAGCGCCCTCGGCGAGCGGATGGTGCCACACGATGTCGCCCTCCGTCGCCACGAGCGTTCGGCTTCCGTCCTGGCGGATCTCGAAAAGGTCGGTGACGCGCCACGCTCCGACGGAGTCGGCTTCGAGGAACACGCTGCGGGCTTGGATCGTGAGATCGGCCCCGCCGCGTGGGGCCAGGGCCGTGTCGTACGTCTGGATCTCGTACAGGGAGTCGAGTTGGACCGGCAATGTGAGCGCCTTACCGAAGTACAAGATCCCCGCGTGCCGGACCGACGCGAAATAGACCTCGGATCGCTGTGGGTCGGGCACCCTTGCCAGCCGGAAGGAGAACGAGCCGTCGCGACCGAGCGCTGTGGAGTCGACCTCACCCTGCTCCGTGGCCGACACCCTGTGCAAGACAACCGTGCCCGCGCGAAGGATCGAATCCCCGAGAAACGCGCGCCCATGGAGCATCGGCTCCGCCGGCACCTGGGCGGTGGCGGGGACTCTCGTGACCGTCGCGGCGACGACGAGGAGAAGGATGGCTCGCACCCAGGCCGGGCTCACGGTGTGAAGCGGCCGAAGTCCTCGGGGTTGAGCTTCCTGAGGTGCTCCTTGAGCTCCTCCGGACCCATGACTTCCGTGACATCGGGCCCGCCCGTACCCGGTGACGATCCGGTCGCCGCCTCCTCCTCGGCGATTTCGACAGACGCCTGGTCCAGGAGGGCTTCCTGGGCGTAGATGCGCGCGTCCACCCGGAGGGCGACGGCGATCGAATCGGAGGGACGGGCATCCAGCGCGAAAACCTGCCCGTTGCGTTGGATGATCAGCTCCGCGTAGTACGTGCTGTTCTCGACCCTCGTGATCAGCACCTTCTGGACCCTGCCGCCCAGGCCCTTGAGCACGGAGACCAGCAGATCGTGGGTCAGCGGGCGGGCGAACTCCATGGACGCAAGCTGCATCGCGATCGCGCTCGCCTCGCCCGGCCCGATCCAGATGGGGAGCACCCGGCGGCCGCCGTGCTCCTGCAGGATCACCACTGGAGTGTTCGTCGAGCGATCCAGCCCCAGACTCTGAACCTTGACTTCGACCAGCAACCGGAGAGCACTCCTTCGGGCAGCAGTTGGCGCCGGCGGCCTGCGACCCACCGGTCCCTCACCAGTACTCCGCAGGGCGTCCGGAGTTCTACGGATTCCTCCCGGCGGGACCCGGGGGTGTCAGATCCCTGCCGCGGATCGCAGGTCCTCGGCCACGTCCGTTCGCTCCCACGGGAAGAACCACACGGCCTCGTGTCCCGGGAACCCGTCGGGCACCCGGTACTCCGGCATCCGCCCGAAGTGGCCGTACGACGCCGTTGCCGAGAAGATCGGGTTCCGGAGTCCGAGACGCTCGATGATCGAACGGGGACGGAAGTCCACCACATCCTGGACCGCTTTGGCTACGGTCTCGTCGCTCACCCCCCGCGCCGTGCCGAAGGTATCCACGTGCACGGAGACCGGGTGGTCGACGCCGATCGCGTAGGCGACCTGGATCTCACAGCGCCCAGCGAGGCCGGCGGCGACCACGTTCTTCGCGGCCCAGCGAGCGGCATACGCCCCGGAGCGGTCCACTTTCGTGGCGTCCTTTCCGCTGAAGGCGCCACCCCCGTGCCGCCCCGCGCCCCCGTACGTATCCACGATGATCTTGCGTCCCGTGAGCCCGGCATCGCCGTGGGGTCCCCCGATCACGAAGCGGCCCGTCGGATTGATATGAAGCACGCACGCACGCGCGTCGAACAGATCGGGTGGGAGCACCGGCGTCACGACATGCTGCGTCAAGGCCTCGACGAGATCATCGTGCCCGACGGATACGTCGTGCTGAGCCGAGACCACGACCGTGTGGATCCGCAGAGGCCGGTCGCCCTCGTACTCCACCGTGACCTGGGCCTTTCCGTCCGGGCGAAGCCATGGCAGCTCGCCGTTCTTCCTCACCTCGGCGAGCTTCCGGGTCAACCGATGGGCGAACAGGATCGGTGCGGGCATCAGTTCCTCGGTCTCGTCCGAGGCGTATCCGAACATCATGCCCTGGTCCCCCGCGCCGCCCGTGTCCACGCCCATCGCGATGTCCGGCGACTGACGGTCCAGGCTCGTGAGCACCGCGCAGGTGGCGGCATCGATCCCGTAGCTGGCGTTCGTGTAGCCGATCCGGTGGAGCGTGCTTCGCACGATGTCCGGAACATGCGCGTAGGCCGATGTGGTCACCTCGCCCGCGACCATCGCGACGCCTGTGGTCACGAGGGTCTCGCACGCCACCCGCGACATCGGGTCCTGGGCGAGGAGATAATCCAGGACCGAGTCCGAGATCTGGTCCGCGATCTTGTCCGGGTGACCCTCGGTGACCGACTCGGAAGTGAAGAGCGTTCGACTCACGGGTGTGTTCTCGAGCGAGTTGGATTGTCCATGGCCGATGGGCCTCCTGGAGCGGGGCCGAACGCTATCGAATCACTCCGGCAGCAACAAGTTCCAGCGCCCGGAGAACGCCTTGAGGTCCACGCAGTTCCCGATCTCCTCCAGGAGGCACCGGCTGACGTCGGCGGCGGTGGGCATGCCGAGGGCGGTGCGCGCCGCTTTGCGTGCACCCTCGATGCGCACGTCACGCACCACCCCCTTGATCTCCGGCAGCGCGGGCCAGGAAATGGACAGAGAGGTGATGCCGAGCCCCAGCAGCAGGAAGGCGCCCAGGGGGTTGGCCGCCAACTCGCCGCACACGCTCACCTCGATGCCGGCGGCCTTTCCCACCTTGGAGACGTGGTCGAGCTGCCTCAAGACCGAGGGGTGGAACGGGTTGTAGAGCTTCGCCAGGCGGGTATTCGTGCGGTCCACGGCCAGAGTGTATTGCACGAGGTCGTTCGTGCCTATGGAGAAGAAGTCCGAGTGCCGCGCGAGTTCGGTCGCGGTCAGCGCGGCCGCGGGGGTCTCGATCATGATCCCGAGCTTGTACCCCTTGTTATAGGGGATTCCTTGACGGCTGAGGTCCGCCTCCTCGGCCTCGAGCAACTCGCGGATCTGAAGAACCTCGCCCACGTCGTTGACCATCGGGACCATGATCCGGACGTCCCCGTGCGCCGTGGCCCTGAGGATGGCCCTCAGCTGCGTGCGGAAGAACTCGGGCTCGTCGAGACACACGCGCACGGCCCGCCAACCGAGGAACGGATTCTCCTCCCGTGGCATGTGCAGGAACATGGGGAACTTGTCCCCGCCCAGGTCGAACGTACGGATGTAGACGGCACCGCCCGGGAACGCCTCGGCCACGCGCCGATAGGAATCGTATTGCTCCTGCTCCGAGGGCATGCTGTTGCGCCCGACCACGAGGAACTCGGTGCGGAACAGCCCTACTCCGTCCGCGCCGTGGGAACGGGCGGGCTCGGCTTCGACCGGCAGGTCGAGATTGGCCCTGAGCGCGACCGGCTGCCCATCGCGTGTCACCGCCTCTTCGCGCGCGATGACGGCGATCTCCTCCTCCCAGACCTGAAGGCGCTCGCGCCGGGCGTCGAAGGCCGCCCGGTCGGAGGGCGAGGGATCGAGGACGATCCGCCCGATGCGTCCGTCCAGGATGGCTTCCTGTCCTTCGCGGGCGGCTTGGAACACCTTCCCCAGCCCGACGACCACGGGGATCTCGAGCGAGCGGGCCAGGATGACCCAGTGCGCCGTTCGGGTCCCGAGGTCGGTGGCGACGCCCAGCACCCGCTCGGGATCGAGGTGAACCGTGAGGCTCGGCGTCATGTTGCGCGCCACGGCGATCACGCCTTGCGGCTCGTGCGCGAGGTCGGACGGATCGTGGAGCCCGAGCAGCCGGTTGAGGACCCGGATCATGACGTCCTCGAGGTCGTTGAGCCGGTCCAGCACCATCGGCTGCGACGTGCGGCTCCACATGGTCTGGAGCTCGAGCATCCGCCACTCGAACGCCCGCTGGGCCGTGAGGTGGGTCTCCTCGATGTAGCGCAGCGTGCCCTCCACGACTGTCGGATCGTCGAGCACCAGGAGCTGAGAGTCGAAGATGCGCGCCTCCATGGGGCCGAGGCGCGCCTCGGTCGCCACCTTGAGCTCACGAAGCCGCTCCTTGGCATAGCCGCGCGCTTCGTGGAACCGCTCCACCTCGGTGACGACCCGATCCGGCTCGATCATCTCGTGGCAGACGGTCGGGACGCTCCATTCGAGGAGGAAGATCGGCCCGGAGGCGATCCCCTCGGACGCCGGCAATCCATCGAGGATTTGGGACATGGTCAGCTCTCCTCGAAACCTCGGCCCACGAGCTCCGCCAACGCATCCAGGGCGGCGGACGCGTCCGCCCCGGACGCCGCGAGCCGGAGCAGGCTCCCCTTCTCCGCCGCCAACATCAGCACACCCATGATGCTCTTGCCGTTCACCTCAAGGCCATCCTTCTCGACGGTGATATCCGAGTGGAACCGGGCGGCGGTCTTCACGAACGCGGCCGCGGGACGGGCATGCATGCCCGCCCGGTTGACGATCTCCACCTCGCGCTCGAGACGCCCATCGCTCGTCATGTAACCGAACCCCAAGTCGCCAGGAGTGCCACCGCCGCCGCCACGACGACGGCGGCGGGTCGCCACAGCCTATGCCCCGCGAAGAGCCCGCCCACGAACGCCGAGATCGCAAGGGCAACCCACAAGAAGCCCGTGTCGGCCAGTCCCCCTTCCCCGTCGAAGACGGTTCCCGCGAACAGTCCCAGGAGGAACGCGCCCGCGGCGCGCACCCTCTCCGTCCAGACAGCCAGCGCCGCCGCGGCGAGGGACCGGCCGACCCCACGCCCGCCGCCGTAACCGACCTTGAAGGACCAGGCCCGCAGCCCCACATGACCCACGTTGTAGATCGCGAGGAACCCGAGCACCGCGACCCACCCGGGCGCACCCAGCCAGTAGAGCGTCAGTCCGATCAAGGAGACCGCCGGCAGCCAGGAAGCCCAGACCAGCGCGTCGCCCATGCCACCGAGGGGCCCGCGCACGGCGGTCTTGAAGCGGCGCACCGCTTCGGGAGTCTCGCCGTCGGACTCGAGGCGCAAGACCGCCCCCACCGCCACTCCGGCCAGGTACGGATGGGCGTTGAAGTGCTCGAGGTGTCGCCGGAGCGCCGATTCGAGCGCCTCCGGGTCATCGCGGAACAGCATCCGGAGCGCGGGGAGCAGGGCGTAGGCGAACCCCGATCCCATCATGGTGCGGTAATTCCAGGATCCCTGGATCAGGAACGAACGCGCGAACACGGAGGCGAGCGTCCGACGGCTCAGGGCGGCCGTCACAGCAGTCGGGCCCCCACGAGTCCCAGGGCGATCCCGGCGGCAAACAGGATCCGGTGACGGCGGAATCCGCCCAGGCTGCGGAGAAGGATTCCGGCCGAGACCGCGCCGCCGACGAGGAGGAGGCCGCGGGTGTCTCTGATGTCGAGCGGCCACCCGCCGGACAGGGCCGCCAGAGCCCATCGGGCGCTCCATGCTCCCACCAACGTGACCGCAGCGCCCCTGACGAAGTCCATCGTCATCGCGGCGGCGTGCCCGAGCGCGATGCGGCTGGGATCGCGGGCGTCGGGCTCGGGGACGATCCGCCCGTTCAGCTTCCGCTGCAGCGATACGGTGAAGCCGGCGACCTGTCCCCAGACAAGGCCCACGGCGACACCCAGGGGGATCGCACCGGCCGTGTCCGTGGCCGCCGCGGCCGCCACCGCCACGACCGTCGCCGTCGCGGCTTCGGGATGCCGGGAGCCGCCCGAGGGGATCGAGACGAGCAGATAGACCTCGAGGAACATCCCCACGACGAGCCCGGTCGCGGGATCTCCGAGGATCCAGCCGGTCAGGGCTCCGGCGACGAGAGGGCGCGACACCATGAACTGGCCTATCGACGTGGCGTCGAGCGCGAGCGCGCCGCCGGCCAGTGCCACCAAGAGGAGTTCCATCAGCCTCCCAGAAGGGAACGCAGAGACACCTTGGGGGCATCCGGGAGGTCCTGGGCCCAGATCTCCACTCCCTCCGCCTCCAGGATGGCCAGGGTCTCACGATCCTCGTCGGACAGGTGGAGATACGGGAGCGCCTGGCGCCGCCCCGGGCCGTGGTGCAACCCCCCGAGATTCACGGACATACCCCGCAGCAGTCCGCCGGCCGACAACGACCGCAGGGACACCACGTCCCGGAGGACAAGGATGGACCGGGACGGTGCGTCGCGCCACTCCTCCAGGTGCTCCCGCGCCTCGGGTACCCCGACGAACAGAACCTCCGATTCGCCCGCGCCCAGACGGTAGAGCTCCTGCTCCCAATCGCTGCCCACCAGAAGGTCGTCCACGACGATGAACCGGTCGGGCCTCGTCTGACTTCCCCACCCCAGGACCACCTGACCGTGGACGAGACGCTCGTCGATGCGGAGGAGCACGATCGGCATGGTACCCGGATCAGCTGGGAGCGGGAAGCGTCTTGATCCCGTCGCGTCCCTTGTCCACGAGCCTCGGGACCAGCTCGCTCACCGGCAAGTCGCGGTGGAACACGAAGTCCAGCAGCAGCGGGAGGTTCACGCCGCACACCACGGCGCGGGCGCTCGACTCGCGGGCGGAAACCATGGCGGCCATGCCGCAGCTGCCGGACACCAGGTCGGCGAACACGATCGTGGGCCCGTCCCCCGCGAGTCGGTTCAGGGCCTCCTTGAGGTCGAGGGGGCTCAATTCATCGTTGGAAAGCGGCAGCAACGCGTCCGCGGCTCCTCCGGCGATGCGACGCACCGCATCCACGAGTCCTTCCGCCATGGTTCCGTGCGCTATGACGATGCCGCGCGTGCCGACCGCGTCACTCATAATCCTGCTCGAGGTATTCCCGAGCCGGTCTCATGTACTGCCTGAGGCGCTCGTCGAAGGCCTGCGCGGAGTTGACCCCCGTGAACTTCAGGAGGTGGTTCATCGCGACCACCTCGGAGATGACGGTGATGTTCTTGCCCGGGTTCAGCGGCACGGTCACCCGGGGGAGACGCACGCCCAGGATCTCCGTTTCATCCTCCTCCAGCCCCGTGCGTGAGTAGGGGCCGTCCGCTTCCCAGAGCTCGAGCTGCACCACGACCTCGATGCGCTTCTGCAGCCGGATGGCCCTCACGCCGAAGAGCGTCCGGATGTCGATGATGCCGACGCCGCGGATCTCCATGTGGTGTCGTTGGAGCTCGTGGCCGCGTCCGATCAAGACTTCGTTTCCCTGGCGGGTCACCAGCACGAGGTCGTCGGCGACCAGCCGATGCCCCCGCTCCACCAGGTCCAGGACGCACTCGCTCTTTCCGATGCCGCTGTCGCCCATGAACAGCAGGCCCACGCCGTACACGTCGGCGAGAGAGGCGTGGAGGCTGGTCGAAGGCGCGAGTACGGTCTCGAGGAACGGCTTGAGCCTCTGATAGACCTCCTTCGTCGAGCGTCGGCTCAGGATGACGGGAACGCCGTGCTCCTGGGCCGCCTCGAGGAAGTAGTCCGGAACGGCCTGACCTTTCGAGACGAAGATCGCTGGGACGTCGAAGGAGCACAGACGGACCAGGTGCTCGCGGGCCTGCTCGGGGGGCAGCGTGGCGAGATACGTCATCTCCGTCTCACCGAAGACCCACATGCGGCCTCCGGGGACCCGCGCCGTGAACCCGGCGAGCGCGAGCCCGGGGCTCGAGATGTCGGGATCGGAGGCCCGGCGGTCGAGCGGAACACTGGGCGTCAGGACCTCGAGCGCCAACGTCTCGCGCTTCACGGCCAGGAGGTCCTGGATCGTGATGCTCTTCACGCCGGGGCCTCTCGGCCCTCGGGAGGATCGGCTCACAGGCTCCTAGTGGGGGTCGCTCCCTCGGAGACCCGGGGGACCTGGTGGCTCTTGGCCTGATCCCGGTTCCGCTTGAGGATGCGGCCGAGGCGGTCCACGACCTTGTCCAAGGCGGTTCGGAACTCCTCACCCTCTCCACGCGCGATCACGGGCTCCGCGCGGTCCACCGAGAGGATCACCTCGACCCTGCGTATGCGTCTTTCTTCCTCGTACACGACCTCCGCCGAGGAGACCCGAGGGTCGTACTTGGCGAGGCGTGTGAGTTGCTCTTCGGTGCGTCTACGAACGGAATCGGGGATATCGCAGTGGCGTGCCGCGACCTGGATTCTCAAGTCGGCCTCCGAAGTGGAAGGTTGCGCCTCGACTGAAAACTAGCCGAGGCATGAATTCCGTACCACCCGGGTGAGAAAACGCTCCATGGCGTCTGAGGAGAAGTCCCATGAGAAGCTCTCCGCGAAGGCGCGGGCCTGCCTGCCGAGACGCTCGCGCAGCTCCGGATCCGCCAGGACCCGCCCCACGGCCTCCGAGAGTCGGGGGACGTCTCCGTGGGGGACGAGGAAGCCCGTGGTCCCGTCCACGACCGAGTCGCGCAGGCCCGGAGCATCGCTGGCGACCGTGGGTGTCCCGCACGCCGCGGCCTCCAGGCAAGAGATCCCCCAGCCCTCCTTCGGTGATGCCAGGATGTGGATCCAGCTCCTCTGGAGCAGCTGCTTCTTCTCCTCTTCGGTGACGAACCCCAGGAAACGTACCGCGTCCCGCAGGTCGAGCTGCGCCGCCAGGGCCTTGAGGGCTCCCTCGTGGTCGCCCTTGCCGCCCACGAGCAGCCGCACCGGCACGCCGGTGCCGCGCAGGCGGGCCACGGCCCGGAGGACCAGATCCACTCCCTTGTAGCGCTTCAGCCTTCCCAGGTACACGGCCGTCGGCTCGGGGAAGCGCTCCCCGTCCGCCGGGGGCACCAGCGCGCCCAGATCCAGTCCGTTGTGGACGACTTCGATACGGGTGCGCTCCAGGCCCCGGCGGATCAGGTCGTCCCGTGTGCTCCGGGAGACCGCGACGACGGGCAGATCCGCGAAGGCGCGCGGGATCGGACGCTCCAGGAGCCACGTCGCGGCGGCCACCGGAAACGACGCCTCGCGGAAGGCCGTCGCGCCGAACAGATGGTGCACCAGGAGCGCCACCGGCACGCCGCCCGTCCAGAAGGGCGTGAAGAGGGGGACCTTGTTGAGATCCTCCACGACCACGTCCCAGGTCGAGCCCCGAAGGTGGCGGGCGAAATAGCGTGGCGCCGCGACCGAGAATGTGTATCGGCGTCCCGTGCGGTGGATCGCGATCCCGTCGAGCTCCGCACGGGAGGGGGCGCCTCGCCATCCGGATGCCAGCAGCGTCACCTGGTGCCCGCGGGTCACGAGCCGGCCGAAGATCTCGTGGAGGTGGGTTTCGGCCCCGCCCGACTGAGGGTTCTCCCGGTCCTGCCAGTTCACGACCAGGATCCGCAGGGCCTTCGCCTTCCGGTCGCCGTTCACGTTCGCTCGGGGGCGTGCCGCTTGTAGAGGGCGTCGAGGACCCCGTTCACGAATCTCGGCGAGTCCGCACCGCCGTACTGCTCCGACAGACGGATCGCCTCCTGGATCGAGACCTTCGGAGGCACATCGTCCGCGAAGAGGATCTCCGTCGCCCCGATGCGGAGCACGGCCCGATCCAGGGTGGAGAGGCGCTCGAGTCGCCAGTTCTCGAGCGCGGCCTGGAGCGCGCGGTCCACCTCCGGGAGGTGCTCGTCGAGGAGGTTCAGGATCCGCCGCAGGTAGGGCATCCGGCGTGGCGAGATCCTCCTGGTCGCCGCGGTGTCCAGGAGCGCGTCGCCGAGGGACCCCGTCCGTCCCTGGCACTCCCATCGGTAGTGGACCTGCAGCGCCCACGCGCGAGCCCGGCTCCGGTCGATGCGCTCCCTCCTGCCGAGGGGCGGGCGACCTTCCCTCATCGCTCCTCCAGCGTCCGGTACAGCGCCACCATCTCGAGAGCGGCGATCGCCACCTCCCACCCCTTGTTGGCGGGTCCCTCGGCTGCCCGCGCGAGCGCCTGCTCGTGGGTCTCGGTCGTGAGCACGCCGAATACCAGAGGCGCCCGCGAAGACCGGGCCACCTCACCGAGCCCGCGGTTCGCCTCCTCACACACGTACTGGAAGTGGGGGGTCTCGCCGCGGATGACACAGCCGAGCGCGATCAACGCGTCGTGCCGGCCCAGCGCCGAGATCCGTGCGGCCGCCTGGGGCAGCTCCCAGGCGCCCGGCACGCGGTACACGTCCACCTGGCTCTCCACGGCTCCGTGCTCCCGGAGGCACGACATCGTTCCCTCGAGGAGCCTGTCGGTGACGTCCGCGTTGAAGCGGGAAGCCAGCACCGCGATCCGTAGTCCGGCTGCGTCCACCGATCCGCGCGCGGACCCGGCGGGGTTGCCGCGGGAAGTCACAAGAGATGTCCCAGCTTGGTGCGCTTCGTTTCCAGGTACCGTTCGTTGTGCTGGCCGGCGGGCACCTGAAGGGCCTCCCGGCCGGTGATCTCGATATCGTAGCCGTCCAGCCCGACGATCTTGCGGGGATTGTTCGTGAGCAGGCGGATGGACGTCAGCCCGAGGTCGAGGAGGATCTGCGCCCCGATTCCGTAGTCGCGGAGATCCGGCTTGAAGCCCAACCGTTCGTTGGCCTCGACGGTGTCCATACCCTTATCCTGGAGGGCATACGCCATGACCTTGTTTCCGAGGCCGATGCCGCGCCCTTCCTGGCTCAGGTAGACGACGGCGCCCAGTCCCTCCTCTTCGATCCGACGCATCGCGGCGTCGAGCTGCGGACCGCAATCGCAGCGCAGCGAGCCGAACACGTCCCCCGTCATGCACTCGGAGTGCATGCGGACCAGGACGTTCGCCTTTCCCGTCACGTCGCCCTTGACCAACGCGAGGTGCTCGCGGTGGTCCACGACGCTTTCGTACGCGATGACCCGGAACGAGCCGACCCTGGTCGGGAGGTCCGCCTCGGCGACCCTCCGCACGAGGCGGGTCTTGGTGAGGCGGTAGGCGACCAGCTGCGCCACCGTGATGAACCGGAGCCCGTGCTCCTTCGCGATCGTATCGAGTTGGGGGCGGCGCGCCATCGTGCCGTCCTCGTTCAGGATCTCGCAGATCACGCCGGCGGGTGGGAGGCCCGCGAGCGTAGCGAGGTCCACCGCGGCCTCGGTCTGGCCGACGCGACGGAGCACGCCGCCTGGCTTCGCCCGCAGCGGGAAGACGTGTCCAGGCCGGCGCAGATCGTGAGGAGCCGTGCGCGGGTCGAGGATGACCTGGATCGTCTTGGCGCGATCGTGGGCGCTGATTCCCGTCGTGACCCCGAACCGCCGATGGGCATCGACCGATACGGTGAACGCGGTGCCCTGTGGGTCGGTATTCACCTCGGCCATCAGGGGCAGCTCGAGCTCGTTGGCGCGCTCGTTCGTGAGCGCGATGCAGATCAGACCGCGCCCGTGCTTGGTCATGAAGTTGATGTGGTCGGGCGTCACGAGCGACGCCGCCATGAGAAGATCGCCTTCGTTCTCTCGATCTTCGTCGTCGGCGACAATGACCATCCTGCCCCGACGGATGTCCTCGATGGCGTCCTCGACACGATCGAACGGCATGGATGCTCCTCGCTTCGTCAGCGGCCGCGCGTGGCCAAGATCCTACCCACGTACTTCCCGATCAGGTCCCCCTCGACGTTCACCGGATCTCCCGGTTCGAGGGAGCCCAGGTTCGTGTTGTCCCACGTGAAGGGGATGATCCCGATCTGGACGACGTCCACCTCGGGCTGGGCGCTGACCGTCAGGCTGACACCGTTCAGCGCGATCGAACCGTGCAGGATGGTCTCCTCCGCGATCTCCCGCGGGATCCGGAAATCCATGAGCCAGTACTCGCCGTCCCGTCGCACGTTCTCGAGCGTACCGACACCATCCACGTGTCCCTGCACGAGGTGTCCGTCGAGGCGGGCTCCCAGTACCATCGCCCGCTCCAGGTTCACCTTCGTGCCGGAACGGTAGCGCCCGGCGATCGTCCGCTCCAGCGTGGTGCCGATCACGTCCACGCTGAAGGTCTTTCCCGCGGCTTCGACCACGGTCAGGCAGGCGCCGTCCACGGCTACCGACTCGCCTGACCCCAGCGCGCCGCCGAGGTCCGACGCCTCGAGGCGGAACCGGCGTGTGGTGTCCAGGTCCACGGCTTCGACCACGTGGCCCATCGTCTCGACGATTCCGGTGAACATCAGTCCTCCTCCCGATCCAGCACGAGAAGTGTGTCCTGGCCCAGTCCCTCGGGTGGGAACGCAGGCCGGAACCGCTCCCACACGTCACGTTCGACGCCTGGAAACGCGGCGACGCCCCCCTCGCCGAGAGCGAAGGGGGCAATGAAAAGATAGAGGCGACGGACGATTCCTTCCCTGAGTAGCGCGGCCGACAGCCTCGCTCCGCCCTCGCACAGGATCGAGCGGATACCGAGGCCCCACGCTACCGCCAGCACGGCCTCGAGCGAGAGACCCCTGCCGTCGTAGGGGATCGGATGGACGCGGGCCCCGGTGCCCTCCAGCCGCTCGAGCTCGCCCTCGCGCGCATCGTGTCGGGTGAAGACGTGCACCGGGATGCTGCGCGCGTCCCGGAGCACGGCGGCCCGAGACGGCATCTCCGCGCGTGGATCGAGGACCATCCTCGCCGGGGCGAGACGGCCGCTCGGAGCGAGGCGCACGGTCAGCATCGGGTCGTCCACGCGTGCGGTGCCGGTTCCGACCAGGAGCGCGTCGAAACCGGTGCGGAGCTCGTGCGTTCGCCGCTCCGCCTCGGGGCCCGTGATGCGGCTCCGGCGGCCGGTCCGCTCCGCGATCTTGCCGTCCAGCGTCTGCGCCAGCTTGAGCGCTACCCACGGAGACCGGTGGGCCGCCGTGTGGTGGAACGCCGGGTTCTCCGCCCTCGACGTGCGCTCGTCCCAGACGGGCCCGACCACCTCGATTCCCGCAGCCCGCAGGAGATGCGCGCCGCCGCCGGATTCCGCGCCGGGGTCCGCGGCGCCGAACACGACTCTGCGGACTCCGGCGCGGATCAGCGCCCCCGTGCATGGCGGCGTCTTTCCATGGTGTTTGCACGGCTCGAGGGTGACGTACGCCGTCGCGCCTTCCGTACGGCCACGCGCGGCCTCCAGGGCCACGACCTCGGCGTGGGGACCGCCGAACTCACGATGGTAACCTTCCGCCACCACCTGCCCGTCGCGGACGAGGACACAGCCGACCATGGGGTTGGGGTGCACGTGACCCCATCCGGCTCTGGCGAGGAGGCGCGCCCGCTCCAGATGCCTCGCGTCGCCCTCGGTGAGGTGGGGCGTGTCGGCCATGACTTCGGACAGGCTCCTAGATCGTCAGCCGGAAAGCGATGCTCCCGTAGGCGGTTCCCTTCGCGGCGTCGAACGGCGTGCCGCGGTAGCCGTCCACGGCGCCTTGCCCGGTCGCCCACCCCACCTCCGCGGCGAGCTGGAGCACCAGGAAGTTGAGCGACGCGCCTCCGAACAGCAGGCGACGCGTGTGCTCGTAGGAAGGGTCGGAGACGGCGCCCACCCCCGCGGCCCTGAGCGTGGCCGATCCCGAGTATCGGTCCCAGCCCATGCCCGCCAACAGACCGACCGAGAGCAGGTCCTTGCCCACGGTGGCGCGAACGGACATCACGGTCGGGTCCACCTCGACGGCTCCTCCCCCTGGGCCCGTCGGGTCCCCGAACCGGACCGCCTCGAGTCCGCGACGCGTGAGCGACACGGACACGCCGGGGAGCGTGAAGGACTCCCGAAGGATCCCCAGACGGGCGCCCACGGACCAGCCCGTGGCGTTCCCGTCGAAGCCTTCGCTCGCCGGGAGGAACAGCACGCTCGTCCGCGCCAGCAGGTCGAGGCTCAGTACGCCGCCCACCGTCGGCATGACGTAGAAGCCGTCGAAGACGCCGACCGCGACGTCGGCCTGGAGAACCGGCAGGACGAACGAGGCCTTTCTCGACGGCTCGGTGCCCGGATCGGCCAAATCGGGAAGGCCCACGTGCGCGAACGCGGCGCGACCGCCCACGGCGATCCGGGGAGAGGTTCCCAGGCGCCGGCCGAGGGTGCTGGGGCTGCCGGGCACTTCGGACCCGAGGCCGGTCAGAACGCCCACGGTACCCTGGAGCGAACGGGCCGTGACCGCGAGCTCGCGACACCGGATCGCGGGGGCGCCCTGCGCGACACAGCGTGCGGCGAGTTCCTCCAGCGCGCTCTGGGCCCGCGCCGGCGGAGCATCCGCCAGCGAACCGATCGAGGCCGCCAGGACGGCGAGCACGCGCGGAATCTTCATCCGAGATACCTGACTCCGTGTCCCGCTTCGATCCGGCCGACCGTCCCGACGCCGATCCCGGCGTCCCGCACGGCACGGGTTACGGCGGCCGCATCTTCCGGCCGGACGACCGCGAGCATGCCGATACCCATGTTGAACACGCGATCCATCTCGAGCCGGTCCACCCGGCCCGCCTCCTGGAGAACGCGGAAGACCGGCGGGACCTCCCAGGCGCCACGGTCCACGACCGCACCCAGCCCGGCCGGAAGGATGCGCGGGAGGTTGCCCGGGATCCCACCGCCCGTGATGTGGGCCAGCCCACGGATCGCGCCGGCCTGGAGCGACGGCCACAGCGCGGGCAGGTAGCTGCGGTGGATCTCGAGCAGCTCGTCGGCGACCGAGCGACCGGCCCCGGGCAGCTCGTCGTCCACCGAGAGTCCCATCACGTCGAACACGATGCGACGTGCGAGCGTGTACCCGTTGGTGTGAAGCCCCGAGGAGGCGAGTCCGAGCAACGTGTCGCCTTCGCGGATCCGGGTGCCGTCGAGCAACCGGTCGCGCTCCACCACGCCGACGATGAAGCCGGCCAGATCGTACTCGCCGGCCGCGTAGAACTCCGGCATCTGCGCGGTCTCCCCACCGAGCAGCGCGCAGCCGGCGTCCCTGCACGCATCCGCGATGCCGCTCACCACTTCGGTGATCACGGTCTCGTCCAGCCCGCCGGTCGCGAGATAGTCGAGGAAGAACAACGGGCGCGCGCCCTGGACGAGAACATCGTTCACGCAGTGGTTGACCAGGCATTGTCCCACCGTGCCGTGCCGTCCCGCCTCGAAAGCCACCTTGAGCTTGGTGCCCACGCCATCCGCCGACGAGACGAGCACGGGTGCCGACAGACCGTCGGGCACCTGGTAGAGTCCTCCGAAGGCTCCCAGCTCGGAGAGGGTCCAGACGTCCCTCGTGGAGGCTACGAGTGCCCTGAGGCGCTCCTTGGCGTGCTCGGCGGCGTCCAAATCCACGCCGGCGTCGCGGTACCTCAGGCCGAGCTCAGACACGGAGCCCTCTCACATGCGCCTCGAAGGCGGTCATCTCCCGGAACTCCCCGACACGCGCGTCGATGTCGCCGGATTCGAGGCGCTTGAAGCGATCGACGCTGAAGTCCTCGACGGCGTAGGAGCCCATGACGGATCCGAAGACCATCGCGCGCCGGAGCTCCTCCACCGCCAGCGACTCCATCTGGGCCAGATAGCCCATGAAGCCGCCTGCGAAAGCATCGCCGGCCCCCGTCGGGTCGAACACGGTGTCGAGGGGGTAACCGGGAACGAAGAAGACCCAGCCGTCGGCGAAGAGGATCGCCCCGTGCTCTCCCTTCTTCACGACGACGATGCTCGGGCCCCAATCCCGGATCCGGCGCGCCGCCTTGAGCAGGTTGGGCTCGTCGGCGAGCTGGCGCGCTTCGGCGTCGTTCACGAGGAGGATGTCCACACGGCCGAGGAGGGAGAGAAGCTCTTTCCTCTTCCCCTCGATCCAGTAGTTCATCGTATCGCATGCCACGACCTCGGGCCGGTCCACGTGGTCGAGCACGTCGTGCTGGAGCTGCGGGTCGATGTTGCCGAGGAACACATACCGGCTATCCCTGAACCCCTCCGGGATCCTGGGTCGGAAGTCGGCGAAGACGCCGAGGCGCGTCTCCAGCGTATCGCGGATATTGAGATCGTAATGATACCGGCCTGCCCAGAAGAAGCTCTCGCCGGGACGGGTTTCGATCCCCGAGAGATCGGTGCCGCGCTCGACCAGGAAGTCGAGGTCGTGCTGCGGGTAGTCTTCGCCGACCACGCCGACCATGCGCACCGGGGAAAAGAACGTGGCGGCCGCGGAAAAGAAGACCGCGGAGCCGCCGAGGACGCGCTCGGCCCTGCCGAAGGGGGTCTCGACGGAGTCGAGCGCGACGCTTCCGACGCAGAGAATGGCCATCAGGTCACCACGCTCTCCTCGGCGCGTACCATGCGCCGGGGGGCCTCGATGCCGAGAATCGTCAGCGCGTTGCGGAGCACGATCTGTACTGCCCGTGTGAGCACGAGTCGCGCGGGGCGGAGCGACGCATCCTGCACGAGAACCGCGAGCGCGGGGTTCCTCGAGGGATTTCCGGCGTGATACCACGCGTTGGCAGCCCCGGCGGTCTGCTCGATGTAGTCGCACACGATGTGGGGCATGGCTCCCTCGGCCGCGCGTCGCACCATGTCGGGGAACTCCCCCAAGCGCTTCACCAGCTCGCGCTCCAGCTCGTTCGAGAGGAGGCCCAGGTCGGCGCTTCCAGGCCTCACGTCCTCGGGCTCGATCCCACCCTTCCCGAAGATCGAGCACATGCGCGCGTGTGCGTACTGGGCCTTGTAGACCGGGTTCTTGTCCGACTGGTCGAGCGCGACGTCCAGGTCGAACACGAGGTGCGCGTCGGGCTTGCGCATCTGCAGGAAGTAGCGAGCCACGTCCACGCCCACCTGGTCGTAGAGCTCGCGCAGCGTCGTGTACGAGCCCGCGCGCTTGGAGAACTTCACCTCCTGGCCATCGCGCTCCACCCTGACCATCTGGTGCAGCACGTACTCGGGATACCCGGCGGGCTTGCCCAGCGCCCGGAGCCCGGCGCGCACGCGGGCCACCGTGCCGTGGTGGTCGCTGCCCTGGACGTTGATGGCCCGGTGGAAGCCGCGTTCCCACTTGTCGACGTGGTAGGCGACGTCGGGGAGGAAATACGTCGGCTGCCCGTTGGACCGGATCATGACGCGGTCCTTGTCGTCCCCGAACTCGCTGGTGCGGAGCCAGATCGCCCCTTCCCTCTCGAAGACGTGCCCCGTCGACTTCAACGCCCGGACGGTGGCGTCCACCTTCCCATCGGTGTAGAGGGAGGATTCGAGGAAGTACTCGTCGAAGCGGATGCGGAAGTCGCTCAGGTCGCGGTCCTGCTCGGCCCGCAGGACGCGGACCGCGAATCTGCGCATCGCGTCCAGGGCCTCCCACGAGTCGTCTCCCACCCAGCGGCTTCCCACCTCGGCGGCGATGTCCCGGGCGATGTCCCGGACGTACTCGCCTCGGTACCCGCCCTCGGGGATCTCGGCGGGCCGCCCATGGAGCTCCTGGTACCGGGCCCAGACGCTCCGAGCCAGGTTCTCCATTTGCGTGCCGCCGTCGTTGTAGTAGAACTCACGGTGCACGCTCCATCCGGTCCATTCCAGGAGCGACGCGATCGCGTCGCCCAGGGCGGCCTGGCGCCCGTGTCCGAGGTGAAGCGGCCCCGTGGGGTTGGCGGACACGAACTCCACCATCACGCGGCGGCCGGCCCCCACGTCGCTCCTCCCGAAGTCGAGGTCGAGGCGCACGATCTCGTCGAGCACCGACGCCACCGCCGCCGACGTCAGCCGGAAGTTCAGGAATCCCGGGCCCGCCACCTGGACCGCCGAGACGCCCGCCGCCGCGAGATCGAGCCGGCGGGAGATCTCCTCGGCGACCTCGCGCGGCGGTCGGCCGAGCCGCCTGGCGAGCGTCATCGCGACGTTCGTCGCCAGGTCCCCGTGCTCGGGGTCTCGCGGGCGCTCGAGCTGCACGGGGGCGTCGGGCGCTCCCATGTCGGCCAGGACTTCTCCGAGGGCGGAGCGGATGGCGTCGTGGGCCATTGCCTCAGGCGTCCGCCTTCGAGGCGGAGCCGCCGTCGGCGGCCGGCTTCGATCCGGCCGTGTCCGAGGCCTCGGAGG
Source organism: uncultured Gemmatimonadaceae bacterium (assembly GCA_964412015.1). Classification (GTDB taxonomy): domain Bacteria; phylum Gemmatimonadota; class Gemmatimonadetes; order Longimicrobiales; family Gaopeijiaceae; genus SZUA-318. The sequence continues at coordinate 141,702 of CAYPMO010000002.1, read as the reverse complement.
AGGCCTTCTTCTTGTAGTCCGCGCTCCGGTAGTCGGTGCTGTAGAACCCTTCACCCCTGAACAGGAACCCCGCTCCTGCGGAGATCTGACGCTGCGCGGGCCGGCCGCATTCGGGACAGATCGCCTCGGGCTTGTCCGAGATGCGCTGGAATACCTCGAAATGGTGTCCCGCGGGGCACCGGTACTCGTACGTGGGCATGGCGCGCGATATCCTCGTGCTGAGAAGTGCGATAGCCTAAAAACCTAATGCGGGCGCGGGTGGACGACCACGCCTCCCGGACGCTCAGGCGTCGAACACCCCCCATTCGGCCCGCAGCGCGTCGCTGATCTCGCCCAGCGTCGCCGAGGCCTTCACGGCGGCGATGATCGGGGGCATGAGGTTGTCGCTTCCCCGGACCGCCGCGCGTACCCGCTCGAGGGCGCTGCGCGCCGACGCTCCGTCCCGCGACGCCTTCCTGCCGGCCAGTCTCTCCCGCTGCGCGCGCTCGAACGCCGAATAGTCCGGCTGCTCGATGCGCGGCGGACCCTCGTTCTCGACGTGGACGTTCACGCCCACCAGTGGGCGCGCGCCGGACTCGACGCCACGCTGCCACGCGTAGGCCGCGCGGTGGATCTCGTGCTGCATGTAGTCGATCGCCCGGGCCGCCCCCCCGAGCTCGTCGATGCGGTCCAGGTACGCCCGCGCGCGGCCCTCGACCTCGTCGGTGAGGGCTTCCACGAAGTACGAGCCTCCGAGCGGGTCCACCGTCCGCGTCACCCCGGACTCCGACGCGAGGATCTGTTGGGTGCGAAGCGCGAGCCTGGCCGACTCCTCCGTGGGCAGCGCCAGGGCCTCGTCGTATCCGTTGGTGTGGAGCGATTGAGTCCCGCCCAAGGTGGCGGCGAGCGCCTGAACGGTCACCCGCACGACGTTGTTGAGCGGCTGCTGCGCCGTGAGGGTGGACCCGCCCGTCTGTGTGTGGAACCGCAGCATGCAGGAGCGGTCGGAGGCGCCGTATCGCTCGCGCATGAGCCGCGCCCAGAGGCGGCGCGCGGCCCGGAACTTCGCCACCTCCTCCAGGAGGTCGTTGTGGGCCGCGAAGAAGAACGAGAGCCGAGGCGCGAACGACTCGAGGGCGACTCCCCGCGAGAGGGCCTGGTCCACGTACGCGAGGCCGTTGGCGAACGTGAACGCGAGCTCCTGAGGCGCGGTGGCGCCGGCCTCTCGGATGTGGTAGCCGGAGATCGAGATCGGATTCCAGCGCGGCACCTCGGCCGCGCAGAACGCGAGGATGTCCGAGACCAGGCGGAGGGACGGATCCACCGGAAAGATGTACGTGCCCCTGGCGACATACTCCTTGAGCACGTCGTTCTGGACGGTCCCCGCCAGCGCGCTTCTCGCGACCCCCTGCTCGTCCCCGAGGGCCACGTAGCAGGCCAGCAGGATCGCCGCGGTCGAGTTGATCGTCATGGACGTCGAGACCTCGTTCAGGCGGATCCCGCGGAACAGCGCGCGCATGTCGTCCAGGGAATCGATCGCCACCCCGACCCTGCCGACCTCGCCCGCAGCCATCGGGTGATCGGAGTCGTACCCCATCTGTGTCGGCAGATCGAAGGCCACGGACAGCCCGGTCTGGCCCCGCTCCAGGAGGTAGTGGAAGCGCTCGTTGGTCTCCTCGGCCGTGCCGAACCCCGCGTACTGCCGCATCGTCCAGACGCGGCCCCTGTACATGTCGGGATGGGGGCCCCGCGTGAACGGAAACGCGCCGGGCTCGCCGAGCGCCTCGCCCACGGCGTCGCCCCGGGGGCCGTAGATGCGCTCGAGGGGAATGCCGCTGTCGGTCCTGAACGTGCGTTCCTCGGCCATCACGCTGTCTCCCCCGTCGCGCCGGGGGCCTCGAGCTCGATGAGGATCTGGTCCTTCTCCACCGTCTGTCCCGCCGCCACGTGGATGCGCGAGACCACACCGGGCCCCTCGGCCTTCAGCTCGTTCTCCATCTTCATGGCTTCCACGATGGCCACGCTCTGTCCGACGTCCAACCTGTCCCCGATGCCCACCTCCACCTTCACCACCAGCCCCGGCATCGGGGCGCGAATCGGACGGGGTCCCGACCGGATGTCACCCGTGCCCGTCATCTTCCGGATCGCCCAGGTCCGCTCGTCCACGACCTCGAGCTCGTAGCGTCGTCCGCCGAGGTGGAGTGCCCAGCGCCCGTCCGCGCCGCGATCCGCGAGAACGCGGAACGAAGCGCCGTCGAGGAGCAGGCTCCCCAGCCCGGTCCCTTCGATGTGCGTCAGGTCGGCCTGAGCCCCCACACCGTCGAGGATCACCCCTTCCGGCGAGAGGTCCACCTGGATGACGCGGTCCGCGGCCTTCACGTAGTAGCGCATCAGGGCGGCGTGCACGGGGTGAAGAGCGCCACCGTCTCCACGTGGGCGGTCTGGGGGAAGAGGTCGAACGATCGGAGCGCCGCCAAGCGGAACCTGCTCCCGAGGCGGCGGGCGTCGCGCGCGAGGGTGGCCGGGTCGCAGCTCACGTAGACCACACGTGCCGGCGGACGGCTCCGGAGCACAGAGGGGATCTCATGGTGGAGGCCGGCGCGGGGTGGGTTGAGGATCAGGAGGTCGGCGGGAAGGAGCGCGGGGAGGCGCTCTTCGACGCGCCCCTGATGGACCGTGAACCCCGCCGACCCTCCCTGCTCCGCCGCTTCGCACGCGTGGGCATCCAGCTCGATTCCCTCCACCACCCAGCCCCTGCGCGCCAGCGTGCGTCCGTACACGCCCACGCCGCAGTATGCGTCGACCGCGCGACCGGCTGGCCCGGCCAGGGCGACGACGTGCTCGACCATGGGCTCGGCGGCGGTACGGTTCACCTGGAGGAACGCTCGTCCGTCCACCCGGATGCGCTCCCCGCCCCACGACTCGTGCACCTCGTGGCCCGCGACCCGTACGGGGTCCGGCATGCCGTCGGCATGGTGCCAGACGCCCGCGAGGCCCGGCACGCGCTCGAGGAGGATCTCCGGGTTCCACCCGGGCCGCCCCCCGTCGACCCGTAGGATCACGCCTTCGTCCAGGGAGCGCAGCGTGACCCGCAGTTCCCGCGCGGGAGGCAGCGGCCACGTATCGTCGCTCCAGGTCCGGCGCAGGGCGCGCCAGGCCGCGAGCACCGAGGGCTCGGGCAGCACGCACTCTCCGTTGATGTCCACGATACGGTCCGGCTCCCTCAGCCCATGGAGGCCCGCCACGATCCGCCCTCCGCGGAGCCTTCGCAGGGTGAACGTCATGCGGTTCCGGTACCCGATCTCACGCGGGGAGGGCGTCACCTCGGGGAGCTCGATCTCCAGCCCTCCGATACGGCGCATCGCGTCAGCGACGAAGCGGCGCTTCCAGTGGAGCTGCTCCGCGTAGTCCAGGTGCTGGAGCGTGCAACCGCCGCACGCGCCGTAGAGCGGGCACCGGGGCTCCACGCGTCCGGGGCCGGGCTCGAGGACGTCCTCCAGCGCGGCCTCGCCCCAGCGGGGGCGGAGCCGGACGATGCGTGCCCGCACCAGGTCGCCGGGCGCGGTGCGGCGCACGAACGCGACCCGGCCGTCGGGCAGATCCGCGACGCCCGAGCCTCCCGAGGCGAGCCCACGGACGCCCAATTGCACGCGGTCACCCACCTGGAGCGACTCGGCGCCGATCACGTCACGCTCCACGGCCATCCGGCACGGCGCCAGGAGCTCATCGAGCCACCGTGCCCGTCGGCGATCCGCACGCTCCGATGTCGCTGTCTCCACTCCTCCTCGAGGAGCGCGGCCGCCACCGCGGCGGCTCTCAGGGTCCCTTCGTCGGGCGTTCCGTCCAGGAGGGAGGCGTGCTCCTCGACGTACCGGATCGACAGTCGGCCGGCGCGGAAGTCCGGCTCGTCCATCACGCGGCGGTGGAACGGAGCGCTCGTGGGCACGCCCGCGACCACGAGCTCGTCGAGCGCGCGTGTCATTCGCGCGATCGCGGCCTCTCGCGTCGGTGCGTGCGCGATGAGCTTGGCGAGCAGAGGGTCGTAGTGCAGCGAGACCTCGTAGCCCACCTCGATTCCCCCGTCCCACCGGATGCCCGGCCCTGTGGGCACGAGGAGGTCCGTCACGGTCCCCGTGGACGGCAGGAAGCCCCGGTACGGATCCTCGGACGTCAACCGGCACTCGATGGCGTGGCCACCCAGGCGGACATCCTCCTGCCCCAGCGCCAGACGCTCTCCCGACGCGATGCGGAGCTGCCACGCGACGATGTCCACGCCGGTGACGAGCTCCGTCACCGGGTGCTCCACCTGCAGTCGGGTGTTCATCTCGAGGAAGTAGAACGCGCCTTCCCGATAGAGGAACTCCACCGTGCCGGCGCCCACGTACCCTACGGCTTCCGCCGCGCGCACGGCGGCTTGCCCCATCGCGGCCCGCTCGGGAGGCGTGAGCACCGGGGAGGGCGCCTCCTCCACGAGCTTCTGATGGCGGCGTTGGATCGAGCATTCGCGCTCGCCGAGGTGGATAATGTGACCGAACGCGTCCCCGATCACCTGGATCTCGACGTGCCTCGGCCGGTCCAGGTAGCGTTCGAGGTAGATCGACCCGTCGCCGAACGCCGCCCGCGCTTCGCGCTGCGCGGCCTCGAAGGCGCGCGGCAGGTCCTCCGGGCCGGCGACCACCCTCATGCCCTTGCCGCCTCCGCCGGCCACCGCCTTCAGCAGCACCGGATAGCCGATCTCTTCGGCGGCGGACAGCGCGGCGGCCGGGTCGGGCGACGGATCCACCAGGCCCGGCACGATCGACACGCCGGCGGCTTTCATCCGTCGGCGGGCGTCGGTCTTGTCTCCCATCGCCTGGATGGTCGCGGCCGACGGCCCGACGAACACGAGACCCGCCTCCTCGACGGCCTGGGCGAAGTGCGCGCGCTCGGCGAGGAATCCGTAGCCCGGATGCACCGCCTGAACGCGGGCCCGTCCGGCGACGTCCAGGATGCGGTCCACCCGCAGGTAGCTCTCCGCGGAGGGTGCCGGACCGATGGGATGGGCCTCGTCCGCCGCGAGCACGTGAGGAGCCAGCCTGTCGGGCTCGGAGTATACGGCCACCGTACGAATCCCGAGCTCGCGCGCCGCCCGGATGATCCGGATTGCGATCTCTCCACGGTTGGCGATGAGGAGGCTCTCGATCACGGCCGATCCGCGCGGTGGAAGCAGGAAGGAAGATCAAGCCGACGGCGGCCGGAAAGTTCGCAAGAAAGGGGCGGCGGCGCCACGCGCCCCCGCCCCTTCCGAGTCCGGTCGGCCCCCGCACCGGGACCTCAGCGTGCGAGTGTCCCCGTCACGGACGTCTCCAGCTTCTGGCGCATGATCCGGAGCGTCACGGTCTCGTCGGGCTCGTAGGTGCGGAGGATCCGGCGGACCCGATCCGGATCCGCGACCTCACGGTCGCCGACCGAGAGGATGACGTCGCCCGGCCGGAGGCCGAGCTTCGAGTCTTCGTGCACGTCCGACACGAGCACGCCCCGCTCCGTGCCGAAGTACTCGGCCAGGCCGGGGGTGAGCTCCACGAGCGCGAGACCCCCGATGCACCGATCGGAGAAGACCATCGTGAAGCCCCCGGCCGTGTCCTCGCCGGGGCACTCCTGGAGATACCCCGAGCCGGGTGTGACGAACTCGAAGCCCTGCTCGCGCCACCTCGGCGCGACGATGACGTCCGGTGTCTTCGGGACGATCACGCGCGGCGCGCGGATCGAGTCGGCCGGGATCTTCACCTCGGTGCGGTTCCGCGGAACCACGATCCGGAGGTCGCGCAACCGGCTCCCCAGGTTTTCCATCCGACGATGGAACGCGTCCTCGTCCCACCCAGGCGAGCGGATCGTGACGGCCCAGGTATCGAGGTCGCGCGCCTCGATCGTCGTGGTCGCGCGCGTGCCGTCCCGAAGGTACTCCACTTCGACCTCCTGGCCGGGCTCGATCCTGCGCACGATCGCCATGAGTCGTTGTACCGGTAGCGACTCGTCCTCGTCGAACGTGCGTTCGAGGTCGGGCCCGAGCGGCTCGAGCAAGCTCTCCCCGTCCAGCTTCGTGATGATGTCGCCCTCGCGGATTCCCGCCTCGTCGGCCGGGCCGTCCTCCAGCACCGATTCCACCGGCGCCCCACGCGGATCGCTCCCGCCGAGCGTGATGCCCAGCCGGGGACGCCCGCCGGGGAGCGCCTGGGCGACGATGCCCCCGACATCGGGGACGGTGAAGCACCAACAATCCTCGATGGGGTTGCCGTCGGGATCGACGCACCGGCACTCCCGGCGCTCCGTGCGTGTTCGCTCCTGCGCCGCGGCGTCGGCCGGAGCGCTCGCCACGACCAGGGCACCCAGGGCCAGGACGGCTCCGAGCGCTCGTCCGGACCTCCACGTCGTCTTCCTCATCTCCGTCCCTCCGACGGGGTCGAACTCCGTCCACGCCCTTCGGATGCGCGCACGACGGCGGGGGGTTGCCCGCCGGCCTTCGCGATGGGACTCCGGAGAGGTCAGAGGGGCAGGTTGCCGTGCTTCCGGACGGGGTTGGCGTCCCGTTTGTTCTGGAGCATGTCGAGGGCGTTGATGAGCCGCGGGCGGGTCTCCCGCGGGTCGATCACGTCGTCGACGTATCCGCGCGCCGCGGCGGCGAACGGGTGTGCGAGCGTCTCGCGGTACTCCTGGATCTTGGCCTCGGTCGCCGCGGCGGGATCCTCCGCCTCCGAGATCTCCTTCCGGAACAGGATCTCCACCGCCCCTTTGGGTCCCATGACCGCGATCTCGGCCTGCGGCCAGGCGAGGTTGATGTCGCCCCGGATATGCTTGGAGTTCATGACGTCGTACGCCCCGCCGTAGGCCTTGCGGGTGATGACCGTGACCTTGGGCACGGTGGCCTCGCTGAAGGCGTACAGGAGCTTGGCGCCGTGGCGGATGATGCCGCCGTGCTCCTGGGCGACGCCCGGGAGGAACCCGGGCACGTCCTCGAACACCACCAGGGGGATGTTGAACGCGTCGCAGAAGCGCACGAAGCGGGCACCCTTGTCGGACGAATCGATGTCGAGAACGCCGGCCAGCACCGCCGGCTGGTTCGCGACGATCCCCACGGCGCGCCCCCCGAGCCGGGCGAAGCCGACCAGGATGTTGCCGGCGAAGCGCTCGTGCACCTCGTAGAACACTCCCGCATCCACCACCCTCCGGATGACATCATGCATGTCATAGGGACGATTGGGGTTATCGGGTACGGCCTCAAGTAACGCTTCATCTCCCCGGTTGGCGGGGTCGTCCGAGGGGACGCTCGGGGGCAGCTCGGTGTTGTTCTGCGGGAGGTAGGCCATCAACTCCCGGACCGAGGCCAGGCACCGGGGCTCGGTGTCGAACGCGAAGTGCGCCACGCCCGACCTCGTCGCGTGCACGTCGGCGCCTCCCAGCCCCTCCATGTCCACGTCCTCATGCGTCACCGTCCTCACGACGTTGGGACCGGTGACGAACATGTAGCTGGTCCCCCTCACCATGTAGATGAAGTCGGTGATCGCGGGCGAGTAGACCGCGCCTCCGGCGCACGGTCCGAGCACCACGCTGATCTGCGGGATCACGCCCGACGCGAGGGTGTTGCGGAGGAAGATGTCCGCATACCCGCCCAGGCTCACCACGCCTTCCTGGATGCGGGCTCCACCCGAGTCGTTCAGGCCGATGATCGGAGCTCCGTTCTTCATCGCCATGTCCTGGATCTTCACGATCTTCTCGGCGTGGGCCTCCGACAGGGATCCGCCGAATACCGTGAAGTCCTGGCTGAACACGTAGACGAGCCGACCGTGGATGGTGCCGTAGCCGGTGACGACGCCGTCACCGAGGACCTTTCGCTCCGCCAGGCCGAAGTCGGTGGCGCGATGGGTGACGTAGCGGTCCAGCTCCACGAACGAGCCGGGGTCCAGCAGCAGGTCGATGCGCTCGCGTGCGGACAGCTTCCCGCGCTTGTGCTGGACCTCGAGGCGGTTCGCGCCCCCACCCTCCTCCGACGCCCGACGGAGCTCCTCCAGGCGCTTCAGCTTCTCGTGGATGGACATGGTCAGCTCGTGGGAATGAGGTTGCCGTGCTCGATGAGAACGATCTGCATGCGCCGGAGCACGCGGCCGTCCAACACTGAGAACACGCCGGTCGCGCCCTGCAGGTCGCGGACCCGCTCGAGCGCGGACCGGAGAGCCGCGGACGTCCGCGCACCGCCCTGCGCGGCTCCGAGCAGGAGTAACGCCGCGTCGTAGCCCAGGGCCGGAACGGAGCTCGCCAGCGTTCGACGGAAATGCTCCTCGTACGCATCGCGGAACCGCTCATAGCCCTCCGAGCCCGGGCCCGCCGCCGCGGGCGCGACGGCCACGACCCCGTTGGTGTGGCGGTTGTCCACGATCTGCAGCGTCTGGGGATCCGTCCATCCCGAGGTGCCCAGGATGCGCACGGCCAACGTGTCGAGCCCGTAGAACGTGATCTGGGGTGCGAGGAGCTCGACGTCTTCCGGGGGAATCGGAACGAACAACGCCACCGGCTCGAATTCGGGCCGGTAGAGCGTGTCGAGCGCCATGCGCTCGGCGGCGCTCCTCATCTCGGGCCCTCGGACCGCCTCGAGCGCCGCCGCGATCTGGTCGCGGAAGAACGTGGCCGCAGGATCGTACGCCTCCCGCGCGACCAGGGGCACGCCTTCGGCGGCGAGAGCCTCGGCGAAGGCGTCGGCCTCCTCGGTGGATGCGGGAGAGCGCGAGTGGATCACCGCGACGCGCTCGAACCCGTGCCGGGCGGCGTACCGGGCCACCGCCGCGGCCGCCGCCGGATCGGCGCCCGACAGTGTGTAGACCCCAACTCCGTTGGCCACCCGCGCCGTGGGCGATACCAGAGGTAGCTCGCCCGCGCGGCGGGCCGCGGCGGCGCGAAGGGACGTTTCCTCCAGGAAGCCGACGGCACCGAGCACGCCCGCTGCCTCGATCTCGACCGTCAATACGCCGGAAAGGGACGGGTCTCCCCGGCTGTCGCGGGTCTCCAACGTCACGACTCGTTCCGGCAGGGCCGTCGCGGCAGCGACCTCGACGCCTTCGGCGATCTCCCGCGCGAACTGGCCGAGGCCGGGCGAGCCGCCGAGCGGAAGAACCGCGGCGAGCCGCAGGGGCGGGCCACGGCGGCCTCCCCCGGCTGCGAGAGCACCGGCCGCGCCCGGGCCTTCGATCACGGCGAGCGCGTTGAGCGAGTCCACGCCGCGGGCTCCGGCGTCCAGCGCCGCCCTCGCCGCGCGCAGAGCCTCGTCGGAGCGACCCTCATCCTCCAGAAGGCTCGCGTAGCGGGCCAGCGCGACCGGACGCGCGGGCGCTCCGAGGGGTGTTCTGGCGAGCGCGCGCTCGATCTCGCCGGCTCCGAGCTCGGCCGCGGCCTCCCGTGCTCCCGACGCCGCCCGCTGGGCGAGCTCGGGCGTTGCCTGCGGCCCGATCCGGAGGAGACGTTCCAGCCGCGCGGCCTGGTCGCCCCTGCGGGCCTGGGCCTCGGCCTGGAGCAAGCGGGCCTCCGCCGACCGTGGGTCACCCTCGACGAGGAGCCTGGCGAAGCGCTCCGCCCCGGCGTCGGCCGTTTCCCACGCGCCGGTCTCGAGTGCGGCCATGGCGAACGTGAGGAGCGCGAGGCCGGACACCGGAGCCTCCGGATAGTCCTCCACGACCTCGCGGGCGAGCCTCAGAGCTTCCTCGGCGTTCCCCGCCGCGAGGGCCTCCTCGGCGCGCCGTGCCAGATCGGCGGCCCTGACCTCCCGGCTCGGAGCGATCGGGCCGCGCCGGAGCACCGGGTCGGGGAAGCGCGGGTGTACCGCAGCCGGGCTGATCGGCGGGGGCCCGTGGCACGCCCCGACGAGTGCCAGGGCCAGGAACAGGAAGCGCCCGAACGCTCTTTGCGTCCGGGCGATCCAGCTCCCAGGAGCCACGGGCATGAGCGGCACGGCGTCGAGACGCTACGCCTCGGCCTCGCCCTCCTCTGCTGGCTCGGTGTCCATGGCGGAGGGCCGAGTCGTCGGCGCCGGGAGGTCCATATCGTCGGCGTCGGCGCTCGCGGCCTTGGCCTTGGCCGCTTCGCGGGCTGCGCGTGCCGCCTCGATGACCTCTTGGGGCTTGCGCGGGGGCGTCTCGGTGACCTCCAGCACGATGCGCCGGTTGGTCGCGTCCGACTCCATGACGCGGAGGCTCACCGGGTCACCTTCAGCGTAGTACTCCTCGAGCCGATTGGCGTCCTCGATGCCGGAGTGCGAGGCCGGCACGAAGCCCTCGATGTCGTCCCCGAGGTCCATCACCACGCCCTTGTCCTGGACCCTGGCGACCGTTCCGTCGGCCTCCACGCCCGGTGCGAAGCGCTCGGAGATCATCGGCCACGGATCGTCCTGGAGCTGCTTGATGCCGAGGCTGATCCGCTTGTTCTCGGCGTCCACGTCCAGGACCATCACGCTCACCTCCTGCCCCTTCTGCACGATCTCCGACGGATGCTCGACCCGCTTGGTCCAACTCATGTCGGAGACGTGGACCAGCCCGTCGATTCCCGGCTCGATCTCCACGAACGCCCCGAACGACGTGAGGTTCCGGACGATCCCGTTGAGCCGCGTACTCGTGGGATACTTCATCGGCAGGGCGAGCCACGGATCCTCCTCGATCTGCTTCATGCCCAGCGAGATCTTCTCGTCGTCCGGATCCACCTTCAGGACCACGGCCTCGATCTCCTCGCCGATGGATACCACCTTCGAAGGATGTCTCACGTTGCGCGTCCAGCTCATCTCGGAGATGTGCACGAGACCCTCGACCCCCTTCTCCAGCTCCACGAAGGCGCCGTAGTTGGTGATCGAGACCACCTTGCCGCGCACGCGCGATCCCACGGGGTACTTCTTGTCGATGTCCGTCCACGGATACGGTAGAAGCTGCTTCATCCCGAGAGAGATGCGTTCCCGGTTCCAGTCGATGTCCAGGACCTTCACGTCCAGCGCCTTGCCGATCTCCACCACCTCGGAGGGATGGCCGACGCGGCCCCACGACATGTCGGTGATGTGGAGCAGGCCATCGAGGCCGCCCAGGTCGATGAAGGCGCCGAAGTCGGTGATGTTCTTCACTACGCCCTCCCGCACCTGACCGACCAGCAGCTCTTTGACCAGCGTCTCGCGCTTCTTCTCGCGCTCGGCCTCGAGGATCACCCGGCGCGACACGACGATGTTGCGACGCCGCTTGTTGAGCTTGATGATCTTGAACTTGTACGTCTCGCCGATCAGATCCTCGATGTTGGGTACCCGGCGGAGCGCGATCTGCGACCCGGGGAGGAAGGCGTCCACACCCATGAGATCCACCGTGACGCCGCCCTTGATCTTGCGAACCAGCATGCCCTTGACCGGGCGGTCGGCCTCGTGGGCTTCCCGAATCTTTTCCCAGACACGCAGGAAATCCGCCTTCTTCTTCGACAGGACCACGACGCCGTCGTCGTCCTCGAGGCTCTCCAGGAGCACCTCCACCTCCTGGCCGGGCCCGGGCGGGTCCTTGAACTCCTCGAGGGCCACCGAGCCCTCGCTCTTGAAGCCGAACTCGAGGATCACGGACGAGTCGGTGACGCGCAGGACCTTCGCCTGCACGATCTCGCCTTCCCTGATGTCCTGGAAGTCCTTGTCGAACTCGGCCAACATGGCCTCGAATTCGGCCCGCGAGGTGGAAAGCGTCTCCTCTCCGTAGGGGTCGTGGAGGAGCTCGGGGGAGATTCCCTCGGGCGCCTCGGCCGCGCTCACCTCTCCCGTGAGGGCATCCACCACGATGGCATCTTCTTCAGCGAGCTCCTCGGCGGTGGGCTGGTCGGATTCGATCGGGTCTTGGTTGGGCGTCATGATCTCGGGTGCCCTGCGGGGAACCGCAGGTGCTTGCCGGAGGTCCGAGGATGGAGCGTCCGGGCTGTGGGAAAACGAAGAAAGGCCGCAGGCGCATTCGGGCGCGCCGTCGCGGGCCTTTCGGCGAACACCGGTCGGCGCCGGCAACGTCCGGGGCCGAGCGTTTTAAGCTAGACCGCACTGTCCGGAGCGTCAACGGCTTCGAGCGCCTCCGGCGGGACCCTCCAGGGCCCTGACCAGGGCCACGACGGCGCCCACCTGAGCCTCGAACGTCAGATCGGTAGTGTCGAGGTCCACCGCGTCCGCGGGGCGTCGCAGCGGCGCGAGCGCCCGGCCCGCATCGCGTTCGTCACGCTCGGTGATCCTGACGATCTCGCGCTCGAGATCCTGGGAGGACGGCTCCTTCCCGGACTGTTCCAGCAGGCGCCGACGAGCACGCTCCCGCACGTCGGCCACCAGAAACACCTTCACCTCGGCATCCGGGAACACCACCGTGCCCATGTCCCGTCCGTCCGCGACGAGACGTCCGCGCTCTCCGGCCTGGCGCTGGAGACCGAGCAGTCTCGTCCGCACCGCGGGGATGCGGGCGAGCGGGGAGACCAGGGAAGTGACCCTCGGTGTGCGTAGCTCGGCGTCGAGCCGCCGATCGTTCAGGAAGACCTCCAGCTCCGGGCCGCGCGGGACGACGCGCACGTCGAGCGCCGCCAGCTCCCCCATGGAGAGGTCCGGCCACGACTCCTCAGGCACGCCCGCCTCGAGGAGTCCGACGGTGAGCGCCCGGTAGAGCGCACCCGAGTCCAGGTGCCGGAAGTCGAGGCGTCTCGCTACCTCGCGGGCGGTCGTGGATTTGCCGGACCCGGCGGGACCGTCCAGCGTCACGACGGGACCTTCGCGGGCGGAGCTCATCGAGCCTCTTCCCTCGCTACCCGGCGCAGGATCTCCCAGAAGCCGGGGAAGCTGACGTTCGCGGCACCCGGGTCGTCCACCGCGAGGCGGTTGCCGGGGAGGGCTCCGAGCACGCCGAAGGCCATGGCGATCCGGTGGTCCCCATAGGTTCGGACTTTTCCCTGAAGCGGGTGCTCCGAGCCGACGACCACCAGCCCGTCCGGGAGCTGTTCCGCCGAAGCCCCGACGGCACGGAGGTTCTCCACCATCACGCTGATGCGATCCGACTCCTTGTGTCGGAGCTCGTCCGCTCCCGTGAACCGCGTCTCGCCGCGGGCGCGCGCGCCCATGGCCGCGAGCAGCGGCAACTCGTCGATCAGACCCGGGACCTCGTCCGGCCCGATCGAGACGCCGACAACCTCACCCGGACGCACCACGAGGGTCCCGAAGGGCTCGCCGCGGCCAGGTCCTCCTTCGGGCTCCACCGTCACCCTCGCCCCCATCCGCCTCAGGAGATCGAGGAACGCGGTGCGGGTCGGGTTGAGGCCCACCCCCTCGATCTCCAGGGCGCTGCCCGCGCCGCCGAGCGCGGCCAGGGCAACGAAGAACGACGCGGACGAGGGGTCTCCGGGGACCCGGAACTCCAGGGGTTCGAGCGCGGCCGGAGGGTCGCGGAGCTCGACCGTCCAGCCGGACGGGGCGGGACCCTCCGAGAGCGCGACGCCCATCAGGGCGAGGAGCCGCTCCGTGTGGTCCCTGGATCGGGCGGGCTCCGTGACCGACACGGACGCGCTTCCGGTGAGGCCGGCGAGCAGCAGGGCGCTCTTGACTTGTGCGCTGGCCACGGAGGAGGTCCACTCGAGGGGAGTGAGCGGCCTCGCGCCGCGGACCTCCAGGGGAAGCCGCCCGGGCTCGCGCAGGTGGCGGAACGATGCACCCATGAGCGCGAGAGGCTCGGTGATCCGCCCCATGGGGCGGCTCTCGAGCGAGGCGTCTCCCGTGAGTACCGCCGTGACACGGTTGCCCGCCAGCGCCCCCACCAGGAGACGGGTGCCGGTGCCCGAGTTCCCCAGGTCGAGCGCGGTCTCGGGACTGGCCAGGCCGTCCAGCCCGACCCCCTTGACGCGCACGGCCGATCCGTCCCCCGGGATCGGCCCGAGGCCCGCACCGAGGCACCGGAGCGCCGCGGCCGTGGAAGCGGCGTCCCCGCCCGGAAGCAGGCCGGTGAGCACGCTCTCCCCCTCGGCAAGACTGGCCAGGATCAGCGCACGCTGCGTGAGCGACTTGTCGCCCGGAACCCGGATCCTCATCCGTCCCACCGCGGCATCCCGTCAGTCGCCATCCGGGCCGACGACGAACACGAGTGGAACGCGGGTCATGAGGGGATCGTCGCCGACCATCCCGAGGAAGGCCGCCTCCCGCTCGCGATGGATGTCCAGGTCCGTGAAGGGGACGTCGAGCTTCAGCAAGCCACGGAGCGAGCCCCGGTGGCGGATGCCCAGGAGCGTAGCCCGGACGCCGGGCCCGAACGCGGCGCGGGCCAGCTCCAGGGCCCGCCACTGGGCGGCCCGGACTTCCCAGCGGCCCGTGCGGCGCTCTTCGGTGAGCCGCTCCAGCAGGCTCGTGTCCGGGCGACCGCCATCCTGGCCCTGCCCGTCGGGACGGAGCGGAAGCAGCGCGCTCACTCGGAGCTGACCGCCCCAGCCTCGGCGGCGGCCCCGGCGGAGCTCCCCCCTTCTTCGTCGGGGTACGGAACCTCCACCACCAGGCCGTCGTAGGCCACACGCGTCCGGGGGAAGACCCGGCGGGCTTCCTCCTCGAGTGGGCTCGGCTGGTCTGAGTAACGGGCCGAGAGGTGCGTCAGATACAGCCGCATGACCCCGGCCTCCCGTGCGACCTCGGCCGCCTCCACGGAGGTGCTGTGCGCGGTCTCGCGCGCGCGGTCCGTCTCGTCCGCGCCGAACGTGGCCTCGTGGATGAGCACGTCTGCCCCGCGCGCCTGTTCCACGACCGCCGCGCACGGCCGCGTGTCCCCCGTGTAGACGACGAGGCGCCCGGGCCGGGTCGGGCCTACGACCTCCTCGGGCAGCACCGTGCGACCCTCGACCTCGATCGGCTCCCCTCGATGGAGGCGCCCGAACAGCGGGCCCTCCGGAATGCCGAGCGAGCGTGCGCGCTCGACGTCGAAGCGGCCCAGCCGATCGCCCTCCACGAGCGCCCACCCCACCGAGGGCTTCACGTGTGCCACCGTGAACGCCTGGACGGCGTATCCGTCGCCCGCGACCGAGTCGCCCGGGTCCAGCTCCTGGATCGGGACCGCGAACGGAACGCGGTCCACGCCGAGCTGCACCGCGGTCTCGAGCACCCGGCCCGAGCCGCGCGGCCCGTAGATCGGCAGAGGCTCCTCCCGGTTCTGCAGCGCCATCGTGCGCAGGAGGCCGGTCAGGCCCAGGAAGTGATCCGCGTGCAGGTGCGTGACGAAGACCGCGCGCACGCCGAACCCCGTGGCGAAGCGCATCATTTGGCGCTGCGTCCCTTCGCCGCAGTCGAACAGCATCAAATCCCCGCCCTTCTGGACGGCGAGGCCGCTGACGTTGCGCCCCACGGTGGGCCGGGAAGCAGCGGTGCCGAGGAACGTGAGACGGATCATGCTGGCGTGAAGGTAGCGACGCGGGCTGCGTGCTTCAAAGCACGCCCGTGGACACGGCCCGGCCCGACGCGTATGGTGTCGGCCCACCCCTCGCCTGGAGGCCCCATGCCGAGCCGCCGCCGCCGTCGGGGGGCTCTCCCTGCGTCCCGCACTGCTCCGGGCTTCCGCCCTGGACATCGCCGCATGGCTCCGTGGACACCCGGGCACGCCGACCGAAGTCGCCGCCGACGAGGACTTCTGGTTCGAGGTGGGTCGGGCGTTCACCGTGGACCGCACGCTCGTCAACCTGAACAACGGCGGTGTGAGCCCCTCTCCGGCCTGGGTCCAGGAGGCGATGAAGCGGCACCTGGATTACTCGAACCTGGCGCCGACCCACACCATGTGGAGGGTACTGGAGCCCCAGCGCGAAGGTGTGCGCGCCCGCATGGCCGGGGAGTGGGACGTGGACAAGGAGGAGATCGCGCTCGTCCGCAATGCCTCCCGAGGGCCTCCAGACCCTGCAGCTCGGGATGGACTTCGGGCGCGGCGACGAGGTCCTGACCACCACGCAGGACTACCCCCGCATGATCACGACCTTCAAGCAGCGGGAGAGGCGGGACGGGATCGTGCTCCGCCAGATCCGCCTCCCGGTGCCAGCCGAGGATCCCACCGACGTGGTGCGGCTCTTCGAGGAGGCGATCACGCCGAGGACCCGGGCGATTCTCGCGTGCCACATGATCAATCTGACGGGCCAGGTCCTCCCGACCCGGGAGTTGAGCGCCATGGCCCGCCGCCACGGCGTTCCCCTCATCGTGGACGGCGCCCACGCGCTGGCGCACCTCGACTTCAAGCTCTCCGACCTCGACGTGGACAACTACAGCTCGAGCCTCCACAAATGGCTCTTCGCGCCGCACGGGACCGGTCTGCTCTACGTACGCAGGGAGAAGATCCGCGAGATCTGGCCGCTCATGGCCGCCCCGGAGGGCATGGACGACAACATCCGGAAGTTCGAGGAGATCGGCACGCACCCCGCGGCCAACTACCTGGCCGTCGGAGAGGCGCTCACGTTCCACCAGGGCATCGGCGCCGCGCGCAAGGCCGCGCGCCTGGCGTACCTGCGCGACTACTGGGCGAGGCCCCTCCTCGAGCTCGACGGCGTCCGCCTGCACACGAGCCTGAAGCCGGGCTTCGCGTGCGGTATCGCGAACGTGCAGATCGAGCGCGTGGACTCCGAGGCGCTCACCACGCACCTCTGGGACCGGCACCGGATCATCACCGTGGCGATCAAGCACCCCGAGTTCGAGGGAATCCGCGTGTCACCGAGCGTCTACACACAACTCGAGGAGCTCGACCGGTTCGTCGGCGCGATGACGCAGGTCGTACGCAACGGACTGCCGGCCTGAATTCCCGGCGCCCCCGACCTCGGGGAGCACGCTCCCCGCGGGCGACTACGAGATCACGGGGGGCAGCCCCCGCTCGTGGAGCAGACGGTTGAAGCGCGCCAGATCCCCCTGGGCGAGCTCGTTCCAGCGCTCGAGCGCTTCCCTCAGCTGGTCGCGGTAGAGATCGCGCACCTCGGAGGCCTGATCGGTCGGCGGGTGGTCGTCTCCCGAGATGTAGCCGGCGAGACTCGTGAGCTTGGCATAGAGTCGCCTCGGCCAGCGGATCGTATCCTGCCTCGCCAGCCCGCCCGAGAGCCGGAGGTCGAAGAGGCGCATCTCCAGCTCGATGAGCAGCTCGTTCAGGGCCTCGCCCGCCTCGACCACGTCCGCGTGGACCGCGTCGCCGCGGAGCCGCACGGAGAGGTCCTGCAGCCCTTTGCTCGACCACTCCAGGCGGTCGATCAGCGCCGTGACCGAGTCCGTCATCTCCCGGAGCTCGAGTTGCATCGCGAGCTGCTCCGCCATGTTCTCGGCCGTGGCGGGAGAGGCCGGATCCTTGAGGACGGTGAGCCAGGCGGTGCGCTCCTCCCCGCCCGCGGACAGGCGGACCCGGTAGCGCCCCGGCACGGCCTTCGGACGGACGACCCCTCCGTCCACCGGCTCCCGTGATTCCGCGTCACCCAAGCCCACGTGACTGTGCTCGAGCGCGGGCGTGCGGAGGCGCGGACGGTTCGAGGGCGTGTGCGTGAGGTCCCACACGAGCCGGTTGAGACCCGCCTTCGCGCCCCGGACGGGGAGCGTCCGCACGATGCCCCCGTCGTCGTCCTCGATCGTGACCGTCACGGGGTCGCTCGGAGCCTCGCGCAGCCAGAAGGCAAGCGACGCACCGTACGCGGGGTTCTCGCCCGCGGCCGGGTCGCCCGGCTGGCTGGCCGCGCCCTCCCGGCGCACGAAGCGGTAGGCCGGGCGGGGATCGAAGAGGTGGAGCGGAGAAGTGAGGACCGAATCGCCGAGCTGGCGGAGCGCGGAGATGTCGTCCAGGATCCAGAATCCGCGGCCGTACGTGCTGACCACGAGGTCGTCGAAGTGGGACTGCACCGTCAGCCAGTACACGGGCGCGCGCGGGAGATCGCCCTGGAGGGGATGCCACGAGCGCCCGTCGTCCCACGACACGTGGAGGGCGTTCTCGGTGCCGACGTAGACCATCCCCGGCCGCTTCGGATCCTCGCGCACGACGTGCGCGTACCCGAACACGTCCCGCGGGAGACCGGCCGCCAGGGATCGCCAGGATCGCCCGTAGTCCTCCGTCTTGTAGACGTAGGGATCCGTGTCCCCGAGCTGGTGGCGATCCACGGTCAGGTACGCGGCCCCCGGAACGAAGCGCGACGGTTCGATGTTGCTCACGGTCCCGTCGGGAGGGAGGTCGGGGATCGCGGCGGTGACGTTCTCCCAGCGCTCGCCGGCGTCGCGCGTGACGTGGACGAGCCCGTCGTTGGATCCCGCCCAGACGACGCCCGGCTCGGTCGGCGACTCGGCGATCGCGAAGAGGACCGCATAGTACGTCGGGCTCACGTCGTCCGTGGTGAGCCCGCCGGAAGCCCGCTGTCGGGACTTGTCGTTGGTGGTCAGGTCGGGACTGATGACGTCCCAGCTCTGGCCTCCGTTCCTCGTGCGGTGGACATGTTGGCTGCCCGCGTACACGGTGTTGTGGTCGTGGGGCGAGATGTGGATCGGAAACGTCCACTGGAACCGATAGCGGAGATCCGCGGCGGCCCATCCCTCCGGATTGTCGGGCCACACGCTCACCGTCCGGGTCATGCCCGCGGAGATCCGGTGACGGTCCAGGATCCCCTCGTAGCAGCCGGACCACACCACATCGTTGGTCACCGTGTCCGGCAGCGCGAAACCGGATTCGCACCCCCCGACGGAGCGCCACGCCCCGAGCGGGATCTCACCGCCCGAGAGTGTGTTCGAGGGTCCCGCGAACGAGGAGCCGTCCTGGCGGTTCCCGTACAGGTTGTACGGCACCTTCGTGTCGGTGAAGACGTGGTACATCTGCGCGATCGGGAGCTGCGGCAGCCACCAGCTCTCGCCCCGGTCGATGGAGAGGCTGATGCCTCCGTCGTGCCCGACGATCATCCGGTTCGGCAGCAGCGGGTCGATCCACATGTCATGGTGGTCGTACCCGGCGTTCACGGGCGTCACGCTGGAGCCGCCGTCCAACGATCGCGTGTGGAGGGTCGACATGAAGTGGATCTCGTCACGATCGTCGGGCGCCACGGCCATCCTCGTGTAGTAGAGGGGACGCTGCGCGAGCGCATGGTCCGCGTTGACCATCCGCCAGGAATCCCCACCGTCGTCCGAGCGCCACAGCACGCCCTCGTGGTCGTCGAGGGGCTCATAGTCCCGGTTGCTGTTCGTCTCGATGAGCGCGTACACGCGATCCGGGTCGTCCGGCGTGACGCCGAGGCCGATCTTGCCCATCGTGCCTTCGGGGAGCCCGTTTCCCTCGAGCCGCGCCCAGGTGTCGCCTCCGTCGGTGGACTTCCAGATGCCGCTCCCGGGCCCGCCGCTCTCCCGTCCCCAGGTCCACATCCGCATCTCCCACGTGGCGGCGAACAGGATGCGGGGGTTGGTGGGGTCCA
This sequence comes from uncultured Gemmatimonadaceae bacterium, assembly GCA_964412015.1. Lineage (GTDB taxonomy): Bacteria > Gemmatimonadota > Gemmatimonadetes > Longimicrobiales > Gaopeijiaceae > SZUA-318. The sequence continues at coordinate 122,301 of CAYPMO010000002.1, read as the reverse complement.
TCGCGACATCGACCGCGCCGCTGTTCTCCCCCGAGAAGAGCACGCGCTCCCACGTCTCGCCGCCGTCCTTCGTGCGGTACACGCCTCGTTCCTGCTGGGGGCCGTACAGGTGGCCGAGGGCCGCGACGAAGACGACCTCCGGGTCGCGAGGATCGATGACGATCCGCGCGATGCGCCCGGAATGCTCGAGACCCATGTGCGCCCACGACTCGCCGCGGTCGGTCGAGCGGTAGACGCCGTTGCCGACGGACACGTTGGAGCGGATGAACGCCTCGCCCGTGCCGGCCCAGACGACGTTCGGGTCGGAGGGAGCCACGGCGAGCGCGCCGATGGATTGGGCCGGCTGGTCGTCGAACACCGGCCGCCAGGCGTGTCCACCGTCGTCACTCTTCCATACGCCGCCCGAAGCGGCCCCGACGTAGTAGACGAGCGGGTTTCCTGACTCGCCCACCACGGCGCTCACACGGTTGCCCACCGGCCCCACGAAGCGGTAGTCGGCGCCCTCGAGGAGGCCCGGTGGGAGCGACGTGAGCTCCTGAGCTCCCAGAGGGGACACAACCAGGACGGCCAACGGGAGCAACGAACGGATGGTGAGGCTCATCGGGTCCTCCGGGAGCGTGCGGACGGGCGTGAACGTAGAGGGTGGCGGGGCGGACTGAAAGACGGGAATCGCCGCGCCGCCGGTGCGGCCTCGATGCCCTGGGTCGCCGATGGGCTCCGGCGTGGGAACCCGGGGCCACCGGTCGGTGTTTGTCTCCAGACGCCTGCGCCCTCCCGCCGGACCGCCGGAGACACCCGTGATCATCCGCCGCCCCGCCGACATCCCACCCTCCGAGATCACGCCGGAGTCCGTGTATGTGAACCGGCGCTCGTTCCTCCGGACGGCGGCCGTGGGGGCCGTCGGGCTCGCGGCTCCGGCCGACCTCGCCGCCCTCGGGCGCAGGCCGAGAAGGCAGGAGGCGCGGTTCCAGGCGATGAGGTCCGAGCTCGGCGAGCGCCTGAACTCATGGGAGGACATCACCACGTACAACAATTTCTACGAGTTCGGCACGGGCAAGGACGACCCGTCCGAGAACTCGGGCGCATTCAAGCCTCGACCCTGGACCGTGGCCGTGGAGGGCCTGTGCGCGAAGCCCGGCACCTACCCGCTCGAGGATTTCCTGGCGCCCCACAAGCTGGAGGATCGGGTCTATCGGCTGCGGTGCGTGGAGGCCTGGTCCATGGTGATCCCGTGGCGGGGTTTTCCGTTGGCGGACCTGATCCGGCGGGCCGAGCCGACGGGGAGTGCCAAGTTCGTCGAGTTCACGACGGTCCTGCGCCCCGACGAGATGCCGGGGCAACGCAGGAGGATCCTGGACTGGCCCTACGTCGAGGGACTCCGGCTCGACGAGGCGATGCACCCCCTCACGCTTCTCGTGACCGGCGTGTACGGGCGCGACCTCCCCAACCAGAACGGCGCGCCGCTTCGTCTCGTCGTGCCGTGGAAGTATGGCTTCAAGGGGATCAAGTCCATCGTGAAGATCCGCTTCGTCGAGGAGATGCCCAGGAACACGTGGTGGGTGACCAACCCTCGTGAGTACGGGTTCTACGCGAACGTGAATCCCCGGGTGGATCATCCCCGCTGGAGCCAGAAGCGCGAGCGCAGGCTCGGTGAGCTGCGGCGTCGAGAGACGCTCATGTTCAACGGATACGCCGATCAGGTCGCGCACCTCTACGCGGGGATGGACCTCTCGCGCTGGATCTGAAGACCGGCCGCGGCCGGCACCGGGACGCGCCCGTGGATGCGGCACGAGCGATTCTCGCGCTGAAGGCCGTCCTGTGGCTCGCGGCCCTGTCGCCCGCGGGCTGGCTCCTGGTCGGGTTCTTCCTCGATCGGCTCGGGGCCAACCCCATCGAGAAGCTGACGCACGTGACCGGGATGACCACGATCGTCCTCCTGCTCGTCACGCTCTCGGTGACGCCCCTCCGCCGCGTCACGGGCTGGAACCCGCTGATCCGTCTCCGGCGCCCGGTTGGACTCTTCGCCTTCTTCTACGCATGCCTCCACTTCTCGATCTGGATGGGGCTCGACCTGGGATTCCAGGTCTCGTGGGTCGCCGAGGACATCGCCGAGCGGCCCTACATCACCGTGGGCTTCACCGGCTTCGTGCTCTTGATTCCCCTGGCCGCCACGTCCACGAAGGGCTGGATCCGCCGGCTGGGCAGGAACTGGACGCGCCTGCATGCTTTAGTGTATGTAGCAACGGCACTTGGACTTGTTCACTTCTACTGGCTCGTGAAGTCCGACGTGCGGCTCCCGCTCCTCCTCGCGGGCGTCTTCGCCGTCCTCATGGGCCTGCGGGTGTCCCGGTGGCTCGGGCACTGAGTCGGGAGCTATCCCTGGGCGCCGCGTGCGACCTCCTGCGGCTGTCCCTATCTTGACGGACGGGGTAGTGGAACGCGGCAAACATATGGTGAGCATCCTGACGGGTGCACCGTCCGGGAGTGTGCGAAGATGACACAGGCCCCCCGACCGCAGCGGCCGGCCGATCTCGGCGTCGAGGCGAACATCGTGTTCTTGTATTACCGGGACATCCCCGCCGCGCAACGCTTCTACGAGGACGTGATGGGGCTCCGGCTCACGGTGGATCAGGGATTCACCAAGATCTACCGGGTCTCCCCGACGTCGTTCATCGGGCTCGTGGACGAGACTCAGGGCCTGCACCACGCCTCGGAGGAGAAGCCGGTCACGCTCTCGTTCGTGACGGAGCAGGTGGATGCGTGGTACGAATACCTGGAGTCGAAGGGCGTGCGCATCCACCGCCCGTTGAGCGACGGGATCCGGCATCCGACGCGCGGTTTCGTCGCGATCGATCCCGAGGGCTACTTCCTCGAGTTCGAGCGGTTCCTCGAGCACCCGCAGAACGCCCTGATTCTGGACTCGTTGAGGGCTGGCCGCGCGCTCCGCCGATGAGACGCAGGCTCGACGAACACGCGAAGAGGGCTTTCGTCATCTCCCTGACGCCGGCGGGGTCCCGGGGGACGCGGGTGGCGCAGAAGTGCCGGGGGTGGGGATCGAACCCACATGGGATTGCTCCCGGGGGATTTTAAGGCGCCATTTCCCGTTTTTTGGTGGGTTCCGCTGAGTTGCGCGGAGTGGCGTTTGGCGTTCTCCCGTAAGGGGTGTCCCGGGGTCCCATTGTCGGGTGCGTTTGCCTCAGTTTTGCCAATTTCTTTTCAGTTGGCGCACTATGAGCACACCGCCGACGGTCCACGCGCGGCTCCGTCTCCCGCCCCCCTCGGATACCACCACCCCACCACGCCCACGGCGTCCTCCCAAGGGCGCGACCTGGCGACGACGATGGCCCACGACGTCCACGGTAGCGCTGGGCGGTCTCCGGGACGGGACCGCAGCCCTGGGGGCGTTAACGGGGCGTGCGCCTTGCCGGGCGCCGGCCCGCCGAGCCTCACGCGGCGCTACCGGAGATGCGTTGCAGTTGCCGCACGAGGTCGTTGCGGATCCCCGCCATCTCGCGAAGCTCGGTGACGGACGGCGGGACCTCCCCGCCCACTGCTTTGAAATGGTTCATTCGGAAGTGATACCGAATGACTTCACGCGCGAGGTTTGGCGGCAGCAGCGCAGCAATCTCAGGGAAGAACTCGTCGAATGTCTGGGCCGTGTATCCGCCGAATCCATGGTCGTCGAAGTATACGGCCCGCAACTCTTCCTCGAGCGCGAGGGCCAACACCCTGCGCCGTCGAGTGTCCCTCCATCGCTCCATGAGGATCTCGCCGCCGATCGCAAGCGCAGCGCCCAAGAGAATCAGTAGGATGTCCACTGACCCGTCTCCTTGCCCCCCGGAGATTATGAAGGGATCAAGAGTTGTTGTGAGGAATCGGGCGAGCTCACGGCGCCCCCTTGGATCCGCGCTCGGCCGTGACAACCTGGAGGAGCGCGGTGCGCTGCGTCTCCAACTCTCCGAGGACCTTCAGAAGCGTCGCGTTCGCCTTGGTGAGCTCCTGGTAGCACCGATACGCCCACTTCTGGCCCGTGTAGATCATGACGGGCACGAGAACGGTCAGGATCGCGAGAACGATCAGGGCGACGAAGGCGAGCACGCCAAGGGTACCGAAAAGGGCGCTCGGCTCTTGCATGGGGGAGACCCTCCGCTTAGAGAGGTGAAGGGGGGGTGCCGATGAGATGCGCGTCGCCTCAGGCGGGCGCAAGGGGGTACAGGTGGTCTCGGTCTGAGATGAGATCGCGCCCTACGTCGCCATAGGTGTCGTCCAGAACGAGTCGCCCACACTCAACCGGCTCGAAACGGCCAGATGGGCAGCCAAGATGGAGCGCGGGAACGCCCCGCACGCGGCTCTGGCGAGCCTACAGTGCCTGTCGCTCCCTCACCGCGGCCTCGAGCGCCTTCACGAGCGCCTGCATCTCACGGCCCCTCTTCCTGGCGACGTCCAGGAGGACGGCCTCCCATCCGTCCGGCGGCGGGCGGTAGCCCTTCGAGGACGGGCTCAGCCTGGCCTGCCGGATCGACTGCGCCGGGACTCCAAACATCTTGGAGAGCATCGGGCCCGTGAGGCAGAGTGCCCGAGTCGTTTCGGCAAACGTCGGTTCCGGCATCGGTATACACCCTGTTGACTTTCGAGGGAGGCCGTACACACTATGTATACATCCGGGACCGAGCCGGATCAACACCCCTTCCTGGAGGAAGCCATGAATGACGCGGCCGTGTTGGACACGCAGGCACCCGACGACGTACTGTCCTCGGAGGAAGCGCAGGAGGAGCGATATAGGCGGATGGGGCACGACGGCGTGCTCTGGTGCGCCCTCAACACGGTTCGACCCCTCCACTACCTGCTCGGGCCCTTCAGCGCGGGCTACTGGGGCGACGGGATCGCCACCTTCGACAGCCTGACTCCCGAAGGCGCCGGGCTTCTGAGGAACGTGGCGGACATCGGGGAGGCCGCAGCCCGCGCCCTCTTCGACATGGAGGGGCGGGGCGTCCCCGAGAACCCCTATGAGGCGGCGCTCCGCCAGGCATCCCGCGTGAGCCGCTTGGTGGCCGTGGTGGCCAGGTTGACCGTCAACAACTACTACTCTGGAGCCGGTGGGCCGGAGAACGTCACCGAGGCCCTCGACCTGCTCGTGGATCTCGTGGACGGATCGTACCACGGGCTTCAGGACGCTGTCGAGCAGGAAGGCAACCGCAAGCCGACCGCGGAGGAAATAGCGGAGGCACGGGAGGCAATGGAGGGCGCCCATGCCTGACGCGCGCACGAACCTTTCCGACCTGCCCGACTGCGCGACCGTGTACGTGCCCGGCTACGGCGAGACGACGCTCGGCGAGTTGCGCGCCAGCACGTCGGACCCCTGGGCCGATACGGTGTCCATGTGGGGCTGGATCGTCACGCACCCGTATGAGGTGCCGAAGCCGTGGCGAGGGCTCAAGCGGACCCGGAGAGGGGTGAGACGATGACCGCAGACATCCTCGCCTCGCTCCTGGCCCTACCCGACGAAACGCCGTGCGAGCTCGTGGTGGGGCGCGGGCCGTACCGACTCGGGGCGCTCAAGGCCGCAGCGACCCGGAACGGGCCGACGATGCTGACCACCGTGGAGGCCGCCAAGCGATACGGTTGGACGGCAGGCTATTGGAGGGACGTGGCGAAGGCTGCGGGCGTGCCCAAGGACCGGATGTGGCGTATCCCGGTGGTGCTCTGTGAGGAGCACGTCGCGGCAAAGATGGGCACCCGTCGTAAGCGCCGGCCCTGGGGTGCCTCAGGGTAGCGTCAAGGTGTGACAGCGAGGGCGAAGACGCCCTCGGGGCTCAGGCGGCTCCGGGGGCGTTCGGTCTCTGTGGGTTGCCGCGTTGCGTGGGGATCGCCACTCTCACCGTCCCCAGGGTGGGCCGCTTCATCTTGGACGCGCGCCCACCGAGGCCCTGTATGGCCAGAATCAGCATCTTCGCCGATGAGACCGGGAACTTCCATTTCTCCAGGAAGCCGGGCGCTTCTCGCTTCTTTATTCTCACCACGGTAACGGTGCGGGACTATTCTGTCGGAGACGCCATCATGGAGTTGCGGCGAAGCATGCTGTGGGATCGGCTCGGCACAGCGTGCGAGCTTCATGCCGTGGACAATGACTGGCTAACCAGGAACAGGGTCTTCGACACACTAGACCAACACGACTTCCGGGTGGATTCCACGATACTAGAAAAGGCCAAGGCGGAGCCCCAAGTCCGGACCAGCGAGGCCCGCTTCTACAAGATCGCGTGGTACTACCACATGAAGCACTTGGTGCCCAGGGTCGCGACATCCAGCGACGAGCTACTTGTCGTGGCCGCATCTCTTGGAACAAAGCAAAAGCGGCAGACCATGCATGCGACGGTGCGGGACGTGGTGGAGCAGGTGAGTCCCACGATTGACTACCGCACGGCATCATGGAGTGCCCACAGCGAGCCGTGCCTCGTGGCCGCCGACTACTGCGCTTGGGCGGTGGGCCGGAAATGGGAGCGCGGGGCCACGGATGCCTATGACCGGATCCGACTGAAGGTGCGGAGCGAATATGATCTTTGGCGTCCCGGCACCACGCTGCACTACTGAGCGGGCGTTTCGCCTGGAAACAGGGACGGCCGACTAGCCAGGTTTCCCTGGCAGAGCCCAGGGGCTCTTTCGTCGGCCGCATATCCCTACAATCTATCACCTCAAAGTGTGCCCGGACCGGCCTGTTCGGCAAGGGTCTCGTTTCCGTGGGCATCCCGTGGCCTATGCTCCCGCCAGTGCGCGCCGGTAGCCGCTCGAGGCGCGGGCGCCATCGTGGCCGATCATGTGGGCTCGGCCCCGTCAGCAATGGCGCGCACTGCGCCGCATGCTGCGCGGAAGCGCTCGGCGCCGGCCGCTCGGTCGGCCGCGGTCCACCGCCCGGACTCGCCGATGCGCACGAGCTCTTCGACGGGAAACCGCACTGCCTCACCCACGCCCGCGTGCCAGAAGCCGAGGTCAACGGTGCGGGACACGAACTGGCTCCCGTCGGCGACCTCGGCCACATAGTGACCGATGGCCGCCAGCAGCCCGGGGATAGTCCCGCGCGCGATCGCGATCCGGTGGCGCAGGCGCGCAGAGATTGGCGCGCATGCTTCTGGCGTCAGGCCGGCCGGGAGTGGATCGATGAAAGACAGGTTGCCGCGGCCCGGGGAGGTCGCCTTAACCTCGAGCGCCCTCCCGGGCTCCGCCCACCGCTTCCACTGTTGGATGGCTGCGGCGCCGTCGGGGCCCGGGCCGACCAATAGCGCCGCCACCGGATGTAGCGGGGGCCAGTCGGGGACACAGAACCGTTCCACCTCCTCGAAGCTGCGCGGGGAATACTCAAGCACCTCGCGCGCGATCGCCCGACCCCAACGGAAGTCGCCCCCGTAATAAGCGAGAAACCCCGCGATCGGTGGCCAGGTCCAGGCTACGAGCTTGCCTCCGTGGTCGAGGTGGTCCCAATGAACGTCCGGGGCCTGGGCCACCTCCGTTATGGACCGCCCCTCGAACACAGAGGGGTCCGCGAGGGAGGTCCGGGTATCGGTCGCAAGCAGTCCAACGTCACCGACCGCGACAGCCAGGCAGACGCTCACGGGATCGTAACGGCGAAGGTCGTCGGCCGAGCAAGGTCGTGCTCTACGTCGGCGAGGATTGGCCCCACCTTCGCCTGCCCGTAGATGACGGGGAGGGACGCCTCGTTTGAGATGACGTTGAGCGTTTGACCCGCAGTCTGGTGCTCTAGGGCGCCTGTCCTGGCGAGCCTCGACTTGGCGTAGGATGCCGCGATGATGACAGTAAACAGGATGTCGGTGCCCGGCACCAGCAGCATTGTGGCCGTGGTCGCCACTATAAGAGCGTCTAAGAGGTTGCCCTTGCTCACACCCACCTCCACGCCGTCGTGCCGGCCACCTGGTGCTCTAGCGCCCCCCTCCGCGTGAGCTTCGACTTGGCGTAGCTGGCGGCGATGTAGATCGCAGAGGCCAGCCACCCGTGAGGCGTGACCAGACCGAGTGAGCCAAGTACCCCCCAGGCTACCGAACCAACCCGGGCGAGGTCGAACGTTTTTCCTAGGCCCATGCTTGCCTCCGTGCTGTCGTGTGACTCATGACCCTACTCCCTTGTGTCGGCCACCGTGTCCTCTTGGGCCCGTAGGACCTCGCCGAGGTCCCCCGCCGGGGTGGCCCGCTTCGTGAGCCGCGCCCAACGACGCCGGCGGATTCCGCGCAGCGTGCGCGCCATCAGTTGTCCCTCCCCGCATCCACGGGCACGTCGATCCCGAGCCACTCGGCCAGGGTAAGGATGGTCCGCCACGAGAACGCGACAACATCCGGGGTGCCCATCGCTTCGACGTACCCGTGCATCGCCTTCATCTGGCAATAGACCGCGAGCGTATGATGCGTCTCCGGGCTGAGCCGGCCCTCGCGGAGCAGTCGGGGGGCCAGTTCGCACCAGACGTCCAGGACGGGCGCGGGCATGTTCCAGGGGGGCACCAGGAGGTCCAGCTTCATGCTCGCGCCCGGTCGAAGAACTGTTCCTCCGGGTTCTGGGGCTCGCGCTTCGCGCTCCCCAGCACCCGCACGCGGCCGGGCGTCGAAACCCCGATGGCCTCCAGGATGAGCCGCAGTTCCTTCCTGGCCTGTAGCGCCTCCACGGCAGCCGGATGCCTCTTCGGGTCGCCCGTCTTCTTGCAAGTGAAGAACCCGCCCGCCGGGATCCGCTCTTCCGCATGCCGCGCACGCTGATACAAGAGCGCAGCGGCCTCGACGTCCCATTGATCCGCCGACGTTCCGAGGCCCAGGCTTTCGAGCTCGGCGCGGAGAGCGAGCCAGAACGCGCGGGCATGCTCGCCCAGGTGCTCCGGTGGGTCCGGGAGCAAGCCTATCGGCTGGCCCCTGGTCTCAGCTTCGGGCGCAGCGTCACCATGTGCCCTATCCGCCCGCGCAGTGCCGCGGACGATATGGAGCCGGGCCGGCGAGGGCTTGCGACCGCGCCTCATCGGCAAGCCTCGCGTGCGCGCGCACGCGGGAAGATCCAATTCGACATCGTCCGCGCGAAGGCCCGCCACAGGTCCCCAGAATGGGGATGCCGCAAGAACTTACCGGCCCTAGTGGGGGGGGTCACTTTCCGGCCTCCAAGACACCCAGGCGGGCCAGGATGGGCCTTTGCCGGGCGGGGTCGGGGTTGCCCCGCGTCGCCCTCCACGGCACCTCGCCCGTATAGCCGGCGATGGTCGGCGCCACCACGCGCCACCAGATTGATGGCCGGGTGCCGGGGTGAGACTGAATCCACAAGCGGAGGGCCTCGGCGCCTCCGGCCTCCCACAGTCGCCGGAGCTCGGCCTCGGTGGCTGGCCCGAAGGCGACGAACGGGTTAGAGCCCTCGTCGCGGGCCAGGTCCAGGAGCTCCCGTATCGCGCGATCACGGAGGAGCGCACGTTGCACCTTGGAGAGGATGGGGCGTTGGTGGCGGGTGGTGCGCTGGCGGACGGGCATCTTGTCACCTCAGGCGTGGAGGTCGGGGGGCGTCGGGTGCGGGCAGGTCGAGACCGAGCTCCCTCACGAGGCGAGCGAACGTCAGCGCGGCGTCCCTTTGGATCGCGCACCCGGGATGGGGCTTGCTTTGGCCCCATCGGTCCTTCACCACGGCGCCATCCTTTCCCACGGCCTCGGAGGCCACGGCGCGCACGTCCAGCTGTTCCGCTGCGGCGGTGAGGAGGTGAAGGTGGTGCGCGTCCAAGTCCCAGCCGGCCACCACCGAGGACCACCAGCGGGCGGCCTCGGGGCTCAGGTGGGCGGGTGCCTTCGGGGTGTCACCCATGGAGGGCACTATCTCTCCCAGGGGGCACCGCGCGAAAAACCCGAGGCCTTGAATCGGTCCCTAGGGTTCTAGGGCTAGAGATGGAGACCCCCCTGGTATAGTTAAGCATCGCGACCCCCCTCCCCAGGGGGTGGGGGTCGGCGAGGGCCGGGGTCACCACCGCGGGAGATGCGCGCCGGTGCCTTGCGATCACCGGGACCCCGGACCTCACCCCAACCCGGGCCATAGCCATGGCCTCAGCCCTCTACCAGGAGCACGGGAGCACCGACCGCCTTGGACGCCCGCTCACGTAGCATGGCGAGGGCTGTCCCCTTACTATCGGCCACGGCCTCCTGAACCTTGCAGTTTCCCAGGCGCGAATCAGGGAGCGGATAGAGCATCGCTGCGCACCAGCCATGCGTGGCATCGGCGAAGCGAGGTCGGCCATTCTCGCCGATCTTGAACGTCTCCACCCGGATCCGGAGAGGAGCGCCGGTTGCGGTGGGCGTGGTCCCCCATGACGTGGGCGCGCTGTGCGCAGGGAGCGAGGTGGCGTGCGTGCCAGGGTTGGCCAGGACGGTGGCCACGGGTTCCCGGGCGCAAATCCTCGCCACCTGCTCCCCGCTGAGACTACCGGATCCCTGACGTAGCGCCTGCGCGACCCGTTCAATCTTCCATCCCTCGATCCGCACGAGCTCCGCGGCGTGCTCTTCGACGCGGTGGAGGTTCATAGGGCCCATCCCGATCCTCAAGAGGTGCGACACGGCGTTGGCCTTGTCCGTCTCGCTGGTCTCGCGGCTCTTGCTTCGCCACTTCGGCCCGATGTTGCGAGCCGCGACGCCACCAGCCAGGCAGGCGACGGCCGCGGCCCACGGCTCGAGCTGCGAGTCCTCGGCCTCCAGGCAAAGATCCAAGTTGACGATCTCCACCGTGCCGCCCTGGGCGACGACAGCGACCGAGTGCCCAGCCTCATGAAGCGATGCGAGCTCGAGGTCCTGGTAGGTCCTTAGGTCGGTTCCATACTCGGCGCCCATGGTTACGCCCTCGCGGCCAAGCTGACGATGGGCGACAGCGTCGTGGTGGAGTTGGCGGGAGTGAGCGCGCTTCTCCACCAGGGCGCGCCAGCGTTCCGGGTCCAGAACTTGAACGCCCTCTCGTGCTGTTCGAAGCGGACGTGGACCGACTCGGCCGTCAGGAGCGGCTGATAGACGCCCTCCAGGTACTGGCTCCAGTTGACTAGGAGCAGGTCCCCTTCGTCGCCCAGGGTCGCGCACCGTTCGGTGTAGAAGACGGGGGCGCCCAGGAGCATGTCGGGCATGCCTTCGACGCTGGACGGCTGATAGATCGACGTGCCTGCGGTGCCGACCACCAGCTTGAGCCCGTAGAGCTGCTCCCGCGTGTCGTGGTTCGCCATCCAGACCGCGCGATTCAGGCCCCAGCAACGGGCGGCCATCTTGAAGACATTCGTCGCGTTGATCGTGTCCGCGGCCTGGCCCGTCTCCGCGTCCACGGTGATCTTCGCCGGGGAGTGCATGACACCGAGGTACTGGTCACCGCCGAGGCCGTTGATCTTCTCATCCAGCATGTGCGCCGGAAACTCATCCCGATACGCAGCGGCGAGGATCGCGGCAAACCCGCGGGGCGACTTGCCGAGGAGCTGCTCGGTGGCATACGTGAACCCCATCAACGTCATGGCCTTGAGCGTCACCATCTCCATGGCCATCCGGCTGGCCGTGGCATCGACGGCGTCCGGCTTGCGGGTGAACGTGAGCCCACCGGACACGCTGGACGTATGGTCCTTGTCGGTGCGCGCCGGAATCTCGAAGAAGGGTTCATCCATCGGCACCACGAGCGTCCGGCCCGCGGTGGGGTCCCCCTCGCTGGGCGATCCGAGGGCATACGCGGCCTTCGACTTCCCCACCGCGAAGCCGCCATAGGTGTCGCTGTACACGCCCTGCTCGTCTGAGCCGGCGGTCGCCAGGAGGTTGCTCGGCGTGAAGGCCGCAGGCAGGAGGAACGCCATCCCGGAATAGACCGGATCCCCCTCCGCGTCCACGGCGGCCAACGCGCGCAAACGGTTGTCGCGGACGTGGTCGCGTGTCCGGGCGTTGGCGTCGGAAATCACGGCCGTGAGGAAGTCCGCGGGGGTGGAAAAGCCGTGGCGGGAGTCGGTGGCGCTCATGTGATACTCCTTCAGTCGGGCAGAACGGAATGGAAGTCGAAACGCTTACCGCAGGCGCAGCGTTCAGGGAGCTCCTCCAGGATGTCGCGCACGGCTGCGGGGAGATCGGGCGCCGCCTGGAGCTGGAGGTCGCGCACGAGCTCCAGGGCGTCACGCAGCGCGCTCATGGTCTCCACCGATGCCTCGGCGAGCTGGATTCGCTTCTCCGCGGCTGCGGCACCCTCACGGTGCGACTTGTCGAGGCGGCCAGCCTTGAAGTCCGCGACGTATTCGCGGTCGCGGTTCAGCTCGATGCCCCCGGTGTGCGGGCGGACGTGCCGAATCCACTCCTCGAGCCATTCGACCACGGGGCCACGCTCGGCCACCAGCGCGGGCGCGGTTGAGCGGAGCGTATATTCGGCGCGGCTGCGGCGGTGAGCGAGCGAGGCGGTGGCGTTCTGGTATGCGACCTGCGCGGCGACGAGCTGGGGCCCGAGACGCTCGTTGGCCTCACGGAGGGCCGCCTGGGCCTCCTCCACGTCGGCTTGGAGCTTGGGGAGACCGGCCTGGGCGCTTTCGACGGCGTCCAGCTCGGCCCGAGCGCGGGCGCGCTCGTCCAACGGCTCGGCGGGACGGGTGGTGGTGGTGCCCTTCTTCGCTGTCGCGATCATGGGTTCGCTCCTCATGGTTTGAGTCTAACAGCGGTTTTCGGTGCTTTTGGGACGTTTTGTCCCATCGTGGAATTCTCTCTCATCTGCGCCTTCTGGCGCCCTATCCGGCGGCGCGTCGTCTCGTATGAGAGGCCCAGGATCGCGCAGGCTTCACGCAGGGCCGCACCCCGGGACAAGCCCCATCGGATCTTCCGGGCCTGTAGGGTCCTCGCCGCGGTGAGCGTCACGAAGTCGGCGACCAGCGGGTGGTTCGGCCATTCGTCGTAGGAGGGGATTCCCCACGCCTGGCAGATGTCGTAGAGCGCACCTCGGACCGCGCACGGGAGCGATGCCTCGATCTTCTCGCGGTCGATGAGGGAGCGCTCCACGCCCTAGTCCTCCACTTCTGGACGCGGCTGTTCGCCGACCGGGTTCACCTCGCTTCCCATCCCGAGGACCACCATGAGCTCGGTAAGCTCGTCGGCGGCGAAAGCCGCAGCCTCGCAATCGGTCCACGCGAGCGCGGAGGCGGCGCGGCGGGACTTTTCTCCGAGGACGCGGATCGCATGGCGGAGCGGTGCGGCGAAGTGCGTCAGGTCCGACAACTCGACGGCCCGCGCCTCGCCCTGAAGCGTAGGGACTGCTACCTCGGCCGGCGTGGTGCCCAACGTCATGGCGCGACCCGCCTCCATGTGCGACGGGGCATCGGGACCAGATCACGAAGCGCGTTCAGGAGTTCGACGTCGCCTGAGCGCAGCCGTGCGGCTAGGATGTGTTTGCAGACGCGCCCCCGGAGTCGGAAGTCCGGGCAATCGCACGTCCCGCGATCCGCGTCCACCACGTGCTCCGCCGCTCCACCCCAGACTCGCCAGTGGTGAGCGTTCAGGCGTTCGGCGTCGAGATGCACGGCGCGAGCGAGGCGCGAGAGCATGGCGGGGCCCGTCATCCGGTGGTCTCGTGCTCGGAGCCGCGCCGGGCGTTACCTGGGGTAATGCGTTCATCGGGCTTCGGGTGCCGCTTCGCCCAGGAGCGTTCGCCCGCCCAGACGTGCGGATGGCCCGAGCCCGGCGTTCCGCAGACTCCGCACCGACAGAGCGGCGCGGTGCAGCGCCGCCCACGAGGAGCTCGTGAAGGGGGAACTTCAAATTGTCCGACTGCACGCGGGGAAATCCGGGTCGGGGATCGGTCCGCCAGAGCTCCGCCCCCAGGACCGCAACCCCCTACTCGGGGCAGGTAGCCTGGTGCGAAGGGCCGGGCGGTGCTCATGGCCGGCGCTCCGTGCGTTCGGCGAGGAACTCGGCACCGGCCCGCCGCCATGCGTCGAGGACAGCGACGTGGCGCTCGCGCAGCTTCCCCTTGGCGCGCTCGCCCGGATCAGATTCCCAGGCGACGACGGCGATCAGGAAGGCGGCGTCCGCAGGTGCCACGATCTCCCACGCTCGCGGCCACGCTCCGATCCCCGGAGGTGTCAGGGTAGCGACCTCCGCAGCTAGGCGCTTGCAAAGCTCGGTCCCGCGCCGCCGACGCTCATCGGGTGAGGGGTCGGACAGCCTCATCGCTCGCCCCTGTTCTTCGGCGCACCTGGCCAGAGCCGCTCTTCGTCGGGCAGCGCTTCACGGACCCGAAGGGTGCGGTAGTCCCACTCGAGGGGGACCTGCGTAACGGGTCCGTGGCGATTCTTGCCGATGATCGCCCACGTTCGGGCGAGGTGTGGTTTCAGGGGGTCCCGCTCGTACCGGGAGTGATCCAGTAGAACCACAAGATCACTGTTAGCCTCCAGGCTCATCCCACCGTGCAGGGACTGAGCGATCGGGCTTTGGGCATAGTTGGCCGACGTGGCTCGGTTGTATTGGCTGAGCCCCACCACGAGGACGTGGTTGACGTGAGCGAAACGGCGGAGCGTCGTGGCAACCTCTACGGTCTGCCGGTAGACGTCCTCATCGGTGCCCGTGCCGATAAGCTGCAAGTAGTCCACGAACACGACGCGGACGCCCGCAAGCGCAGACCCCTCAAGATGCTCCTGCACCTCCACGATCGAACCGATCGGATCTCGGTTTACGTGCAGGTCGGCGCACCGATTCTCCGCCCAGAGCTGGCGCAACTCGCGGGCCAGCTCGCCGGGTTCGAAGTCGCGCCCCTTCTCGAGGTGGTGGATCGCGTGTCCGGTCGCGATGGAGTACAGTCGGGTGGCGAGCGCCCAATGCGTCATTTCGAGAGTGAGGAACGCGACAGGCTGTCCGGCCCGGAGCGCGGCCCAGGCGAGATTGAGCGCGAAGAGGGACTTCCCGTGACCCGGGTTTCCGCCGACCGTCACGAACCAGCCAAGCGCGGGCCCGATGCGTCCGCCATCGTCGCCGCACACCCGGTCGAGCGAGGGGAGCCCGGTCGGTACGGCTTCGACCGGCTCCCGTTGGCGAGCCTCCCATTCTCGAAGGTAAGGCGCGTCGAGCACGTTCGCCCACGTCTCGGCGCTCATGCGGCCCCCAGGACGGAACGGTCCACGAAGGCGCCAAACCCGGGCGCCGATGCTTTGACGGGCTCAACCCCGAGGTACGGCTCGAAGCGGAGACCCGGCCCGAAAAATGTGGCGGCCTCCATGACGTACTTCGTGCCGGCGTTGCCATCGGCCTCCGCCCGTTCCCGGTATGCGTCGGCCGCGGCCTCGAGCTGGAAGAGCTCCGCCACGTCTCGGGTGCGCTGGCGCCACGCCCGGTAGGCGTCAGCCTTCGGGTGGGAAACGTGGCGCTTCGGGAGGGCGTCGAAGGCTCCCTCGAACTCTCGCGGGTAGATCCGCTCGCGACCGTGACGAGGGAGTTTGTCGAGCGGTGGGAAGTCCCTGCGATCCCCCGTGTCCCCATCCACCGATAGAGAGGTCTCTACAGAGGTAACTACAGAGATCAGGGGAACGTCGTTCCCCACGTTTTGGTCGTGAGGTTCCCCACGTCGTGCGTGAGGTTCCCCACGTTCGGCGGAGTCGTGGGGAACGTCGTGCCCCACCTTCTGAGACGGACGCGGGGAACCACGTTCCCCACCTTCCGGCCCGACGCGGGGAACGTCATTCCCCACGTTGGCGGCCTCCGGGATGGACAGCGTGTAGCTCATCCGACGCCACCCCTGTCCCTCACCGCGGGCCTGTCTGCGGATCCATCCGACCGCCTCAGCTTCGCGGAGCTGGCCCTCCACGGCCCGGCGGGACAGCGCGGTCCGCTCCGCCAGCCTACGGGTGGACGGGTAGCAGTTGCCGCCGTCTCCATCGGCGTCGGTCGAGAGAGTCAGCAGGACGTGACGCACGGTTGCCCGCGGGCCCGCCGGCGACATGAGCGCTTCCCGCCACCGGAAGAGGAGACGGTCCTTGCTCATGCGGCCGCCGGGGGCTCGGGCGTGAGCTCGCCCACCGCACGGCGGACGCGGTCCACGCGGTCACGGATCGCCACGACTTCCGCGCGCAGGAAACGCGTGGTCGCGACGTCATAGGACCTGACTTCGCTCGCCGCGGCTTCGAGCTCCCGGCGTGCAACGCCGAGCGCCTCGTATGCCCGCGCGAGGGCACTCACGACTCCCCCTCCAGGGCGGCCGGCGACGCCAGGCGTTCGGCGAACGCGGCGAGGTGTTCCGCGCCTTCGCGGGCGACATCGGCATATTGGACCCGCTCGGCCGGGCTCAGGACCTCCACCAACATGTCGGTGTCCACGATGCTGGCGAGGACACCCCATGCCTCCTGGCCCGCCTGTAGGGCGCGGAGAGTCAGGTCACGGTGCTCTGATGCGGTCTTCGGCTTATTCTCCCACCACCGGCCAAGCGTGGGGACATCCTGGGTGCTCTGCTCCGCCTGAACTCTGACGCCTTGCTCGGCGTGCATGTCCGGGCCGTTTCCAAGGGCCGGCTCAGCTCTGGCGCCGTCGGACTGCTCATCGTCCGATTGAGGGGCCTGCTCGCGCATCCGACGGAGTTCCATCTCGTGCCTTGCCCTCAGTCGGACGCCCCGCCCCGGCGACGGCGCGGCGAGCAGTCGAGCGGCATCCCGAAGTGGCAACGCGTTGCCGTTCGCCTTGGCCTCGAGCTCGGACCACCCGCGGGCGACTTGCTGGTAAAGGCGAGCCGTGCGGGCGGACGACGGGAAGTTGGCCTTGAGCCAGGTGCTCCACCTACCGTGTCCGACCTGGTCCTGTACCTGGATCAAGAGCTCGCCGGCGCGGCGTGCATGTTGCAGAGCAGACGCCGCGGCCCTGCGGACAGCCTCATGCTCCCGCACGATCTCAGCGGCGAGCGTAGACAGGTCCACGGGCCGGCTCATCTCCGCGATCCCCGTGGTGGCGGCCACGTCAGGCCGCGTCGTCGCCGGTGGTGCCCCCGGCATCGACCCAGGCGCGGATGGCCTCGATGGGGTACCGGACCTGCCGGCCAATCCGAACGTGAGGGAGTCGCCCCTCGCGGGTGAGGGAGTAGACGCGGTGGAGCCGCAAGCCAAGTGCTTCGGCTACCTGTTCGGCCGTCGCGGTGCGCGGCAGGGTGATGAGATCCGGCATGGTTCCTCCACGAAGGCATGAGTATCGTGGAGGAACGATGCCGCGACCCGAGACGGTGCGCGTAGGCAGTCGCGCTTCTGTCCGGTGCCTACTTTCTGCGGCGTCTCCCCGGGGCGGGCCTCAGTGTGATGGGCAGGCGCTTGGCGAGGTCCACGCAGGCACGCCGGACCGTAGACGGATCAGTGCGCGCCTTACTCGCTACCTCGTCCCATGTCATCCCCAGGACTTGATGCTGGGCAAGCCATGTGAAATGACGATGAGGGACACCCTTGGCGCTGAGTACAGACTCTGCCTTGAGCTTCGGAGCACGCTGATAGCCACGGTGGGCCAGGTCCGCCTCTGTGTCACGCGTCCACTGACGGAGGCGGGCAAGGTAGGTGTCACGCCGCTCCCGCGTGGGCTCCCACCGCGTCAGGTTGTCGGGCAGTTCATATGTGGGATGCTCGCCCCGCTTGTCGCTCTCGCGGGCTCCGGAGACGATCCAGGTGACGTCACTCGGGTCTAGGAGGATGCGGTCCGCGCGGGTGAGCGTCGGCGCGTTGGCCCAGCGCATGCGGAGTGTCTCGTCGGACGAGCCATAGTGGTACATCCCCGCCCCGAGGCGAATCCACACCCAACCCTCTTCCGTTCGCTCGCCTCGCACGAGCGCGGAGGGGAACGGTGGGAGGTTCCATCGTGCCGACCAGTGCAGGACAGCGCGGCGGAACGTCTCATCTTCGAGCGGGACGCGCAGGCCCCTCTCCAGGGATGCCCGGCTCACAAGCCGTGCCGCGTCGCGGAACGGCCGGACCAGCTCAGCCACAATCGAAGCGACAAGCCCGCCCTTCGTCTCGCGATGCGCCGCATGTAGGAAGGCGGTGCGATACCGGTCCTTTAGAGTGGAATCATCGGCCAGCCAGTCGCCCGCTTGGACTGCTTCCGCCGGACCGTCTCCGGGCTGGTGGTGGATGACGGTGATCAGAGTGGGGGTCATCGGTCCCCTCCCTTGGCTAGCATGTCGCCGAGCTTCTCCGTTGCTTCCTCCTGGAGACCCGGGAGCACGGCGCTGTATGTGTCCATGGTGAGCACGATGGTGGAGTGCCCGAGCCGCTCGGCCACGATCTTGGGGTTGACGCCCTGGGCCAGGAGCAGCGAGGCGCAGGAGTGCCGAAGATCATAGGGGCGTATCTGCGGCAGGTCGGCCTGGGTCAGGAGCCCCTTCCAATGCAGCCGGCAGACCTCAGACCAGACCAGCGGCGCCCCGCATTCGTCGGCGAAGACCAACCCGTTGTCCTGGTACTCCGGGCCGGCCGCGAGCTTCTCTTCCGCCTGCCGCCGGCGGTGAGCCCGGAGGGCTTCCACGGCCACGTCAGGTAGGGGCACCGTGCGCCGGGACCGACTCGTCTTCGGTTCCTGCAGCTTCCACCCTCCACCGCGGCGGTCCCGCACGAGCGTGCGCTGGATCCGGATGGCGCGGCCGTCGAAATCCGCCCACGTCAGCCCCAGGGCTTCCCCGGGGCGTGCGCCGGATCCCAGGAGCAGGAGCCAGAGCGCGGCCCACCTGTCCCCCTGCGCGGCCTCCACGAAGGCCCGCGCCTCCGCCGGCGAGAACACGGTGAGCTCCCGGCGCCGGTTCCTGGGCAGATCCACCAGCTTGGCCGCGGCGGGGTTGGCGGGGATGATCCCCTCCCGGACGGCCTTGTTCAACGCGTTGCGCAGGACCCCGTGCCCGTACCGGACCGTGCGCGGGGCGAGCCCCTTCGCCTCCATCTCGGTCACTAGCTTCTGGATGTGCGCTGGGCGCAGCTTCCCGAGCTCGACGTGCCCCAGGGAGGGCTTGATGTACCTCTCCCCGAGGCGGCGGTAGTCCTCGAGGGTGTAGGGCTTGACCTTCCGGGCCGCAGTGGTCTCGAGCCAGTAAGCGAAGAACGCCGAGACCGTCTGCTTGGCCGGCTCGGCGAACGTGCCCCCATCCACCTGGGCCTGGAGCTTCGTCGCGAGCTGCGTCGCCTGGGTCTTCGTGCCCCGTAGGCTCTTCGAGTAGTAGCGGCGCTTCCCAGTCGTGGGGTCCCGCCCCAGGAAGACTCTGACCAGCCACCGCTTGGGTCCCTTCTGGATGACCTGAGACATGTGCGCCCTCCGTTCTTCCAGGGGATTTCAGGCACACCCAAGATAACCCCCACGAAATCGGCACACCAGGGGCACACCATTTCCCGAAAGCACCTGTCCGGACCCCCTGAAATGCGAAAGCGCTGTGCAGCGGAAGCTGTTGCCGCACAATGCTTATCGGGTCATGCCGGGGGTGGGGATCGAACCCACATGGGATTGCTCCCGGGGGATTTTAAGTCCCCTGCGTATACCATTTCGCCACCCCGGCGTCGTTCTTCGAGCCATTACTCGGTACGCGTGAGCACCACCTTGACGTTGTCGATCAGGTAGGAGCGGGTTCCGGTGGTCGTGCCGTTCCGCCTCCGAGGACTCCGGGATCATGCATGACCGGTGGCGTCGGTGAGACCACCGTGGGAGAATAATATAGTGACCCCACGTGTTCCCCACCCCCACCCCCACCGCATGCGCCCGGAACGGTTCCGACGTCTCGCCCGCGTTCTCTCCAGGAGGCAGCCGGACCTCACCGTCCTCATGGACATGGTGAACAAGCCGCACAACTTCTCGGCGATCCTGCGGAGCTGCGACGCGGTCGGAGTGTTGGAAGCGCATGTCGTCCCGCCCGGGAACGGGGTCGAGCTGCACCACGCCACGTCGGCCGGGACACGGAAATGGGTCCGCGTCAGGGCCCACGCCGACGTCCGGAGCGCGGCCGCGCACCTCCACGGAACGGGATTCCGGATCGTGGCGGCGCACCCCTCGAGCGAGGCGCGCGACTTCCGCTCCCTCGACTTCACGCGGCCCACGGCGTTCCTGCTGGGTGCCGAGCTCCATGGAGTCTCGCCCGAGGGACTCGAGGTGGCGGACGACCATGTGATGGTCCCCATGGAAGGCATGGTGCATTCCCTCAACGTGTCGGTGGCCGCGGCGCTGCTCCTCTACGAGGCGCAGCGGCAGCGTGCCGAGGCGGGCATGTACGACCGCTGTCGGCTCGACCCCGAGACGTTCCGTCGCACGCTCTTCGCCTGGATGCATCCCCTCGTCGCGGCCAGGCTCGACGCGGACGGGCGTCGCTACCCGCCGCTCGACGAGAACGGGGAGATCATACGCGAGTAGTCTGCTGTCATCGTCGTAGGGCGCGCGGGTGCGGATGCGATCGAGCTCTCACTCCAGACGTCCGAGCTGGAAGCGGAGGGAATCCTCCACGCCTTCGTAGGCGAACCGGAAGCCCGACCGCTCCAGCTTCGCGGGGAAGACCCGCTGTCCCCAGAGGACGGTTTCCTCCCCCAGTTGGCCGAACGCCGCCCTCACCGCCAGCGCAGGCACGGGCACGATCGTCGGGCGGCCGAGCACGCGACCGAGCGCGTCGGTGAACGCCGCGTTGGTGACGGGATTCGGCCCCGTGGCATTCACGGGCCCGTCGAGCGCCGCATCGTAGAGCGCATGGACGATCGCGCCCACGAGGTCGTCCAGGTCCACCCAGGAGAAGTACTGGCGCCCGCTCCCGAGCCTTCCGCCCACGCCCATCTTGAACGGCAGGAGCATCTGCCCGAGCGCCCCGCCGGCCGGTGAGATCACGACGCCGGTGCGGAGCCGCACGACGCGGACGCCTGCGCGCGCGGCCGGTTCCGTTGCTCGCTCCCATGCCCTGACGACATCCGCCAGGAATCCCTTCCCGGATTCCGCCGTCTCGTCCAGACGCTCATCACCGCGGTTGCCGTAGTAGCCGATCGCGGACGAAGAGACGAGCACGCCCGGCCCTTCGGGACGCAGGGAGGCCAGTGTCCGGGCCACGAGCGCCGTGCCCTGCACGCGACTGTCCCGGATGACCTTCTTCCGATCGTCGGTCCACCGCCCTCCGGCGATCGACGCGCCGGCGAGGTGAACCACGGCGTCCGCCCTCCGCAGCCCCTCGACGTCGATCTCGCCGGTGTGCGGATTCCAGTGCAAGGCGTCGGGACCGACGTCCTCGCGCCTCCGGACCATCCGGAGGGCGCGGTGTCCCCCCGTAGTGAGAAACCGCGTGAGGGCCCGGCCCACCAGGCCGGAAGCGCCCGTGACGGCTACCGTGAGCTTCGGCCTTCCCTCGTGCTCGCGATGCCGATCGAGGTCCATGCGGATCCTGCGGTGACGGAACGCGAACAGGCGGTCGATCTCACGCCCCAGGCGCAGCGGTCCCACCGGAAGGCCGCGCGGAGCCTCGAGCTCGATCTCGTCCTGCAGGACGGCGCCTCCCCCCGGGCGGGGGAAGACCCGGTGGGTGTGGGTCCACGATCTGAGGGGTCCCGAGACCTGCTCGACGCGGAACTGCCGGCCCGCTTCGTACTCCCGGTGGCGAAGCTCCCACCGGAAGCTGAGGGGGCCCTCGTGCACCCGCAGGACCACGCGGGCCCCAGAGGCGATCCCGTCGTCGGCGTGCAGCACCTCCGCCGGAATCCACGGGGGGATGAGACGCTCGAGCGCGCCTGGGCGCTCATACCACCCGAACACGTCCTCGGGGGCATGGTCCTCCAACTCGGTCCGATAGGTACGTCTGAGAGCGCTCATGGGACGACCGGAGGACTCCAACGGTCAAGATAGTCGTGGAGGCGGAGCTTTCTCCGCGTGGACTCGGAGCTCATGGAGCGGACTTTACCGTAGACGGGGCGCTCCGGCCATCCTCGGTCGAAGCGGCCGAGCACCCAGAAGATGCCGGTGTAAGAATTGGGGTCCCGACCGTCCAACGCGTACCGGTTGTTGAGCTCAACCATGATCTCCAGGGCTTCGCGGGGATGTCGGGTCCATTCCAGGATCTTCTTCCCCCAGAGCATTCGCAGATAGTTGTGCATCCGCCCTGCCTCGCGGAGCTCACGCTGGGCGGCATTCCAGAGGGGATCGTGGGTCTCGGCCCGGTCGAAGTCGTCGAGCCCGTACCGGAACGGCCGCGCGTCGCCGGCATGGGCGTCCAGAGTCTCGAGCGCCCAGGCGGGAAGCGACTCGTAGCGATCGTACCCGGCGACATGGTGGCAGTACCCGAACCCGAGCTCCCTCCACGTGACCAGCTCGTCGAGGAAGGCCTCGGCCGAGACGCCGACACCCCACCAGCCACCCTTGGCTCCGTCCGTGCGGCTGCCCAGGCGAGCGGGACTCCATCCCTCGGCGGTGCTCAGGGCGTGGAACACCTCGTGGACGGAGACATGGCCCCAGTGGAGATAGGGCGAGAGTCCCGAGCCCGCCTCGGCGTCCGGGTGCTTGCGCTCCGCCCCGTATCGTGAGAGCCCGTCGGCAAGGAACCGTGCGAGCCGTCTCCGGCCCTCCGTGCCACCTCCCCGGAGGTCGGTGGCGGGAGGCGTCCGGGGCACGGGAAGCGCCGAGAGAGCGCCAGGGTCGCCGGAAAGGAGCGGGGCCGACGCAGAGGGCCAGCGCCCGGCCACCCAGGACGGGAACGTCCCCGGCGGGAAGCCACCCTCGGCCAGCGGATCGGGAGAGGGCATCTCGAGGAGGCACTCGCCCAGGTGCTTCTGGAGAAAGCGACGGAAATGGTGGGCGGACACGAACGGCCGCTCCGCGGCACGGACCGGGAGCAGCCCGTTGCCGTCGACACACTCGACCGCGACATCGAGCCGCTCCGCGACGGTTGTCTGTCTGCGGCGCACGGAGGTTATCGGCCAGTCATCCGTGACCACGACCGCGGTCTCGGAGGCGAGCGCCTCCACCAGACCCTCGGCTGCGCCCTCGAGCGGCTCGACGTAGGGATGGTAGATCGCTCCCGTTCCCGCGGTCCGCAGGGCGTGCTCTCGCATCCCGTCGAGCGCGAAGGCGTGCATGCGCTGCGACGCCCACGAAGATCCGATGTCCAACTCCTCCAGGATGACGAGCGGCAGTGCCAGCGCCCGCGCGTGCTCGACGGCGCGATCGAGCGCGAAGCTCCACTCCAGTCGGCGGGCGCTGACCATCCAGTAGAGCACGTGGCGGGCTTCGCGCCGGGGCGGCGCCCGGTTGAGGCTTTGGATCCGGATCGCGGGGACACCGCTTATCGACGGACTCCACTCGGCCGCAGCCGTGATTTCCCGTCTCATCCCGCGAGACCGGCGGCCACGAGCGAGGCCGCGATCTGGACCGTGAGGTTGTCGGTTCCGTGGTGGCTCACCGCCTCGACGGCGGTGGCCGCGACGGCCACCGCCAGGCCGACGGGGACCGCCCTCCCGAGCGGCACGGATGCGCCCGCGAGCCCCAGGATCGCCGCCCCCCATCCCGCGGAGAGAACCGCGACACTCCCTTCCCACGTCCGGCGCGCGGTGACGCCGCCGAACGACGGAACCCGATAGGGGTGCCGGCCCCACCGCGTTCCGACAGGCTCGCCCACCGCATCCCCCCAGCCGGCGACCAGGTATCCTACGGCCGCGTACGGACCCACCAGAAGCGCCGAGGTGAGCCCTCCCACCGCCGTGGTGAGGAGGGGCACCAGGATGAACAGGGTTCGCCGGGGTCGGTCCGTTTCCCGGGCGAGCGCCTCGTAGAGCGGGTAGCCGTCCCCACGCGCGACGGCCACCAGCACCACCAGGCTCACCGCCGCGCCATAAGCATTCGTCGCGGGGAGACCTCCGATGGCATGCACGACCCCGGCACCCGTGAAGATGCCGAAATGGAAGATCTTCCTTGTGTACGGGACCCGGATGCCACGCCGGCGCCATCTCGCCGCCGCGGCACCGACGCCGACGCCCATGAGCAGCCCGAGCACGCCGGCCCAGGAGAGCGTGGTCGCGTCCGGGATCACGAGCGCACGGCCGGAACGGGGGCGTCCCCCGTGCTCATCCGTGATCCTCCGGCGGTGTCGCCAGCGTGAACATGGAGCCTAGCGCTTCACGGAGATCCTCGGCCATGTGCTCACCCTTGTGGACGACGCCGGAGGCCACGTCGGCGAGCTCCTTCTCCTCGTTCCGCGCCAGCTCCTTGGCCGTGAGGACGATCACCGGGAGGCCGATGTGGAGCGGGTTGGCACGGAGCTTCTTGAGGAACGTCATTCCATCCATCACCGGCATGAGCAGGTCCAGCAGCACCGCGTCCGGGGCCTCCATCCGGATCGCCTCCAGCGCCTCCTGCCCATCGGACGCCTCCACCACCTCCAGACCGACGGAAGTCAGGAATTGGTTCAGCATGGCGCGGGCGGACGCCTCGTCGTCCACGACGAGGATCCGGCCGCCACGTTTCCGGACGAGGTTCCGCCACAGGACCCGAAGCAGGTCCTCCCGCTCGAACGGCTTGGTGATGAGGTCTACGGCCCCCAGCAAGCGTCCCCTGCCCTCGGCCGCGACGATGCTCACCACCACCACCGGGATCTGGCGCAGCTCGCGATCGGCCTTGAGAACCTTCAGCACCTCCCATCCGGTCATGCCGGGCATCATCAGGTCCAGCGTGATCAGGTCGGGCCTGAAGTCCCTTACCGCCGCGAGGCCCTCCTCGCCGTTCGTCGCGGTATACACGCGGCAGCCGAATTCCTCGAGGTAGTGGGCCATCAGGTCGCGGGAGTCCTTTTCGTCGTCCACGACCAGGACCTTGAAGTCGCGCAGACGTGGTGGCTTCGGTGCGGTCCTCTCCTCGGGCTCGGTGTCCCTGGCCGTCGCTTCGGCCGCCGCCGCGCCGCCGGAGGTAGTCCCCACGGCAGCCACCGCGACCGGTCCGGCCTCGGCCTCCAGCCCGCGCGCGGCCTTCCGGGCGCGCTCGCCCATGACAATGGTGAACGCCGAGCCCACCCCGACCTCGGACCCCACGATCAGGTCGTAGCCCATGAGGAGGCAGATCGAGCGGGAGATCGCGAGGCCGAGCCCCGTGCCGCCGTACTTCCTGGACGTGCCCGCCTCGGCCTGCTGGAAGGCCTCGAAGATCGCCTCCAGGCGGTCCGCGGGAATGCCGATCCCCGTATCGACGACGGCAATGGCTACCGGCGTGTGCCCGTCGCTGCCGACATCCAGGCGCACCGTCACCGAGCCTTCATGCGTGAACTTGAGGGCGTTCCCAACCAGGTTGATGATGACCTGCTTGAGCTTGGCGGAGTCCGTCTCCACCATGTTGGCCTCGGGCGGCACGTCCGCCACCAGGGTGACGGCGCCCTCCTTCACCTTCACCTGTCCCTCGAGCTGCTGCACGGTCTCCACGACCAACTTGCCGAGGTCCACCTCCTCGATGATGAGATCGATGCGGCCGGCCTCGATCTTGGCCAGGTCCAGCACCTCGTTGATGAGCTCGAGGAGGTGTTTGCCGTTCGACAGCACACGCTGCAGGTAGCCGATGTCCTTGTCGTTGAGGTTCTCCTCCTTGTTCTTGAGGAGGATGTTGGTGAACCCGATCACCGAGTTCAGCGGCGTGCGGAGCTCGTGGCTCATGCTCGCCAGGAAGTCGCTCTTCGCCTTGTTCGCCGCGACGGCTTCGTCCTTCGCGATCCGCAGGGCCTCCTCCGCCCGGACCTTGGGCGTCACGTCCTTTCCGAAGAGCACGGCCCCGGTGATGCCCCCTTCTCCCTGGATCGGGTTGGCGTAGAACTCGAAGTGGCGGACCTGCCCGTCCACGTCCTCGCTTCGGATCGCGACGTGGCGGTCGCCCGAGAGCGCGCGGGCGTAGACCTCCGAATACCACGGCGCGTCATCGGGCCCGAACACGTGCTCGGGCAGATCCCCGACCCTGGGCTCGCGCCCCGTGCGGGCTTCGATCGCCAGCGAATAGGCGGAGTTGAACGTGATCAGGCGGTGCTCCCTGTCGACCGACCAGATCGCGTCTCCCGTATTCTCGACCAGGGCCGTCAGGTTGGCCTTGGAGTCGGCCAGTTGTCGCTCGGCCAGGCGCTGCTCGGTCACGTCCCGGAAGATGCCCTGCGTAGCGAAGGGCCGACCGTGGACGTGCTGGGCTGCCAAGCTCCCGGAGAGGATCACCAGGCGGCCGTCGGCGGCGATGAACTCCACGTTGAACGTGCGAGCCTCCCCTCCGCCCAGGACCCTCTCGAGCTCGTCCTGCAGGGTGTCTCGGTGGGCCGGATGCACGATGTCCAGCACGCTGAGACGGTCCAGGTCCCCATCCGTGTATCCGAGGATCCGCTTCCAGGCCGAGTTCACGTAGAGGATGCGGCCGTCAGCCGCCACACTCTGGATCAGGTCGTTGGCGTTGTCCAGGAACTCCTGGAGCCGGCCACGGCTTTCCTTGACCGCTTGCTCGGTCTGGGCCCGAACCGAGACCTCACGCTCCAGCGCGGCGTTGGCGTCCTTGATCGCGGCCGTCACGCTGGCCTCCCTCCGGAACGTCCGGTACACGCTCAGGAGCAGGCCGATCATGACGGCGCCATGGCTCGTGATCTTCAGCAGCACCGCGGCGTCGAACATGCCGTCGTGCCTCACCTGCGACATCGACATGAACCCGATGTGCAGGAGCGCCGAGATCAGGAGCGAGATGAGGAGCCAATACTCGAACACGTCGCGCCGCCAGCTCCCCTTCAACACATATCCGACGAACGCCAGCAGGAAGAAAACGCCCGGGAGCATCTCCGCGGGGCGCGGGATCGGAAGACCCTGGGAATGCGCGCCCGAGAGCGGCACCCACTCGAAGAAGAAGAGGTTGATCAGGGTCAGGATCAGGGCCGTGCCGTAGACCGACCCTTCATGCACTGCCTCTCCCTCGCCCTCCTTCAGTTCCTGGCGCCACGCGAGAAGGCCCATGAACAGGAAGAGCGAGAGGAACACCCGCTCGGCGGTCCAGCTCCAGGCGTAGAGGTTCTCCAGTTCCGCGCCTTCCTTGACGAGGAAGTAATCCGCGGTGAGCAGGGCATGGTTGAGGTTGAGGATGGCCGCGCCCAGGAAGCCGGTTCCGATGAACAGGAAGGTTGCCTGCTTGCGGCTGTAGAAGCGCACCAGAGCCAGCGCACCCACGATGAAGGCCATGACCGTGGCCACGGACTCCATGAGGGTGTGGACGCCGGAGGAGCTCCTCCACGGCGTGCCTCGAAGGACGACGGACCCGGCCAACAGAACCACGAACACCGCCCAAAGGACGACGGTGCGCTCCTTCCGCTGATCGGCTTCCTCCAGCCCTTCGATTCCCAACGGCGGGGACGACAACTCCGGAGGAGCGAAGGTCGGCCCCGGGGGTTCCCCCTCCGAAGCAGCGACCTTCAGGGCGTCGGGCTCAGACAACGCTGAATGGCCTCCAACAGCACGTCTTCGTCCAGGATCGGCTTCGTCACGTAATCGTTGAAGCCCGCCGCCAGGTATTTCTCCCGGTCGCCCGCCATGGCGTGCGCCGTGAGAGCGATGACGGGGAGATTCTGGAGCTGTGGCTGCTTGCGGATCCAGGCCAGCACCTCCGTCCCATCCATCTCGGGCAGTGAGATGTCGAGGAGAACCAGGTCCGGAGGGTTCTGAGGGAGCCCTTCGATGGCTTCCTGCCCCGTCTCATACTCCGAGAGGTCGTACCGGTCGTCGAGGATAGCGCTGACGAGCAGGCGGTTGTCCGGGTTGTCCTCGACTACGGCGATCTTGGCGCTCATGCCCTCAACCCCCTTTCCACGGTTTCCAGAGCTCCGACGGCCTGGGCGAATGCGTCCTCGAGGGACGGGAGAAGGGCCTGCACCGCGGCCGTGTCGCCGTCGAGCGCGGCGCGCTCCATGTCGGCCGCGATCATGCGCACATGCTCGGCACCGATGTTGGCCGCACTTGATTTCAGGGAGTGAGCGCCCTTCTCCGCTTCCTTCATGTCCCCCGCGACCCCGTTCCGGATCTGAGACATGCGTCCTGGAGCGTTTTCGAGGAAGAGGCGGAGCATCTGAGCCAGAAGCTTCTCCCCTCCCCATTCCTTCAAACGGTCGAGCGCGCCTTGATCCAGGATCCGCGAATCGGTCATGGGTAGGTCCGTGGCTGGGGGCACCCGTGGCACACGAGCGTATGCCACTCGATTCAGTCTAGCCCACCGCCACCTCACCAGCAATCGCCGTCTGCACGAACGTGGTGTCGGGAGAACGCCATCCGGTCGTTCGGCCCTCCGGGCTCACGGGCCCGCCAGCGCGGCGCGAATGGCTTCCACGCCGCCCTTCGGCCCGGAAGGGTGCCCATAGACGGCCGAGCCCGCGACGAGGACGGTCGCCCCGGCCGCTTCCAGCTCCGCTGCGTTCTTGGCGTCCACGCCGCCGTCCACCTCCAGCTCCGCCCCGGAGTCCGCGGCGTCCAGGAGCGCCCGGGCGCGGCGGACCTTGTCCGTGGATTGCGGGATGTAGACCTGCCCGCCGAAGCCCGGGTTGACCGACATGATCAGGAGGAGATCGGTCAGGCGCAGCACCTCGGACACGGACTCCAGGGGGGTGGCCGGGTTCAACGCGACTCCCGCCTTGACCCCCAGCTCGTGGATGCGCTGGAGCGTCCGATGGAGGTGGGGGCACGCTTCCTGATGCACGGTGAGGACATCGGCACCGGCTTCGGCGAAGGCCTCCAGATACCGGTCCGGCGCCTCGATCATGAGGTGGACATCCAGCGGGAGTCTCGTAGTCCGTCGCGCCGCCCGGGCGACGAGCGGACCGAACGTGAGATTCGGCACGAAATGCCCATCCATCACATCCACGTGGATCCAATCGGCCCCACCCCGCTCGACCGCCGCGATCTCCTCCGAAAGGCGACCGAAGTCGCACGCGAGGATCGAGGGGGCCAGCTTCACGCGGGCCTCCGCAGGCGCGTGAGACCGTCGGGACCGGCGAAGATCGCTTGACTCGCCATGCCGAGGAAGAACCCGGTCTCGACCACCCCCGCCCGGCTCTTGAGCGCGGCGTGCAGGGCCGGCGGGTCTGCGATGCCACCGGGGAACCTGCAGTCCAGGATCAGGTTCCCGTTGTCGCTCTTGAAGGGAGGACCATCCTCGAGGCGCCTCACGGAGACCGTGGCGCCCCGCTCCTGGAGGAACGACACATGCCCGGACCATCCCCAGTCCACGACCTCCACCGGCAGCGGTGACCGGGTGCCCAGTCGCTCCACGGCCTTGCTCGCGTCCGCGATGATGACGAGCCGCCTCGAGGCCTGCGCGATCATCTTCTCGCGGAGCAACGCGCCGCCCATGCCTTTGATGAGGTCGAGCGTGGGAGTGACCTCGTCGGCTCCGTCCACCGTGAGGTCGAGCACCGGATGCTCGGCCAGGCTCGTGAGCGGGATCCCGACCGTGCGCGCCTCGCGGCCGGTGCGAATCGAGGACGGGACTCCGACGATGTCCCGAAGCTCGCCGCTGTCCAGTTTGCGGCCCAGGAGCTCGAAGAAATGCGCGACCGTGGTCCCGCTTCCCAGACCCAGGACCATCCCGTCCTCGACCTGGGCCAGCGCCTCGGCGGCGGCCTGTCGCTTGAAGGATTCGGTGTCCGTCATCACAGGGACCCGTAGTTGGATCTCGGTGGCCGCGTTCTCCCGCGGCCGGCAGCGGGAAGGTACGGTGCCGGGCACGCCGCCGCTATCGTGGCCGGCCGTCAGGAGCCGAGAGCCTGCCGTGCCCGGTGGAGCTGCTCGAGCACGGAGCTCTTCGACGTTCCCCCCGGTCCCTCCCTGGAGTCCGTCGAGCGCGTCCAGTCGAAGGTCGCCCGGACGTCGGCCCCGAACGCCTTGTGCTCGCGCTGGAACTCGGAGGAATCGAGGTCGAAGAGGCCTACGCCGCGCTCCTCGGCGCGCCGCACCAGCCGACCGACGATCTCGTGGCTCTCGCGGAACGGAACACCCTTCTTCACGAGGTAGTCCGCGAGATCGGTCGCGAGGAGGTGGGAGTCCATTACCGCCCGCATGCGCTCGGGCCGGAACGTCGCCGTCCCTGCCGCTCCGGCCACGGCCGGGAGCGTCAGCAGCAGTGTGTCCACCGTGTCGAAGACAGCCTCCTTGTCCTCCTGGAGGTCGCGGTTGTAGCCGGTGGGGAGCCCCTTCAGCACGGTCAGCATCGCGGTCAGGTTCCCTACCAGCCGCCCGGCCTTGCCGCGCGCCAGTTCCGCGACATCGGGGTTGCGCTTCTGCGGCATCAGGCTCGAGCCCGTGCTGAACCCGTCCGAAATCCGCACGAAACCGAATTCGGTGGACGAGAAGAGCACGAGGTCCTCGCCCAGGCGCGAGACGTGAACGCCGATCATCGCCCCCGCGTACGCCAGGTCACAGATCCAGTCCCGGTCCCCCACGGCGTCCACGCTGTTCTCGGAGATTCGCTCGAAGCCGAGGTCTTCGCGCAAGACCTCCCGATCCACCGGGAACGGACACCCGCCGATCGCCCCCGACCCGAGCGGGAGCACGGCGGCCGCGCGGCACGCGTGGGCGATGCGCTCACGATCGCGCACGAGCGCCCACACGTGCGCGAGCGCCCACTGCGCGGCGCGGATCGGCTGCGCCTGCTGGAGGTGCGTGTACCCCGGCATGACGGCGTCCACACCGGATTCGGCGAGCTCGACGAGTCCTCCAGCGAGTCGTACGAGCTCCCGATCGACCGCCTCGCACGCGCTCATGCCCCACAAGCGCACGTCGGTCGAGGACTGGTCGTTGCGCGAGCGGCCCGTGTGGAGCTTGCCTGCCACGTCGCCCGCCGCCTCGCGGAGCATGCGCTCCACCACCGCGTGGATGTCCTCTTCCGGAGCGCCGGCCAGGCCATCCCGTTCGATGCGCACTCCCACGGCCTCGAGCCCGCGCACGAGCGCGTCGGCCTCCTCGCGCGTGATGACGGCGGCCGCCGCCAACGCGCGTGCCCAGGCCTGGCTGCCCCGGATGTCCTCGCGCCAGAGGCGTCCGTCCACCGGCAGACACAGGTTCAACGGCACCATCTCCGGCGCCATTCCGGATGTGAACCGGCCACCCCAGAGGCCTCGTCCGTTCACGCCAGGATCTCCTCCAGGATTTCGAGCCCGAACTCCAGATCCTCGTAATCCACGTTCAGCGGGGGGATGACTCGAACCACGTCCGTCCCCGCGGCCACCACCAGGAGGCCCTTCTCGCGCGCCGCCGTGACTACGGCCGTCGACGGACCCTCGAGGACGAGTCCCTGGAGCAGGCCCATGCCACGGACGCCCTCGACGCGCTTCGAGCGTCGAGCGAGCCCTTCGAGGCCCTTCCTGAGGAACCCACCCCGTTCCGTCACCCCCCGCAGGAACGACGGCTCGGAGATCGCCCGTACGACGGCGAGCGCCACCGTAGCCACCAGTGGACTTCCTCCGAACGTAGTGCCGTGATCCCCCGGCCGCAGGGCGGACGCGACCGGCTCGGTGACCAGCACGGCGCCCATCGGGAGCCCGCCCGCCAGGGGCTTGGCGAGCGTCATGACGTCCGGCGTGACGTCTGCGTGCTGGTGCGCGAACAGCTTCCCGGTGCGGCCCAACCCGCACTGGACCTCGTCGAAGACCAGGAGCGCGCCGTGACGGTCGCAGAGCTCCCGCAGCGAGCGGAGGAAGTCGGCAGGGATCAGGCGCACCCCGCCCTCGCCCTGGAGCGGCTCGATGAACACGGCGGCGATGGTCCCGGAGGAGAGCAAGGCGTCGACGCCCCCGACATCGCCCACCTCGCGGAAGTGCACCCCCGGCATCAGGGGCCGGAACGGCGCCTGATAGGCCTCTCGATCCGTGACCGCCAGGGTCCCGAAGAGGCGACCGTGGAACGCGCCGCGGAACGAGATGAACTCTCGCCGGGTCTCCGGACCGCCGGAGCCGGCCCAGCGACGCGCGAACTTGAGGGCGGCCTCGTTGGCCTCGGCGCCCGAGTTGCAGAAGAACGCCCGTCCCGGAAACGCCAGCCCGATCAGGGTCTCGGCGAGCTCGGCGACCGGACGTGTCCGGTAGAGGTTCGACGTGTGGATCAGGCCGGTCGCGAGCGCCTCCTGGATGGCCTGGGCAATGACCGGCGAGCCATGGCCGAGCGCGTTGACGGCGATCCCCGCCGTGAAGTCCAGATAGCGCCGCCCATCCTCGTCCCACACCCAGCTCCCCTCTCCCCTGGCCAGCACCAGGTCCGGCTGCGCGTAGACGCCCACCAGCGGCGCGGCGGCCATGCTCGTACCGCTCGCCGTCATGCCTTTCCTCCTCCGATCGTGGATCGCAGTATCTCGCCCTCGACGACGCTCAGCAACGTAGACCCCGGGCGGGGTCGAAGCTCAACATGAGGTTCATGTTGTGGATCGCCTGGCCCGCGGCTCCCTTGCCCAGGTTGTCGAACGCGACCATCACTGTCACCATGTCGGGGATGCCGGCGTTGTCCGAGGCGCCGAGCACGAGGCGGTCGGTCCCCACGGTCTCCGCGAGGGTCGGCGTGCCATCGCTGACCTCCAGGGTCGCGGCGCCGGCGTACGCGTTCCGCCACGCGTCGCGGATCGCCGCCGCGTTCACGCCCGAAGCGACCGGAACATAGATCGTCTCCAGGATTCCCCTGGCCACCGGGATGAGGTGCGGCTGGAAGAGGAGCGCCAAGCCCGGGAGGGTCGCGCGCATCTCCGGCAGGTGCCGGTGTACGTTTCCGGTCGAATAGGCCCGATAATCGGACACCACCTCCGCGAACAGGAGCTCGCGCCTCGGGGTGCGGCCCGCGCCGGTGACGCCCGAAGCCGCGTTCACCACGACCGTCGCGTCCCGCCGGATCATGTCGCCCTCCACCAGGCGATGGAGAGCGAGCTGGACTCCCGTCGGATAGCACCCCGGGTTCGCCACCAGGGAAGCGCCGGCGATCTCGCGCGCCCTCAGGTCCGCGATCCCGTAGATCCACCCGTGCTCGCGTCCCGACCCTGGGCGATGGTCGGCGGTGAGGTCCACGACCTTCGCTCCGGCCGCACCGACGCGCTCCGCCCATTCGATCGCCTTGCCGTGCGGGAGGCAGAGGAAGACGAGATCCACCGAGTCCAGCGGGGCGTCATCGCCCGCGACGAGGGCGAGGCCCGGAATCCCGGACGGTGCGCCCGCGCTTCCCTCCGACGTGGCGAAGTGGACCTCCACGCCTCCGTGGCCGCGAAGGACGCGCAAGACCTCGAGGCCCGTGTACCCGGTCGCCCCGACGACACCGACCGCGAAAGTGCGCGAGTCATACCTTTGCATCGCATTATTATGCAGCTCGTCCTCAGAACCCGTCAAGCTCCCAGGCGTTGAGGCAAGGCGTTTCGCACACGCCTACGGTAGCCTGAAGGATACCGAGGGGCCTGCATACGCTGGGCACCTGGCGATCAGGTCGAGTGCGCGCCGGCCATGGTTTCGAGACGGTCCCGGATGATGGGCACCTTCTTGAGCTCACGGAGGATGATCAGGATCGTGTCGTCCCCGGCGAGCGTGCCCACCACCTCCGGCCATTCCTCCCAGTCGATGCCCAGGGCGACGGCCTGCGCCCCGCCCTTCAAGGTCTTGAGCACGAGGAAGTTCCCCACGCCTTCGGCGCTCTGGAAGAGCGTCGGAAGCAGGGTCTGGAGTGGGGGTGTACTCTCCCATTCTTCCGGGAGCGAGTAGTGCGACATCCCGTCCGCGTCGGGGATCTTCACCAGGCGCATCTCCCGGATGTCGCGGGAGAGCGTCGCCTGCGTGACGTCGGTACCCCGCCCCTGGAGATATTCCCTCAGTGCCTCCTGGCTCGCGACCCGGTGGTGCTTGATGATCTCGAGGATCATCCCCTGTCTCGCCCGCTTGCTCACAGGACTGCCTCCTTGGCCAACTCACGGAGTCGTTTGGGATCGAAGCCCACACTCCGTCCTTCCTCCACGCCTCTGTTGAACACCACGAGTGTGGGAATTCCTCTGACACCGAAGCGCCCGGCGACCCCGGACGCACGATCGGTGTCCACCCGTACAACGAGCAGCCGCCCGATATGCTCTTGCGCGATCTCGTCCAGCAGGGGTGCGATCATTCGGCAAGGTCCGCACCAGTCCGCGTAGAAGTCGACGAGGACCGGCGCCGTCGCACCCAGCACGGTCTTGTCGAAGTCCTCCTCCGCGACCTTCACCGGGCGGTCCAGGAGGATCGGGCGCCCGCACTCACCACAGGAAGGACGTTGGGCGGCCCTCGCCAGGTCCACCCTGTTCATGGTGAGGCAGAAGCCGCAGCGGAGGGTCAGAGGGCTCACGGCTTCGGAATCGGACACAGGCTCCTCCTTCACGGCCCGGCTCGCTGATATACTTCGATCGCATGCATCCCAATGCAAGCGGCCCGGCCGAACGAACCGGCCGGGCCGCAGGCCCCACTGCTCGACGGCGCCGCTACGCGCGCCATGTGACCTCCCTCAGAAGAGGTCGTACTTCATGCGGAGCATCGCGAGCCGGCCGATGTCCGGCACCCCGATGAAACTCTGGTTCTGGCTCCCGAACAGGTTGGTCACCGCGAGCTGCACGCTCGCGTTGGTGTTCGGCAGCCGATAGCCCATGTTGACATCGACGATCGACGCCGAGGGCACGTTGCCCCCGAAGCCCGCCGAGACGGCCGGGAACGAATTGTTGAAGCGCATGCGCGCTTCCGCGTTCAACCCCTGCGCCACGTTACGGTAGGCGATGCCGACCGAACCCTTCCGGCTGGGCGCGTTGAGGGCGATCGGGTCGCCGTCCTTGATCTCGAACATGTCGTCCGAGACGTGCGAATACGTCCCGGTCAGGCTCCACGCGTCGGTGACGAACCACTGGAAGGCCAGGTCCGCCCCCCAAAGCGTCAGGTCGCCGACGTTCCGATACGAGACGATCACGTCGGTACCGCCCGGAATCTCCGGCGAGGACACCACGCCGATCGGAACCCTGGCGACGCCCTCGGCGATCTGCGGAACCAGGACCGTCGCGTCGGCTGCGGCCTTTTGCTGCGCCTGCGCCTGGGGCATTCCCGCCGCCATGTAGGCCTGGGTAAGAGCGGCCACGATCGGACCCTGGATGAACGCGCCGACGTCCTGCCCGTTGAACATCACGAGCGGAGTCTGGACGAGGAGCGGCGAGACGAAGTTGTTCTGCGTCGTGCGGTAGACATCCGCCGAGATCTTCAGCCGCTGGTCGATGATCCCGGTCCAGCCCAACTCGACCGACTCCGCATTGCTCTGCTCGATGCTGGGCATGGGATCCAGCTCGGCCTGGGACAGCGGCGTCAACGATTTCGTCTGGGGGTTGTACAGCATGGTGCCGATCGACCCGGGCGCGGGCGTGAGGCCCGCCAGGACGGGGAAGAGGGCGCCGAGCGAGTGCTGAGCGTTGACCACGCTGACGGCCGCCTGCCAGAACGCCGTCGTTCCCGCCATGGGCACCATCGCCGACGGCCCCGCGGGGTTGAACGGTGAGCGGAAGCCCTTGAGGGAGCCGTCGGGGTTGGACACCGACCAGCCCTGGCGCCCGGTGCCGAAGCCACGGAGGCCATAGCCGAGCGGAGCCAGCTCGGGGGAGGCGAACCCGTTCTGGATGTCGAGGAAGTAGTTCAGGGTGGAGGGAGCCGAGTAGGCGCGGTTGTACGATACGCGCAGGCTCTGTTCCTCCACGGGCTGGAACACGAGCGCCGCCCGCGGCGAGAACACCTTGTGCTCGATGACCGAGTGGCTGTCGAAGCGCCCGGCGAGGATGAGATCCAGCCGATCGCTCAGCGCGGTCTTCGATTGCAGGTACACACCCCACTCGTCCAGGTTGTCGTTGGTCTCGTACGAGCCGTTGATCATCCCGTCCGTCTGGGGGCGAGTGCCGAGGAAATCGAAGCCGTACGTGAAGTCCTGGCGTCCGTTCGCGACCGCGAAGCCGTGCTGGAGCTGCGCCACGTAGAGCTTCGAGTGGTCTACCAGCGGAACGCCGCTGTTCAGGAGGTAGGTCTCCCCCGCGTTGCTCGCGTTCAGGTAGGCCTGCGCGAAGAACCGGTCGTACCGGAGGCGGGCCTGGTAGAACTCGTACACCCAATCGCCTGTCTGGCCGGCGCCGAGGCCCGTGAGCTCGATCCCCGTCGAACCGGTACGCCCGTACGTTGCCACGAACGTGCCGTTCTCGGCGAATCTCCAGTCGGCCCTGGCCTCGAGCCCGTAGCGCTCGGTGTCGTAGTGACGGATCCCGATGCGGTCGCAGGCGGTCGCGGCCTCGGCGGCCGACAGGCCCCGGAGCATCTTGTCGTTGATGCATAGCTGGGAGTTCGCGTCCGCCGCGGCGCGATTGGCCACCTCGGTCGAGTCCCGGAACGGCCACTCGTCGCCGCGGAGGAACTGTCCGGAGATCTTGAATCCCAGGTCGTTCCCGAGCAGGAACGCCGAGCGGAACGAGCCCTGGAAGACGCTGCGCTCCCCCGCGCCCAGCATCATCGAGGTTCCCTGCGCGTCCAGGGGTGACCTGGTCAGCATGTGCACCACGCCGTTGGCGGTGTTGGGACCGTAGAGCGCGGATCCCGGCCCGAGCACCACTTCCACGCGATCGAGATCCTGCTCCGTGGACGGCACGAAGTGCATGAGGTTCACCCTCAGGTTCGGAACGCCGGCCAGGCGGTAATCCGAGAGCATGTGGAGGGCGCCGGAGAAGATGTTGTTGAAGCCCCGGACCACGACGTTCGTCGCCTGGATTCCATGCGAGATGACGTCCACGCCCGGCGCCGACCTGATGTAGTCGACCGGGGTGGTCACGGGCCGCTCGCTGATCTCGACCGACGATACGGTATACACGGTGGCAGGGGCCTCGGTCGACTTCTCCGCCCTGCCCCTGGAAGCGGAGACGACGATCCCGTCGAGCGCCAACGCCATCGAGGTCAGTTGGATGTCGTACGCGGTCGTCTCGCCGGCGCTCACCCGGATGCCCGCGAAGCGCTCGCTGCGGAACCCGATGCGCTCGACGACGATTGAATAGGTGCCGGGAGCGAGCTGGAAGCGGAACGCGCCGTCGCTGTCCGTGAGACCGCCGGTCGCCGTCGGCCCGCCGACGAACTGGAGCTGAGCCGAAGCCACGGGCTCGCCCGAGCCGACATCCGTGATTCGCCCGGCAAGGAACCCCTGTTGCGCGGCGGCCGGCGCCGCGACAACGGCCAGGGCGACGAGGGCGCAAACAAACCCGGCCGAACGCTGAGCGTGCATAAAATGAACCTCGTGCTGAAAATGAACAGCCACACCCAGGAGTAATTTGGGCAACTTAGGAGGCGTTCCCGGGGGCAGTCAAACGTTTCCGGCGCGCGCCGGCGACCCGGCCGGTCCCTCCGCCTCGTCGTCCCCCATCCAGCCGTCGACGATCACGGCCGTCGCGACGTGCCCCTGCACGTTGACCGCGGTGCGGAACATGTCCGGGATCCGATCCACGCCCAACAGGATCGCCAGGCCCGAGAGGGGAACCCCGACGGCGTCCAGCGCGGGCGCCAGCGTCACCACCGAGCCGCTCGGCACAGGAGGAACCGTCAAGGACACCAGGAATGTGGCCAGGAGCGCTCCGCCCAGGGCCGCCGCGGGGAGCGGCACCGCGTACAGGTGGGCGAGGAAGACCACCGCCGCTCCTTGGAAGACCACGCTTCCGGGGCGGTACATGGACACCGCGAGCGGCAGGACCAACGTGGCCACGGCCGGCCTGACGCCGAGCTTCGCCTGGGCCTCCTCGAGCATCACCGGGAGCGCGGCAACGCTCGAGGTGGTCGAGAAGCCCACCGCGGCGCTGCCGAACGTCCCGGCCAGGTATCGCTTCGGCCCGAGATGCGCGACCAGCCGGAGGAGGGGGAGATAGAGGACTCCCACCATGACAGCCAGGCCGACGATCACCGACACGATGAACACGGCGAGGCTGCCCAGGAGCGCCCACCCGAGGTGCGCGGTCACCGGAGCCGCGAGGCCGAAGACCCCCACGGGCGCCGTCCACAGAATCCAGTGGACGAGCTTCACGAGCGCCGCGCCGACCGCGTCGGAGAACTCGACGAGCCGGGTGCGCGGGGCGACGTCCAGGGCGCCCGCAGCGGCCGCCACCAGCACGGTGAACACGATGAGGGGGAGCAGGGTGCCCGACGACGCGGCAGCGAACGGATTGGGAGGAATCAGACTCACGAGGAACTCGACGAGCCCGGGGAGCTCCGGCGCCTCCTGCGCCGCCGCTTCCGGAACGGTGACGTCGGGCGCGAAGACCAGACCCAGGCGCATGGTCCCCATCCCGAGCAGGATTCCCGGGATCTGGCTGGCCCAGAAGAAGAGCACCGTGAAGCCGCCCAGGCGGCCGAGCTTACGCGGATCACCCAGCTTCGCCACGCCGGAGAAGACCACGGCCATGACCAACGGGATCACGACCATCCGGATCGCGTTCATGAACGCCGTACCGAGCGGAGCGGACGCTTCGGCCACGGCGAGGAGGAGGGTGGAGCCCGTGACGGACGCCATCAGGCCCAACCCCAACCCCAGCACCAAGCCGATGGCGATCGCGAGGTGGAGCATGTCTTCTCCCCGAGTGAAGGCGCGTCGCGGCAATCGGCGCGTGGAACGGGATGGCGTCAAGGGGGGAAGTTCCCGCGCCCGTCACCCCTGCAGACGGGCCAGCCTGCGTATGGAGGCGATGCCCGCCGCCGGCCCGAGCGCCAAGAGCGGAAATGCCCACGGCCATCCGAACGCGTCCACCATGGCGGGGACTCCCTGGATCGTCGCCATCGTGAGAAGGAAGCCCATCGACGTCTGGAGCGTCAGCGCGGTGCCCACTGCGTCGGAAGGCGCGACCTCGGTGACGAGCGCCGAGAATTGAGCGGAGTCGGCCACCACGAAGAAGCCCCAAACCCACGTCGTGACCGCGAGCAGCGCGAAAGGCGCGGCGAAGAGCGCTCCGACGACGAGCGAGCAGGCGCCGCTCGCGGCCATCGCGAGCGTCACCACGCGGTGTCTCCCGATACGATCCGCCGCCACGCCCCCCCACACGCACCCGAGACCGCCGACCGCGATCGCGCCGAACGCGACCAGGTCACCTGCCCGTTCGCCGACGCCCGTGCGTGCGGCGGCGGCGAGCAGGAAGGCGGGGACCCAGGTCCACATCGCGTACAGCTCCCACATGTGTCCCAGATATCCCCCTGTCGCGAGCATGGTCGGGCGATCCCGCAGGATGCGCGCGACGAGCCCCCAGGAGAACGGCCGGCGCCCGAACGCGTAGGGTCCGTCCCGGTAGAACGCGGCCGCCATCGCGGCGGCCAGGAGCCCGGCCGTCGAGGCTCCCAGCACCACGGTCGTAATGCCCGCGCCCTCGGCCGCCTTGAGCAGCCAGGGCGTCGCCTTCCCCACCGTGAGCGCGCCGACGACGGTGCCGATCGCGACGCCGCGCTCGGAGCGGAACCAGGTCGCGACCATCTTCATCCCGGGCGGATACACGCCGGCCAGGAACGCGCCCGTGAGAAACCGTGCGGCCAGGGCTCCCTCGTAGCCGGGCACGAAGAGCGCCGCCGCGTTCGCTAGCGCGGCGGCGAGTGCCGAGGCCGAGAAGTACCACCGTGCCGGGATGATGTCGGCGAGGTTGAGGAGCGCCGCCGCCGCGGTCCCGCCGACGAACCCCAGCTGCACGGTCGCCGTGAGCCACCCGACCTGGCTGGCGCTCAAGCTCCAGCGAAGCTGAAGCTCCGGGGCCACCGCGCTTGCCGTGAACCATTCCGACATCCCGAGCAGCATCGCCGTGGAGACCAGGGCCAGCATCCCCCATCGGCGGGGATCCCGGTCGCGCGGCTCGTGGCGCGGGCCCCACGAGGCCGAGGCGTTCACTGGATCAAGTTCTTCACGACGAACCAGACGTTGGCGGGTCGCTCCGCCAGGCGTCGCATGTACCACGGGAACCAGGCGGTTCCATAGGAGATCAGGATCCGCACCGTATGCCCGGTGCGCACCAGCCGCTCCTGCTCACCAGTCTGGATCCCGTAGAGCATGGAGACCTCGTATGCGTCCCTGCCCACACCGAGCTCGTGTGCCATCCGTCCCGCCTCGGCGATCATGCGAGGATCGTGCGTCCCGATCACCGGGCGACCCGCCCGGCCCTCGGCCCTCGCCTTCAGCAGCATGCCGGACAACCGGCGGAAGTTCTCGTCGACGTCCGCCTTTCGGGGAAACGCCACCGATGCCCCCTCCTTGTACGCGCCCTTCACCACCCGGATCGCCGGCCGAAGCGGCAGCAGGGCCGCGAGGTCTTCGGGGGTCCGACGGAGGTACGACTGGAGGCACAGCCCCACGTTCTCATGGTCCTCCCGCACCGCGCGGAAGAGCTCGAGGGTCGTGTCCACGTACGAAGACGACTCCATGTCCACCCACACCAGCGCACCCGGGTCGCAAGCCCGGACGATGCGCTCCAGGCGTCGGCGTGCGCCGTCGGCGCCGAGATCCAGCCCGAGCTGCGTCGGCTTCACCGAGATCTCCGTATCCAGCCCGCGCGCTCGCACGGCCTCGAGGACCCCGAGATAGTGATCCATGACCGCGTCCGCCTCGGCAGCGGTGGCAACGTGCTCGCCGAGAAGGGTGAGCGTGGCGGACGCGCCCTCACCCTTCAGCCGTTCGGCCTCCCGAAGACCATCCTCCACGGTCTCACCCGGCATGAAGCGGCGAGTCGCGGCACGAACGAATCCGTATCGCGGCAGGCGCTCGGAGAGGAACGCGTTGGTGGAGGCCCAGAGTAGCGCGTTGCGGAGCATCACGAGCCTCCTTGCGGCCGATGAGCTAGGGGGGAGGAAGGCGGTACGGTACCCGACGTGAGCGGGACCAGGCCGAGGTCGGGGAAATACGATAGCCCTGCTTCTTCGAGGCGGCGGCGGAACGCGACCACATCCGCCGAGAGGAACGCGTTCACGCGCGACACCAGCCGATCCACCGCTTCCCCCATCCGGCGCAAATCGAGGATCTGCCCTTCGGTCGGCCGGTCGTAGGAGCTGGCGAGCCCGAGCACGGATCTCCGGTAGCGCCCGACCTCCTCCTCGCCCGCGGCGACGGCCAGCCCCTCTTCCAGCGTGTCCGCGGCCGCGCAGAGCACCCGGGCCGTCTCGTCGTCGCGGCCGGCGAGCGCCTCTCTCAACCGGCGAACTCCCTCCCGGACCGCCTCGGCACGTTCCTGTACCTCCGCGAGCCGGGCCGTGAGCCCCAGCGCACGGCGGAGAGCCTCCCTCTTTTCCGTCCGCTCGGCCGGTGGGACGTGCACGCGAGGGTCCGCCAGGACCGACAACGGTCGCTCCGCCGAGACCCCGCCTACGGTGATTCGGACGACGTAGCTCCCCGGGAGCACTTCGGGCGCCCGCGCGCCGCCCCGTCCCGTCGATCCTCCGCCGGCGGCCCCGGGGGCGTCCTCGCGCAGATCCCAGGAGACGCGGTTGAGCCCCCGCGTCGCCGGCACCTCGAAGCTCCTCACGGGGCGTCCGGCACGGTCGGCCACGGTCACCAGCGCGGCTTCCACATTGTCGGCCCCGACCCAGAACGTGAGGAGCGCACCGGAGGTTCTCGCGGCCCCGCGGTACATCGCGTCACCTGAGAAGTGATAGCCGTCAACCGCAGCCGTACTATGGAGATACGCCACCGGCGGCTCGAACACGTGAACCGCCTCGACACTCCGATCGGGGCTCTCCGCGAGGCCCCGCAGCGGTTGGATGTCGTCGAGCACCCAGATGGCCCGGCCGTGCGTCCCGATGACGAGGTCGTGGTCGCGGGGGTGAACCGCGAGGGAGGTCACCGGAACCGAGGGGAACCCGTGAGACCACTTGAACCACGATTCGCCCTGGTCGAGCGACACCCAGAGGCCCAACTCCCCGCCGGCGAAGAGGAGATTCGGGCTCACGGGGTCCTCCTCGACCGTATGGAGAAAGCCGTCGATGTCTCTTCTCCGCCCGATGTTCTCCCAGTCCCGCCCGAAGTTCCGCGTGCGGTAGAGATACGCCTCCCAATTCCCCCGGCGGTGATCGTCGAACACCACGTACGCCGTCCCCGGCGCGTGCCTGGACGGTTCGATGTGCGGGATCCAGGTCCCCTCCGGAACGCCTTTGATCCGGCCGGTCAAGTCGTCCCACGTCCCTCCCCCCGCGCGTGTGAGATGCACCTTCCCGTCGTCGGATCCGGCCCAGATCATCTCGCGCTCCACCGGGCTCGGCGCGATGGTGAGCAGGGTCGTGTGGTTTTCGGCTCCGGTGTTCTCGCGGGTGAGCCCTCCGCTTTCCGCCTGACGCTGCTTGGCCGGGTCGTTCGTCGTCAGATCCGGGCTGATGACCTGCCACGTGTGCCCCCGATCCGGGCTCT
This sequence comes from uncultured Gemmatimonadaceae bacterium, assembly GCA_964412015.1. GTDB lineage: Bacteria > Gemmatimonadota > Gemmatimonadetes > Longimicrobiales > Gaopeijiaceae > SZUA-318. The sequence continues at coordinate 79,961 of CAYPMO010000002.1, read as the reverse complement.
TGTGCACGAACTGGCTCCCGTAATAGACCGTGCCCACCTCGAACGGATCGAGTGCGATCGCGGCATTCCAGTTGAACCGCAGGGTGATGCCGTCCGGCGCCCATGGCCGGATGCTCTTGCGTTCACCGTTCCTGAGGTCGAAGCGATGCAGGTTCCCTGCCTGCGACATGGCGTAGCCGTAGCTCGGGTCCCGCGGGTCCACGAGCGCGTTGAAGCCGTCGCCGAAACCGATCTCCTCCCAGTGCGCGTTGCGGATGCCCCCGACCTGCCAGACATCGGAGGGGCCCCGCCACGAGCCGTTGTCCTGCATGCCGCCGTAGATGTTGTACGGGATCGCGTCGTCCACCGAGACGTGATAGAACTGCCCCACCGGGAGGTTCTCGAAGAGCCGCCACGTGGCGCCCCGGTCCCTCGACTCCCACACTCCCCCGTCGGTCCCGAGCAGGAGGTGGCGACCGTCGTCCGGCTGGATCCACAAGGCGTGCATGTCGGGATGGACGTCGCCTTCCAGGTCGCGGAACGTCCGGCCTCCGTCCTCGGAAACCCGCACTCCCGAGCCGAGGTTGTAGACGCGGTTCTCGTTCTCGGGGTCCACGCGGATGTCCGCGTAGTAGAACGGGCGCTCGGCCACTCCGGGGCCGGCGCCGACCGTGCGCCAGGACGCGCCTCCGTCCGAGGAGCGGAGCAGCACGCTCGGAGCGGCCTCCACGATTGCGTACACGACCCGGGGGTCCGAGCGGGACACGGCCAGCCCGATCCGGCCGAGATCCCCGGGTGGCATCCCGTCGGCTTCCTCGTACTTCTTCCAGCTCTCCCCCCCGTCGTACGTCACCCACAGCCCCGACCCGGGTCCCCCCGACGTCATGAACCACGGTTCCCGCCGGAACTCCCACATCGCCGCCCACAGCTTGAGCGGATTCGTGGGATCCATGACGAGGTCGGCGACCCCCGTGCGCTCGTTCTCCCAGAGGACCCGGCGCCAGGTCTTGCCCCCGTCCGTGGTCTTGAACACCCCCCGCTCCGTTCCGTCGGACCACGCGGGACCCATCACCCCCACCCACACCACGTCGGAGTCGCGCGGATGGACCACGATCCGGTGGATCCGCTCCGAGCGCTCGAAGCCCAGCAGCTCCCAGGTCCGCCCTCCGTCCCTGGTCCGGTACAGTCCCGCTCCCACGCCGGCGCTGTTGCGAGGGTTGCCCTCTCCCGTCCCCACCCAGACCACGTCCGGAGCGCTCGGGTCCACCGCGATGGCCCCGATGCTGCTCACCCGCTCCCCATCGAACACCGGCGTGAAGGTCGTCCCCGCGTTCGTGGACTTCCACACGCCGCCGGTCGCCGCACCCACCCAGATCACGCCCGGGTCGGTGGGCTGTACTTCGACGGCGGCGATCCGGCCGCTCATTCCGGCCGGTCCGATGTTCCTCGGCCGGAGGGCCGAGAGCAGCGCGGGGTCCACGGTCTGGGCGCCGAGCGGCACCGTCGGTGCGAGCAGGAGGCCGGCCGCGAGCGCAAAAGGCGGGAGGCGGCGTGCGATCAGCGTCGTCATGGCTCTCAGCGTGAAGGTCGGTCGGTTCCAGCGGACGCTCAGAACGTGAGCGCGAGGCCCAGGTCGGCGACGACGTGGCGGAGCGTGAGCCTCGCGCCACCCGGCAGATCCGTATCGGCCGACCGCCATCGGACGGCCGGCGTGAACGCGAGCCCCCGCGTCAGCCCCACGTAGATCCCTGCGGACAGCTCCGCGCCGAATCCCAGCGAGGATGTACCCTCGGGGCTCCCGTCCACGCCCGGAGACTCGACCCGGCTCGTGAAGCCGCCCAGGCCGACCCACGGGAGCACGGCGTGCCCCGGGATGGGCGTCAGGCGCAGTCCCACGTCCACGCCCGTAGCCACGTACCGATCTCCGTCGGGGCATCCGGCCTCGCGGCAGCCGAACCGGAGCTGGCTGAAACCGGCGTAGAGCGTGTGCCACCCTCCGCCCAACGCCACCTCCGCACCGAACGCCACGCTTGCCGAGGTACCTTCCCCCGGCCGGGAGCCGTTCGCGAACGCGCCGAGCGGAACCGCCACGCCCGCACGGGCTTCGACGGTCAGAGGGGCACCCTGGGCAACGAGGCCGGAAGGTCCTGCGAGCGCGAAGGCGGCGACGAGCGCGAAGAGTGCGAGGTGGAGCACCGGGAGCACCTGGGTTGGGCGTGGCGCGGAACGAGTGAATGCTACATCATGGGCGCTCGTCCCCAAACCCCCGAGACCATGGCTTCGAGACACCTCCGCACGGCCGGGAGGACGCGCGGGTTCACTGAATCTGTGATCCGTGAGATGACCCGCGTGGCCCGGGAGCACGACGCGGTGAACCTGGCGCAGGGCTTTCCCGACTTCCCGGCTCCGGACGTCCTCAAGGATGCCGCGTGCCGGGCCATCCAGGGCGATGTCAACCAGTACGCGATCACGTGGGGCTCGCCGCGGCTGCGCTCCGCCCTCGAGCGCAAGTACCGGGACCGATACGGCATGGACGTGGACGGTGATCGCGAGATCACGGTGACGTGCGGAGCCACCGAGGCGATGGTGGCGGTGATGCTCGCCGTCGTGGACCCCGGCGACGAAGTCGTCGTCCTCGAGCCCTTCTACGAGAACTACGGTCCAGACGCGATCCTCTCGGAGGCGCGGCCGGTCTTCCTCGAGCTGAGCGCGCCCGACTACCGTCTGGACCCGGAGCGGCTCCGTCGCCTGATCACGCCCCGGACACGGGCGATCGTCCTGAATACGCCCAACAACCCGACCGGACGGGTCTTCGACGCCGACGAGATGGAGGCGGTGGCGGGCGCGTGCCGGCGTCACGACCTGCTCGCGATCACGGACGAGATCTACGAGCACATCCTCTACGAGGGGCGGCACGTGCCGCTGGCGACGCTCGAGGGCATGCGCGAGCGGACCATCACGGTCAGCGGCGCTTCCAAGACGTTCTCGGTCACGGGTTGGCGAATCGGGACCATCGTCGCGCCCGAGCCGCTCACGCTCGCGATCCGCAAGGTCCACGATTTCCTCACCGTGGGCGCCCCGGCGCCCCTGCAGGACGCGGTCGCGGAGGCCATGGACCATCTGGGCGAAGACTACTACGGCACCCTCAGGGAGGAGTATCGCGCACGACGAGCGGTCCTGGTCGAGGCGCTCCGCTCGGCCGGCTTTCGGTGCGGCACCCCCCAGGGGGCCTACTACGTCCTCGCGGACTTCTCCGCCCTCAGCGACGAGGACGACACCACGTTCGCTCTCCGCCTCGCGCGGGAGGGAGGCGTCGCGTCGGTCCCGGGCTCGAGCTTCTTCAACGCGCCGGACGGAGGCCGCACCCTGGTCCGGTTCGCCTTCTGCAAGCGCCTCGAGACCCTCCGGGAGGCCGGGGCGCGATTGAAGGCCTTCGCGCGCTCCCAGGCCGGGGGTTAGGCGAACGAAGCGCCAGCGCCACACGCTGCTGCTCGCCTCCGGAGAGCTGGGCCGGATAGTGCTGCAGCCGGTCACCCAGGCCCACGCGCCGCGCGCGAAACTCGGCGCGCCCGTCCTCGGTAAGAGCGAAGAGGTCCTGCCCGTCCAGGAGGACGCGACCCCGGGTCGGCTCGTCCAGCCCGGCAAGCAGGCCGAGCAGAGTGGTCTTGCCGCTCCCGGAGGGACCCACGACGGCCAAGAACGATTGGGAAGCGATCTCGAGGTCGATGGACCGGAGCACCGGAAGGGGTCGTCCCCCGCTCAGATACGTCTTCTCGAGACCCTGGGCCACGATCATCATATGAACCGTCGCGTCTGCTCGTTGATGTCCGTCGCACTGTTCGCGTGCGCTCCGGAGAGCCCCGCCGAGCGGGCGCGCGGATCATCCCCTTCCTCCTCGACGGCGTGGCCGGCGTGCGGGAGCTCAACCAGGACGACGGCATCCACCCCACCCCGGAAGGGCATGCGATGATCGCGAGCAACGTCTGGCCCTCGCTGGAGCCGGAGCTGAGGGCCTGGTGGCAGGAGCACCCGGACGGCCGCAGGGCGCGATGAGCGCCGAGCCGTTCAGCCTCGGCACGCGCGTGCTGGGCGCGGGCTCGGCACTCCTCGTGCTCTTCCTCATCGTCGGCTTCGCGCTTCCGGGCACCTGGTCGGCCGAGCGCTCCGCCCTCATCCGGGCCGGCCCGGACGCGGTCTACCCGCTCGTGGACGCGCCCTCGAGCTGGTCCCGCTGGACATCGTGGCCCGACTCGGGCGTGGTACGGGAGGGTCCCCGGCGAGGCGTCGGAGCCCGCCTCCGGTGGGACGACCCCGAGCTCGGCGACGGCACGTTCGAGATCGTCGAGGCGGTAAGCCCTACCCGCGTGCGCTACCGCGTGGAGATCGAGGGGGGCCGCATGCGCACCGAGGGTGTGTTCTCGCTCACCGTCGAGACGGGAGGAACGCGCGTGACCTGGAAGGAGGAGGGCGACTTCGGGTGGAACCCCTTGATGGGGTACTGGGCACGGTTCATGGAGCGCGCCCAGGGTCGGGAGATGGAGAAGGCGCTGAACCGCCTCGGCGTCCTCGCGGTGGAAGGCGCCGAGTCACGGTCCGGGATCACGCCCCCTGCTGCCTCGCCCAGGTGATGAGGTCTCGGTTGCTCTTCGTCTTCCGCATGATGTTGAGCAACTCGTTCATGCCGTCCGACACGCCCACGCCGGCGAGCTGACGACGCATCGCCCGGGAGAGCCAGAGCGCGTCGTCATCGAGCAGCAGCTCCTCCTTGCGGGTGGCCGAGGCGTTCAAGTCGATCGCGGGATAGATCCGCTTGTCGGCGAGCTCGCGGGAGAGCACGAGCTCGCTGTTGCCCGTCCCCTTGAACTCCTCGAAGATCACCTGATCCATCCGCGACCCGGTGTCCACCAGAGCCGTGGCGATGATCGTGAGCGAGCCGCCGCCCTGGTCGGGCGCGATCTTGCGCGCGCTGCCGAGGAATCGCTTGGGCTTCTCGAGCGATTGGGCGTCAAGCCCGCCCGAGAGCGTGCGGCCGCTTCCCTCCTCGACCGTGTTGTGGGCGCGCGCGAGGCGGGTGATCGAGTCGAGGATGATCACCACGTCCTCGCCCAGCTCCACGCGCCTGCGGGCGCGCTCGAGCGTCATCTCGGCGACCTGGCAGTGACGCTCGGCGGAACGGTCGAACGTGGACGAGATCACCTCGCCGAACCCGCACGACTCCATCTCGGTCACCTCCTCGGGACGCTCGTCCACGAGCAGGATGAGCAGATGACACTCCGGGTGGTTCGTGACGATGCCCTCGGCGACCGCCTGGAGCACGGTCGTCTTGCCGGCCTTGGCCGGCGCGACGATCATCGCGCGCTGCCCCTTCCCGAACGGGCAGAACAGGTCGATGACCCGGTTCGTGTAGTCCGGCTGGCCGCGGATCGTGCGCCCACACTCCAACAGGAGCTGGTGGTCCGGGTGCATCGCGGAGAGGCGCTGGAACTCCACCCGGCGCTTGACCTCGTCCGGCATGCGGTCGTTCACACGCGACAGGTACGCGAGCGGCGGGCTCTTGCCGTTGCGCGGCCGGCCGACCACGCCCATGAGCTCGTCCCCCGTGCGGAGGCCGAACTTCTGCACGATGCGGGAGCCGACGTAGATGTCTTCCCGGCCGGGCGTGTAGCTGGACTCTCGGCGGCGGACGAACCCCGAGCCGCTGCTCAGGACCTCGAGAAGCCCGAGGGGCCGTGACTCGGCCTCGAGGGTCTCGATGTCTTCGGTGAGCGCGGGGAAGTCCTCGCCGTTCTCGGGAGCGGCCGCGTACGCGGTGCTCCCGTCGCCGGCGTCGGAACGGTCTTGTGATCTCCGGCGGGGGCGACGTCCACGGCGGCGATGGCGACTCCGCTTGCTCTTGGACTTCTCCCCTTCGCCTTGCTGCATCTCGGGCGATTCGGGCACGTCTGGACTCATGTCACCGGAAAGCCATGTCGCGGCGCGGTCGCGCCTGCGTACTGCTTTCGGAAGAAACAACCCGGGCTCGGATTCGAGCGGGGCGATCCGGTCCGCAGCCCATCGGGCCGCTGGACTTCGACGCGAACGGCGTCGGCGGAACTCGAATAATTCTCGCCCCAAGACGTTGTCAAGGCAAGGCATTCGTGTAGCGGTCGTGTCCCGCGGGAGCCCCGGGGTGTCCCCGGCGCCGGACACCGCGGGCCCGCCCCTGAAGATGGAATCCTCCTAACCCATTGGGCGACAGATTGTTAGAGCCCACGCCCATCTTGGCACGACGATTGCCTCCGATGAGAGGCAGGAACCCTCACGAGGAGGACACCATGCGCACCCGCGCCACCATCCTGCCGCTTCTGGCGACGCTGGCCCTTGCTCCAGGGGCGCCCGCCACCGCCCAGGCCCACGTGTCGTTCGGGGTGGGCGTGGGCTCCCTGTTCTCGGGTGTGAGCTTCGGGCTGCACGTCGGCGACTACCACCCGGGGTCCGCCTTCCTCGGGCTCTCGCTCGGCCTCGGCTGGCGGGACTACGGCCTCAGGGGTCACACCTCGTACTCGTGTTCGGACTATTACTGGGATCCCTACTGGGATCCGTGGGACGACTGGTACTACGACTGCGTGGTCGCGGGCCCGTATTGGTACGACTCGTGGCGCGCCCGGAGCTGGTGGTGGAGGAGCTCCTGGTGGGGCTGGCCCTCCACCTTCGTGTACTGGGCGGACCCCTGGGCGAGCCCGTGGGGCGCCTATTGGGCCTATGACCCCTGGGCCGGCTACTGGGGTGGCTATTGGGGCAGCTATTGGGGTGGGTACCGGGGCCGGTACTGGGGCAGCTACCGCGGCTATTGGGGTGACTACGGCTACGGACGCGCCAGGGTCGCCTACGCTCCGGGTGGCCTCCGCGGTATCGCGACCGGACGCGTCTCGCCGCTGGCCGGTTCGTACGTTCGTAGCGGCGTAGGCTACAAGGAGTCGCCCACTGCGGTCGCCGCGGGCACGGCGAAGCGCCGCGCGTCCGGTGTGGCGCCGGCGCCCGCGAGCAGCCGTGCGGGCGTGGCCGACTCCCGAACTCCGTCGGCAGGTCGTGTGGCGACGCCCCGGGCGTCTCCCTCCGCACGGGTGGCGAGTCCCTCGGCGCGGAGTGGGACGGCCCGCTCGGCTCCCACGGCCGTCGCGCCTCGCCGGCCTTCGGATCGCCTCGCGGCCCCGCGCGGCAGCACGCGCACGTCGACGGTCACGCCCTCGAGCAGGGCCGCGGTCCCCCCGACCACGCCGTCCGCGCGTGGCTCGGCACCGGCGACCCGGGACCGCCCTTCAGCGGTCCTCACGCCCCGGACGTCCCCATCCGCGCGCTCCGCGACTCCGTCGAGCCGGAGCGGGATCGTGCGCACGCCGGCCGCGTCGAGGCCGTCGGCCCGCGCGGCCCCCTCGACGTCGCGACCGTCCCTGAGCCGTTCGGCTCCGAGCACCTCGCGACCGTCGGTCCGCGCGACCCCCTCGACGTCGCGACCGTCCCTGAGCCGCTCGGCACCGAGCGCCTCGCGGCCGTCGATCACGCGCGCGGCTCCCTCGGCGTCGCGTCCGTCGGTGAGCCGGTCGGCGCCCTCGACCTCACGGCCGTCCGTGTCGCGCCCGGCCCCTTCGGCATCGCGACCCTCGATGAGCCGCTCGGCCCCTTCGACATCGCGGCCCTCGGTGAGTCGACCGGCCCCGTCGACGTCACGGCCGTCCGTGTCGCGCTCGGCCCCGGCGCGGTCCGCGCCGAGCGTGAGGCGGCCCAGCGGTGGCTCGGTACCCCGCGCCTCGCGTCCGTCCGGGGGCTCGGCCAGCCGAGCTCCGGTGCGGCGGGGCGGCGGCGACGGCTAACGCGGGAGGATGGGGCGCCGGGGCGGCCCTCAGGCCCCGGTGCCCTCCACCACCTTCCCGCCCCGGATGACCCGCCAGCAGGGGGATCCTCCCATCCAGTAGGCCAGCTCGACCGGATGGTCCACGGACCATAGAGCGAGGTCGGCGCGCTTGCCTGGCTCCACCGTGCCCATCTCCGCCTCCCAGCCGAGGACCCGGGCCGCGACGCGGGTCATGCCCGCGAGCGCCTCCGCAGGGGTCAAGCCGAAGAGCACGCACGCGAGGTTGAGCGCGCCGAGCGGGTCGAGGAGCGGCGAGGTCCCCGGGTTCAGGTCCGAGGCGACCGCCATGGGGACGCCCAGGCGCCGGAAGGCCTCCACAGGAGGGGCGTTCTCCTCGCGCAGGAAATACGCGGCTCCCGGCAGGAGCACGGCGATCGTGCCGGCCTCCGCCATCGCGCGCGCGCCCGCCTCCGAGGCGTGCTCGAGGTGGTCGGCGCTGGCGGCTCCGTGCGCGGCGGCAAGCGCGGCGCCGCCCGAATCCGAGAGCTGGTCGGCGTGCAGTCGCCGCGCGAGCCCGTGCTCCTCGGCCACGCGGAAGACGCGCCCGCACTCCGCAGGCGTGAACGCGATGCCCTCGCAGAACGCGTCGACGGCGTCGGCCAGCCCCTCGCGGGCCGCGCGCGGGACCATCTCGCGACATACGAGGTCCACGTACCCGTCGCGGTCTCCGTGGTACTCTGGAGGCAGTGCGTGCATGCCGAGCAACGTGGCGCGCACCGGCGTCCCCACGGTCGCGGCCGCCGCGTGGGCCACGCGCAGCATCCGGAGCTCGGTGTCGACATCGAGCCCGTATCCCGACTTGATCTCGACGGCCGTGACCCCCCGGGCGGCGAGGTGGCGCAGGCGCGCGACGGCGGACGTCGTCAGATCGTCCTCGGACGCTTCCCGGGTCGCGCGAACCGTGGAGAGGATGCCGCCGCCCGCTCGGGCGATCTCCTCGTAGGTCGCACCCTCCAGGCGCTGCTCGAACTCGCGGGCCCGGTCGCCCGCGAACACGAGGTGCGTATGGCAGTCCACGAGCCCCGGCGTGAGCCAGCGCCCACCCCCGTCCACCTCGTCCTCCGCGGCGCCCACGGAAGCGGGCAGCTCGGACTCCGGGCCCACCCACAAGACACGACCGTCCCGCACGACGACCGCGCCGCGGCGCACCTCACCCCACGGATCGCCACCCGGCCGGAGGGTGGCGACGTGCACGTTGCGCACGACGAGGGTGCCGGTCATCAGCCGCCGGACATCGGGATCCTGATGCCTTCCTTCCGCGCCGTCTCCATCGCGAGCTCGTAGCCCGCGTCCACGTGTCGGGCGACGCCCAGCCCGGGATCGTTCGTGAGCACCCTTTCGATGCGCTCGCGCATCTCCAGCGTTCCGTCGGCCACCAGCACCTGGCCCGCGTGCAGCGAGTTGCCGATTCCCACGCCCCCGCCGTCGTGGAACGAGACCCAGCTCGCCCCGGACGCGGTATTGAGGAGCGCGTTCAGCACCGCCCAGTCGGCCACCGCGTCCGTGCCGTCCTTCATGCCTTCGGTCTCGCGGAACGGTGAGGCCACCGACCCCGCGTCCAGGTGATCACGCCCGATGACGATCGGCGCGCTGATCTCGCCCTTGGCCACCAGGTCGTTGATGGCGACGCCGAACCGCGCCCGGGCCCCTTGCCCCAGCCAGCAGATGCGGGCCGGAAGTCCCTGGAACGCGACCTTGTCGTGGGCCATCCGGATCCAGCGGCACAGGTGCTCGTCCTCGGGGAACATCTCGAGTACCAGCTCGTCCGTCCGGTGGATATCCGCGGGGTCGCCGGAGAGCGCAACCCACCGGAACGGCCCCTTGCCCTCGCAGAAGAGGTCACGGATGTACGCGGGGACGAACCCGGGATACGCGAACGCGCGCTCGAAGCCGGCGTCCCGGGCGGCGCCCCGGAGGTTGTTGCCGTAGTCCACGGCCACGGCACCCGCGTCGTGCATCGCCGCGATCGCCTCGCAGTGCGTGCGGATGCCCGCCATCGCCTTCCGTACGTACTCGTCGGGGTCGGAGGAGCGTAGCGCCGCGGCGGCCTCGAGCGAGAGGCCGGGGGGTACGTACCCGTTCAGCGGATCGTGCGCGGACGTCTGGTCGGTGACGATGTCCGGCGTGACACCGCGCCGCACCAGCTCGGGGAGCACCTCGGCGCAGTTCCCCACCAACCCGATCGAGAGGGCTTCTCCGGCCGTGGTCGCTTCGCGGACCCACCCGAGCGCCTCGTCCAGGTTCTCCGTCATGCGGTCGCAGTAGCGCGTCGCCAGCCGACGTCGGATGCGCTGCGGGTCCACCTCGACGCACAGCATCACGCCCCCATTCATGGTGGTCGCGAGCGGTTGGGCGCCTCCCATCCCCCCCATCCCTCCGGTGAGGATCCAGCGTCCCTTCAGAGAGCCACCGAAGTGCTTGTGCGCAATGGTCCCGAACGTCTCGTACGTGCCCTGGAGGATCCCCTGGGTTCCGATATAGATCCAGGAGCCGGCCGTCATCTGGCCGTACATGATCAGCCCGCGGCGCTCCAATTCGTTGAAGTGCTCCCACGTCGCCCATTTCCCGACCAGGTTCGCGTTCGCGATGAGCACGCGAGGGGCATGGCGGTGGGTGCGGAACACCCCCGCCGGTTTTCCGGACTGGACGACGAGCGTCTCGTCGTCGCCCAGCTCGCGCAGCGTACGGACGATCGCGTCGAACGCCTCCCAGCTCCTCGCCGCCTTCCCCGTGCCCCCGTAGACGATGAGTCGCTCCGGGTCCTCCGCCACCTCCGGATCGAGGTTGTTCATGAGCATCCGGAGTGCCGCCTCCTGCGTCCACCCCTTGCAGGAGCGTTCGGTCCCCCGAGGGGCGCGCACCGAATGCGTCGTCGTCGTCATCAGTCGTCCTCCCCGGTCGCGATGCGGGCCAGATCCCCACCGCGGACCAGCTCAGTCAAAGCGTCGAGATCCGGTCCCAACGACCGGTCCTCGTGGAGTGGCGCCACACGCTCCCGGATCAGCGCGTGCGCGCGCTCGACACGCGGCCCGCTCCGGAGTGGGCGCCGGAACTCCAGGCCCTGCGCCGCGCAGAGCAACTCCACGGCGGCGACCTGCTCCAGGCATGCGACGGCCTGGCGTGCCTTCCGGGCCGCCGTGAGGCCCATGGAGACGTGATCCTCCTGATTCGCGCTCGTCGTCACCGAGTCCACGCTCGCCGGGTGGGCCAGCACGCGCAGCTCCGACAGCGAGTCCACCGCGGTGATCTGCGCGACCATGAACCCGCTCCGGAGTCCCGGCTGCTCGGTGAGGAATGCCGGGAGCCCCATCGACAGGTCGGGATTCAGCATGCGTTCGATGCGTCGCTCAGAGATCGCGGCGAGGTCCGCGACCGCGATCGCCAGGAAGTCCAGAGCCTGTGAGACGATCTGAGCGTGGAAGTTTCCTCCGCTCACGATCACGTCGGCCTCCGGAAAGACCAGCGGGTTGTCCGTGGCGCTGTTCGCCTCGGTCTCGAGGATCCCTCGCACGTACCGGAGCACCTCCCGCGCCGCGCCGTGGACCTGCGGCATGCACCGCAGCGCGTAGGCGTCCTGCACGCGCGTATCGCCCACCCGGTGGGACTCCCGGATCTCCGACCCCCGGATCAGCGCGCGCAGGCGGCCGGCGCTCTCCGCCTGACCGCGGTGGGGACGGGCATCCTGGATCTCCGCCCGGAACGCTTCGGGCGTACCGAGGAGCGCGTCGAGCGACATCGCCCCGGCGACCTCGAGCGACTCCAGGGTCCGCTCGGCCGCGAGCAGGGCGAGAATGCCCAGGGCGGTGGTGGCCTGGGTCCCGTTGATGAGCGAGAGGCCCTCCTTCGCCTCCAGGTGGAGCGGCTCGAGCCCCTCGGCGCGCAGGTGCCCTTCGACGTCTCCCTCGACACCTCCACGTTCGGCCCTCCCCTCGCCCAGCACGGCGAGCGCCACGTGGGCGAGGGGTCCGAGGTCCCCGCTCGCCCCGACCGACCCGTAGCGTGGCACCCTCGGGTGGATCCCGTGGTTCAGCAGCTCGAGCAGCCGCTCGACGACCTCGACGCGGCACCCCGAGTTGCCGCGGGCCAGCGCATTGGCCCTGAGCACCATGATCGCTCGCACCGCCACGCGGTCGAGGGGCTCGCCGACGCCCGCCGCATGGCTCCGAACCAGGTTGTGCTGGAGCGCGGTGCGCGCGTCGGGGGCGATGACCACGTCGGCGAGCCGTCCGAACCCGGTGGTGACGCCGTACACGCGTTCTCCGCCGGCGATCTTGGCAGCCACGAACGCGCGGCTCCGGCAGATCGCCTCGCGGGCCGTCTCCGAGAGCTCTACGCGAACGGACGAATCTCTGGCGACGGTCTCGACCTCGGCGAGGGAGAGGCTCCTGCCGTCGAGGAGGACACGCTCGGACATGATGGAGTGGCGGGCTCGGGTGGGTGCGGCCCCGGAAGGGCCGACCGTCGACCAGAACATTCCGAAAACCGGACCGTGACGGCAAGCGGTAGCCGCTTGCGCCCGTTCCGAAGCCCCACCCACATTGCGAAGCGTCGAGCGCCCGGCGCACCCCCCCGTCCCCGCCCCGTCGTGGACATCTACCCGCCCACAGCCCAGGACGTCGATCGCGACCTGAAGGACCTGCGCGTCCGGCTCTTCGGCGGCGCGGCGTACATGTTCGCCGTAACCCTCGTGGGGACGGTGGGCTTCCACGTCATCGACCCGAGCGCGGGCTGGGTGCGGGCGTTCTTCATGACGGCCATCACCCTCACCACCGTGGGCTTCGGCTACGAGGTGGAGCTCGCGACGGAGGGCGCCTTCATCTTCACGGCGGTCCTCATTCTCCTGGGAATGGGGGGCGTGGCCTATTTCGTCACGACCGCGACGGCCTTCATCCTCGAGGGTCAGCTCGGACACGTCTTCAGGAGACGGCGCATGGAGAAGGAACTCGCCCGGCTCGACCGCCACCTGATCGTGTGCGGATCGGGGCAGACGGCCATCTACACGGCCAGAGAGCTCGTGTCGGTGCGCCGGCCCGTCGTCATGGTGGTGGAGCGGGCCGAAGACGCGAGCCGCGTCTCGGATACGCTGCAGGATGTCCCCACGTTGGTCGGGGACCCGTCCAAGGAGGAGGTGCTGCTGCTCGCCGGAGTCAAACGAGCCACCGGCTTCGTGGCGGCCATGGAGTCCGACAAGGACAACCTGGTCGCCACGCTCACGGCCCGACAGCTCAACCCGAACATCCGTATCGTGACGCGCACCGGGGAGGTCGAGGCCGAGGCCAGGCTTCGCAAGGTCGGTGCGGACGCAGTCGTGTCGCCCAACTTCATCGGCGGGCTCCGCATGGCATCCGAGCTGATCCGTCCCACCGTGGTGACGTTCCTCGACACCATGCTCCGGAATCGGGATCTCAACCTCCGGATCGACGAGATCCAGATCCCCGAGGGATCCCCGTTGGTCGGACGGGCGCTCAACGAGATCGGACTCGAGAAGATTCCGGGAGCGTTGCTGCTCGCGGAGCGGGACCAGGACGGGACCTGGCGCTACAACCCCCCCCGGAGCCAGCCGGTCACGCCCGGCATGATCCTCATCTTCCTGGGATCCCCCAAGGATGCCCGGGCGCTCTGCGACCACGTCGGCGGCGTCATGATCTCACAGCCGACCGCGTGAAGGAAACCACGATGACCTGAGGAGGTCATCATGCTGCTGCCGACGTGGGTGCAAGGTGCCGCCGGGACCGCGGCCGAAGCTCAGGCCGCGGCCCATGCGAGTGCCGTGGTATCGCTCGTGGGCGCGTTCGTCGGCCTGCTGGTGATCGCCGCGGCCGTTCACCCGTTCTCCAAGCGAACCGGGGTTCCCTTCACGGTCGCCCTCGTGGTGACAGGGGCCGTCCTCGGCTGGCTCGCCGACCACGTCGGTTTCCTGGCGCCGTTGGCGGTGGTGGAGGTGAACCCGGACGTCGTGTTCTTCGTGTTCCTGCCCGCGCTGATCTTCCAGTCGGCGTTCCACCTGGACGCGCGGGCCCTCCGCGAGAACCTGGCGCCGACCCTCACGCTGGCCGTTCCCGGGCTTCTCCTCTCCACAGCCGTCATCGGCTGGATCATGCACCTGGCGGCCCCCTGGGTGGGCGTGCACCTGAACTGGGCCGAGGCGCTCTTGCTCGGCTCGATCCTGTCCGCCACGGACCCCGTGGCGGTGATCGCGCTCTTCGGCCAGCTCGGTGCGCCCAAGCGCCTGACCATGCTTGTGGAAGGCGAGAGCCTCTTCAACGACGCGACCGCGATCGTGCTGTCACGCATCATCATCGGCGTGATGGCAGCCGGGGTGCTCACGACCGACACGCTGATCGTCGGGTCCGTGCAGTTCGTGGCGGTGTTCTTCGGCGGCCTCGTCGTGGGGTGGCTCCTCGCTCTGCTGGCCGGCGCCATCATGGGCGATCTGGGCGGAGACAAGTTCTTCGAGATCACGCTCACGACGATCCTCGCCTATTTGTCGTTCTACGTGGCCGAGCACTGGCTGCACCTGAGCGGGGTGATGGCGGCCGTAGCCGCCGGGGTCGTGCTGGGCGGTTGGGGACTGGCCAAGATCACGCCGTCCACCGTCATCTACCTGGAGCATTTCTGGGATTACATGGCCGGGGTGGCCAACGCCCTGATCTTCCTCCTCGTCGGGCTCACCGTGAATCTGGGCGATCTCGTCGCGGCGCTCCCGGTGCTGTTCTGGGTCGTCTTGGCCATGCTGGTCTCGCGAGCCATCGTCATCTACACGCTCCTCCCGCTCCTCGGGAAGCTCCCCGGAAACGATCCCATCCCCTTCGGATACCAGACGGTCATGTACTGGGGCGGCCTGCGTGGGGGCATCGCGCTCGCGATCTCGCTCTCCCTGCCCGCCTCCGTCGAGAACAAGGCGCTCTTCATCACGATCGCAACGGGTGCGGTGCTCTTCACGCTGCTCGTCCAGGGGCTCACGATCGAGACCGTGGTGAAGCACTACGGGCTCCACGTCCCTCCTCTCTCCGACAGGATGGCGCGGCTGGACGGGCTGATCGCGGCCAAGCGCAGGACGCTCGCGGAGATTCCCGATCTCCGGGCCGACGGACTGTTTTCCCCGCGCATCGCCGACGAGATGACCGCGCGGTGCGATGGAGAGCTCGACCGGCTCAAGGGCCAGCTCGACCACCTGCGCGCGAGGGAAATGGACGCGCAGGAGGAGAAACGGCTCCTCTACCTGCGCTGCCTCGGCGAGGAGAAGGCGTTCTACTACCAGATGTTCTCGAACGCGCACGTCGGAGAGCGCACGTACCGCAACCTGGCCTACTCCATCGAGTTGCAGACCGAAGGCATCCGCCACGAGGGCCGCCTCCCGGAGTTCACGCTGCACCCGCCGTCCGGAGAGCGCCTCGAGACCGCGCTCTACCGCCTGCTCGAGCGCTTCCCGGGGCTGGGACCTCGGGTAGAACGGCTGCGCGCCGGCCGCGCCGCCCGGGACTACGAGGTCGCGTGGGCACGGTTCCGGGGGAGCGCGCGCGTCCTGGAGGACCTGGCCGCGCTCGGAGAGAGCCAGGCGTCGCGCCCCGACATCGTCCAGGAGGTCCGTGCGACGTACGAGTACTGGCACGAGAGCGCGCGAAGCCGCTTGGACCAGACGGCCGAGCTGTTCCCCGAGTTCGTCGCCGCGACGCAGGAGCGCCTGGCCGATCGTCTGGCGCTCCACGCCGAGAAGGGAGCCATCGAGGAAAAGGCACACGCCGGCACCATCCCGCACGGCGTCGCCGAGGTGATGCTCGAGGAGATGGCCCGGGAGCTGCGGACGCTGCGCGCGAGCCAGGCGGCGAAGCTCGCGGTGGATCCCGAGGAGCTGCTCCGGAAGGTTCCGTTCTTCCAGGCTCTCCCGCGGGAGGAGCACGCCCGGGTGGTCGAGAAGCTCCGCCGCCGCACGGCCCCCGCCGGCGACGCGATCGTCCGGCAGGGTGAGAGCGGATCCTCGCTGTTCCTGGTGGCCCGGGGGGTGGTCCGGGTGTCGCGCCAGGACGGGGGGATCACGCGGGACGTGGCGACGCTGCTCGCCGGCGAGTTCTTCGGAGAGATGGCGCTCCTACACGGAGGCGCCCGTACGGCGACGTGCCGAGCGGTGACGCCATGCGCGCTGTACGAGCTCCGGAGGGAAGATCTGGACACGGTGCTCGAAGCCTCTCCAGCCATGAAAGAAGCCCTCGAAGAGGCCGACCGGGAGCGTCGGGCGGAACTCCGCGAGAACCTTTGACACCCTGTGTTCAGGCGCTAAGATTCACTTCGTACTTGCGACCCTTACGCCCCCGACAAATCCCTCCATCCATGTTCCAGGAACGCCTCGAAGACCGCAGGTCCGGGGAAGACCGTCGAACGCTCCTCGAGAGACGTCAGGGCGACCGGCGAAGACTGGCCGACCGCCGGGTGCGCCCGCGACGCAACGTGATCATCGTGGTGGCGGCCGAACAACGCGCTCGGGGCGACCGACGGCACGTAGAGCGCCGCTCGACGATCGAGCGCCGCCATGCCGTGGACCGCCGCCTCTGGGAGCGCCGGAGCGGGGAGGAGCGGAGGATCGCTCGGGCCTAGCCTAGCGCACGACCGCCCCCCGCCTCGCGTCCCTATTTCCTCGCGATCAGCAACACCGCGCTCGCGGGTGCGATCGTGATGGTGAAGACGCCGTTCTGGGCGGACCTGACGTTCTCGGCTTGCTCCGTGCCCACCGGCTTTCCGTCCAGGCTCCCGTCGAACGTCTGCATCCCGTACGTGATTCCCTCCTTTGCGCCGATCGACGGCGCGAGCAGGCGCTTCACGTTGCCCACGGGGTACCCCGGTATGATCATCCGAACGGTCCCGGCGGCCTGCTGGTCCTTGTTGATGACGGCCACGCGAAGGTCGTCCGTGGCGGGATCGAGCGTCGCCCACGCCTTCAGGTTCGCGGTGGTTTCGACGGCGGCCGGCACCATCTGGCCGAGACTGCCGGTCGCCTCGGCGAAGAGCCAGAGGCCGTAGTAGAGGGGCAGCACCGCACGCAAGCGATAATCGTCGCTCAACGTCGCATCCGGCGGCGGCGGCGGCGTGATGTTCGACGCCGTGTACTGCCTCTCCGGAACGTCGAACAGGAAGGCGCCCTGGGCGTCCCAGCCGCGGATCGTGTCCCAGTTGTTGGTGTGGACGTTCACCCCGACCACGCCGGCCGCCGCGTACTCGAAGAGCATGTCCACCGCCCACAGCGCCGCCTCGAACGCGTCGCTGACGCCGGGCTCACCGCCGCACATGATCGAGTTCATCTCGGAGATCCGGTAGGGCTTGCCGCCGCTCCTGGCCAGCGCCACGTAGGTCTTCGCCAGCGCCGCACTCTCGGTGGTGGAGGTGGGCGCGAGCAGGAACCCCGGCGTCGGGTTCCCTCCACAGGCGGAGCCGCCGGTGGCGTAGGCGTGCTGGCTGACGATCGCGAGCGTATCCTTCGCCTGGGCCAGGAGCTGGGTCAGGTCTTCTTCCGTCCCGAAGCCGCCTGCCGCCATGTCCGGCACGGGCGGGTGGCCCGCGAAGGCCGCGTTGGAGGGTGCCATGAACGCCGGTCCGTCGGGGACCGCGGCGCGAATGCTCCTCGTCCAGGCGCGGAAGTCCTCCAGGTAGCCCGCCCATCCCCATCCCGCGCGGCGGTAGCCCAGATCTTCGTACGTGTCGGGCTGGTTGCCGATCTCGAGCGCCTCGATGGAGCCGAACGGCATGCCCTCGGTGTACGCCCTGGCCTGCCGGGCCGCGAGGCGGGCGTCGTCGGCTCCGAGGTTGACGCCGAGTATGAACGAGACGAACGGTGCGGGCGTGCTCAGGTCCTCGTAGAGCCGGGCGAGCGGCGTGATCGTGTTCGCCCGCGGCGGGCCGGTGCGATCGGTCGTGCCTCCGCCGATACGCAGCGAGACCGGACCCCCGCCGTACGCGG
Source organism: uncultured Gemmatimonadaceae bacterium (assembly GCA_964412015.1). Taxonomy (GTDB): domain Bacteria; phylum Gemmatimonadota; class Gemmatimonadetes; order Longimicrobiales; family Gaopeijiaceae; genus SZUA-318. Next base: position 62,142 of record CAYPMO010000002.1, on the reverse strand, counting down.
CCAGGTTTCGGACGAGCTGGCGGTAGATGGGGTTGACGCCGATCGCCGGGTCGCCCATGAGCAGTTGGGCCTGTCCCCATTCGTGAGACAGGCCGAGGAACCCGGCCGGGATCGAGCGGCCGGGTTGGGTCGGACTCACGGTGATCAGGGCGATGGGCTCGGGTCCCCTGGCGCATGCGGTCACGGCCAGGGCGAGGAGGGACGACGTCACGATCCCGCGAACGACTGGACACGCTGCACGCATAACACATCCCCTTCCCGTGGGAGACGTCCACGGGACCCTGTGGCATCACCATGACCCACCCTGAACATGGGCGGGGACGAATGGCGACGCTATCCCCGACCCACCCACGCGCCCGTGACAAGCGTGACCGGACGTCACCAGATTGAGGCCGTCCGCCACCCCACCCCGCCCTCGTGAGTGCCGCGCCCACCATGACCGTCGACGACCTGAGCCGCCGCCTGGAGATGGAGACGGTCATCCGGCTGAGCAAGGCCGAGTGGGAGGAGCTACGGAGCGCCCTCCACGAGGTGGAGCGCCACGCGACGTTCCTGGCCGGAGCCCTCGTGATCGTTCGGGACGACCACGGCCCCATCGCGGTCGAGGAGCCGTCGTCCGGCGAGCGGGTCCTTCGGCGGCTCGCGGACGACGAGGAGGTGCGCCGTTTCGTGAAGGAGCGCCTGGAGACCTACGAGCGCATGTGGGACGGCTGCGGCTGCAAGGTGGAATACTACCGCTGAACGGCCTCGACCTCGCGGCCGCTCAGTACCCCGCTCCATCCATGGACACCTTCCCGCGCATCCGTCGGTAGATGAACGTGGTGTAGGCGGCCACCAGCATCATCCCCGGAATCCACCAGAGCAACGCGACGCGCAGGCCGTGTGCCGGACTCGTGGCGTTGTGTACGGTCAGCGACGCCGCGGCATCGTTGGCAGCGGGCAGCACGAGGGGATAGAGCCCGAACGATACCGAGAGCAGCATTCCGACCAGGAAGACGACCGAACCGAGGAACGCGCCGAGCTCACGGCCCTGTCGGCCCATCCACCAGCTCACGGCCAACCCCACCACGGCCAGCGCGGGAAAGACGGTTCCGAGCGGCTGCTGGGCCAGGCGCTGCGGCACGTGCGGTTGCACGCGAAACGTCAGGCCGGTCATGAGCACCACGGCGACCACCAGCGGAGGCCACACCCACGACGCGAGCTTCGCCGAGCGTCCGCGCACGGGATCGTGGGTCTTCAGGGCCACCCAGAGAGCTCCGTGGTGCGCGAGCGCCAACAGGCTGGTGACCCCCACCGTCACGGTATACCAGTCCAGGATCCCGATGCGCTCACCCCGCGTGGCGAAGTTGGTCCACAGAGGCGAGAAGAAGTACCCCTCGCTGTCGAGGGGCACGCCCCTGACGACGTTGCCGAGCGCCGCACCGAGGAATACGGCCAGGAGCGTGCTCGCTCCCCAGAAGACCGCGTCCCAGAATGGTCGCCAGACCACGTTCTCCACATGGCTCCGGAATTCAAGCGCCACCGCCCGCAGGACGAGCAGCCAAAGCACGGTCATGAGCGGCAAGTAGAAGCCGCTGAAGCTCGAGGCGTAGAGTCGCGGGAACGCCATCACGAGCGACCCTCCGGCCGCCAGCAGCCAGACCTCGTTGGCGTCCCAGACCGGCCCGATGCTGCGCAGCACGGTCCTGCGCTCCACATCCGAGCGGGCCACCATCGGATAGATGGCGCCGGCACCAAGGTCGAACCCGTCGAGGACCACGTACATCGTGAGCAGAGCGGCGACGAGCCAGAACCACACCGTGGCCATGTCTCATACCTCCCCGGGATGGCTGGAGTGGGCAGGCGCCGGCCCGTGCCCGATCTCGCGTTGCGCCAGGAACAGGAAGACGATGCCGAGAGCGAGGTAGAGGCCCATGAATCCGATGAGGGAGAACAGGGCGTTGCCCGACCCCACGGTCAGCGAGGAGCCGTCGGCCGTGCGGAGGATCCCGTAGACCGTCCAGGGCTGCCGCCCGAGCTCGGCCGTGAGCCATCCCGTCGTGTTCGCGATGAACGGAAAGGGTGCCGCGAGCATCACGACCCAGAGGGCCGGTCGTGTGGCGTACAGGGTCCCTCGCCAGAGCAGGAAGCCCGCCACGGCCATGATCGCGATGAAGATCGTACCGAGTCCCACCATGAGGTGGTACGCGTAATAGAGCAGCGGAACGTTGTCGGGCCAGTCCTCCCTCGGGAACGAGGTCAGCCCCTCCACGCGCGCGTCCCAGCGGCGGTACGTGAGAAAGCTGAGGACCGCGGGGATCTCAATGGGGTTGTCCAGGCGAAGCTCCTCCATGTCGGGCTGGCCGATCATGACGAGTCCGGCCGGCTCCTCCGTATGGAAGAGCCCCTCCATCGCGGCGAACGTCGGCGGCTGGTACCGCGCCACGGAGCTCCCCTGCATGTCCCCGGTGGGGAACGCCATGAGCACCGAAGCGACGAGTCCCGTCGGCACGGAGACGCGGAGGAAGATCCGGCCGTGTTCGGAGCGGGACGAGGACCCCCCCACCTCGGCAGGCCCGTCCGCGAGGATGTAGTAGGCCCCCACCGCCGCCATCACGAACGACCCCGTGACCACCGCGCCCGTCATCGTGTGGGCGTACTGCCATAGGAGCCAGGGGTTGGTCAGGAGCGCCGTCAGGCTGGACAGCGCCAGGCTTCCGTCCGGGCCCTGCGCATACCCGACGGGGTGCTGCATGAACGCGTTCGTGGCGACGATGAAGTATCCCGACAGCCACGAGCCGAGCCAGACGGCCACGGCCGACGCGAAATGCCCTCGTGGTCCGAGCTTCTCACGACCGAACAGGAAGAGCGCGAGAAACGAGGACTCCAGGAAGAACGCGAACACTCCCTCCATGGCCAGGGTCTGGCCGATCACGCTTCCGGTGGCTTCCGAGAAGCGCGCCCAATTCGTCCCGAACTGGAACTCCATCGGGATCCCGGTGACGACGCCCATGACGAACGTCAGCCCGAAGATGCGCCCCCAGAAGAGCGCCGCCTCCTCGTAACGCCGGTCGTTCTTACGCAGTCCCAACCCCATCAGGAGCACGATGAGCAGGCCGAGACCCATCGTGAGCTGGGGAAAGAGATAGTGGTAGGAGATCGTGAAGGCGAAGTGGAATCGGTGGTAGAAGAGCGCAGGGTCCATGGCTCACCGCACCGGGTCTGGGGTGGCGGTTCGGCAGGGGAGGAACCGCCGGGCGATTATTCCAACATAGCCGGGGATTGCGCAACCGGCAGCGGTGACGAGCGACCGGCCCGCGCGGTCTTGTTCCGACGCCCACGCGGTCACATCATTGGCGAGGAATCTCCGGGCGCGCCACCGGCTCCACGAGCCCACCGGGGTCCTGCCGGCGTCGCCGCAATGGAGCATGAGCCGTGATCCGCAAGACGTGCCTGGCGTTCCTGTTCTTGACGGTCGGCTTATGGAGGCCTGGAATCATGTCCGCCCAGCCGCTGCGCATCACCGTGGTGTACAACAACGTGCCGCACGCGCCCGGACTCGCGACCGCCTGGGGCTTCGCGGCGTTCATCGAAACCGGCACCGACGTCGTGCTCTTCGACACCGGTGGGGACGGCCCGACGCTGCTCGCCAACCTCGCGCGGCTGGAGTTGGAGCCGCAGCAGGTCACGGCCGTCATCCTGTCGCATGCCCACGCCGACCACACGGGCGGCCTGGACGGTTTTCTCACCCGGAACCACGACGTCACGGTCTACCTGCCGCAGTCGTTCCCGCCGGCGTTCGTACACGAGGTGGAGAGGCACGGGGCGCGGGTGGCCCCGGTGAGCGGGCCGCGATGCCTCGTCGCCGATCTGCACACGACGGGAATCCTGGGTAACGGTATCGACGAACAGGCGTTGATCATCGATACCGCCTCGGGTCTGGTGGTGATCACGGGTTGCGCGCACCCGGGGATCGTCGAGATCGCCCGGGCAGCCCGTGCCTATCTCGACAAGGACATCTACCTGCTCATGGGCGGATTCCACCTGGCCGGCCGCAGCATGGAGCAGAACCGCGCGACCGTCGCGGCCCTCCGTGACCTGGGGGTGCGCAAGGTGGCCCCCAGCCATTGCACCGGCGATGCGGCCACGGTGTTGTTCCGGGAGGCGTGGGGCAGCGACTTCGTCGAGAGTGGTTGTGGCGCCGTGATCAACGTGCCATGACCGGGCCCCATCGTCGGTTCGACCGCCACCTCGACGGGATCGGGCCCGGATGAGGGCGGCCGCGCTCCTGCTCGACCTGGACCACACGCTCTTCGATCCCGAATCCATCCCCCGCGCGGTCATGGAGCCCGTCTTCGCCGAGCTCCGGCTGGCCCACGCGCGCATCGGCGGAGTCAGCCGGGAGATCCTCGAATCTTCGATCCCCGAGCTGATGGGAAGCCCCATCACGCTGGTCGCCAGGACGCACGGATGGCCGGACGAGCTCCGTCGGGCCTGCCTGGAGGCATCCGCGCTGGCCGTGCTCCCCGAGCGCCTGCCCCTCTTCCCCGACGTGGCCGACCTCATCCGCCTGCCGCAGAGAAAGATCCTCGTGACCACCGGCGTCCCATCCGTACAAGAGCAGAAGATCGCCGCGCTCGGGCTGGACGCCTGGCTCGACGCCGTCTACGTGGACGACGCCCTGGCCGTGCCACGAAAGGGCAAGAAGGCTCTGTTCCAGGAGATTCTGCGGCAGGAGCATCTCGCCCCCGAAACCGTCGTGGTGGTCGGGGACAACCTGGAGTCCGAGATCGCGGCCGGCGCCGAGCTGGGGATGCGCACGGTCCACATCGCGCGCGGGGGCTGCTCGCCCGCCTGTCCGGCGACGCACTGCATGCCCGACCTTCGCCGGCTCGCGGACGTCCTGTGAAGGACACCGCATGAATCTCTACGACCGCTACCTCCTGCCGACGCTGGTGCATCGTACGTGCAGCTCGGCGATGACCACGCGGCAGCGCGCGAAGGTGATTCCGCTCGCACGGGGCGATGTCCTCGAGGTGGGGTTCGGCTCGGGTCTGAATCTTCCGTTCTACGATCCGGAGCGGGTCACGAAGGTCTGGGGGCTGGACCCGTCTCCGGAGCTGACGCGCATGGCATCGCGAGCCGTCAAGGATACGACGCTCGACGTCGAGCTGGTTCCGGCGCGCGGAGAGGACATCCCGATGGAGAGCGCCCGCTTCGATACGGCGGTCCTCACGTACACGCTGTGCACCATTCCCGACCCCGCACGGAGCCTGCGGGAGGTCGCGCGCGTCCTCAAGCCGACCGGGCAGCTCCTGTTCTGTGAACATGGCGTCGCCCCGGATCCGGGCCTGCGCCGGTGGCAGAGCCGCCTGAGCCCCGTCTGGCAACGCGTGAGCGGAGGCTGCCACCTGGACCGGGACGTCCCTGCCCTGCTCGAGCGAGCCGGGTTCGAGATCGTGGACATGCAGGCCACCTACCTGCCGGGCTGGCGACTCGCCGGCTTTCATTATTGGGGCGCCGCCGTCCCGAACGGGGCCCGCAGCATTCCTCGGACAGGCTCCTAGCCTCATGTCCATACCCTATCCGCACATCTCGCCGGAGATCTTCCGCATCGGGCCCTTCGCGATCCGCTGGTACGGCCTCATGTACCTGGTCGGATACATCGTAGGCCACCGACTCGCCCTCCGGCGCGCCCGGCGCGGCTTCGTCGCGATGACCGAGGACGACGTCGACGCCTGGATCGTGTATCTGGTGATCGGTATGCTGCTGGGAGCACGACTCGTCTATGCCATCGTCTACCAGCCCACCCATTATCTGAACGAACCGCTGGAGTTCCTCCGCATCTGGCACGGGGGCCTTTCGTTCCACGGCGCGGTGCTGGGCATGGTCACGGCGTGCCTGCTGTTCGCGTGGGCCCGCCGCATTCCTTTCTGGCAGATCGCGGACACGCTCGCCTATGCCGGGACGCCCGGGCTCTTCTTCGGACGCCTGGGCAACTTCATCAACGGGGAGCTGTACGGCCGACCCACGGACCTTCCCTGGGCGATGGTCTTCCCGTCGGACCCGCTCCAGGTCGCGCGACACCCGTCACAGCTCTACGAGGCGATCGCCGAGGGGCTCATCACGTTCGTGCTGTTGGTCGCCGTCGAGCGCTGGGCCCGGCGCCGCGGTTGGTACCGGCCCGGTCTCCTGGGGGCGGTCTTCCTCGTCGGCTACGGCGTCCAGCGGTTTCTCATCGAGTTCACGCGCGAGCCGGACGTCCAGCTCGGCCTGGCGTTCGGGCCGTTCAGCATGGGACAGGTCCTGTGCATGCTCATGATCGTCACGGCGCCGGTGCTCGGCGTCATCGCCTACCGACATCCCACGCCACCCGCGGCGGCCACGACGAAAGGGAGGAACCATGGACATCGCACGAATGCATGAACAGGCCGCCGAGCTCGTGGGGCTTCTCCGGCTCCAGAGCATGCCCATCGCCCTGAAGATGCTCCGGAGCGAGGCCGACATCCCCGAGGACGCGGTGCGTCCCGTGCGAGACCTGGGGCACCACCTCTCGTTCTGCCAGGCGCTCGCCCTGACGCGCCGGAGGGGACTCACCATCGCCGAGACCCGCGAGGACATGTGGTGCTTCGAGCCGGTCGTCGGATTGGGCTTCGTCGAGCCGCCGCAGCGATTCCTCGACGGTCACAACCGTTATCCCGGCTCGGCATCCACGTTGGAAGCCGGCGCGACGTGGGCCCGCAACATGCCCCGGTTCGATCCCTCGACGTACTCGGCCGTCGTCACGGCGCCCCTCGAGACCGCGACCTTCGAGCCCGACATCTTCCTCCTCTACGGCAATCCCGCGGTGATGACGCAGATCATGCTCGCGAAGAACTGGCTGGACGGAGAGGACATCGTCACGCGCATGTCCGGTCACGCGGCCTGCGTCTACTACGTCGTGCCGGCCGTCGCGCAACGACAGTGGAGCATGAGCATCCCGTGCGGCGGCGACCAGCGCAGGGCGGCCTGTGACGATTACAGCATGATCTTCTCCGCCCCGTCGGACGCGCTGGGCGGCCTGCTGGACGGCCTCAGGGCGATCCGGGACACGGGAGCCGGTCTCCCGTCGTCTCCCTCGCTCGCGGTCGAGTATCCCCTCGAGAAGAGCTACGTGGAGCTCGGGCACGCGATCGGCATGGACTGGGTCAGGTAGACCCGCCCGCCCCGTCCGGGGTCCAGCGGCCCTCGGTCTTCAGCTCCCGGTCGCCGGCCGAGTGTCCCTCGAAGATCCTGTAGTCGAGCTGGATGGACATGATCCCGGCCAGCATCCCCTGGGCGGGACAGTAGCGCAGCGCGGAGAGCTCGATGGCCCGGCGGACCGCGGCTTCCTGGACGCTCTTCCCCGTGATCTCGTACTCGATCAAGGCGCCGGTGAAGACCTTCGGGTGCTCCGGGGCGCGCTCGGCTTTCACATCCACCTGGAAGCTGGTGATGTCCTGGCGCTTCTTCCGCAGGATCGAGATCACATCCATGGCCGTGCACCCGGCCAGGCTCAGTGCCATGAGCTCCATGGGGCGGAACCCGTCGTCGTCGCCGCCGACCTCCCGCTCCGCGCCCAGCTTGATCTCGAAGCCGCTGTCGGCCGTCCCGTCGAACGTCAGACCTCCGTGCCACCGAACGCTGGCATTCATCGGCGATGCGTTTCCTTTCCAGATGTCTGTGGGAGAGAAGCCGGGTGCGGGACCCGCCCGCTCACGTCATCGTGCGATGACGGAGGATGATGTCCGCGGCCATACCGGCGGCGGTGGCGCACACGCCCGGACATTTCTGCAGCCCGTCGTCCGCGTACCACGCATCCCGGTCTTCCTCTTTGAAGAAATCGTACCGACGCCCGAACAGCGCTTCCTGGATGTCGGCACACCGCACCGTTCCGTAGTGATCCCGGAACGCGCTGAAGAGCTCCTGCGAGCGGCTCATGGTCGCCGTGTACTGATCGAACTTCGCCAGGTTCCCCGAGCCGAACTCCAGCCCCAGGGCCATGACGCCGCCCAGGAGCGCCCCGCAGATCTCCCCCATCCTGGCGACGCCCGCGGAGAGCCCCGTGCTGGCCTTGATGGCCTGCTCGAGGCCCTCCGCGGACGTGAGCCGAAGGTGCTCGTCGACGGCCGCCAGCACGCAGCGGGCGCAGCCCTCGTACGTGCGATTGTTGCTGTAGGCGGACCGGGATACGGCATCCACGATCTTCGCCCGGCTTCCGGGCGGAATCTCGCGGGTCCGATAGATGCCGGGATCTCGTTCCAGGCGCCCGAGGCCGTCCTGACCACCCATCGCTCCTCCTGGTGCTACCGTGCGATATGAACAGGCCGCTTGCGGCTAGAGCGGGGACTTCGGCTCCTCGCGCCGCTCTCCCAGCAACTCCTTGACCGTCTCCACCAGTACCGCCGGCTTGACGGGCTTGTCCAGGAACAGGTCCACCGGAAGGTACGTCGAGTCCGGCGCGAACCGGTACGGCACCTGATGCTTATCGTGAAGGCTCGTGAGAATCACGATCGGCAGGTCCTTCAGGTGGTGCTCCTCCCTAAGGGCGCACGCCACGTCGAAACCCTCGTAGCCCGCCGGCATCATGACGTCGAGGATCACCAGGTCCGGGCGCACGCTCAGGACCTTCTTGATGCCCTCCTCGGGCGAACCCGCCTCCTCGACCTTGAAGTCGTGGGCCTCGAGCGCCGAGCGAACCGCCAGCGTGAAATCAGGATCGTCGTCGATGATCAGGATCGTCGTCATCGTTACGCCTCCGGCTTGCTCATCTGTTGGATCGCGATCTCGGCTGCGTTGACCATATGGTACGCGACGGGCGAAGCGGTCAGCGCCGGATGCGTTCCGACCTGGAACATGGCGATGTCCTCGGCCGTCATCTTCTTCTGCACGCATGCGGACACGGCGTTGATGATCTCACCGGCGGCGGCATCGCCCATCACCTGCCCGCCGAGGATGACGCCCGAGTGTCGCTCGAAGACCAGCTTGACCCGTGTGTTGGCCGCCCCCGGCATGCCCCCGGGATGTCGGTTGGGACCCTCGACGGTCGCGGACACCACCGCGTATCCACGATCGCGTGCCATCGTCTCCGTCATCCCGGCGGTGGCCAGCGCCGTCCCGGCCAGCGCCGTGGACCAGACGCCCACCGTCCCCACGCTCTCGCGGCGGATCCCGAACAGGTTCGCACCGGCGATGCGCGCCTCGACCGTGGCGATCGAGGCCAGCTTCAGCGGGGAGGGCCGTCCCCCGAAGAAGGACGTCTTCTCGGCGCAGTCGCCGCAGGCGAAGATGAGGTCGTCCGATGTCCGCATCGTCCGATCCACGGCGATGCCTCCGGTCAAGCCGATCCGCACACCGGCCTTCTTCGCCAGCTCCACGGCGGCGACCGCTCCGACGCCCAGAATCACCAGGTCCGCCTCGATCACGCTGCCGTCGGACAGCACGACCCGCTCGACCTTCTCGGGGCCCTCGATACGCGCCACCTTCGCCGAGGTGCGGATGTCGACACCGCGTGACGCGATGACCTTCTCCATCTCGACGCAGAACTCCTCGTCGTACGCGAGCGAGAGACAGTGCGGCGCGACCTCGACGACGGTCACGTGCTTGTCCCCCGCCTTGTTGATCTCGTCGGCGAACTCGACGCCGATGAACCCGCCACCGATGACCACGACGTTCCGGGCCGTCTTCAGACGTTCCTGGAGCTTGCTCAGGTACTCGACGTCCTTGACGATCGAGTAGACGCCGTCCAGGTCGCAGCCCTCGATGGGCAGCATGATGGGACGAGAACCGGTGGCGAGCACGAGCCGCTCGTAGCCCACATCACCGGCGCTCGTCTGCACCACCTTCCGCTCCCGATCTATGTCCGTGGCTTCCGCCAGCAACAGGTCGATCCCGTTCTTCTCCAGCACGGTGTCGGAGATGAGGTTCTTCTCCGGGGTTCCCACGGTGCCGAAGATGTACGGAATCCCGCACGGTATCAGCACCTGCTGTTCCTTCCGTATCACGAGCACGCTGCGGTCCGGGTAGCGCCGCCGCGCCGTTATCGCTGCCGTCAGGCCGGCGGCGCTGCCCCCGACCACGACGATGTCGCTCTGTCTCATTCTATCGCTCCTTGAGTCAAGCCAGGCCTCGACGCGCGGCTCCTCGGAAGCGACCCGAGGCGCTCCCGCCTCTCGGCCGGACGGTCCTCGCGGTCGAGGCTTCGCGTACCTCCGGGTATGGAGCCTACCACAGGGCCAGGGAGGGCCTGACCGTAAGATAATGGAACGGCCGCTCACGTGGTCGGCGCCGGCGGTCCGCCCGGCGGGTCGCCCGGCGGTCCGGGCCCGATCTCACCCTCTGGTATGTCCCGAGCCGGACCAGTAGTCCGCCCGCGCGGCGATCACCCACCTGACCCCGCCCCGCGGCTCCGATACATCCCCGTGGCGACGCGGGATGACGTGGATGTGAGCGTGGAGGACGGTCTGGCCGGCCGCGGGGCCATCGTTGACACCGATGTTCAGCGCGTCGGCGGCGCGCAACTCGTCCACCTCGCCACAGATCCTCCGGACGAGAGCCCAGAGATCCGCCCACTCGTCGTCCGAGAGATCGAAGACGCTCTCCACGTGACGGCGCGGGACGACGAGCGTATGCCCAGGGGACACCGGGTGGGCGTCGCGCAGGGCGAGACTGAGCGACGACTGCGCTACGAGGTTGCTGGACGCAGGACTACAGAAGGGGCAGACCGCGGCATGCGACGTCATCGGCTCGAGCGGCCGCGGTACGGCACGCCGCGGCATGGAGGATGAAGGAGACAAGTGGGGCGGTTCTCCTCAGGGTTGCCCGCCCCACTCCGGGTCAGGCCGTAGCCGTCGTCCCGTGCCCGAGAGACTGCACCGCCCACAGCGCGTCGGCAGCCACCAGGACACCGATGATGATGTGGTTCCACATCGCCCCGGCTTCCGCTGTGAAGCCCAGAGCGAAGGGAGCGACGATGAGCCATAGGCCAAGCACGGCGTTGGTCCACTCCTCCCATTTCTGCGGTAGCGACAGCGCGGCGATGGCGAACACCGCGATGACCGCCCCGAGGATCCAGGAGTTCCAGGCGGCACTTTGCGCCTCGGCGAGACCGAACCATGGTGACAGGAACAACCACAGTCCGAGCACCAGGTTGACCCAGTCCTGCCAGAGCTTCCGCTTCATTTGACCCTCCCTTATCGGCTCTTGCGCCGATTGAGTCACAGAACCCGAAGAGCTCGGGTTCGCAGAGCTCCCGCAAGGGATGTTTTACCCGAAATGTGCCTCCGGGTTCCGCACGTGAGACCCCCGACGAACCGTCACACGCCGACCGCCCCCCGGCGCTTCCACCATCCCCGACCCAGCCAGATCGCCGCCAGCACCAGGAGGACCATCACGGGTCCCGTCACCAGCATGAACAGGGTGCGCCCGCGGGTCGCCTCGGCCCGCCGGAGGGCCTCGGCTTCGTCCCGGATCCGCGCCAGGTGGCCCAGGACGTCCGCGTAGCCGTACCACCACGCGTAGTCGGGGCTCATGTGGAACGCCCCCTTGTACGACTTCAGGTTCGAGAAGAAGAACATGTCGAAGTACTCCCTCTCGATTGCGCTGACGTTGAAGTACATGCCCGCGGGCCAATGCTGGGCGACCTCGGGAGGCAGCTCCACGGCGGAGAAGGCAGGCCCCTGGAGGAGCCCCGCGGCCATCTGGCCATGCCCGGGCTCGAGCAATCCGTCCTCGTAGAGGCCCTGCAGGATCTCCCGCGCCTCGATCACCAGCGCGTCGCCCGAGAGCTTGTGGGCGTCGGCCGATTCCAGGTAGTAGCGGGCCTTGTCCTCGGAGTGGCAGGTCATGCAGAGCCGGATCATCCGGTTCCGCTTCTCCTGGTTCTCCGGCGTCTGCGTGATGTCCTCCAGAGCGCCCCCGGCGGCTTGCACGCCCATGCCCCACGTGATCTTCCGCGTGAGATTGTGGGAGGTGCTCCGCTGTCCCGCCTCGTCCACGTACACCATGTGGCAGTAGGCGCACGTGGGGGCCTCCCACTCGGCCTCCGCCATCGGCGTCGAGAAGTCCCACGCATCGCCCAACGCCCGGTACATCGAGCCGTGCTTGGAGCTGATGTAGGACTCGAAGTTCGGGTGGTCGGGACCCATGTGGCAGGTGTAGCAGGCCTCGGGCTTCCGCGCTTCCTCCAGGCTGAACTGGTGGCGGGTGTGGCAGGCGATGCACCCGTTCCGGTACTGGAGGCTGCTGGTGTCGATGTACTTCTGGAGCTGCTCGTCCCAGTACCGTGGATCCGTGGCCCCGGCCTGGGCATGACATGGATCGCACCCCATCTCCATGACCTTCCGAGGCATCTGGGCGTAGTTGGGCACCCCGATGTTCCGCTCCCAGTTGATGCCGAGCTCCCCCGGGCCCGGGCCGTAGGAGTGGCCCGCGTCCAGCACGTGCTCGGCGTACATCTGGGCATGACAGACGGCACAGGTCTGCTCCGGCACGCGCCCCTCGGAGGCCATGATCTTGTCGTGGTCCGTGCCGTGGCAGTCCGCGCAGCCGATCTGCCGCTCCGGGTAGACGATAGCGGCGTTCTGCGTCCCGGCCTTCCCCATGGCGCTCCCCTCGAACTGCCGGACGATCGTCGCGTGCAGGTCGCGGTGGCAGTCGGCACAGCTCGACGCCTCCAGCACGCCGGCGGGGGGCGCCTCGGCGAGCCTCGGCGGACGGGGAGCGACGGCGACGAGGTAGGCGTGGATGAGCCGCGCCTCGTCGTCGCTGACGACGTCGGCGTGGAAGGGGGGCATCAACCCGCTCGGCGTGCGAAGCTGCTCGAGGAACTCCTCGATGGTGAGCCGTGTGTTGGCGAGCTCCGGCCCCACGCCGCCCCTGCCGCTCACGCCGTGGCATCCGAGACAGCCCTTCGTGATGAAGGGGCGCTCCCCCTCCGAGGGAACCTGTCCCGGTGCGCGCGACGGGAACTGCAGCAGAGCAGCGAGCAGGAAGAACGGGAGGAGCCACGGGGAGAGGGCCAGGGCCCGCGAGGAGCGCGGCACCGCCGACGCCGGGGGGCACGCGAAACGCATGATCCACCTTCCGGACGGAGGAACGGCGGGCAGGTTTGTCTACACGGTACGAGGGAGAGCGATCACATCCAAGGGAGAATCGTCCCGGGTGTCGGCGGCGGCTACTCCTGCCTCAGCGCTTCCACCGGATCCACCCGCATGGCGCGCACGGCGGGAATGAGGAGGGCCACAACCGCCGAGCCGACGAGCACCGTCACGACCAGCACGTAGGTCCCGGGGTCGCTAGGGGTGATGCCGAAGAGCTGGTTCCTGAGCACGCGGGACACCCCGAGCGAGCCCGCCAGGCCCAACGCCAGGCCGACGCCGACCAGCCGCATCCCCTCACCCATCACGAGCGCGAGGACGGCGCCGTGGTCGGCACCCATCGCCATGCGGACGCCCATCTCGCGCGTGCGCTGGGCCACGACCTGCGACATGACGCCGTAGACCCCCGTGGCCGCGAGCGCGAGGACCACGCCCGCGAAGATCGCGAGCAGCACCAAGGACAGGCGGCGCTCGCCCATCGAGTCGGCGATGAGGCGCTCCATGGTGGAGATGCGCGCCAGGGGCAGCTGGGGGTCGATCGCGCGGATCGCCTCGCGCATGGCGGGCATCACCGCGGTGGGTTCCCCGGCGGCGCGCGCGACCACGAACATCCCGCGCACGTCCGGGAGCTGTCGGTACGAGCCGTACACCTGCACCCGGGGATCGGCGTCGAGCCCCTCGTGCGCGGCGTGGCCCACCACACCCACGACCTCGATGGGTGTGTCGTCGAACCGGAGCTGGTGGCCGATCGGGTCCTGGTCGGGCCAGTACCGGCGCACCAGCTCCTCGTCCACGACGGCGACGAGGGGGGTCTCGGGGCCGTCGGACTCCTCGAGGAAGCGGCCCCGCAGGAGCGGCAGACCGAGTGCCTCGTGGAGCTCCGGGCTCGCGATGCGAATGTCGCCCCACGGGTCCGGCTCGTTCGGGCCGGGCTCGTATCCCACGACCGCGAAGCCCGACGTGGACCACAGTCCGCTGAACGGAAGGACCGACTCGAGGCCTACCGCGGTCACGCCGGGCACCGAGCGCAGCGCGGGAAGGAGCTCGTCGAAGAACGCCGTGCGCGACGCGTCGTCCGGGTAGGACGTCGGCGGGAGGGCGAGGTAGAACGTCGTGACGCCCTCGGGGTCGAAGCCGGGGTCCACGGCCTGGAGACGCGCCATGCTCCTGAGGAGCAGCCCGGCCCCCGCCAGCAGCGACACCGAGAGCGCGAGCTGCGCCACCACGAAGACGCGGCGGAGGCGGAGGGTCGACCGATCCTCGCCGGCCCGCTGTCCATCCCGCAGCGCGGCCAGCACATCGGTGCGCCACGCGCCCAGGGACGGCGTGAGGCCGACGAAGATCCCCGTGCCGACGCTCAGGAGGAGCGTGAAGCCCAGCACGCCCCGGTCGAGCGCGACCTCCGCGATCCCCGGGACGGTCCGCGACGCGAGGGCCTTAAGGCCCCCTAGCCCCCACGCGCCCAGCAGGAGCCCGAGCGCGGCCCCGCTGAGCCCGAGCACCACGCCTTCGGCGAGCTGCCGCCCAAGCACGTGGCCCGAGCTCGCACCCATGGCCAGGCGGACCGCGATCTGGCGCCGCTGCGCGGGTCGCCCGGGCGGCGCCGTGACCTTGGTGACCCCGAGCAGGCAGCTTCTACCGCGAGGCGCGCCAGGATCTGACGATCACGCGAGGGTCGCCCGGATTCAGCTGCGGCGACGGACGTGCGGAGCGCAGCGCGCGTGGACAAGGCGAAGCGCCTCGCTGCTCTCGCGGGGAGGCACGAGGATCTTCGGATAAGGCGAGGGCCGCTCGAGTCGAACCTGCGGTTCGAATAGGCGCTCCGCGCCCAGCGCCCCGCTGCGCGGGTCGCCCGGGCGGCGCCGCGACCTTGGTGACCCCGAGCAGGCAGCTTCCACCGCGAGGCGCGCGAGGATCTGCCGATCACGCGAGGGTCGCCCGGATTTGCCTGCGGCGAGACACGCGGCGATCCCATCGGGGCCGAACGCCTGGCGTCGCCTCGGCGATCCGGGCGGCGCCACAACCGGCCAGGAACGAAGCGGGCAGCCAGCTTCACGACCTGGCTGCCCGCTTGGTGCCTCATGCATAAGGCGCCGCCCGGATTCAGCTCCGGTCGCCTTCGACGAGACACGAGAAGACCCTATCGGGTGGATGCGGAAGGAGTCGCCTTCGGCGATCCTCGCTGCTCTCGCGGGGAGGCGTGAGGGTCTTCGGATAAGGCGAGGGCCGCTCGAGTCGAACCTCCGGTTCGAATGGGCGCTCCGCGCCCAGCGCCCCGCTGCGCGGGTCGACCGGGCGGCGCCTCTCACGACCCGCCTGAATAGGGAAGCGGCCAGATCGAGTGACCTGGCCGCTTCGTACGGGCTTCCGGGTTGTTGAGAGGCGCCGCCCGGATTCGAACCGGGGATAAAGGATTTGCAGTCCTCTGCCTTACCACTTGGCTACGGCGCCGACGCGAAGGGGGGCCCGCATCGGGCTCCCGACGCTTGCCCCCCTCCGAGAGCGGGAAACCGGACTCGAACCGGCGACCCCAACCTTGGCAAGGTTGTGCTCTACCAACTGAGCTATTCCCGCATTGGATTGTGGGTTAGGAAGGTAGAAAACGCCTTCCGGCAGGTCAAGCTGCTACGGACACAACGAGATCCGTGGTTCCTCGGGGGGCTTGTGCGCCTTATGTTTCGCCGCCTATGACGCCCTTCACCTCCTTCCTCTCTTACCCCGGAGACCGCTCGGGGTGCGTCCTGGGGCGGTCGGTGCTCGGGGTCGCGCTGGCGCTGGCGCTGGCGCCGGGGGCGTCCGCGCAGGTGATGGGGGAGCCGCTCGTGCCGAGGGGGCGCGTGCGGTTCGATCTCGCTTCCTCGGTGAGCGCCTGGGACACGAGGTACGGACTCCGGATGGAGGGTGGAAGGCGCGTCGAGGAGGAGGAGGACCTGGGGATGGACCTCACCGACCCGCGGGGCGTGTCGCTCTTCCCGGGGGCGCAGGCGCTCGAGGAGGCGATCCGCGAGCTCTCGGGGGAGGCGGGGTTCCAGGGGTTGATCGGCGCCACGGCCGGGCGGTTGGACTACGAGGTCACCCGCCTCGACGTAGGGCTGCACGTGGGCGTGTTCGACTGGCTGACCGTGGGCGGGAGCGTGCCGTACGTGAAGGGCGTGAGCACGCTCGATTTCGCGTTCCGGGCGGACTCGGCGGCCAACCTGGGGTTGAACCCGGCCTCGGCCCAGGGCGACGCGGTCTCCGCGCTGCTCTCGGAGCTGGGCGAGGCGGCGACGGCGGCCCAGGCGCGTGCCGAGTCGGTGTGCGCGGGGGGCTCGGGGGCAGACTGCGCGACGGCGCAGCAGCTCGCGACGCGCGCGAGCGACTTCTGGACCGGGATGTTCGGCGCCTATTTCGCCTCTCCGTTCTTCCCGTTGGGCACGACCGCGGTAGCCGACAAGCTCCGGCAGGCCCTCACGGTGCTCGACGGGGACCTGACCGCGGCGGGCCTACAGGGCGTCGGCACGGCGATGGTGTTCGCCTCCGGGCCGCTGGACGGGGACGCCCTTCTGGAGCTCCCGAGCGACCCGGCCAGCGGGATCGCGATGACGCCGATCCGGGGCTATCCGGGCCTCTGGCAGTTGGGCGACGTCGAGGTCAACGCGACGGCGAGACTCCTGGAGGGAGAGCGACGCGACTCGGGCGCGGTATCACCGCGGCTCGCGTGGGCAGTCTACGGTGGCTTCCTCGTGAGGCTCCCCACGGGCGTCCTCGACGACCCGAACGTGTTCCTGGACCTCGCCTCGGGCGACGGGCAGCAGGACATGGAGGGACGCGTGGACGGGGCGCTCCGGGTGGGGTCCCGGTTCGCTCTCCGCGGAAACGTGCGCTACGGGATCCAGGGGTCCGTGGACATCGTCCGACGGGTGGCGGCGCCCGAGACGCTCCTCCCTCCGGCCTCGAGCGCACGGACGGTGCGCTGGACGCCGGGAAGCTACTGGTTCGTCGAGCTGTCACCCCGCGTCCACCTGAGCGAGGCGCTCTCGTTCGCGGCCGACTTCCGCCACTACGCCAAGGGGAAGGACACCTACGCGCTGGTGGGCGAGGAGCCCGAGGGCTCGGCGCCGGCGAACCTCGGGCTGCTCTCGAGCGAGAGCGAGGTGACGCTCCGCGAGCTGACGATCGGCCTGCGGTACTCCTCGGTGGGGCTGTTCCACCAGGGGCTCGTGGGCACGCCGGTGGAGGTGGGGGTACGCTACGTGCGACCGCTCTCCGGGAGCGGCGGTCAGACCCCCAGGGCAAGCCGTGTGGAGGTCGGCGTGAGCCTCTTCCGGAGGATCTGGGGCTGAGCGACGGCTAGCGCGCGGCGAGCAGCTCCCGCGCGTGCTTCCTCGACGTGGCCGACTCGGGATCGCCCCCGAGCATGCGGGCGACCTCCTCCACGCGCGCGTCGCCCTTCAGCGTGCGCACGCGCACGGCGGCGGCGGCGCCTCCCTGGTCCTTCTCCACGACCAGGTGCGCGTCGGCCCGGGACGCGATCTGCGGCAGGTGGGTGACGACGAACACCTGATGTCGGGTGGCGACCTCCGCGAGCTTCCGCCCGACGGCGGTGGCGACGATGCCGCCGATCCCGGCGTCGATCTCGTCGAACACGAGCACGGGCACCCGATCCACCTCGGCCAGGATGGACTTGAGCGCGAGCATCACGCGCGAGAGCTCGCCTCCGCTCGCGATCCGGGTGAGCGGCATCGCCTCGAATCCCTTGTTCGGCGCGACGAGGAAGTCCACGGCCTCGGCTCCGTGCGGCCCGACGGCCTCCAGCGCCCGGACCCGTACCTCGAACGTCGCGCCGCCGAGGCCGAGATCGGGGAGGATCTCCTGGACGGTCTCCGCGAGCCGGCCGGCCGCCTTCTTCCGGAGCGCCGACAACTCCACGGCCGCCTCGGCGAGGCGCGTTCGGGCCTCCTCGAGCGCCCGGCGCAGCTCCCCCAGGTCGTGATCCGCGTCGTCGAGCGCCCGGAGCTCCGTTCTCACACGATCGGCGGTAGCGAGCACGTCCTCGAGCTTGGGCCCGTACTTCCGCTTCAGGCGGAACAGGCGGTCGAGCCGCGCGCGTACCTCCTCGAGGCGACGCGGATCGTGGTCCACGGAGGAGGCGTAGTCCCCCGTGCGGCGTCCGGCCTCGGCGACGGCGTGGTACGCGTCCTCGAGCAACCTGGCCGCATCGTCCAGCGAGGGGTCGAACCGCGCGAGCTTCTGGACGAGCGTGCGCGCCTCGGTGATCCGGTCGGCCACGGCGTCCTCGCCGGCGTAGAGTGCCTCGTGCACCGCGGTGGCCCCCTGGACGAGCTCCTCGGCGTGCTCGTGGCGGCGGGCCTCCGCCTCCAGCTCCTCGTCTTCGCCCGCCGAGAGCTTCGCATCGTCGATCTCGCCGAGCTGGAAGCGGAGGAAGTCGGCTCTGCTCTCGACGTCCCTCACCAGCCGCTCGCGCTCCTCCACCTCCTCGCCGAGCCGGTGCGCACGCTCGTGAAGCTCCGCCACGCGGTCCGCCGCGGGCTGGGCACGCGCGAACGCGTCCAGGATCGCGCGCTGATCGGTGGGACGGAGCAGGGTCTGATGCTCGTGCTGGCCGTGCAGGTCCACGAGCGCGCTGCCGAGCTCCCCCACCACCCCGGCCGTCGCGGGCGAGCCGTTGACCCAGGCCCGATTCCGACCTTCGGCCGCGACCTCCCGGCGCAGGATGAGGAGCCCTTCCTCGGGCCGGAACCCCAACTCGTCGAGGCGCGGCCCGAGGGCGGGCAGCTCCCGCACGTCGAAGACGGCCTCGACGGTCGCGCGGTCCGCGCCCGCGCGTACGACCATCGAGGAGGCGCGCTCGCCCAGGAGGAGCGAGAGCGCACCCACGATGATGGACTTCCCCGCCCCGGTCTCGCCCGTGAGTGCGTTGAGCCCGGGGCCCGGGACGACGGTGAGATCCTCGACCAGCGCGTAGTCGCGGATGCGGAGCTCGACGAGCATGGTCAGGGAAGGTACGGTCGGGGACCGGGGCCCCTCAATGTCTCTACGTCTCCACGGATCAGGCCCGCTCGGGGGGCCGTGCCGCCCAGTTCAGCTTCCGGCGCATCGTCCCGAAGAACGTCTGGCCGGGCAGGCGCACGAGCGCGACGTCGTGCGGGCCGCGCGCTACGACCACCTCGTCGTGGGCCTCCAGGCTCTTCACCAGAAGACCGTCCACGGTGAGCTGAAGCTCCTGCGTCGCGTCGAGCGGGCGCAGGTGGATCGAGTCCCGCGCCGGCACGACCAGGGGGCGGACCGAGAGCGAGTGCGGGCAGATCGCGGTCGCGACGATGCACTCCACCTCGGGCACGATGATCGGGCCACCGGCCGAGAGCGAATACGCCGTCGAGCCCGTGGGGGTGGCGATGATCACGCCGTCGGCCGAGAAGCTCCCGATCTCGTCGACGACGTCGCCGTCCTGCACCGCCAGGTGGATCGGGGTCACGCGGGTGGCCCCGGGGCGATGCACCACCACGTCGTTCAGCGCGTGGAGCACGTCCCCCTTGGCCTTGCCGCCGGCGACGATTCGGGCCTGGAGCGTGAACCGCCAGTCCAGCTCGCATGCACCGTCGAGCACGTGGGTGAGTCCGGTCTCGAGCTCCGCCTCGGCCGTCTGGGTCAGGAACCCGAGCTGGCCCAGGTTGACGCCGAACACCGGGATGTCGCGCCCCGCGACGAGGCGCGCCGCGCGGAGGAGCGTGCCGTCTCCCCCGAGCGCCACCACCAGATCGACTTCGTCGTGCATCAGTCCGGGGCGGCCGAGGTCGGGCGGCTCCTCCCCCACGTCCCGCTCCGCGAACACGACGGCCACGTCCCGCTCGGCGCAGATCTCCTTCAGACGGCCGAGCGCCCCCGGGAAATCCTCGTGGCGGCGCCGGAGGACCACGCCGATCCTGCGGATCGGACGCGGCAGCGAGCTTCGACCCCCCTGGCCGCTCATCGGACGCCGCTACCCTCGCCTACTCCGACGAGCTGCCGCACGCGGTCGACGACGCCGGCGACGTCCAGGCCGATCCCGGCCAGAAGCGCCTTGCGGCCTCCGTGCTGCACGAACCGGTCCGGAATGCCCAGCGACGCCAGGCGCGGCCGCCGATCGAGGTCGAGGGCGTCGAGTTCGCGCGCCATGAATGCGCCGAATCCGTTCGTCACCTGCCCCTCCTCCGCCGTCAGGAGCGCCGGGTGGCTCCTCGCCATCTCCTCGAACAGGACCCGGTCGTAGGGCTTGAGGAACCGGCAGTTCACGACCGTGCACCGGATGCCCTCCGAGGCGAGCCGCTCCGCGGCCGCGAGCGAGACCTCGACCATCGTTCCGACCGCCAAGATGGCTACGTCGGCTCCGTTGCCCAGGATCTCCCACGTGAACGGCTCGACCGGGGGGATCTCGGCGAGCGGAGGCACCGGAGCCGGTACCGAGTCCCTCGGCCACCGGACGCTCCACGGGCCCTCGCTCTGCTCGAGGCCCAGACGGAGGAGCGCCAACATCTCCGCGCCGTCCTTGGGCGCGGTCACCGTCATCCCGGGCACGCCCAGCATGTACACGATGTCGAGCGTGCCGTGGTGCGTGGGCCCGTCCTCGCCCGCGATCCCCCCCCGGTCCATCCCGAACACGACCGGGAGCTTCTGGATCGCGACGTCGTGGACGACGTTGTCGAAGGCTCGTTGCAGGAACGTCGAGTAGATCGCGACGACGGGCCGCGCGCCCTGCGTGGCGAGCCCCGCCGCGAACGTGACTCCGTGCCCCTCCGCGATCCCGACGTCGAAGAACCGGTCGGGGTGCGCCTTCTCGAACATGTCCGTGCTCGTGCCGTCCGGCATGGCCGCAGTGATCGCGACGACGCGGGGATCGGCGTCCGCCAGCTCGATCAGCCCCTTCCCGAACACTGTCTGGTAGCGCGGAAGCCCGCCGCTCTTCTTGTCCGCCTTGCCCGTCACTTTGTCGAAGGGCCCCGACGCGTGCCATGTATAGGGATCGGCCTCCGCGGGAACGTAGCCCTTGCCCTTCTGCGTGAGGACGTGGACGAGGATGGGCCCCTTCATGTCCCGCACCCGGCCGAGCGTATCCACCAGCGCGTCGATGTCGTGGCCGGCCACGGGCCCCACGTATCGGAACCCGAGCTCCTCGAAGATGAGTCCGGGGGTGAGCAGGTGTTTCACGCTCTCCTGCAAGCGGCCCGCCATCTCCTCCACGGCGCCGGCCAGCGAGGTCGGCGCGTGGTGGATCACGTCCTTCACCAAGGCCTTGACCTTGTTGTACGCGGGGTTCGTGATCACCCCCGTGAGGTACTTGTTCATGGCGCCCACGGCGGGGGCGATGGACATCTCGTTCTCGTTGAGGACGACGACGAAGTCCCGCCCGGTGTGCCCGGCGTTGTTCAGGGCCTCGTAGGCGAGCCCGCACCCCATCGCGCCGTCTCCGATGACGGCGACGACGCGGAAATCCTTGCCCTGGAGGTCGCGCGCGACCGCCATACCCCAGGCCGCGGAGATGGATGTCGCCGCATGACCGGCGCCGAACGCATCGTACTCCGACTCGTCTCGCCGGCAGAACGGCGCGAGCCCCCCCTCCTGGCGAATCGTGGACAGCCGGTCGTTCCTCCCTGTGAGGATCTTGTGGATGTAGGCCTGGTGGCCCACGTCCCACACGATCTGGTCGCGCGGCGTGTCGTAGACGTAGTGGAGCGCGACGGTCAGCTCGGCGACCCCCAGGCTCGCCCCGAAGTGGCCGCCCTTCTGGGAGACGACGTCGATGTGGCGCTGCCGGGCCTCTTCCACCACGCGCCGGAGCTCGGTTCGCGGCAGGGCCCGCAGGTCCTTCGGGTATCGGATTCGGTCCAGAAGAGCCACCGGATGCCTCCTCGGGCGACGATGGGTTCAGCGCAACAAGATATCAGTGGCGACGGTCCACCACGTAGCGCGCGAGGGCCTCCAGCGCCGGGATCTCGACTCCCGAGGCGGCCAGCGCCTCCAGCGCCGAGGCCACCTGCGCCCGGGCGAGCCGTCGAGCCTCGTCGAGGCCGTGCACGGAAACATACGTGGACTTGCGGAGCGCCTCGTCCGAGGGGTGCTTGCCCAGGATCTCGGCGTCCTGCGTGGCGTCCAGGATGTCGTCGGCGATCTGGAACGCGAGCCCGATCGAGCGCCCATACGCCTCGAGCGAAGCGAGCGTCCGCGCCGGAGCGCCCGCGGCCGTCGCGCCCACGAGGAGCGACGCAGCCAGGAGAGCGCCGGTCTTCCTCCGGTGGAGCCCGTCCAGCTCCTCGACGCCGAGCGACCTCCCCTCCCCGTCGAGGTCCACCCACTGCCCTCCCACCATGCCGCCCCCGCCCGCGGCCTCCAGGAGTCGGACGACGACCTGGCGCGCCAATGCGGGGGCGCAGCCGAGCGTCTCCGCCGACCGCCAGGCCTGGAGCGCCGCCGCGGGGATGAGCGCCGCGCCGGCGCGGATCGTCGCGTTCTCTCCCCGCGCCCGGTGCGTGGTGGGCCGTCCTCGGCGCAGCTCGGCGTCGTCCATGCACGGCAGGTCGTCATGCATGAGCGAATAGGCGTGGATCAGCTCGAGGGACGCCGCCAGGTCGTACGCCGCCTCCACGTCCGGGCCTCCGCACGCGCGGTGCGCGGTCACGCACAGAATCGGCCGCAGCCGCTTCCCGTCGGAGAGCACGCCGTGGCGCACGGCGTCGGCCACGTCGGGGCCCACGCGCTCGGCGATCCACGCGGTGGCGCGCTCGAGCGCCGAGCGTACCGGAACCGCCTCCCGGGCCAGGTAGGCGTCCAGGTCGAACCCGTTCCTCACCCCTCACGCTCCTCGAACGGCGCCGTCTCCCCTCCGGCCAGGAGCTGCTCCACCCGAAGCTCGGTCCGGGCCAACAGGCGCTCGGCCTCCCGCACGAGGCCGATACCCTCCTCGAACAGCGCGAGTGCCCGCTCCAGCTCGACCTCGTCGGCCTCGAGCAGGACCAGGATCTCCTCCAGGCGCGAGAGCTTCCCTTCGAGGCTGAGAGGTTCCTCGGCCGCCTGGCCGGCGTCGGTCCCGGTGGGCTCGCTCACGATTCCTCCCCTTCCAGGGGGCCGGCGGACTCGCACGCCACCGTCCCGTCCACGACACGCAGATGGAATCTACGGCCGGGCGGCAGATCCAACACCCGCCGGAGGACCTTCCCCTCCGGGGTCCGGGCGACCGAGTACCCCCGCTCGAGGATCGCGAGCGGAGAGAGCGCCTGGAGCCGTCCCGCCCCCGCCGCGAGCGTCGCCCGGCGCCGCTCGAGGAGGCGCGTCAGATCCTGTTCCAGCCGGGCCGTCGCGCGGTCCACGCTCTGACGGGGACCGGAGAGGCGCCGCTCGATCGCGCGACCGAGCCGCTCGAGGGCGCGCGCCACCCGGAGACGCCTGCGCTCCACGGTGCCCCGAAGCCCCCGCGCCAGGCGCTCGGGCACCGACGCGATCTGGCTCCCGACGCTCTCCCGGTCCGGCGTGACCGCCTCGGCCGCAGCCGACGGTGTCGGTGCACGTAAGTCCGCTACCAGATCGGAGATGGTCACGTCCACCTCATGTCCTACCGCAGATACCACGGGTGTCCGGCAGGCTGCAATCGCACGCGCCAGCGGCTCCTCGTTGAACGCCCAGAGGTCCTCCACGGAGCCGCCGCCGCGACCCACGATCAGGACGTCGCAGCGCCCGCCGGCGTCCAGCGTGGCCAGGGCCCTGGCGATCTCGAGCGAGGCTCCTTCCCCCTGCACCCGGGTCGGGCTCACGAGCACCCGCACCCAAGGCGCCCGCCGGGCGAGCACGGTCAGGATGTCGTGGATCGCGGCCCCGGTCGGGGACGTGACGACCCCCACGGTGGTCGGGAAGCGGGGAAGACGCCGCTTCCGGGCGCGATCGAGGAGCCCCTCCCGCTCGAGCCTGGCCCTGAGCTTCTCGAACGCGAGCCGCCAGAGGCCTTCGGCCCCCTCCGCCTCGAGCTGCGTGACCACGAGCTGGCAGTCGCCCCGGGCCTCGTAGAGCGTGAGCGAGCCGAAGACCCGCACCTGCATCCCCTCCTCGGGATCCACCGGGAGGCGCTCGGCGTCGAGCCGGAAGAGCACGCAGCGGAGCTGGGCCTTGTCGTCTTTGAGCGTGAAGTAGCAATGCCCCGACCGGGAACGGGTCCAGTTCGTCACCTCGCCCGCCACCCAGAGCGCGTCCACGGCTCCCTCGAGCAGCGCACGGACGGCCCGGTTCACCTGCGAGACCGTCCAGACGCGGGGCTCCGCCGGCTCCCCGGGCGACGGGGCACGCGGCTTCCCGGGCTCGGCGTCGTCCGCGGGGCCGAACAGATCCGGGTTCAGGTCGTCGGGCACGGCGCCGCGGACGTCAGGCGGTCCCCGCCGCGCGCTCGGCCGACTCCACCGTGTTGGCCAGGAGCATCGTGATCGTCATCGGCCCCACCCCGCCGGGCGACGGCGAGATCGCGGCGGCGACCTCCCTCACCTCGTCGAACAGCACGTCGCCGCACACGCGATATCCCCTGGGCGAACCGGGGTCGGGCAAGCGGTGCGTGCCCACGTCGATGACGACGGCGCCCGGGCTCACCATGGCACCCGTGATCATCTCCGGACGGCCGATCGCCGCGACGAGGATCTCGGCGGAGCGCGCCACGGCCGCCAGGTCCCTCGTGCGCGAGTGACAGACGGTCACGGTCGCGTCGCCCCCCCTCCCCTTTCGGAGCAGCAGGTTCGCCAGCGGCTGGCCCACGATCTTCGAGCGCCCGAGCACGACCACCCGTCGGCCCGACGGGTCGTGCCCGGACCGGAGCAGCATCTCCACCACCCCGGCCGGCGTGCACGGCGCGAAGAACGGTCCCGAGCCGGTCATGAGGCGCCCGGCGTTCACGGGCGTGAACCCGTCCACGTCCTTCGAGAAGTGGATCGCCTCGATGACCCTCCCCTGGCCCAGATGCTCCGGGAGCGGAAGCTGGACGAGGATCCCGTGGATGAGAGGATCCGCGTTCAGCCCCTCCACCAGGCCGAGCAGCTCCTCCTCGGACGTCCGCTCGGGGAGTGTGACCTGGCGCGAGTAGATCCCGAGCTCCGCGGCGGCTTTGTTCTTCATGCCGACGTACATCTGCGACCCCGCGTCCGTGCCGACGAGCACGGTGGCGAGCCCGGGCGTGACGCCCGAGCCCTCCTTCAGGTCCACGACCCGCGTCCTGAGCTCGTCGCGGATAGCGGTCGAGATGTCCTTCCCGGAGATGATCTGGGCACTCATGCGACCCCGCCCTACCTCGCGAAGTCCACCGCGCGGGTCTCCCGCACGACCACGACCTTGATCTGGCCCGGGTACTGGAGCTCGGCCTCGATCCTCCGGGCGACCTCCTCCGAGATCTGGGCCATCTCCCCGTCGCTCACCTTCTCGGGCTGGACCATGACCCGGAGCTCACGGCCCGCCTGGATCGCGAACACCCGCTCCACGCCCGGATGCTCCATCGCGATCTCCTCCAGCTTCTCGAGGCGCTTCACGTAGCCCTCGAACATCTCACGACGGGCGCCGGGCCTCGATCCGCTGATCGCGTCTGCGGCCGTGACCAGGAACGTCTCCGGGAAGAAGTGCGGCTCTTCGTCGTGGTGCGCGCGGATCGCGTTCAGCACGATGGCGGACTCGTTGTACTTCTTGCAGAGCCGATGCCCCAACTCGACATGCGTCCCCTCGTGCTCGTGCGTCATGCCCTTGCCGACGTCGTGGAGCACGCCCGCGCGCTTCGCCGCCTGGACGTCGAGCCGCATCTCGGCGGCCATGTTCCCCGCCAGGAGCGCGACCTCCTTGGCGTGCTGGAGCTGGTTCTGCCCGTACGAGGTGCGGAACTTGAGCCGTCCGAGCGTCTTCACGATCTCGGGGTGCACGTTGTGGATCCCGAGCTCGTAGAGCACCTCCTCGGCCGCCTGCACCATACCCTTCTCGACGTCCTCCGAGGCCTTCTTCACGACCTCTTCGATCCGGCCCGGGTGGATGCGACCGTCCTCGATGAGCCGCTCGAGCGCGAGGCGCGCGACCTCCCGGCGCACCGGGTCGAACGCCGAGAGCACGACGGCCTCCGGCGTGTCGTCGATGATGACGTCCACGCCGGTCGTCTGCTCGAAGGAGCGGATATTGCGCCCCTCCCGGCCGATGATCCGCCCTTTCATCTCGTCGGAGGGGAGCAGCACCACCGAGACCGTGGTCTCGGCGGTCTGCTCGGCGGCCATGCGCTGGATCGCGAGCGCGATGATCTTCCTGGCCTCGCGGTCGGCGTCCTTCTGCGCCAGCTCCTTGATCTCCCGGATGGCGTTCGCCGCCTGCGCGCGCGCCTCGTCCTGGAGGTCCTCCACGAGCTTCTTCCGCGCCTCCTCGGCCGATATGCCGGCGAGCTCCTCGAGCCGGCGGACGGCTTGCTGCCCCTTCTCGGCGACCCGGGCGGCCTCCTCGGCCAAGGTGCCCTCGCGGCGCAAAAGGTCCGCGACGCGGACGTCGAGCTCCGTCTCGCGCTCGTTCAGGCGCTCGAACTGTCGATCGAGGGTCTCGGAACGCTCCACGAGGCGGCGCTCGATACGCTCCGCTTCCTCGCGGCGATGCGCCTCCTCCTTTTCCCAGGCCTCGCGGAGACGAAAACCTTCCTCCCGGCCGGCGAGCTCGCCGGCCTTCTTCAGGTTCTCCGCCTCCTCCCTCGCCCTCTGCAGGATCCGGGACGCATCGTCCCGGGCCTGGGCCTCCTCCAGCTCGCGGCGGGCCCTCTCCCGGCTCCGCGCGATCGCGAAGCCTGCCAGCGCCCCGATGATGAGCCCCACCGCCGCTGCCCAAACCAGCGGGGTGTCCATGTATCACTCCCAAACCGGCCACCGACGGCGACCGAATGGACGACAAGCGGCGTCTGCCCCCCAAGCCGGCGAGGCACGCCCCAGGTGCCGTGAAAATGGGATTCGGGTATCGCAGAATGCAAGCGAGCGCTATTCAGGGTCGCCGGGAGCCGACAGTTCGGCCTCGAGCTGCCGCGTGAGGTCGGTCGCCCGGGAGACGACCTCCTGCCGGCTCTTCTGGGCGTCCTCGACGGCCTGGAAGTACTCGTCCGCAATCGAAAGGGCCGCGAGAATCGCGGCCTTGTGCCCGTCGATCAGGCCGGACTTGGAGCGGATCGCGTGGATCCTCTCGTCCACCAGGCTCGCGCACTTCTTCGTGTACGCGGGCTCGGCGTTCGCGCGAATCGTATGCTCCTGACCATCGATGCGGACCGTGACCGACGAGCGTGCCTCCTTCATCGCTGCTCCTCCAGGAATCGGAGACGGGCCAGCATGCGCTCCACCCCTTCCCTCCCCTTCGCCAGACGCGCTCGCAGGTCGGCGTTCTCCTGCTCCAGCGACCTCAGCCGGGTGAGCATTCGTCCGGCCTCGGCGGCATCTCCCGTGAACCGCCGCAGCAACTCCTCCATCTCGCCGCTCCGGGCCTCCGCCGCTTCGGCCCGCTCACGCAGGTGCTCGAGCCGCGCGAGCGCGCCGCGCACGGCCCGCTCCAGCCCCCGGAGCGCCTCGCGCTCCGTCGGCGTCTCGCTATCCGCGGGGTTCGACACCCATCTCCTCCTTCAAGCGGCCCACGATCCCCTGCACCAACCGGTCCACTTCCTTGTCCTTCAGGGTCCGATCCGGATCCCGGAAGCGCAAGCGGAAGGCGAGCGAGCGGGTCCCCTCCGGAATACCCTCGCCCCGGTAGTGGTCGAAGAGCGTGACGTCCTCGAGCAACTCTCCGCCTCGCCTCTTCACGGCCTCGAGCACCGAGCCCGCGCTGACCGCATCGGCCACGACGAGCGCGAGGTCGCGCTCGACCGCAGGGTGCATCGGGAGCGGGTGGTACACCGGCACGGCGCGCGGCGGGACCGGACAGGGAAGCGTGAGCTCGATCCCCCAGACCGCGTCGGCCCAGACGGGCGCGTCGACGCACTCCTCGCGCAAGCGCCCGCCGCGCCCGACCTCCACACCCTCCTCGTCGGTGACGACGAACGAGCCGTCGCCCTCGAAGTACGCGCTCTCTCCGGCAGCCGGCGAGACGCTCGCGTGCCCGCGCCATGCCCGCTCCACCACCTCCTCGAGTAGCGCCTTCAGGTCCCACAGCGTGAGCGTCGCGTCGGGCACCGACCAGTGCGGCGGCTCCCTGCGGCCCGAGAACGCCACGACCAGATGGGTCTCCTCCTCGGGATGACCGCCGTCCGCGGCGGCGCGGAACGACGTGCTGAGCTCGAAGAGCCGCACGTCCCGGGCCCCGCGCGCGAAGTTGTACTCGACGCGACGGGCGAGGGAAGGCAGCAGCACACGGCGCACGACCGGCTCGCGGGCGTTGAGCGGGTTGGCGAGCCGAACCTCCCCCTCCCCCGGGGGAGCGAACGCGGGCGTGTGCGCCTCGTAGAACCCCCGTCCGACCAGCGTCTGGCGGAGCTCGTCCTCGAGCTGGAACTGCGGATGGTCGGGCACGGTCCCCGTCCGGTAGGGCCCCAGCTCGGACGGAAAGGCGTCGTAGCCGTGCGCGCGCGCCACCTCCTCGATCAGATCCACCTCCCTCGTGACGTCCCAGCTCCGGAATCCGGGGACGCGCACCCGGAGCGTGCCGCCCTCCTGGGAGACCAGGTGGAACCCGAGCGGCTCCAGGTACGAGCGGACCGTGTCCGCGTCGATCTCCACGCCGAGCAGATGGCGGATCCGCGAGAGGCGAAGCGGCACCACCTCGGCCGAGAACGGACGGGGGCATACGTCGAGCACGGGGCCGTCCACCGCTCCTCCCGCGGTCGCGAGCACGAGCTCGACGGCGCGCCTGAGCGCGTCGCGCATGCCGTCCGGGTCCACGCCGCGCTCGAAGCGGTACGACGCATCCGTGGACATGCCGAGGGCCTTGCGGGTGTTGCGGATCGAGCCGGGCGCGAACAGCGCGCACTCCAACAGCACGTCCACCGTGGTGTCGTCCACTTCGGAATCGAGCCCGCCCATGACACCCGCGACCGCCACGGGGCGTGACGCGTCGCAGATCATGAGCATGTCGGTGCCCAGCGCGTGCTCCTCGCCGTCCAGGGTCGTGAACGTCTTCTCGTCCGCGCGCGCGCGGCGCACCACGACGGTGGACGCCTCGAGACGCTCGAGGTCGAACGCGTGCAGCGGCTGGCCGAACTCGAGCATGACGTAGTTCGTCGCGTCCACGACGTTGTTGATCGGGCGCGAGCCGGCGCCGCGCAGCCGCTCCTGGAGCCACGCGGGCGACGGACCGATCGTCACGCCGCGCACGACCGCGCCGAGGTACCGGTGGCAGAGGTCCGGGTCCTCGATGCAGATCCTCACGGGTCCCGCCGACACCTCGTGCTCCCCCTCGGCCCAGGTCAGCGAACGCGGGCTCGCGCCCGGCACGTCCGGGAGGACCACCGCTCCCGATCCCTCGGCCGCGAGCTCGCGCGCGATCCCGAGGTGGGACAGCAGATCTCCCCGGTTCGACGTGATCTCGACGTCGAGCGTGACGTCGTCCAGGCCCATCGCCTCCACGAACGACTGCCCCGGCGTGAAGTCACCGAAGACCTCCATGATCCCGGTGTGGTCGGCGCCGAGGCCGAGCTCCTTGGCCGAGCACAGCATGCCATCGGAGATCTCGCCCCGGATCTTGGATTTCTTGATCCGGACGCCCCCGGGCAGCAGGCATCCCGCCGGAATGAACGGATACCAGGACCCGGCCTTCACCACGGGCGCGCCACACACGACCGACACCACGCCCTTGCCCCCGTCCACCGTACAGAGCCATAGGCGATCGGCGTTCGGGTGGCGGATCACGGTGGCGACCCGGCCGATCACGACCTCCCCCAGCTCGGCGCCGGGCGAGAGCATCCCCTCGACCGGAGCGCCGCGGAGGGTCAGGTGGGCGGCGACCTCCTCGGGGCTCAGCTCGAGCCCCGGGACCAAATCCTTGAGCCAACGATACGAGACGTTCATCGGGCGAACTGGGCGAGGAAGCGGATGTCGTTCTCGAAGAAGGTGCGCAGGTCGTCCACGCCGTACTTGAGCAGGGCGATACGGCCCGCGCCCATCCCGAACGCGAAGCCGGTGTAGCGCTCCGAGTCGTAGCCGGCGTTGTCGAGCACGGCGGGGTCCACCATGCCCGCCCCCATGACCTCCATCCAATCGGTCGTGAACGTGGTCCCGTCCGGGCGCGTGATGACGCGCTTCACGTCCACCTCGGCGCTGGGTTCCGTGAACGGGAAGAACGATGGCCGGAATCGAACCTGCGTGTCCGGCCCCCAGAACCGGCGTTGGAACTCCTCGAGCGTGGCCTTGAAGTCCACGAACGTGACGCCCTCGTCCACCACCAGCCCTTCGATCTGGATGAACGCGGGCGTATGCGTCGCATCGTACGTGTCGCGGCGATAGACCCACCCCGGCGCGATGATGCGAATGGGGGGCTTGTGCTTCTCCATCGTGCGCATCTGCACCGGCGACGTGTGGCTCCGGAGCAGCGCCGTGCCCTCCAGGTAGAGCGTGTCGTGCTCGTCGGCGGCGGGGTGATCCAGCGGCGTATTGAGGGCGACGAAGTTGTACCACTCGGTGTCGGCCTCCGGCCCGCGCGCTCGCGTGAAGCCGAGATCGCGGAAGATCCCCCAGATCTCGTCCACCGCCCGCGTGATCGGGTGGAGGCCTCCCGTCCAGGGACGCCGGCCGGGCATGGTCAGATCCTCGCCGGTACCCGAGGTGGATCCGGCCAGGACGCGCTCGCGCGCCTCGAGCGCTTCGCTCACGCTCCGCTTCACGCGGTTGGCCTCCTGGCCCACCGCCGGGCGTTCCTCGGGCGGCAGGGTCCCCACGGACCGGACGATCAGGGTGATCTGGCCGTCCTTGCGGCCCAGGTACGTGATGCGAGCCTCTTCGAGGGCGTGCGGGTCCTTCGCGGCGGCGATGGCCTCGAGAGCCTCGGCTTCCAGGGCCCTCAGAGCCTCGGTGGGATGGATGTCGCTCATCGGCTGTCGAAGTGCGGTGGAGTCGAACGGGGTAACCTAACGAGAAGGGGCCCCGCGGCGCATCGCCGCGGAGCCCCGGTCAGCCTCAGACGCGACCGGATCAGCCGGCCTTGGCCGCGAGCGCCTCCTTGGCGCGATCGACGAGCGCCGCAAATCCCTCCGGGTTGCGAATGGCCAGATCGGCCATCGCCTTGCGGTCCATCTCGACGCCGGCCTCCTTCAGGCCGGCCACGAAGCGCGAGTATGAGAGATCGTGCTCGCGGGTGGCGGCGTTGATGCGTGCGATCCAGAGACTCCGGAAGTTGCGCTTCTTCTTCCTCCGGTCCTCGTAGGCGTGCTCCCAGGCGCGCGTGACCGCGTCCTTCGTCGTCCTCAGCAGGTTCTTCCGGCCACCGAAGTACCCTCTCGCGGCCTTCCGGAGCTTCTTCTTCCGCTTGTGCCGAGCGGGGGCGGATGTCGAGCGGGGCATGGTCCGTCCTCCTTAGGCGCCGTAAGGAAGCAACTTCTTGAACCGCTTCTCGTCCGCATGGGACACCAGGGTGGCCTTTCGTAAACCGCGCTTCCTCTTGGTGGCTTTCTTCGTCAGGATGTGGCTCTTGTTCGCCTTGTTGCGCTTGAACCGGCCCTTGCCGGTCGCGCGCAGGCGCTTCGCCGCACCCCTGTGCGTCTTCATCTTGGGCATCTGTGCTTCCTCATTTGACCTTCAAGGGCGCCAGCACCATGGACATGGCGCGCCCCTCGAAATCCGGCTGCTGTTCCACCTTGCCCACGTCTCCCAGGTCCTCGGTGACCCGGGCCAGGACTTCCAATCCCAGCTCCGGGTGCGTCACCTGCCGGCCACGGAACATCATGGTCAGCTTGACCTTGTTGCCCTCCTCCAGGAACCGCCGGGCGTGACGGGTCTTGAACTCGTAGTCGTGCTCTTCGATGCCAGGGCGGAACTTCACTTCCTTCACCTGAATCGTGTGCTGTTTCTTCCGCGCCTCACGAGCCTGACGGGCTGCCTCGTACTTGTACTTCCCGTAGTCCATCATCTTGACCACGGGGGGTCGTGCGTCCGGCGCCACCTCCACCAGGTCGAGACCACGCTCCGACGCGCGCTCCCGGGCTTCGTCGATGGAGACGATGCCGATCTGCTCGCCGTCGTCGGTGATCAGCCGCACCGGGCTGATTCGGATCTGTTCGTTGACGCGGACTCGTTTCTCGTTGATCTGGGCTACCTCCGACTCGAGTTTCGTTGCCGAAGCCCATGGCTCCGGGTAGAAAAAAGCCCGAGATACTCTCGGGCCGCAACCGACGGCGAGGAGGCCGGGCCTCGTCCGCGCGTCTCGCGACCCCCACGTCGGCCGCACGGCCCTGAGGGTGGGGCCGCCGGTCCAGCGACCCGCTTCACAGCTTGTTTCCCGCCTACTCGGGCGGAGAAGAAAGATGGGACAAGGCGTCCCGGGGGTCAATTCCGCATCGGCACCGGCGGCACCGGGGCGACGACGTGACCCTACCGGCCCGCCCCGGCGCCGACCAGATTCGCTCCGTGCCCGAACCCCATCCCGACTCCGCCCCCGTTCCACCCCCCGGGCTCGCTGCCGACGCCGTGCGCCAGGGGAGATGGCTCTTCCGCTGGCGGAGCTGGCCTCCCGTCCTCCTGCTCGCCGGCGTCCTCGCCGCGACCGCGCTCGACCCCGTGCCCGCCGGGGGGCCGACCATGCGGCTCGTCTGGATCGCCACCGGCATGGGGCTCGGGCTCCTCGGGCTGGCGGTGCGCGGCTGGACGGTGGGGCTCGTGCCGATGGGCACGTCGGGCCGCGGCACGAAGGAGCTCCGGGCCGAGACGCTCAACACGCACGGCGTCTACTCGGTGGTCCGCCACCCGCTCTACCTCGGTAACGGCCTGCTCTGGATGGGCGTGGTCGCGACCACGGGCAGGCCTTCCGCGCTCCTGGTCACCGGCCTGGTGTTCTGGATCGTATACGAGCGGATCATGCTCGCCGAGGAGCGCTTCCTGCTCGAAGAGCACGGCGACGTGTTCCGGGCATGGGCGGAGCGGACGCCCGCGTTCCTGCCGCGGCTCACCGCGTGGGTGGCCTCTCCGCACCGGTTCAGCCTGCGCTACGCGCTGGGACGTGACTACCCGGCCCTCTACGCGTTCGTGGCGTCCACGACCGCGGTGGAAGTCGTGCGCGGAGGCGCGTCCGGCGGAGGTTGGACGCTCTCCATCGCGTGGGTGGCCTGGTTCACGGTCGGCACCACGGCCTACGTGACCCTGCATGCGTTCAAGAAGCTGACCCGAGCGCTCGAGGCGCCGGACCGTTGAGCCGCGGGCCCGTTCGTTCCTGGCGGGCTCCCCGTCTCAGGAGAGCGCGCGCTCCCGGATCTCCTCGACCACCATGTCCACGAAGCGCTCGCGCTCCATGACTTCCTGCTTCTTGCCCGCGCCGCGCTTCCGCACGGCGACCGTGCGATCCTCGGCCTCGCGCTCCCCGACGACTCCCATGTAGGGGATCTTCATCGTCTCCGCCTCACGGATCCGGTAGCCGAGCGTCTCGCGGGACTCGAGCGTCGCGCGTACGCCCGCGAGCTTCAGGTCGGCCAGCAACGAGGCCGCGCTTCGCGTCCAGGGCTCCGAAACCGGGAGGATCCGCACCTGCTCCGGCGCCAGCCACGTGGGGAACGCCCCCGCGTAGTGCTCGATGAGGCCACCCATGAACCGCTCCATCGACCCCACGAGTACCCGGTGGAGCATGACCGGCCGGTGCGGCTGATTGTCCTCCCCGACGTACGTCATCTCGAAGCGCTCGGGTAGGTTGAAGTCGAGCTGCACCGTCGGGCCCTGCCAGCTCCGACCGATCGCATCGATGAGCTTGAAGTCCAACTTGGGCCCGTAGAACGCCCCACCCCCCTCGTCGAGCGCGTAGGGCATCCCGCGCGCGTTCAGCGTGTCGGCGAGGATCTTCACGGCCGCATCCCATTCCTCGGGAGTCCCGAGCGCCTTCTCGGGCCTCGTGGCCAGGTCGATCTTGTACGGGTATCCGAACGTGGAGAGCATCTCGTCCACGAGGTCGAGCAGGCGCTCGATCTCCCCGGGGACCTGCTCCGGCGTGCAGAACACGTGGGCGTCGTCCTGCGTGAACCCGCGCACGCGCAGCATACCGTGCAGCACCCCGCTCCGCTCGTACCGGTACACCGTGCCGAACTCGGCCATCCGGATCGGCAGGTCCCGGTAGGACCGTTGGTTGCTCTGGTAGACCGCGATGTGGCCCGGGCAGTTCATCGGCTTCAGGCGGTAGCGAGCGCCTTCCACCTCCATCGGCCCGAACATCGTCTCCTGGAAGTTGTCCAGGTGCCCGGAGATCTCGAAGATCCTCTCGCTCATCACGTGCGGCGTGTAGACGATCTGGTAGCCGTGGCGCAGGATCAGCTCGCTCTCGTACTTCTCGATCTCCATGCGCACGAGGGAGCCGCGCGAGTGCCACAGGATGAGCCCCTGACCCACCCGATCGTCGGTGCTGAACAGGTCGAGCTCGCGTCCCAGCTTGCGGTGGTCGCGCTTCCTGGCTTCCTCCAGCCGGCGCAGGTGCTCGTCCAGATCCGCCTGCCGAAAGAACGCCGTGCCGTAGATGCGCTGGAGCATCTGCCGTTTCTCGTCGCCCCGCCAGTACGCGCCCGCGGCCGAGAGGAGCTTGAAGTGCCTCAGCTTCCCCGTGCTGGGTACGTGAGGTCCGCGGCACAGGTCGAGGAACGGCCCGTTCCGGTAGACGGTGATCACCTCGTCGTCGGCGAATTCCTCCAGTCGCTCGAGCTTGAGCGGGTCGTCCGCGAACAACTCGCGCGCCTCGGCCTTGTCCACGCGGCGCCGCTCGAAGGGCTGATCCGCCTCCGCGACCTCGCGCATCTTCGCCTCGAAGGCGGCCAGGTCCTCCGGCGTGAACGGGGCGTCCACCTCGAAGTCGTAATAGAAGCCCTCCTCGATGGCCGGACCGAAGCCGATGCCGGCCCCGGGCCGCAGCTCCCGCACCGCCGTGGCCAGGATGTGCGCCGCCGAGTGCCGGAGCACGGGGAGCGCCTCGGGGTCCCTGTCCGTGAGGATCCTGAACGCACCGTCGGATTCCAGCGGCGTCATGAGCCCGACGGTCTGTCCTTCCACCACGGCCGCCACCGCCGCCTTCGCCAGACCGGGACCGATCGAGCGGGCCGCGTCGGCCGGGGTCGAGCCCCGGGGAAGCTCGAGGACGTCGCCGTTCGGGAGCGTGAGGTGGATGAGCTCGCTGGACATGGATCTATGCCTGGTTCGGGTGGCTCGTCGCGGGGACGGACTCCGGGAGGGGCAACGAAAAGCGCGGCCCCTGAAGGTCCGGGGGCCGCGCCTCTCGGTCGGGTCGGTTCCTCGGCTCAACCGACGTGCGCGGCCCCCCGGCGGGTGGTCCCGCCCGTGGTCGTCGTGTCGGTCGTCGGCCGAAGAAGCATGCGGAAAGGATGGCGGGAGGGTCGGGCGAGGTCAATGCCACGGGGCCTTCCCTCCGTGGCTCAGCCGCCCATCGGGGCGCCCATCGGCGCCACGGGGATCCTCACGCGCGTGTTCTCCCACTCCATGACCAGGTCGCCCGCGGAGCCGTCGTCGGCGGGCGCCCACGTGAACGTGAGCGTCTCGACCGGCGCCTCCGTCGGCTCCGGCGTCGCGGTGAAGCTGCCCACTTCGGTCGCGCGAACCGCGTCGTCGATCGGGATCCCCCACCGCTGGAACGTCGAGTTGATGAAGAACGTCCACTCGCTCTCGGTCGGGATGACGTAGAGCGAGTAGCTGCCGGGCTGGAGGTGCACGCCGCCGAGCATCGCCATGCCGTCCAGGTGGATGGCCGTGGCCTCGTTCGCCCCCAGGCGCCAAGGCTCTCCGAAGGGAACCACGCCGCCCATGATCTGCCGGCCTCGGGCCGAGGGGGCCCCGTAGCAGAGCGTGCCCTCGAGGTCTCCGACGGTGAACGTCGTCTCCGCGAGCGGGCTCGGTCGGGTCCTGGCCTCGTCCAGCGTGCCGGTCAGGTAGCAGGCGCTCGCGGCCGGCGCCGCGGTGGTCCCGGCCGCCGGAGGGGTATCGGTTTCCTGGGACGGCGGCTCGCCGCCGCAGGCCGCAGCCATCGTCGCAAGGACCAGCGCGGCGTGCATCGTGCGGTAGGGCATGGTGTCTCCGGATGCGGGTGCAACCACGATCCGGACAAGCCTATGCTGTCCGATTCCCTGGGAACAGACCCCCGCGGTCCGCGGACGACGAGCCCACGCCGAGCCGGGCCGCCATCGCGCCGTTCTCCTCGACACCGAGGAGCGGATCGCGGCGCGACCGGCCCCCTATCGCTCTCAAACCCGCCGCGACGTCCGTCAGGATGTCGCGGCCGGGAGGCGGATACTCCGAACCCCCGACCCGGGGGCTCTCGAAGAGCTTCCACACCGGTCGGGGGTTCGGAGATCCGCCGCGTGATTCGCGACGCGCCGGCGGCGTGTCGCGAATCAGTACATCCCGCCCATGCCGCCACCGGGCATCGGCGGAGCCTTCTCCTTCTCGGGCTTCTCGACCACCACAGCCTCCGTGGTGAGGAGCAGGCCCGCGATGGAGGTGGCGTTCTGCAGGGCGGTGCGCACGACCTTCGTGGGATCGATCACACCGGCCTCCACCAGGTCCTCGTACGTTTCGGTCAGCGCGTTGAAGCCGTACGCGAGCTCCTTCCTGCCGCGTACCTTCTCCACCACGATCGAACCCTCGGCCCCCGCGTTCTCGGCGATCTGCCGGATGGGATGCTCCAGCGCACGGTGGAGGATGTTGATCCCCACCTGCTCGTCCGGTGACTTGACCTTCACCTTCTCGAGCGCCTTCTGGCACCGGAGAAGCGCCACGCCGCCGCCGGGAACGATGCCCTCCTCCACGGCCGCGCGGGTCGCGTGGAGCGCGTCCTCGACCAGGGCCTTCTTCTCCTTCATCTCGGACTCCGTCGCGGCACCGACATTGATCACGGCGACGCCGCCGGCCAGCTTCGCCAGCCGCTCCTGGAGCTTCTCCTTGTCGTAATCCGAGGTGCTCTTCTCGATGGAGACGCGGATCTCTTCGATCCGGCCCTTGATCTTATCCCGCGCCCCGGCGCCGTCGATGATCGTCGTGTTGTCCTTGTCGATCACGACACGCTTGGCCTTGCCCAGGTCGCCGAGGACGGTGTTCTCAAGCTTGAAGCCGACCTCCTCGGAGATGACCTGGCCGCCGGTGAGGACGGCGATGTCCTGCAGCATCGCCTTGCGCCGGTCGCCGAATCCGGGTGCCTTCACGCCGGCCACCTTCAAGGTGCCGCGCAGCTTGTTCACCACCAGCGTGGCGAGCGCCTCGCCCTCGACGTCCTCGGCGATGATCAGGAGCGGCTTGCCGACCTGCGCGATCTTCTCCAGGACCGGAAGCAGGTCCTTCATGGAGGAGATCTTCTTGTCGTGGATCAGGATGAGGGGCTCGTCGAGGACCGCCTCCATCCGCTCGGGATCCGTGACGAAGTACGGCGACAGGTAGCCGCGGTCGAACTGCATCCCGTCCACCGTCTCCAGCGTGGTCTCGAGGCCGCGGGCCTCCTCGACCGTGATGACGCCGTCCTTGCCGACCTTTTCCATGGCGTCGGCGATCAGGTCACCGATCTCCTGGTTGTTGTTCGCGGAGATCGAGCCCACCTGCGCAATCTCCTTCTTGCCCTTCGTGGGGGTGGAGAGCTTCTTCAGCTCGGCCACGACGGTCTGCAGGCCGCGGTCGATCCCCCGCCGGATGGCCATCGGGTCCGAGCCCGCGGTGACGTTCTTGAGGCCCTCGCCGAAAATCGCCTGCGCGAGGACCGTCGCGGTCGTGGTGCCGTCACCGGCGACGTCGGACGTCTTGGTGGCGACCTCCTTGACCATCTGGGCTCCCATGTTCTCCACGGGATCCTCGAGCTCGATCTCCTTGGCCACGGACACGCCGTCCTTGGTCACCGTGGGCGAGCCGAACTTGCGGTCCAGGACCACGTTGCGGCCCTTCGGGCCCAGGGTGGCCGCCACGGCCTGGGTGAGCTTGTCTACACCGGTCTTGAGGCGCGCTCGCGCCTCGACGTCGAAATGGAGCTCCTTGGCTGCCATGGTGCGTTATCTCCTTCGATTGCGTCGGATGCGATGCGCTCAGGTCACTTCACGATGGCGAGCACGTCGGACTCGCGGAGGATGAGATATTCCTGCCCGTCCAGCGTGATCTCCGTGCCGCTGTACTTCCCGTACAGCACCTTGTCCCCGGCCTTCACCTCCATCTCCACACGGGTCCCCTCCTCCGAGAACTTCCCCGGCCCCACGGCGATCACCTCACCCTGCGACGGCTTCTCCTTGGCGGTGTCGGGGATGTAGAGGCCCCCTCTCATCTGCTCCGACTCCTCGAGCGCTTTCACGACCACCCGGTCGGCAAGCGGCTTGATCCGGGAAGCGGCATTCTTGACCATCAGGCCTTCCTCCTTCGAAAAGCGCGGAATGACATGGAATCCCCAGCGGACCGGGCGGCCCCTCGGCCGGGCGGCCTGTTAGCACTCGCTGTCACTGAGTGCTAACAACGCCCGAAATCTGTACCTGCTCGCTGGAATGTCAAGGAGTCGAAAGACGGTGGGGTACCCCTCCTACCCGGCCGACGTCAATGCCTCCATGCGCGCCACCCCGTCGAGGCCGACGATCGCGTGCACGACTTCGTCCGCCAGCTCGGCCGGGAACCAATGCCCCAGCTCGGCAAGGGCGCGGAAGCTTGCCCTCGCCTCCTCGTAGGCGTGCCCGAGCACCGCGCGCGCCGAGTCCCGGAAGACCGACTCGACGGCCCCGGGCGCCACCGGCTCCCCAGCGAGCATGGCGGCCAGCGCCGCGCGCTCGGCTTCGCTTCCGTGGTGGTGGATCTGGGCGGTCAGCAGGTTGTGGCTCCGGCGTCCCAGGTCGAACTCGAAGTCGGTCAGATCGTCGACGATCTGGAAGGCGGTCCCGAGCCGGCCCACGGCCGGCTCGGCCGCCAGGACCCGCGCCCGGGGCCCGCCGGTCTCGAGCACCCCCGGCGCGACGAACGCCAGGGCGAACAACTTGCCCCCGCGGACGCGATGGACTCCCTCGATCATCCGATCCGGGGTCGGAATCTCGTCCACACCGCCCTCCTCCGAACCCTCGAGCACGCCGATCGAGGCCATCCGGTCGAGGAGCGCCCGCAGGATCGCGTCCCGCTGCCCTCCGTCGAGGACGTGGACGTGCCGAGCGCGGTCCAGCGTGCGGCGCAGGAGGCGCTCGAAGGCCATGAGCTGCAGGATGCTCAGGAAGCGCGACCCGGCCACGGGCGCGAGCGGAAGGAGGCTCTTGTCCTGGTCGTCGAAGATATTGTCGGCCGCCGTGATCGTGCCCTTGATGCAGAAGTTCAGCTCCGTGTAGAGGCGGAGCCGCTCCTCGGGGACGCCCACGGACGCGAAGATGGACCGGAAGAGGATGAGGAAGAAATACTCCTGGACGAAGTGGAGTCCCTCCGCCGAGAGCGCCTCGTCCGCCGTGGGGATGTGCGGCTCATCGGCACGGAACTCGCTCCCCAGGACCTCCCGCAGGTCCGCATACAGCGTCCGGACGGCGTCGGCCTGGGCCTGGATGTCCGGCGCCAGGTTCCGCCACACCCCCTGCTGCTCGAGCAGACGCACGGCGGCCTGGGACCGGAAGACGGGTGAAAGAGTCATGCTCCGCGGCTCCTAGTTCGCGCTCGAAGGGGGTAATCTAGCAGGTCGCTGAAGAATGGGGGCACCCCGCGTTACGCGCGCCACGGCCTCGATTTCTAGGCGGCGCGACGAAGGCATAGCAGCGCTATTCCGAGAAGCGCCAACGACGAAGGCGGGGCCGTGCCGCCGTAACCCAGAACCACGTACGGTGATATCACGCTTGACGATGGGCGCATGGGGGTTTCGCGACAAGCGCTTCGCGCTCGTTACCGATCGTTCGTCGCTCCTTCTCGCCGTAGCGCTGCTACGACTCGTCGTCGCTCCTGCCCTGAACCGCGAAAGCCCCATGCGCGCGGGGTACCCCCATTCTTCAGCGACCTGCGGGTCCGTCAGGATGCCGCTGCCACGTGCCGGCCGGCCAGGGCGAGGCCGTACAACGTGAGAAACGGCTCGATCCGGTCCACGGTGCTCAGGTGGGGCCCGAGCACCTTGCACAACCCGCCCGTGACCACCACGAGCGCGTCCGGCTTGCCCCACTCGGCCTTGATGCGCCGCACGATGCCGTCCACGCCGTCCACCGTCTGGTAGAACACGCCGCTCTGGATGCAGATCTCGGTGCGCCGGCCGATGACGACGCTGGGTGGCGCCAGCTCGACGCGGGGGAGCTTGGCCGTCCGCTTGTCCAGCCACTCGAGCCCCGCCGAGAGCCCTGGAGCGATCACCCCGCCCACGAACACCCCGTCGGCGGTGATGCAGTCGAACGTGGTCGCGGTTCCCAGGTCCACCGCGATCGTGTCGCGCGCGTACACCTCGCGGGCGGCCAGCGTGTTCACGACGCGGTCGGCCCCGACCGACTTCGGCTCCTCGACATCCAGCCGGATCGGAAGCGGCGACTCGGGTCCGACCGCGATCACCGGACCTCCGATGACGTGCTCGAGGCTCCGTCTCCATGCGTAGCTGAGCGAAGGCACGACGGAGCCGAAGACCCCTTGGGTCACGGCACGTGCGTCCACGCCCGCACCCGAGAGGAACGAGCGCAGGAGCACGGTGAGCTCGTCTGCGGTGCGCGGGACGACCGAGCTCAGCCGCCAGGTATGCTGGATCTCGGTGGGCTGGGGCGCGAGGCCCACGACCGTCTCGGTGTTGCCGATGTCCACCACGAGCTGCATGTGCGCTCCTCCTCTCTCTCTTTCTGTAGGATCTACCGCACTCTCACGCTTCCCGCGACGATGCGCACCTGGGCACCGTCGCAGCGCTCCAGTCGAAGAGCGCCGTCACCTCCGATTCCCCGGGCCGTGCCTTCCCCCGCCTGGTCGGTCAGCACCGGCCGGTCGCGCAGCACGTCCCGGTCCGCGAGCTCCGCGACTATGTCGGCATCCATGAGGGGCGCCCCCGCCGGCACGAGGCCGTGGAGCTCGTGCATCAGCGCCGTAGCCAACGTCCCCATCGACACCCGCGCCCCCCACGCCTCCTCCAGCCCGACCGCGCGCGCGGCCACGTCGCTCGGCAGCCTCTCCCGGGGCACACGCACGTTGATCCCGATCCCCGCGACCACCGCGCCGTGGCCGTGCTCACACAGGATCCCACCGGCCTTCCGGCCTTCGATCTCCAGGTCGTTCGGCCACTTGATGCCCACGCGCACGCTCGGGCACGCCCGCTCCGCCGCCCGGGCGGCGGCGATCCCGACGGCAAGGGGCAGCCAGGGAGCCACGCCCCCCGCGTCGGGGAGCAGCGCGGACAGCCAAAGTCCCGCGCCCGGAGGCGAGCGCCAGACGGCCCCACCCCGCCCGCGCCCCGCCGTCTGCTCCTCGGCCACCACGACCGAAAAGGGCCCGGCGCCCAACGCGGCCAGCTCCTTCAGCCGCACGCTCGTGGAGCCGAGGACGTCGTGGGCCTCCACCACATCGGCCCGCCACACCCGGCTCCACACGTGGACGGGCTCCCCGTCCCAGTGGGTGAGGAGCGCCATCGTGCCCTACCGGAGGATCCTCATCGAGACGTCGGCACGCGGCGCGGAGTGCGTCAGCGCGCCGACCGAGACGAAGTCCACCCCGGTCTCTGCCACCGCCCGCACGCTGGCCAGCGTGACGTTCCCCGACGCCTCGGTCTCGGGACGAGGAGCCTCGAGCTCCCGCACACGGGCCACCGCGGCGCGGAGCATCTCGGGCGTCATGTTGTCCAACAGGATGCGGTCGGGCTCGAGCGGGAGGATCTCCTCCAGCTCCTCGAGCGAGCGCACCTCGACCTCCACCGCGAGTCCCCCATCATTGGCTTCGATAGCCGCGCGGGCCGCGCGGGTCACCCCTCCGCGCGCATCCGCGTGGGTGTCCTTCACCAGGATCATGTCGTACAGGCCGAGCCGGTGGTTCGTCCCACCTCCCGACCGGACGGCGGCCTTCTCCAGGAGGCGAAGCCCAGGCGTCGTCTTGCGCGTGTCGATGATGCGGGCCGCCGTCCCCGCGACCGCGTCCACATAGCGTCGCGTGAGCGTGGCGATCCCCGACAGGTGCCCGAGGAAATTCAACGCCGTGCGCTCCCCGATCAGGAGGCCCCGGGTACGCCCGTGCGCTTCCACGAGGCTCTCGCCGGCTTCCACGCGGGTACCGTCCGGCGCATGGATCGTCACCTCGAGCTCGCGGTCTACCGCGCGGAACACGTCGTGGACACAGTCCACGCCTGCGACCACCAGCGGCTCCTTGGCCACGATCAGGGCCCTGGACCGGTGCTCCTCGGGCACCGTCCACTGGGTGGTCCAGTCGCCCTCGCCCAGATCTTCCTCCAGCGCGAGCTGGATCAGAGCGGCGCGGGCGCGAAACAAATCTGAAGAATCGGGCATCGTCATGGGAAAGGACTCATGGCCCGATGGCCAGCCACCCGCCGGCTACGAGCGCGATGAACACGGCGCTCAGGGCTACCCGGTACCACCCGAACAGCGCCAGGCCGTGGTGGTTGAGATAGCGGACCAGCCACCGCACCGCCAGCGCCGCGGACACCGTGGCGACGGCGATTCCGACCGCGACAGGGACGACCCCGAGCTGCGCGAGAAACGAGGGTCCCGGCCCGAGGGCGTCCTTCGCGAGCTTGTATACGCACGCGCCCCCGAGCGTCGGAAGCGCGAGCAGGAAGCTGAACTCCGCGGCCTGGCGGGGACGCATGCCCACGAGCATCGCACCCACGATCGTGATCATGGCGCGGCTCGTGCCGGGCCACATGGCCAGGCACTGCATCACACCGATGAACAGCGCGCTCCCCCATCCGAGGTCCTCCGGCTCGCAGCCCGCTTCGTCGCCGGCGAAGCGCCGCCGCTGCCAGCCACCGATCAGGATCATGACCACGCCCCACAGCGCGAGGGCCGTGATCACGGCGGGCGGATGGAACAGACGCCGCTCGATCGCGCCCTCCAGCAGGGGACCCGTCACCCCCGCAGGGGCGAACGCCACGGCGAGCAGCCCCAGGAGCCGGAGCCCTCCCGCATCGCGCCCGGCCAGGCCCTCCAGCATGCGTCGCACGCGTGGCCAGTAGAGGGCGAACACCGCCAGCACCGCCCCACCCTGGATGACGATGGTGAACGCGTCCACCGCCGCCTTGCGTTCGGGCGGAGCATCGAGGCCGAGGAGCGCGCTGGCGAGGATGAGGTGCCCGGTGGAGCTCACCGGCAGGTACTCGGTGATCCCTTCCACGAGACCCAGGACCACGGCCTCCCAGACGCTCACTCGCCCGCCCCTCCCACCGCCACCCGTTCGTAGACGCGTTCGTACGCCGGCACGACCGACGTGGCCGAGAAGCGCTCGACCGCGATGCGGCGCCCGGCCTCCGAGAACGTGCGCCAG
Organism: uncultured Gemmatimonadaceae bacterium; assembly: GCA_964412015.1. Lineage (GTDB taxonomy): Bacteria > Gemmatimonadota > Gemmatimonadetes > Longimicrobiales > Gaopeijiaceae > SZUA-318. Next base: position 18,500 of record CAYPMO010000002.1, on the reverse strand, counting down.
CGCCCGGAGTCCGTGAGGATCTCGATGCCCCCGGCCGCCATGTCCTCCACGGCGCCGACGTCGAAGAGGTACCCGGCCTCACCGTGCGCGACGACCTCGGGGATACCTCCCGCGTTGGAGGCGACCACGGGTGTACCGCATGCCATGGCCTCGAGCGCCGCGAGACCGAACGACTCGTCCTCCGACGGAAGCAGGAACAGGTCGGCGCAGGCCAGCAACTCGTCCACGGAGTCGTGCTTGCCCAGGAACAGAACCCTGGGACGGACGCCGAGCTCCTCGGCCCTGTCGAGCGCTCGAGGGCGCTCCGGCCCGTCACCCACGAACACCAATCGCGCATCCACCTCTTTCACGATCCGCGCGAACACCTCCACGACCTCCTCCACTCGCTTCACGGGACGGAAGTTCGAGATGTGCATGACGACCTTCTCGCCCGCCGGCGCGAGGCTGGAGCGGTGGCACGGGTCCTTGCCACGGCGCCACACGTCCGTGTCGACGAAGTTCGGGATGACGTCGATGCGCTCGCGCGGTACGTCGAAGTCCCGAACGGTTTCGTCCCGCAGGTATTCCGAGACGGCGGTCAGCCCTTGCGAGCGGTTGATCGAGAAGCTGGTGATCGGCCGGAACGACGGATGGAGGCCGACGAGCGTGATGTCCGTGCCGTGGAGCGTCGTGACGATCGGCAGGTCCCGCTCGCCCGCGAGCATCTCACGGGCCACCCAGGCGGACGTCGCGTGCGGAATCGCGTAGTGCACATGCACGAGATCCAGTGCTTCTTTGCGCGCGGTGTCGTGGATCGCCACGGACAGCGCGAGCGCGTACGGTGGGTGCTCGAAGAGCGGATAGTCCTCCATCTCGACCTCATGGAAGAACACGCGCTCGCGGAAGTGTCCGAGCCGGAACGGTTGCGCATACGATACGAAATGCACTTCGTGACCGCGCTGAGCCAATTGAAGCCCCAGCTCGGTGGCGACCGCCCCCGACCCGCCGTACGTGGGATAGCACGTGATCCCGATCTTCACCCTGCCTCCTCGGGCGCTGTCCGGCGGGGATCCCGCCCGCCCCGGTTCCTCCACGCCTCGACCACCGCGTCCACCTGCTCCGCGAGGGGCAGGTTGGCGTCCACCGTGACCGTGTCCGGCGGGAGCTGGTTCCGCATCCACGTGAGCTGACGCCGCGCATACCGGCGCGTGGCTCCCGCGATCCGCCTGATCGTCTCTTCCAGCGTCGTCTCCCCCCGGAGGTACGCGACGACCTCCCTGTACCCCGTCCCCGTCATCCCGGGGGCCACCACGCCATACCCCCGAGCGAGCAGCCCCTCGACCTCACGCACCAGGCCCCCCTCCACCATGAGCCGGGCACGCGCCGCGATGCGCCGGTCCATCTCGTCCCGGGGCAGGTCGAGTCGCACCACGAGTCCATTCAGCCCCTCCCCGTCCGGGGGCGCCGAGCGATGCCAATCTGAGAGCGCCCGCCCCGTCAGGAGCGCCACCTCCAACGTGCGCGAGAGGCGCTGGGGACCACCCTCCCCCGCCACCGCCGCCCGCGTCGGGTCCAACTGGCGTACCCATCGCTGGAGTCTCGGTCTGGGCTGAGCGGCCAGCCACCGACGGAGCGCCTCCCTGCGCCCTCGGTCCACAGCCGGCTCCGCGAAGATGGGGTCCAGCACCGCGCGGAGGAAGAAGCCCGTGCCCCCCACGAGGAGCGGGACACGCCCGCGGGAGCGGATCCCCTCGATCCAGACCCGCGCGTCCCGCGCGAACCGCCCGGCGGAGTATCGCTGGTCGGGCTCCACCAGGTCGAGCCCGTGATGGGGCAGGGCCGCGCGCTGCTCCGGGCTCGCCTTCGCCGTCCCGATATCCATGCCCCGGTATACCTGCCGGGAGTCCATACAGACGATCTCGCCATCCAGGACCCGGGCGACCGCGATGGACAACGTGGTCTTTCCGCTGGCCGTCGGTCCCACGAGCGCCAGAAAGGCGGGAGCCGACCGGGCCACCGGTCCCTCGGGCACCGTCGATGCCCCCGCCATCCGGCTCACGACGTCCGACCGAACCGCCGCTCCAGCTCGGCCCGGGAAAGACGGATGATGGTGGGGCGGCCGTGCACATCGTGATGGGGGAGCTCGGTGGCGAAGAGCTGATCGAAGAGCTCCTCCATCTCGGTGGTCGAAAGGCGCTGACCCGCCTTGATGGCGCTCTTGCACGCGAACGTCTTGGCGATGCGCTCGTGCTGGTTGCGGGCGGAACGCACGAGCTCGGAGCCGTGCGTCAGCTCGTGGATCATCTCCCGGAACGCCCGCTCGGCGTCGAACCAGGGGTGAGGGTTGGGCACCGCGCGCACGATCACGGTGTCCGGACCGAACTCCTCGACCTCGAACCCCGCGCGAGCGAGCAGCCCGGCGAGCTCCCGCACCTGATCCACCTCAGCGGGCGTGAGGCGCAGCGTCAGCGGGAAGAGGAGGCGCTGGCTCTCCTGGCCACCGGTGGCGAACGCCTCCATGAGACGCTCGTACAGGATCCGCTCATGCGCGGAGTGCTGGTCCACGACGAGGAGCCCGTCGCGCGTCTCGGCGATGATCCACGTGTTGAGCGCCTGCCAGAGGCGCGGGCGCACGGGCGGAGCCTCCGCCGTCTCCTCGGCCTCGGACCGGACCTCCGCCGCCGCGGCGCCCGAAGCGAACAGAGCCATCTGGGCTTCGTGCGTCACGCGAGCGGGCGGGGCGCCGCCCCCCGCTGAGTCATCCGCACGTTCCCGGGCGACGAACCCGGAGGAGGGCGCCACGACGCCGAACGTGGCCGAGCTCGCCTCCCCCTCGAGGGCTCCGCGGACCGCGGTCTCCACCGCTTCCTCCACACCCGCCTGATCCCTGAAGCGGACCTCGGCCTTGGCCGGGTGCACGTTCACGTCCACGTCGGCGCCCGCAATCTCGAGGTACAGAATGACCCACGGGCGCACTCCGAAGGGAATCGTGGTTCGGTACCCGCGCTCGGCGGCGCGCACCAGCGTGGGCGAGCGGAACGGACGCCCGTTCACGAACAGATGCACGCGGCGGAGCCCCGGCCGCGCCGCGTCCGGTCGCTGGACCAGCCCGCGGATCGAGACGCCGGCCCCCGTGCCGCCGACCGGCACGAGCGTGTCCACCTCCTCGCCGGGCCAGAGCTGCGCCGCGCGGGCCGCCGCGTCCGGAGCGGCCGTCAGGTCCAGCAGGGTGCGCTCGTCCGAGGCCAGCGAGAACACGACGTGCGGGTTGGCGAGCGCCAACGTGGTCACGGCCTCGCTCACCGCGCGCGTCTCGGCCGCGACCGACTTCAGGAACTTGGCCCTCGCCGGCGCATTGAAGAACAGATTGCGCACGTCCACGGTCGTGCCGCGCCTGCGAGCAAAATCCTCGACGCCGGACATGCCGCCGCCGTCCCACGTGATCCTCGTGCCGACCTCGTCGTCCGCGTCACGGGTCTCGAGCACGAGGCGGGACACGGCCGCGATCGAGGGAAGCGCCTCACCACGGAAGCCGAGCGTCCGCACGCCCTTCAGGTCCTCGGCGGTCGAGATCTTCGATGTGGCGTGCCGGTCCAGGGACAGGAGCGCGTCTTCCCGACCCATGCCGACGCCGTCGTCCGTGACCCGGATCCGGCGCTTCCCGCCGCGCTCGACCGCCACTTCGACACGGGCCGCGCGTGCGTCCAGCGCGTTCTCCACCAGCTCCTTCACCACCGACGCGGGGCGCTCCACGACCTCCCCGGCGGCGATCTGGTTCGCCACCGCGTCGGGCAGGATCCGGATGCGTCGGGCCACGGGGCCTCCAGTGGGCCGGGGTCGGGCTGCTACGCGCTCAGCCGGTAGAAGCGCACCGCGTTCGCCGTCGTGCGCTCGGCGACGGCCTCCAGCGTCTCGCCCAGATGGGCCGCGACCGCCGCGGTCACGGTTCGCACGAACGCCGGCTCGTTGCGCTTGCCCCGCAAGGGGACGGGTGCAAGGTACGGAGAATCGGTCTCGACGAGGAGGCGGTCGTCCGGAACTTCGCGCAACCGCTCGGCCGCTCCGAACGTCCTGAACGAAGCCACGCCCGAGAACGACACGTACCACCCCCGGACCATCGCCTCCTCGAACGTCCGTTCCCCGCCGGTGAAGCAGTGGAGCACGCCCCGTGCCCCGGACGGGGCCGCGCGCAGGGCCGCCGCGACGTCCTCGTCGGCCTCGCGGAGGTGGACCACCACGGGCAGGCCGAGCTCGGCGCCGAGTGCCAGATGGGCCTCGAAGAACCTCCGCTGCGCGTCCCGAGGGCTGTGGTCGTAGTGGTAGTCGAGCCCCGTCTCGCCCAGGGCCACCACCTCGGGCCGTGCCGCCAGCTCCCGGATCCGCTCGAGCGCGCCTGCCTCCGCCGCGCCGGTCTCGTGGGGGTGGACGCCCACGGAGCACCACACCCTCGGCGCGACCGCATCCGACGCCTCCCCTCCCCTGCGGGGCTCCACCCCGACATAGGCCGACGCCAGCTCCACGGCCCGCAGGGAGTCGGCCACGTCGGACGCGATCGTCACCAGCCGAGTCACGCCCGCTTCCCCGGCCCGAACGAGCACCGCCTCCCGGTCGTCCCGGAAGGCGGAGTCGGTCAAATGGCAGTGACTGTCGAAGAACTCGATCACGTGATCCGGGGAGTCGGCGTGGGGGTGGCCCTCAGACGGTGGCGGGCTCCGTCTTCGGCTTCCTCTGCGCCCTGTCGCGGGTTTCCCACCGCTTCTGGATCTCGAGCAGGGCCGGCGAGGCGACGAAGATCGACGAGTACGTCCCGACCAGGATCCCGAGGATCAGCACCATCGTGAAGTCCCGGATGACCGCGCCTCCGAAGAGGAGCAGGGCGACGAGCACGGCCAGCGTGGTGCCCGAGGTGATGATCGTTCGCGGGAGGGTCTCGTTGATGGATTCGTCGATCAGCTCGAGCCGGTCGCGCTTCCGCGCGCCCTTCTTGTGCAGGTTCTCGCGGATGCGGTCGAACACGACGATCGTGTCGTTCAGCGAGTACCCGACGACCGTCAGGATCGCCGCCACCGAGGGCAGGTCCACCGCGAGACGCATGACGGCCATGAACCCCAGGGTGATCAGGATGTCGTGCGCGGTCGCGATGACCGCGGCGAGCCCGAACGTGAACTCGAAGCGGATGGCCAGATAGATCAGCGTCAGGATCATCGAGAACAGCACGGCGAGCACGGCTTTCCTCTGGAGCTCACCGCCGACCTTCGCGCCTACGGCCTCGGTGCGCACGATCTCGAAGGTCCCCGCTCCGAACACGTCGGAAAGCTCCGCCTCGATCCCGGACGCGATGGCCTCGAGCGACGACGTCTCCTCCAGCGGCGCGCGGATGACGAACTCGTTCTCCTCGCCGAAGCGGGTGATCGGCGGCGCCTGGGCCCCACCGAGGGCGTCCCGGACGGCGGCGACGTGCACGGTCTCCTCCGTGAAGCGGACCTGCACCAGCGATCCCCCCGTGAAGTCCACGCCGTAGTTCACCCACGAACCGATGGTCGCGATGTTGACGACCATGGCCACGAGGCCCATCGCGATGAGCGTGCCCGAGAGGACGTACGCCTTCTTGCGCTGCACGATGAAATGGTAGCGGGCGTTGGCGAAGAATCTCATGGCGCGTCAGATGCTGATGGGATCGGTGGTCTTCTTCCCATGCAGGTACATGAGGAAGAGAGTCCGGGTCACGTAGATGGCGGAGATGAACGAAGCGACGATGCCGAGCGACAGCGTCACGGCGAAACCGCGCACGGGCCCCGTACCGAACTGGAAGAGGATGAGGGCGGTCAGCAGTGTCGTCAGGTTCGAGTCGACGATCGCCGACATCGCATTCGTGAAGCCCTCCTCCACGGCCGTGCGCGTCGCCCTGCCCGCGGCCAGCTCCTCCCGGATCCGCTCGAAGATCAGCACGTTGGCGTCCACCGCCATCCCGATGGAGAGGATGATTCCCGCGATGCCGGGCACCGTCAGCGTGGCGCCGAGTCCCGCGAGCCCCCCCAGGAGCAGCACCGTGTAGAATGCCAGCGCCCCGACGGCGAGCACGCCCGCCAGCTTGTAGTAAGCCATCATCATGCCCACCACCAGCACGATGCCGAGGATTCCGGCCAGTCTGCCCTGGTCGACCGAGTCACGGCCGAGAGAAGGTCCGACCGTCCGCTCCTCGATGATGTTGAGCTTGGCGGGAAGCGAGCCGGCGCGGAGCACGAGCGCCAGGTCCGCGGCCTCTTCCATCGGAGTGCCGGCGCCCATCTCGATCTGACCGCGGGCCCCGATGCGGTCCCGGATGACCGGAGCGCTCATGACCTCGCCGTCCAGGATGATCGCGAGGTAGTCGCCCACGTGCTGTCCGCTGAACCGCTGGAACAGGCGCCCCCCGGCGCGCGACAGCTCGAACTGGACCTGCGCCTGGTTGAACTGGGGGTCACGGCCCGCGACCGCGCTCTCGAGGTACTCGCCCGTGAGAAAGGCCTCCTCCTCGAGCACGTAGAGACGCCGATAATTGCGTGCGCCGCGCCCGACCAGATCCGCACCCCACTGGAGCGATTGGTTGCGCGGAAGCGCACGCTGGGCTTCGGGGAGCGAGAGGAAGTGCTGAGCGGCAGGGACGTCCTCCGCCGCCACCAGGAACGTCCCGAGCACGTCGCCCACGTTCAGGAGCGCCGAGAACGGACGGAGGGCATTCTCCTCCGCCTCGGCGGAGTCCGCCAGGGCGGCCGCCGAATCCGCCGCGGTCGCGGAATCCGCGGCCTTGGCGCTGTCGCCGCCGAAGAGCAGCTCCTCCAGGTTCCCTCCGGCGGGCGCGGTCGAGGTGACCGCCCGGCCCATCGCACGGATGGAGTCCACGCCGAGCGTGGTCACGATCGCCCGGTCCACTCGTGGGAGCGCGGACTGAACCTCGTCCACGGGAAGGACCAGCTTGAACTCGAGGAATGCCGCGGACTGAATGATGCCCTTGGCCCGCTCCTCGTCGGATATCCCCGCGAGCTCCACGATGAGCCGGTCGTTGCCGACTTTCTGGATGAGGGGTTCCTCGACGCCCAGTTCGTCGATTCGGGTCCGGATGATCCGGTCCACGCGATCGATCGCATCCGCCTTGGCGTCGGCGGTGAGGGTGCCGTCCGGGTCGTCCACCTCGAGCACGAGGTGCATCCCGCCCTGGAGGTCCAACCCGAGCTTGAGCCCATGGGCGTATAGCTGCCAGCCGGCCACCGCGAGTATGGTGATGATCGTGATGACGCGGCCTCTGACCGTCTTGAACATATCCGGCGCGTTCGTCGGCGGAGGAAAGGAGCCCCGGAGGGCTGGGGGTCAATAGCCCGTAAAGCTGTCCATCTCACCGGCCGGGTGTCAATCGTGGCCCCGGCTGAATCGTGGGTCATGACCCACGGCCGCCGGCTGCCCTGCCTGGGCCTCAGAGCAGCGCCCGCCGCAGCACCGCGTGGACCCGAGCGAGGAACCGCTCGGGATCCATGGACTTCTCCACGTAGTCGTCGGCGCCCGCCTCCAGCAGCTCGGCCTCGATCTTGTCGCTGCCGGTTCCGGTCCGGACGAGCACGGGAAGCGCCGACGTGGCCACGGAGCCGCGGATCAGGTCGAGCACCTGACGACCGTCCAGGCCCGGCATCGCGAGATCGAGGATGACCAGGTTGTAGTCCGAATCCTGGCTGAGCACCTCGAGAGCCCGGTGTCCGTCCTCGGCCTCGTCCACCTCGTAGCCGTCCTTTGCCAGGATCGAGCGCATCAGCAGGCGCGCATCGGCGTCGTCGTCCACGAGGAGGATCCGCGGCGGGCCCTTGGACTCCTGCGATTCCTCCTCGTCGATGTTCTGCCCCAGGACCCGCTCCACCTCCACGAGGGTGGTCTTGCCCTGGACGACCCACTCGAGCCCCACCTCGTGAAGAGTACGCATCCCACCCTGGGTCGCGACGCGGCTCATCGTGGACCAGCCCTTCCGCTGCTCGATGGCCTGCTGGAATCTCGGGCCCACGACCAGCACCTCGTTCACCGGCAGTCGTCCCCGGTATCCGGTGAAGCCGCACTCCGGGCAACCCACCGCGCGCACGACGGGCTCCACTCCGTGGCGATCCGTGAGGCGCTTCTCGTCGGGGGTGAGCTGCCCCCGCACGGGCTCCGCGCATGACGAGCACACCCTGCGCAGCAGCCTCTGGGCGATCGCGCCGCGCATCGTCTGGGCGATCGTGCTGAACTGGAGTCCCATGTCGGCGAGCCGCGTGACCGCGCTCACGGCATCGTTGGCGTGGACTGTCGCGAGGACGAGGTGGCCCGTCATGGCCGCCTGCGCGGCCGTGACCGCGGTCTCCTTGTCGCGGATCTCGCCCACCAGGATCACGTCGGGGTCCTGGCGCAGCATCGCGCGCAGCGCGCCCGCGAACGTCATCCCCTGCTTCGTCTCCACCTGCGTCTGGGTGATGCCCGGGAGCTCGTACTCGATCGGGTCCTCGACCGTCATGATGTTGACCTTGCCGTCGGCCAACTCCCGGAGCGCTCCATACAGCGTCGTCGTCTTACCCGACCCCGTCGGGCCCGTCACGATCACGACGCCGTCCCGATTCGCCAGCAGGTTCCGCAGCCGTTCGAGCTCGTACGGCATGATGCCCAGGTCGTCCAGCGTGAGCGACGCGCTCGAGTCCAGGATGCGGATCACGCATTTCTCGGCGCCTCCGGCCGGGATCGTCGAGACGCGCAGGTCATAGCTGCGGCTCTTGATGCGGACGCGCGCCTTCCCGTCCTGAGGCCTGAGGCGATCCGCGATGTCCAGGCGCGACAGCACCTTGATGCGCGAGATGACCCGGTTGAGCGCGGTCATCGGGAGATTCATGTGCTTGCGAAGCACGCCGTCCACCCGGTACCGCACGGCGCCCATCTTCCGGCCCGGCTCGACGTGGATGTCGCTCGCGCCCGCGCTGACGCCATCGCGGATGATGAGGTTGGTCAGCTTCACCACCGGCGTCGCACCCGCGTCCTCCTCGGTGATGGCTTCCGGGCCCATCTCCTCGACGAGCCTGAGGGCGTCTTCGCCCTCGCCCTCCAGCTGACCCAGGAACGCCTCGACCGCCTTCTCGGGGGAGAAGCGCGAGTCGAGCGCCTCCTGGATCACCGATGGCGCGGCCACCTCGAAATGGGCGGTGCGGCCCGAGCTGAAGCCCAGGGCCCGCTCCGCTTCCACGTCGGTCGGATCGCACGTGGCTACGGTCAGGCGCCGCTCGTCCTCGTACAGCGGGAAGACGTGGTGCTTGCGGGCCATCATCTCCGGAATGAGGAGCACGGCGTTGGGATCCGCCTCCGAGAAGTTCGCCACCTTGAGGCGGAAGTACTCGGCCACCAATTCCGCGAGCTTATGGTCCGAGACCTTGTACGCCTTCGAGACAAGGCTCCAGGCGTCCGAAGCCCGGGCGCCGGACGGGACGTCGGGGCGCTCCACGTCCGCGAGCCCTGCCCGCTCCGCGATGCGGACCAGCCAGTGCACCGCCCCGGCGGCGCTCTTCGGGGGCGGGGCCCCCGTCGGAGTGGGCTCGCCGCTCATCCCTGACCCGCCAAAGCCTTCCGCTTGTTGCGTTTGTCCGAGTACATGGCGTTGTCCGCCTCGGACAGGAGGTCCTCCAGGCGCACCCGCATATCTCCGTCGTGGCGCGCCATGCCGATGCTCACCGAGAGTTGATACGGCTCCCGGCCGCTCTGGTTGAATTCCCGGAACCGCTCGCGGAGCCGCTCCACGAGCAGCTCCGAGCTCTCTCCGGAAGCCTCGAGCGCCAGCACGGCGAACTCGTCACCGCCGAGCCTGCCGATGATGTCGGACCGGCGGAACGTAGCACGCAGGATGTCCGCCACCTTCATGAGAGCCCGATCGCCCACGTGGTGGCCCAGCGAATCGTTGATCGTCTTGAACCGATCGAGGTCCAAGAAAACCATCGTGATGCCTCGCGACGACCGGCGCGCGAGCTTCAAGTACTGCTCGCCCAGATCGGCGAAGCCGCGCCGATTGTAGAGCCCCGTGAGGTCATCGATGAGCGAGAGGCTGCGAAGCGCGGTGAGCAGCCGGTGGCGCTCGATGGCGTGGCGCACGGAGCGCGTGAGGAGCCCTGCGCTCAACTCCTGCTTCACCAGATAGTCCTGGGCTCCGCCCTGGACGGTGCTCACCGCGATCTCCTCGTCCTCACGGTCGGTGAAGATGATGATCGGTACGTGAGGCGCGAACGCGTACGTACGCTCGAACGTCACCATCCCGTGGCTGTCGGGCAACTCGAGGTCGAGCAGGACCACGTCGATCCCACCCCCGTTGAGGCGCGCGAGCGCCGCGGCCACACCTCCGGCCCACTCCAACTCGATACCGCTGGAGCCCGCCTCGGCCAGCTTCTCGCGAAGCGCCTCGAGGTATTCCTGATCGGACTCGACCAGCAGGACCTTGATGGGCCGTTGGCGCACGAAGAACGCGTCCCGACGAAGGCTACAGGCAGGCGGGCCCCCGGGCCAACGTTATCGGGCGGGGGGCGCACGCGAGACGATTTTTCAAATCTCTGCTAAACTAATGCCCGTGCCGGAAGCGCGCCACGAATCGGAAACGCATGTTTCCGCGGCCCGCCTCCAAGCGCACGAGGGGACCGGAAGCCTCGCGGGCCTCCGGTCCCCTCATCCTACCCCGCGGTGCGGCGTTCGGGCTAACCGCCCCCTCTCCCCCGCAGCACCTCCTGGAAGAACGCAATCACCCGGGGGTCATCCGACTGGGCGAGCCAGAAGAACGCGGACCGGCGCGTCCCGGGCTCCCGGGCGGTACGCGCCACCTGCATCAGGATCGGCACGCCCTCGTCGTCCGGACGCTGCGAGAGCGCGAAGACCGCGGCCTCCCGCACCTCCTGGTCCTCGTCCTCGTCCCGGGCCACGTCGGCCAGACCCGCCGTCGCGGCCTCGGCCGCCTCCTGTCCGAGCCAGAACAACGCGCTCTCGCGAGCGCCGGATGCGACGATCGGGTCGCGCGCCACCTCGAGAATGCCCATCCACGCATCCTTCATGTCGGCGAGCATCACCGGAAAGATCGCGTCTTCCTCCCCCCGCCCCCGCGAGCCGCCGCTCCGCGCCGCGTCCAGGAGGAACGCGACCGCATCGTCGGCCGGCACGGTGCCCAGGTCGAGCGCCGACGCGTTCGGGTCGGCCCCGAGGTCGAGCGTCTTCACGCCGGTCACGCGGCCGTCCCGGACGCGGACCTCGATCTCGACCGGGCCCGCGACACAGGTCGCGTCGTATCCGTGACGGCCCCGCCAGTGCATCCGGTCTCCGAAGAGCCGGATTCCGTTGTCGCAGATCTCCACGCCTTCCCGCGCCGCGAAGCTCAGGCGCACCACGCCGTCGCCGCCACCCAGGATCCGCTCCGCCAGGCCCTGTCCGGCGACCTCGGCGGGCACGGCCAGCAGGACGAGCGCCGGGACCCACGCCCCGGGCTTCATCCGCGGATCAGGCTGAGGAGGAACTCGGCGACCCGCGGATCCTTGCTCTGGCCGAGCCAGAAGACCGCCCGCTCTCGGAGCTCCGGGTCCTGCTCGGCGCGTGCGACTTCCATCAGGAAGTCCACCGCGTCGCCCTCCCCGCGCTGCGACGCCACGAAGATGAGTTGCTCCTTCATCTCCACGTCGCCCATCGTCGTGTACAGCTCCTTCAGGTCGGCGACCGTGAAGCCGCCGGTCTGCCCCGCCCAGAAGAGCGCGTTCTTGCGCACCTCGATGTCCTCGGACGTGTCCTTGGCGCGCTCGACCAGCCACCGGCGCGACTCCTCGTTGGCGCCCTGCGAGATCGAGAAGATCGCGCGCTCCCTGAGCTCCGGGTCGTCCAGCCGGGGGTAGAGCTCGATCAGGTAGCGCGTGCCGCCCGCGCGCGGATTCTGGCCGATCCAGAAGATCGCCTGCTCCCGCATATCCTTCGATGCGTCCGGGCGCTCCGCATAGGCTTTCAGAAGCTCCACGGCGCGCGCGCTCCGGTGCTGGGAGACCGCGAAGATCGCCCTCTCCTGCAGCTCGGGGTCGTCGCTCTCGCGCAGGATCGACTCGAGCGCGGTGAGCGCCTCCTCGGACTCCACCTGCGACAGCCAGAACACCGCCTGCTCCCGGACCTCGGGATCGGGGTCCGGATTGCGGTGCGCGAGGTCGAGCAGGATGTCCACGGACTCGTCCGACATCTTCTGCGATACCAGGAACACCGCGTGTCGGCGGAGCTCCGCCGAGCACGCGTCACGGCTCTGCAAGACCTCCCGGAGAATGGGCATGGCCGCGTCCGCGTTCATGTTGAGAAGCGCGGAGAGGGCCGCCATGCGCACCTCCTGCTCCGGGCCGCACGGGTCGGCCGCTTGGCGCGCGATCGCCTCGGCCGCGGCGGCGTCACCCCGGCGGGCGAGCTGCGCCTCGATGCGGACCTTGAGCTCCTCGGCGTCCGCCAGCGTGCCCGCCCGGGGGAAGTGCTCCTTCTGCGCGGCGAGCAGCTCGAGCGCTCGCTGGAGCTCGTCGCGGGCCCCCGCGCGCGAGAGCGCGAACGCCTGGTAGTAGTAGGCGTCGGCCACGTAACCCGAGTTCGGAAAGCGGCTCCTGAGCTCCGCGAACGCGCGCGCCGCTTCCTCGTAACGGCGGGCGTTCAGGGCCTCTCGCGCGGCTTGGTACGCCTTCGACGCCGGATCCTCCTGGATCCAGGGAGCGGGAGCGGTGACCGCATGCCCACCGACGGACACGAGGCCCCCGTGTGCCTTCTCGGCGACCGCCCTGGCCTCGGCCGCCAGGACCGCCGTCTCGGCCGAGATCGCCCTCACCTGCCCGGAAGCGACGGCGATCGCCCGCGCGAACGCCTCGTGCGCCCCTGCCGAGACCGCCCGCTGTGCGGCTGCGGGCCCCGTCGCGAGCGTGAGGCCCACCACCACGGCCGCGCACGCCCGCTTCATCTTCGTCCTCGTCGTCATGGCACCCATCGGTTGATCTCCTGTCAAGTCCCGGCCAGCCCCGGCCCCGACGGCACCACCGCCTGGATCCGGGACAGCACTTCGCGTCGTTCCAGTCCTTCGAGCGCCAGGGTGAGCTCCTCGCGCACCCTCCCTTCGTCCGCCCCGGCCACCCGCGACACGCCCACGATCTGCACCAGCACCAGCTCGAGGTCCTCCAGCAGCTCCCGCATCGCGGGAGCCTGCCGCCCGGAGCTGTCCAGCAACAGCCGCGTCTCCGTCAGGAGCCCGCGGGCCCAGATCCCCACGGCCGGATCCACCCGGCCGCTGCGCCCGTCGGCACGCACCATGCGCAGGAGCGTCTCGCTCCTGCCCAGATGCTCGACGGCCGCGACCCGTAGGATCGAGGGGTCCACGCCGTCGGGCGTTCCGGCCGGCGCCTCCGCGACCGGCGTCGGAGCGATCACCGTCATGCGGCCGATCCCGACGCCCACCACGAGGACGGCCGCGGCCGCGGCGCTCCACGCCAGAGGACGGCGTAGCCTGGCCCACCGGCGGCTCGGCGCCGAATCCAGAGAGCGGACGTCCGCGGTCCGGGGCCCCAAGCCGGCCTCGATGGCCCCCCACATCTCGTCGCGGGGCGTGGGCGGCGGAGCGTGGTATTCCTCCCGCAGGAGGTCGCCCAGCCCGTCCCTGTCGCGCTCGTTCATGTCACGTACTCCTTCATGGCGTCTCCCAACGACGACCGTAGCTTCTCCCTCGCGCGGAAGAGCCTCGCCTTCGAGGTCCCTTCCGCCACCCCCAGGATCCCGGCGATCTCTCCGTGCCCGTATCCCTCGAGGTCGTGCATGAGGAACACGGTCCGGTACATCTCGGGCAGCTCGTCCACCGCCCCCCTCAACCGCTCCCGCGCGTCCGGGTCCAGCGCCCGGCGACCGGGAGCCACATGGACGGCGTCCTCCAGCGAGCGTTCCCGCTTGCGGTGGCGATCGACCTTCCGCAACCCGTTGAGGACCACGGAAACCGCGATGGCGTGAAGCCAGGTGGAGAACGCCGAGTCCCCGCGGAACTGATCGAGGCGCTGCCAGGCACGCAGAAACGCGTCCTGCGTGAAGTCCCGGGCGAGGTCGTCCTGACCCGCCATGCGATACGCGAGCCGGTAGATCCGGTCCACGTTCGCGTCGTACAAGGCTCGGAAGGCCACTTGATCGCCCCCCCTGGCCCGCTCCACCAACTCCAGTTCTGTCAAGAAAAGAGCTCGTTGATCGCCGTTGACTTCTCTTCCGCTTCCTGGGACACGAGATGTCCGGGAACGGTTGCGCACCCACGACCTACGGTGTGGACCGACGGGCCAGGGCGCGAGGGGCTGGCCCGACGGCCTCCCACCCGGCACTTTGTCAGGCCCGACGGTGGACCCTCTCGCCCCGAGCGCCGGCGATGCCCCGACGAACCCCGCTCACCCCCGGTCGGCGCGTTCCGACGACGAGCCTCGCGCTGCTCGCCGTCGTGGCGGCCGTGGCCGTCGCCTCCTGCGGCGGCGAGGAGCGGCGGACCGGAGACGCGGACCTCCAGGTGGGCTTGCGCTTCCGTCCGGACCCGCCGCGGGTGGGAACCGCCGAGGTCGGCGTGGAGGTCTCGGAAGTGGACTGGACGCCGCACAATGGCGCCACGGTGATCCTGACCGGCCTCCGGGACGGGGTCACGCTCGTCGTGGACACCGCCCGAGGCCAAGGGGCCGGGCGCTACCTGGCGCCCGCCTTCCGCTTCGAGGCGGGGGGCGACTGGGTGGTGCGGGTGCGCGTCGAGACCATCCAGGGGCGCTGGGTGGAAGTGGAGCGCGCGCTGAGGGTGGACGTCGGTTCTTCCTAGGCGTCTAGGGCCTCAGATCCGTCGGCAGGACCATCCGTGCCCGCGCGCCCCGGTGCTCGCCGCGGGCCTCCAGGATCAGCGAACCCCCGTGTCCCTCCGCGATCTGGCGCGAGAGCACGAGTCCGATCCCCGAGCCACCCGGCTTGGTCGTGTAGAACGGCACGAAGAGGTTGCCCGTGTCTTCGAGACCCGGGCCTTCGTCCTCGACCAGGATGTGCAGCTTGCCGGAACGCAAGAGCCACCGGATCACGACCGCTCCCCACCGGCCGGACTCGAGCGTCGCGTCGACCGCGTTGCGCACCAGGTTGATGAGGGCCTGCTCGAGCTGGTCGGCATCCGCCTGGATCGAGACCTCCGGGCCGGCGACGACCGAGACGGCGAGGCGGGTCTCGAGGTCCGCGACGCGCCGCACCAGCTCGGCGACGTCCACAGGACCCAGCTCCGGCTGCGGAAGCCGAGCCAGCTTCGCGTAGGAGGCCATGAACCGCCCGAGCGCCTCGGCCCGTGTCGAGATGACCTGTAGTCCTCTCCGCACGTCCTCCTCCAAGTCGTCGGGAAGGTCCTGGCGGGACAGGAGGCTCTGGAGGCTCCCCGTGATGGACTTGATCGGGGCGAGCGAGTTGTTGATCTCGTGCGAGAGCACGCGGATGATCCGCTTCCAGGCCTGGCGCTCCTCCTCGCGGAGGGCTCGGGAGAGGTCCGAGAGCGCCAGGAGCTGAAGGGGGTAGCCCTCCTGGCGCACGACCGAGCGGCGCAGCTCCCAGCGCCCCGCTCCGCCGGGGAACGCGAGCTCGACGGTCCGGGGCGCGACGCCCCGCAGGGCCTCGTCGAGGCGGAGCTCGGCCGCCCCCCTCCCGAGGAGGCGCTCCGCCGGCTGGCCCAGGAGCCGCTCTCCAGCCCGGTTGACCAGGCGCAACGTCCCGTCGGGGTCGAACGCCAGCACCGCCACGTCGATCTCCTCGAGCACCTTCCTGAGGGTCTCCGTGGCTTCGACGGCGCCCAGGCGCTGCTCCCGGAGGATTTCCTCCAGGTTGTTGACCTCCAGGTACGCGAGCGACAGGGGATCGTTCGCATCGTCGACGCGCGCCCGGATCGAGAAGTCGCCCTCGCGAAGGGCCGCGAGCATGTTGGCCAGCGTACCGAGCGGGCGTACGACCTGCTCGCGCAGCGCCGCGGTGAGCGCTCCCCACACGACCAACAAGGCAACGGTGACCGTCCACTGCACCCGCGGCGAGAACGGCTCGAGCCAGAGGAGCGCGAGCGCCACCGCCATCCCGGGCAGGCCCGCCACGAGCGCCACGGCCACCACCCGCCGGCCGTGCCCGAGCCTTCGCCACCAGCGAGCGACGCTCAGGCCGGTGCCCACGTCACGATCCTCCCAGGTCGTGGCGTTGGAGGCGCCGGTAGAGCGCGCTGCGGGAGAGCCCCAGAGCCTCGGCAGCCTTGCTCACGTTTCCCTGCGATCGCTCCAGCGCCTTCTCGATGAGGAGGCGCTCGGCCTCCTCCAGGGTGAGCTCCTCGGTGAGGACCGAGCCGTCCTCGCGGCGTCGCAGCCCCAGATCGGCCGCCTCGATGCGTCTGCCGCGCGCCATGAGGACCGAACGCTCCACGGCGTGCTGCAGCTCGCGCACGTTCCCGGGCCACGAGTGACGGAGGAGCGCGTCCATGGCGGCATCGGAGAAGCCCTCGAGCTCCCGCCCGTAGCGGCGTGCGCTCGCGCCGAGGAAGTGCGCGGCGAGGATGGGGATGTCCTCCCGACGCTCACGGAGCGGTGGCAGGTGGATTTCGACGGTGTTCAACCGATACAGGAGGTCCTCCCGGAACTCGCCTCGCGACACCGCCTCGCCCAGGTTCGCGTTCGTGGCGGAGAGCATCCGCACGTCCACCTTCCGGATCTTCGAGGAGCCCACACGTTGGATCTCCCCGGTCTCGAGCACGCGGAGGAGCTTCGCCTGCTGCTGGGGCTTCACGTTCGCGATCTCGTCCAGGAACAGCGTGCCGCCGTCGGCGAGCTCGAAGCAGCCGACGCGGTCGGTCTTCGCGTCCGTGAACGCCCCCTTCACGTGCCCGAAGAGCTCACTCTCGAAGACGCCCTCGCCGAACCCTCCGGCGTTCACGGCCACGAGCGGCGCCCGCGCGCGCGGCGACACGTGGTGCATCCACCGCGCGACCACCTCCTTACCGGTCCCGTGTTCCCCGACGATGAGCACGTTCGCGGCCGACGGGCCCACCCGCTCGATCACTTCGAGCACGGGCCGCATGGCCTTGGAGGTCGCGATCAGCTCCGGAACGCCCTCGCCCTTGAGGAGGAGGTTCTCCTGCTCGAGGAGCTGGCTCTTCCTGAGCGCCCGCCCGAGCTCCACCTGGGTGCGGAGCGTCGTGAGCAGCCGCTCGTTGTCCCAGGGCTTCTCGATGTAGTCGCGAGCGCCTCGGCGCATCGCCTCCACCGCGCCCTCCACGCTGCCCCACGCGGTCATCACGACCACGGGAAGCGTGGGGTCCAGCTCGCGGATGCGCGTGAGCAGGTCGAGACCCTCCCGCCCCGACGTGGTGGCCCGCGTGTAGTTCAGGTCCATGAGAACCAGGTCGAAGTCGACGCTCTCCACCGCGCGGTACACCCCCGCCGGGGAGCTCGCGGACTGCGTCTCGAAGCCCTCGGCCTTCAGGAGGAGACGAAGGGCCTCGACCACGTCGGGCTGGTCGTCGGCGACGAGGATGCGGGTGACCATGGGCTCGGTGCGTGCGAAGGGACGCGAGCGTACGTGCTGGAAGGATGCGCTCCCGGGCGCGGCCGATCCAGGGTCGTCGCTCAGGAATCCACGATCCAGCCGTCCCTCAACTGGATGATCCGGTCCCCGTACTTGGCGTACTCCTCGTTGTGGGTCACCTGGATGATCGTGGTGCCCTCGCGGTTGAGCTGGGCCAGCAGGTCCATGATCATCCGCCCCTGACTCGAGTGCAGGCTCCCCGTGGGCTCGTCGGCCAGGATCATCGTGGGCTCCGCGATGATCGCCCGGGCCACCGCCACGAGCTGCTGCTGCCCGCCGGACAACTGGCTCGGATAGAGGTCTTTCTTCCCTACGATCTGGAACCGGTCCAGGGCATCCGCGACGATCGCCTCCCGGTCCTTCTTCTTCACGTTCCGATACGAGAGCGGGATCTCGAGGTTCTCGTACACCGTGAGATCGTCCAGCAGGTGGTATTGCTGGAAGACAAACCCGATGTAGCGCTTGTTCAGCTCGATCCGGGCGCGCGGCTTCATCGCGTGGACGGGCTCCCCGTGCAGCCAGTACTCCCCCCGCCAGTCGCCGTCGAGCATGCCGAGGATGGACAGGAGCGTGGACTTCCCCGCCCCGGACGGTCCCATGACCGTGACGAATTCGCCCTTCTCGATGTCGGCATTGATGCGCCGAAGCACGAAGGTCTCGCCCGCGCCCGTCCTGAAGGACTTCTCGATGTTGCGAAGCTTGATCATCCCCCGCGTCCGGTCCTGAGAGTCTCGGCCATCGCCCGGAAGCTACCGCCCGGCGCCGCCCGTGCCAGGCCCGGCAGGCGCGAGGCGGCGCCGGGCGGCGAGGACCTCTAGTGCGCCACGTCGAACCCGGCCTGCTCGAGCTCCTGGGCCCGGCGGGCGTCGTCCTCGCTGACGACCTGGCCGTCGAAGAGATGGATCGAGCGGTCC
>CAYPMO010000001.1:297992-324979 GCA_964412015.1 uncultured Gemmatimonadaceae bacterium | reverse complement strand
TGAACCCGATCGGGCTCCGCGGCGTGTACGACGAGGCCAAGCGCTTCGCCGAGGCGATGACGATGGCCTACCACCGCTACCACGGCGTGGACACGCGGATCGTCCGCATCTTCAACACGTTCGGGCAGTACATGCGTCCCGCCGACGGCCGAGTCGTGTCGAATTTCATCGTGCAGGCGCTGCGTGACGAGCCGCTCACGATCTACGGCGATGGGTCGCAGACGCGCTCGTTCACGTACGTGTCGGACGAGGTGGAGGGGATCTACGCGCTGTTCCACTCCACCCATACGGACCCGGTGAATGTCGGGAACCCCGATGAGTTCACGGTGCGCGAGCTGGCCGGGCTCGTGCTCGAGGAGATCCCGTCGAGCCGGTCCGAGCTGCAGTTCCTCCCGCTTCCCGCGGATGATCCCAAGGTGCGCCAGCCCGACATCACCCTCGCCCGGAGCGTCCTGGGGTGGGAGCCCAAAGTCCCGCTGCGCGAGGGCCTCCGCCGCACGATCCCGTACTTCCAGGAGCTCGTGGAGCGGGGCGAGGCGCGCGCGCGGCCGCTGTAGGGGCCCCCGTCCCCTTTCGCCCACCCCCGCGGAGCCCCAACCTACCCTTATGGACCGTACGAGATCGCAGGCCCGGGAAGTGGTGGCCGAGGGCGTGAACGCCTGGGAGCACGAGGACTTCGAGGCGGCGCTCCAGACGTTCCAGGGCGTTCTGGAGGAGCATCCCGAGTTCGCCGACGTGCACAACAAGGCCGGGCTCTGCCTGGCCATGTTGAGCCGCCCCGACGAGGCGCTCGTGCACTTCGACGCCGCGTTGAAGCTCAACCCGGGCTACGCCGAGGCGCACCTCAACCGAGGGATCGTCCTCAACGAGCTGGGCCGCCACGACGAAGCGAAGGCGGCGCTGATCCGGGCCGACGAGCTGGACACGCGGGACTCCCGGGCGTTCCCGTCCGACGTCGGGAACCGGATCGCCGTGACGCACGCGCAGCTCGGGGATCTGTACCTGGTGGCGAACCACCCCGAGGAAGCCTCGAGGCACTACGAGGCCGCGCTGGCCGTGCGACCGCGGTTCCAGGATATCCGGAGCAAGTTCGCCGAGTCGCTCATCGAGCTGGACCAGCTCGAGCGCGCGCGGGAGGAGCTGGAGACGGTCCTCGAGGCGCGTCCCGGGTTCGTGGGAGCCCGGATCCGGCTGGGCCTCGTCCATCACCGCCTCGGCGACGACCGGGCCGCCGTGCGGGAGTGGAGGCGGTGCGCGCAGGACGATCCCGAGGACATGCGCCCGAGGGCCTACCTGGCCTCGGTGGGCGTCACGCTCTCGTAGGCGGCTCGGGCATGCCTCGCTTCGCCTCGTGGCCGCGGGCCCTCGCCGCCCTGCCGGCCGTGCTCGTGGTGGGGCTGGTCTCGGCCTGCGGGGCCGGCCGCGACGAGGACAGCTCGATCCGGCGCGGTGACGAGGCGTTCGCGCTGCGCAAGTACGACCAGGCCCTGGCCGAGTACCGGCTGGCCCTGCGGCAGGGGGCCGACGACGCGCACACGCTCGCGCGGGTGGCGCACACCTACGCCATGCTCGAGCGCGTGGACGACGCGAGCACCTTCTACGCGCAGGCCGTGGCCGAGGACTCCTCGCTGGTGGACCAGGCGGTCTCGGACCTGATGCGCATGGCGGAGCACGCCCGCGAGCGCCAGGACCGCTTCGCGATGGCGACCGCGGTGGAGCGGGCGCTCCGGATGCGGCCGGGGCTCGGGGTCTCGAACATGTCGCTGGACCTCGCGCGCCACTACTTCCAGATCGGCGAGCACGGACGCGCGCTTCCGTTCTACGAGAACGCGCTCTTCGAGCTTCCGGACTCCGCGACCGCCGACGTCCTCCTCGAGGTGGGCCAGGCCTACGAGCAGATCGACGACTGCCAGCACGCCCTCCTGTACTTCGAGCGCTACCGCGAGATGTCGGGTCCCCGCGGCTACGGCCAGGTGGACTGGCACATCGGCACGTGCGGCTTCCGGCTGGCGCGCGAGATCCGCGCGGGTCCCGCCGTCCCGGAGCACGAGCTGAACCGGGCCCTCGGCCTCGTGGAGCGCACCCTCGAGCTGGGGGAGCCCCGCGGCATCCAGCCCCAGGCGTGGTTCGAGAAGGGGCTGATCCTTTCGGATCTCGGCGACTGCACGGGTGCCATGGAAGCCCTGCGGCGCGTGGCGGAGATGGACAATGCCGGCGCCCTGGCCGACCGTGCCCTGGCGATCTACGACGAGATCCGGTTCGGCCGGGGTCTCGAGGCGCTCAGGGGTGGGCGCTGCCGGTGATCCGCCTGCGTTTCCTCACCCCCGGCTCGGAAACACGGACGTTCCGCCAGGGTAGCTAAAACGGATGTACTCATTTTCGCGACCGATCGCGTTCCTGGCCCTCGTGACGCTCCCCCTGGCGGGGTGCGGGCACTCCAATCCCTACGAGGGGATGGAGGCCGAGGAACTCTATGCCCTCGCCCGCCAGAAGTACGAGGAGCGCGACTGGGACGACGCGGTCCGGGCGCTCGACCGGCTCCTGCTCAGCTTCGGGAGCTCCGAGCGCACGCCCGAAGCGCGCCTGCTGCTCGCGCACGCGTACTACGGCAAGGGCGACTACCTGACCGCGCGCTCCGAGTACCAGCGCTATCTGGACCGGTACGCCACGTGGCCCGACGCGCCCGTCGCGGCCCTCGGCATCTGCAACAGCCTGGTCGCGCTGTCGCCCAACCCGCATCGGGATCAGAACTACACGAACGAGGCGCTGTCGGTCTGCCGGAACGTCGTGGTGGACTACCCCGGAACCCCGCAGGCCGAGCAGGCCGCCGAGCTCGCCAACGACATGCGCCTCAAGCTGGCCGAGAAGGAGTTCAACACCGCCGGCTTCTACTTCCGCCGCGAGCTCTACGACTCGGCGATCATCTACTACGAGTTCGTGGTCGAGCTCTATCCCGAGTCGCCGTGGGCGCCCCAGGCCCTGTTGGGCATCTACCGCGCCAACAAGGCCATCGGATACGACGACCTCGCGGACGAAGCCAGGGAGCGGTTGCTCTCGATGTACCCCGACTCCCCGGCCGCGAACGAAGTCCGCATCAATGGATCGAGCTCCTGAAGGAGCCCGACCTCGCCGCCTCGGAGTGTTCGGCGGCACCTTCGATCCGCCCCACGTGGGGCATGTGACCGTGGCCCGGGACGTGGCCGACGCCCTCGGGCTGGACCGGGTCCTGTGGATTCCCGCGCGGGTCCCTCCCCATAAAGAGGACCGGGAACTCAGCCCCGGGGCGGCGCGCCTCGCGATGGTCCGGGCGGCCTGCGCGTCCGACCCCCGCTTCGAGGCGTCCGGTCTGGAGCTCGAGCGGGAGGGCGTCTCGTTCACCGTGGACACGCTCCGCGAGCTCGCCGCCCGCAACCCCGGAGCCGAGCTGTTCCTGATCCTGGGCGCGGACCAGGCCCGTACGTTCGAGCGGGGGTGGAGGGAGCCCGAGGAGATCCTGCGGCTCGCCACGCTCGCCCTGATGGACCGGGAGGGCGAGGCGACGCGAACCGCCGCGCCCGCGCTGTCCGGGACGGGGCGAACCGTCCACGTTCCGGTGACCCGCGTGGACGTGTCCGCGACGTGTATCCGCGCGGCGCTCTCGGCCGGGGAGGACGTCGCCGATCGGGTCCCGGCGGGGGTCCTGGAGGTGGCCCGGCGCGAGGGGCTGTACGGGCACGCACTACACCGGCTGCGTTAGATTCCCATGTCTATGGAATTCACGGACCGCACGGTACTCGTGACGGGCGGGGCCGGCTTCATCGGCTCCCACCTCGTGGAGCACCTCGTGGCGCGGCGCGCGCGCGTCCGGGTTCTCGACGACTTCAGCACGGGCCGCCGGGAGAACCTGGCACCGTGGCTCGGCCGCATCGACATCCTCGATGCCTCCGTCACGGACCCGAAGGCGTGCGCGCGCGCGTGCGTCGGCGTGGACTTCGTCCTCCACCAGGCGGCGCTTCCCTCCGTGCAGCGTTCGGTCGCCAACCCGCGCCTCACGCACGAAGTGGACGCGACGGGGACGCTCAACATGCTGCACGCGGCCTGGAGCGCCGGCGTGAAGCGCTTCGTCTATGCCGGGTCGTCGTCGGCCTACGGGGACACGCCGACGCTTCCCAAGCGTGAGGACATGGCGCCGAGCCCACGGTCGCCCTACGCGGTGGCCAAGCTCTCCGGGGAGCAGTATGCGTTGGTCTTCCCCTGGGTGTTCGGGCTCGAGACGGTCGTGCTCCGCTACTTCAACGTCTTCGGGCCCCGGCAGGACCCCGACTCCCCCTACTCGGCGGTGATCCCGCTGTTCATCGGCAGCGCGCTCCGGGGCGAGGCGCCCGTGATCAACGGCGACGGCGAGCAGACGCGCGACTTCACCTACGTGGACAACGTCGTGGACGCCAACCTCCGCGCGTGTCTCGCGCCCGCCGAGGGCGTGGTGGCCGAGGTGTTCAACGTCGGCTGCGGCGAGCGCATCACGGTGGCGCGTCTCTGGGAGGAGGTGCGCGCGATCGTGGGTGTGGACGTCGAGGCGCGCCGCGGGCCTCCGCGCCCCGGCGACGTCCGGGACTCGCTCGCCGATCTCACGAAGGTCAGGGAGCGACTGGGGTACCGGGTGCTCGTCCCGCTCCAACAGGGGCTCGACCGGACGGTCGCGTGGCTTCGCGTCCAGGACGTCGCGTATACTCGGAGAAGCTGAAGGAGGGGGTGGGGTGCGACTCGGCGAGAAGGAGCTGACGCGATGGGGCGAGCGCATCGGCGAGACCCTCGACGCGCCCGCGTTCCTGGGACTCCAGGGTCCCCTCGGCGCCGGCAAGTCCGTGCTCGCCAGGGCGATCGGGCGGGGTCTCGGAGTCTCCCAGCCGATGCCCTCGCCGTCGTTCAACCTCCTCTTCCACTATCCGGCGAACCTCGGCATCCAGGTGGTCCATCTGGACCTGTATCGCCTGACGACGCCCGACGAGCTCTGGGAGCTGGGGTGGGAGGAGCTTGGCCAGCAGAACGAGGTCGTCCTGGTGGAATGGCCGGAACGGGCGGGGCACCTCCTGCCGCCGGACCACTGGCTCATCGAGCTCACGCCGGTCCCGGGCAAGCCGTTGCTGCGCGACGTGGGCGCGGTGCGGGTCGGCCACCCGCCCGCGCTGGTCGGCTTCCCGATGACGGTCGCGTGGGGAGGCCTGCATCCGTGAGCGATCCCCGCTGGCGCCGGGACGGGCTCTATCTCGCCCTCGACACCTCCGGTCCCACGGGATTCGTGGCCGTGGGGCGGGGCAGCGACGTGCTCGGCCGGGCCCGCCTGGAGCGCCGGGGCCAGCACGGCGCGCGCATCGTCGGCTCGGTGCGACGGGTGCTGGAGGCCGCCCGCGTGGACGTCGGCGAGCTCTCCGGCATCATCGTCGGCGAAGGGCCGGGGTCGTTCACCGGCGTGCGCGTGGCGGCCGCGACCGCCAAGGGCATGGCGCACGCCCTGCGGATTCCGCTCTGGGCCGTGTCGTCCCTGGCCGCCGCCGCCGTCGGCGACCTGGGCAGGGGAGGCGCCGGTGTGCGCTACATCCTCTTCGACGCGCGCGGGGATCGCGTCTACGGTGCGTGCTACGGCGTGGGAAGCCGGGGTGTGGAGACGATCGTTCCTCCGAGCGCGGGGCACCTCCTCTCCATCCTGGCGGGCGACCTGCCGGGCGGCGCCGAGTTCGCCGGGGATGGGGCCGAGCGGCACCGCGAAGCCATCGAGAGCTACGGATTCCGTGTGAGGTCTCCGCCGATCGGCGAGCCGTCGGGGGACGCCCTCCTTCATTTTCTCGGGCTCCACGCGGACTGTGCGCCCGTGGCCGACCTGGCTGGTTGGGAGCCCCGGTACGTGAAGCCGTCCAGCGCCGAGCGCGAGTGGATCGCCTCGGGGGAGCGGGACCGTTCCGGGGGCGCCGAGTGAGGGCGTTCGCCGAGAACCGGACGGTGGCAGCCCGAAAGATGGAGCTCCGGGACGTCGAGCGGGTCGCGCGGCTCGAGACCGAGTCGTTCACCGCGCCGTGGAGCGCGGACACGTTCGCGCACCTGCTGGACCGCCCCGGCTGCGAGCTGTGGGTGCTCGAGGACCCGGAGGTCGGCGTCATCGGGTACGCGGTGCTCTGGTGCATCCTGGACCAGGGAGAGCTGGCCAACCTGGCTGTGGCCGGGTCCCACCGCCGGCAGGGGCACGGGTCGTACCTGCTCTCGCGTGTGATGGAGGTGGCCCGGGACCGCGGGGTCGAGCGGCTCTACCTGGAGGTGCGCGTCTCCAACACGGCCGCCGTCGACCTGTACCGCTCGTTCGGGTTCGTCGAGGTCGGACTCCGCAGCAAGTACTATGACCGACCGGTCGAGGACGCGCTCATGATGGTGGTGAAGCCGTAGCGTCCGGCCGTCCCGTGAGCGAGGGGCGCGGCCGATCGGTCCCCTCGGCACATCCCCTCGCCCCGCGGGCGGCACCAACGTGCCGGCATGACGCTGCCCGCGCCGCCCCCGATCCATGCCTGGTCGCCCGCCGACCGCCCGCGCGAGCGCCTGAGGGCCGTGGGCGCTCGCCATCTGTCCGCCCGCGAGCTCGTCGCGCTCCTCGTGGGAAGCGGGGGGAGTGGAGGCTCCGCGTTCCACGTGGCGGATCGTCTGCTCGCTTCGGTAGGCGGGTCGCTGCGCCGGCTGGGCGCCTCCGACCCCGGCACCCTCGAGGACGTCCCCGGCGTAGGGGCCGCGACCGCGGCGCGCGTGCTGGCCGCGCTGGAGCTCGGGCGGAGGAGCGCCGCGGGCGCGTCGGGCGAGGAGGAGCCCATCCGGGGTCCCGCGGACGTGTTCCGGCGCATGGGTCCCCGCCTTCGCGATCTGCCGCAGGAGGAGTTCCACGCGCTGTTGCTCAACACACGGCACAAGGTGATCCGCGAGGTGGCGATCACGAGGGGCATCCTGGACGCCTCGCTCATCCACCCGCGGGAGGTGTTCCGTGTGGCCGTGGTCGAGGGAGCGGCCGGCGTCATCCTCGTGCACAACCATCCCTCGGGGGACCCGACGCCCTCACCCGAGGACCGCGCCGTGACCCGTCAGCTCGCGGACGCCGGGCGCTCGCTCGGGATCCCCGTCCTCGACCATATCGTGATCGGGGACGGCGAGTGGCGGTCGCTGGGGGGCGAGGGCCCGTCCCAGAGAGGCCGCAAGGCATTTGTGTCGCTACCTTGTCGGGCATGAGCGCACCGCGCCCCGACGTCCTCGTCATCGCGGAAGTGGCCCAGGCTCCGGAGGGCTGGTGGACCGGGGTGGCCGCGTCCGCCCGCGCCGCCGCCGCTGCGGGAGTGAACGCGATACGAGTGGATCCGCCACGCGCCCTTGCCGCGGCGTCGCCCGAGGACTGGATCGCCCTACGGAAGACCGTCCTCAGGTCCGACGTGGACTTCCTGGTCACGGTTTCCACGCTCGAGGACGTGTCGCTCTTCCGGCGGGTGGGCGTCGGGGGGCTCGCCGCCTCCGTCACGAACGATGACGGCGAGGCGTTCTGGGAGGCCGTCGGGGCCGCCCACCTGCCGCTGTTCCTGCTGTGCGACGGCGACGCCGAGGAGGCGACGCACGGCGCGCTCGCGATCCTGGGCCGCTACGACGTGGGCGTGACCGTGATCTTCGGGCAGGCCGAGCGTCCAGCTCCCCCGGAACACCTCGGCCTGGCCCGACTCCACGAGGTGGAGCTCGGAAGCCGGATCACCCGCGGATTCGCGGACCGCTCCGGTACGGGTTGGCCCGTTCTGGCGGCGTGCGTCCTCGGAGCGGACGTGCTGGAGATCCCCCTTGCGCTCTCGCCCTATCTGTCGGAGTCCCCGGGCACGCTGGACCCCGAGGGGCTCCGGCAAGCCGTCGAGGGGCTCCGGTATCTGGCCTGGGTCCGGGCGCACCCGTGAGCCCCAGCGGAAACATTTGATTGCAATTCCAAAAAAACGCGTTGCTTCGGGAACGCTCGCCCGGTATCTTCGAAACATGCTCGTCGGGGGAAAAGCACTGTACCACTAGCCCAAGGAGCCCCCATGGTTCGCTCGGCCGCGGCCCTGGTGGCCGTCCTGATTCTGTCCGGTTTCGCTGCGCTCCAGCAGGTGGCCACCCATACCGTCGTGAAGGGGGACACCCTCTGGGACCTGGCTCAGCACTACTACCAGACTCCCTGGGAGTGGCGCCGCATCTGGGAGGCGAACCGCGAGCAGGTGGCGGATCCGAACTTCATCCTTCCCGGCTGGGTGCTGACGATCCCCGGGCGGGAAGCCCAGGTCTCCGAAGTGTCCGTCGAGGCGCCGGCCGTGCCCGCCGTGCGGATCCGCTCACCGCGTGAGGAGCGCACCGTCTTCTACGAGGACACGGCGGGAGCGCGCCGCAGCTTCGTCTCGTCGTCCGAGGCGTCGTACGTCGCGGTGCCCAGGGATATCGTCTACGCGGCCCCGTGGCTCGTGCCGGTCGGTGAGGAGCCGACGGCCGTCGGCACGCTGGACGCTTTCGCCGAGGGCGTGCAGCGCTCGGAGACGCCGCGGGGTTGGGATCGCGTCCACCTGGTCTTCGAGGGCGAAGCACCCCCGGCCGGCACCCAATTCCTGACCTTCCGGATGACCAAGACCATCGAGACCGTGGGCCGCGTGGCGACGCCCACCGGCACCGTGACGCTGAGCGAGGTCTCGGGCCGCGAGGCCGTGGGGATCGTCGGCAAGGAGTACGCGCGGATCGGGCTCGGAGACCTGCTGGCGCCGATGCCGGACTACGCCGCGCGGGCCGGCCAGTTCGCGGAGGAGGTCGCCGGGGGCACCGAGGCCATGGTCATGGGCTTCGCGGGCACGGCGGTGATCCAGGACATCGGAGCCGTGGCGTTCCTCGACCTGGGCTCGGACCATGGTGTCGGCATCGGCGACGAGTTCGAGTACGTGAACGAGCTCCTCGGCCGGGATGTGGTGGAGGGGCGCCTCCAGGTGGTGGGTGTCAAACCGGCGACGGCCTCCGCCCGCGTCATCGGCCTGTCCGACGCCGTGTTCCAGCCGGGCTTGGTGGTCCGGCTCGCCCGCAAGATGCGCTGACGTGGGCGGCGAGGACGTGACGAAGACGCCCTCCGCCCTCCGCCAGCGCCGGTCTCCGCATCCCCTGCCACGGCACCGCTTCGGCGCCTCGACGGGGGATGCGCACGTACGGACCTCGAGAACGACAAAGTCATGACGAACGGGCAGCGCAGAGTCCTGGTCACGGGCGGCGCGGGGTTCATCGCGAGCCATGTGGCCGAGGCGTTCGTGGCGCGCGGCGACGACGTGTGGGTGCTCGACGACCTCTCCGGCGGAAAGCGGACCAACGTTCCTCCCGGGGCGCGCTTCGTCGAGATGGACGTCCGGGATCCCGGCGTCCGCGATCTCTTCCGTGAGGTCCGCTTCGACCTCGTGAACCATCACGCCGCCCAGATCGATGTTCGGGTCTCCGTGTCCGATCCGGTGAAGGACGCGTCCATCAACGTGATGGGGCTCCTCAACGTGACGGAAGCCGCGCTCGAGGTGGGCACGCGGCGCGTCGTGTTCGTGAGCAGTGGGGGTGTGGTCTACGGGGAGCCCGAGGTGCGGCCGACGCCGGAGACGGCGCCGAAGCTCCCCCTGTCGCCGTACGGCGTGACCAAGCTCGTGGGCGAGTACTACCTCCACTACTACCACCGCGTTCACGGGCTGGAGTACGTGGCGCTGCGCTACTCGAACGTGTTCGGTCCCCGCCAGGACCCGCACGGGGAGGCCGGTGTAGTAGCGATCTTCTGCAACCGTCTCCTCTCCGGAGAGCCCCTGACCATCTTCGGCGACGGGGAGCAGACCCGCGACTACGTGTTCGTGCGCGACGTCGTATCCGCGAACCTGCTCGTTTCCGACCTGCGCCTCGAAGGGAACGAGGGGCTCGACTCGTTCGCGTTCAACGTGGCCACGGAGGTCGAAACCAGCGTGAAGGATCTTGCCGACGCGCTGGAGAGGGTCGCCGGGCGGAGGACCGGACGGGAGTTCCGCCCCGCGCGGCCCGGCGAGCTTCAGCACAGCATGCTCGAGACGGCTCGACTTCGGGCCCGAGGCTGGCGTCCTGCCTGGACGCTCGAGGAGGGCCTGAAGGAGACCTACGCGCACATCGCAGCCCACAGGGGAGATTCGCTGGAATGACCTCGGCTTCCTTCGCGTTCCTGCTGCAGGCCGGTAGCGCCCGGACCGGCACGGACCTGATCCGGCAGGCCACCCTCCCCACCTACATCGTCCTCGCCGTCCTGCTCGTGTTCTCGCTCGCGTCCTGGTGGCTGATCTTCCACAAGTGGAAACAGTTCCGTGGGGTGCGGCATCAGGGTGACGAATTCCTCGCGCATATGGAGCGCGCGCAGCGCCTCGAGGACGCGTACCGGGCGATCCTCGCGCTTCCCGAGTCGCCGTACGGCCGCGTCTTCCGTCAGGGCGTCAACTTCTTCAGCGAGCTCAGGCCGGGCGCGCTGCGCCAGGGGGCGCCGCCTTCGCCGGGTCTCTCGCTCACCCAGCTCGAGGCGCTGCGCCTGGTGCTGGAGAAGAGCGAGTCGGAGGAGCGTGACGAGCTGGCGCGCGGCCTCACGTGGCTCGCCGTCATCGGCACCGTCTCGCCGCTCCTCGGGCTGCTCGGGACGGTCATCGGGATCATGAACACGTTCTTCGGCATCACGTCGGCCGGATCGACCAACATCAGCGCCGTGGCGCCGGGGATCGCGGAGGCGCTCATCACGACCGTCGCGGGGCTCTCGGTGGCCATCCCGGCCGTGTTGGCGTACAACTTCTTCGTGGGCAGGCTGAACCTGGTGGCCGGCGAGCTGGAGGGCTTTTCCAGCGAGTTCATCGGGACGCTCGCCCGGGAGGGACGGCTGTGATCAGGGGGCGGAGGCCGAAGGGGGAAAGGCACCTCGACCTGAGCGTGGACATCAACGTCACGAGCCTCGTCGACGTGGCGTTCACCTTGCTCATCATCTTCATCATCACGGCTCCGATCCTCCAGGGCGGGATCGAGGTGGACGTCCCCAAGGCCGACGTCCAGCCTCTCACCGCCAGGGACAACCCGTTCTTCGTCACGGTCACGCGCGACGGGCGCGTCTTCGTGGAGGAGACGGAAACCACGGTGGCCGAGTTCGAGAGCGGGTTCGCGCAGCTCACACGCAACGTGGACCACGTGTACCTGCGTGCCGATTCGCTCGTGGACTACGGGCCCGTCCTCAAGGTGATCGCCACGCTCGCCCGCAGCCAGAAGGCCTGGTCCCTGGTGGGCGAGCCGTACGGCGAGCGCTGAGCGGGGGGCGCGGGACCATGAGACGGCGTGATTCCTTCGATCGGACCTCGCTCGTCGCGTCGCTGGGCATCCACGCGGCCCTCCTGACGCTCGTGCTCTGGGGGTCCCTGTCGGGCGGGCCCCCGACGTTCGATTTCGTGTCGTACCACATCGAGCTGGTGTCGCCGCCTCCGGTGCGGGGCGATGTGGACCAGTCCGCGGAGGAGGAGCTGGTGGTGGAGACGCCCGACCCGACGCCGCCCCAGGAAGAGGAGCGGACGGAGCCCGTGGTCGAGGAGAAGCCTCGCCGGCCCGAGACGAAGCCGACGCCGCCCGCGGACCCGGTGGCCGAGCCGGCCGAGGAGCGGAGACCGGCGACCTCTCCCGAGGCGGCCGAGGAATCGACGGGCCCCGGGGGCTCGGGGGTCAACGTGCGGATGGAAGGCCTCCGGCGGGACTATCCGAAGTACTACGACAACATCATCACGCAGATCTTGCGCTGCTTCCGCTGGCAGGGGCAGGGGCACTGGGAGACGACGGTGTACTTCGTCATCGACAAGGACGGCACCGTGCGCGACCTGGATTTCGTGAAGCGGTCGGGCAACGTCGCCTTCGATTTCGAGGCGATGGGGGCGGTGGATTGCGCGGGCAAGGGTCGTTTCGGTGCCCTGCCCGACGACTTCCCCTGGGACTTCCTTCCCGTACAGTTCAAGTTCCAACCGCAGGAAGCGATCCGAGACGACGCTTCCGGCGAGGCACCTACGACTCCGGGAGCGGCGGCGAGCGAGCGATGAGAGGATCCGGAAAGGGAAGAAGGGTGGCGGGGTCGGGGGTATTCCTGGCCGTGGGATGGCTGCTCGTGTCCGCGGGCGGGGTCGGCGCCCAGGTGCGCGATTCCATTCCGGGCGTCACGCTGGGACTCATGTACGAGACGGCGTACTCGCCCGCGTTGGCGCTCAAGCCCTTCACGAGCCGATTCGGCGGGGAAGGCCTGGCGATCCAGGTCGAGGCGATCGTCGGCCGGGACCTCCGCTACTCCGATCGCTTCCAGGTCCTGGACTCGTTGCCGGCCGCGCTGCTCGGCGAGGGGATCGACTACACGCTGTGGGATCGGCTGGGCGCCGTCTGGCTTCTCACCGGTCAGGTCGAGGGCGCGGGTGAGGGCTATGTGCTGGTGCTCGAGCTGCACGACGTGGTGTACGGCAGGGTCAAGGAGCGGGGCCGCTTCCGCCTCCCCGATCCGGCCGACCCGGACTTCCGCATGGCCGTGCACCGCGCCGCCGACCAGGTGGTCCAGTGGGCGACCGGGGAGCCCGGGATGGCCGCGAGCCGGATCGCGCTCTCGCTCATCACGGAGCGCGGGAACAAGGATCTCTACGTGATCGACGCCGACGGCGAGAACCTTCGGCGGATCACGAACAACAACGCGCTCAGCTTGTCGCCCGCCTGGCACCCTTCTGGCACGAAAATCGCGTACATCTCCGACAAGGGAGGTGAGAACTGGCGCGTCTACGAGCTCGACCTGGTCACCCGGCGGGAGAGGATGCTCCCCGCCGTGCGCGAGGGGGACTTCATCACGCCGGAATACGCGCCGGACGGCCAGACGCTGGCGTTCTCCGTCTCCGCGGGGACCCGCTCGGGGCTCTTCACCTACAACCTGGAGCGGAACTGCTGCCTGGCTCACGTGTCGGGCGGACCGCGGTGGGACGACATCTCGCCGTCGTATTCTCCGGACGGGAGCCGGCTGGTGTTCCAGACGAGCCGGTTCGGCTCCACGGTGCCCCAGATCATGATCATGTCCGCGCAGGGGGGGGAGGCGGAGACGGTATCGCCGTACGAGTATGGGCGGGCCGGGTACTACACGGCGCCCGAGTGGTCGCCGGTGAACGACCTGGTGGCGTTCCACGGGTCGATCCGCAGAGGGACGTACCACATCCTGGTGGCCGACCTGCGGGACGGAGGACGCAGGCTCAGGCAGCTCACCTGGGAGGGAAACAACGAGGACCCGAGCTGGGCTCCCGACGGGCGCCATCTGGTCTTCATCGGAGAGCGCCGCTGGGGGTACGGCTTGTTCGTGGTGGACGTGGCCACGGGCAGGCTCCGGACGCTCCTGGAAGGACGGCGCGCGACGGTCCCCTCGTGGTCGCCGGCCCTCCGTCCCGGCGGGTGAGCGGCCGGGAGGTGGAGCACCACCCATGGGGGCGCAAGCTTGCGCACGGACGCAAGATGCAGTATTAGCCCATGGGATATTTCCATCTCGGAAAGCTCGTTAGGTTCAGAGGCGCAGTCCGCCCCCCGGCGCCGCGTCGTCCGGTATCATCGAAAACCATTCGGGAGAGTGAATGATGTTCCGACGTTTCGTCGTTCCCGTTATCGCCGCTACGTTGCTGGTCGCAGCGTGCAAGAAAGAGCCGCCGCCGCCTCCCGCGCCGGTGGGCCCCGACCCGGACTCGCTCGCTCGGGCGCGCGCCGACTCCATCGCGGCCGCCCGCGCCGCGGCGGAGGCGGCAGCCCGGGAACGTGCCGAGGCCGAGGCGCGCGCCGCGCGAGAGCGCGCGGTGGCGGCGGCCCGCGCGACCCTGGACGAGATGGTGTTCTTCGACTACGACAAGTCCGACATCCGTGAGGACGCCGCCGCGGTTCTGCGCCGCAAGGTGGACGTGCTCCGGTCGAGCCCCCAGGTCCAGATGCGGATCCAGGGCCACGCCGACGAGCGTGGCTCGACGGAGTACAACCTGGCCCTGGGCAACCGACGCGCCGAGTCGGTGCGGCAGTTCCTGGCCGGGTTCGGGCTCGCCGAGAGCCGCTTTTCGATCATCTCGTACGGTGAGGAGCGGCCGCTGGAGATGGGCTCGAACGAGACGGCGTGGGCGCGCAACCGGCGCGCGCAGTTCGACATCACGGCGGGCGCCAACGCCATCAACCCGCCGGACTGAGCGACCCTGAACGTTGAGGCGCTCCTTCCCCCGCGCACCGCGGGGGAAGGAGCCTCGGGGTGACGACGATGCGCAGGGACTCCCATGGCACCCGGGCGGTGCGCGTGGTCGCGACGGCGGCGGCCGTCGCGGCGCTGGGCGGATGCGCCACCAAGGGAGACCTGCGGAACGTGCAGCTCGAGATCCGGGCCCTGGCCGTGCGCCAGGACTCGCTCATCGCGGAGCTCCGCCGCGAGGCGCTCACGACGCAGGACACCCTCCGAGAGCAGTCGCTCCAGCTCTTCGACTTCCGCGGCGCGATCTTCCGCCAGCTCCGCGACCTCAGCGACGGCCTGGCGCGGCTCGAGGCGCTTGCGGGCGAGAACCAGCGTGGCATCTCCAGCGTGCGTGACCAACTCGCCAACATGCGCCGTGGGGCCGTGGCCCCGCCGGACGCGGAGGACGCGCCCCCGACCGGCCAGGAGACGATGGGTCCCGGCGGGGACGCCGAGAACATCTTCAACGTTGCCGTGAGCCAGTACAACCGCGGCTCCCTCGCCACGGCGCGGACGGCGTTCGAGCAATTCCTTCTGGCCTTCCCGGGCCATCGGCTCGCTCCGGACGCGCACTACCACCTCGCCGACATCCTCGTCCAGGAGGACCGCATCGAGGACGCGCTGGACGCCTTCCTCGAGATCCCGCAGGTGTTTCCGACCGCGTCCAAGGTACCCGAGGCGTGGTACCGCGCCGCCCTGCTCCAGGCCGAGCTCGGGCGGACCGAGGAGGCTCGTGCGACGCTCGAACGGGTGATCAACACCTATCCGGACTCGGGCGTCGCCGGGCTGGCCCGGGAGAAGCTCCGGGAGATCGGCTAGGAGCCGGCGCCGTGCGCTGTCCCAAGTGCGACGCCACGGACAACCGGGTGGTGGACACCCGTACGAGCCGTGGGGGCAGGGCGATTCGGAGGCGGCGCGAGTGCGCGGTCTGCGGCAACCGCTTCACGACCTACGAGTACGTGGAAGAGCGACCGATCCAGGTCCTCAAGCGTTCGGGCAACGTGGAGGACTTCGACAGGGCCAAGCTCCTCGGATCGGTGCGCACGGCGTGCGCGAAGCGGCCGGTCTCGGCGTCCGCGATGGAGGCCCTCGTCGACGAGATCGAGGACGCGCTCTCGCGCTACGCCGGCCTGGAGGTGCCCAGCGTGAAGCTCGGGGAGTTGGTGATGGAGCGCCTCCGGCACCTCGACCGCGTCGCGTACGTCCGGTTCGCGTCCGTTTACCGGAACTTCCAGGACGCCGGTGAGTTCCAGGAGTTCGTGGACGAGATGACGGAACGGCAGGAACGCGAGGCTCTCCGGCGCATCCAGCAGGAGTTCCCGTTCTGAGCGCCAAGCGGCCCGTCAGAGCGTCCGGAGAACTCGAGAGTCGCCCATGAGTCGTCACCGCAACCCGCGCGGCGAGATGCCGTTCCTCGATCACCTCGAGGAGTTGCGCTGGCGCATCCTGTGGTCCCTTCTCGCGATCGCCGTCGGGACGGCCATCGGATTCGCGCTCGTCTACTATCTGCACGTGCTCGAGTTGCTCGTCGAACCCGTCCGGATGGCACGCGGCGAGCCGGACTTCCAGCTCATCTATCTGTCTCCGGCCGACCCGTTCTTCATCACGTTGAAGCTCGCCATCCTCGTCGGGGTCATCCTCGCCTTCCCGGTCGTCGCGTACCAGACGTGGGCGTTCCTGTCTCCGGCGCTCGAGAAGGACGAGAAGCGGTCCGTGGTGCCGGCGCTCTACCTCGGGCTCATCCTCTTCGTCGCGGGCGTGGCCCTGGCGTACTTCGCCGCGCTCCCGGTCACGCTCCAGTTCTTCAAGGCGTTCGAGGGGCCGTCGCTCCAGGAGCAGTTGGAGGTCGGGAAGACCGTGGCGTTCGTGACCAAGCTCCTGCTGGCGTTCGGCGTCGTCTTCGAGCTTCCGGTCGCCGTCATGCTGCTGACCGTGATGGGCCTGGTGACGCCCGAATTCCTGCGCGCCAAGCGCAGGCACGCCATCGTGGCGCTGACCGTGCTGGCGAGCTTCATGACGCCGGGTGACGTGATCACGCTCACGCTCATGATGATGGTTCCGCTCTTCCTTCTGTACGAGCTGTCCATCTACCTCTCCGCGGGCATCGTGCGGCGCCGCCGCGCGCGGGAGGCGGAGGAGGAGCGGGCGCGCACGATCGGTGCGCCACAGGGCTCGGTGGAGGTCGGGTGAGGGCACGCGATGTCGTAGGGGCGGTGGTGGTGGTGATCGGCCTGACGGGCCCGGCGGCCCGTGCGGCGGAGGGCCAGGTTCCGGTCTCCGTACCGGACTCGGCTTGGCGGGCCGAGCAGGACTCGGCCCGGGCGCGCATCCGGGAGCGCCTGAAGCGACTCGCCCGGGCGCCCGGGGCCGACAGCGCACTCTTCGTCGAGGATTCCCTCGCCGCTGAGGAGGCGTCGGTCGGCCAGCGTGGGGGCGGCGAGCGCGACCCGGCGCTCGTCGCACTGCTCGGGATGCCGGGGTACGCGCTCACCGAGTACGAGGGAGGCCGCGCCGATTTCGCGGCGGAGGAGCGGGTCCTGGTCCTCGAGTCCGTGGAAGGGACGAAAGCCCGGGTGGTCCGCGAGGGGATGAACCTGGAGGCGGACTCGTCCATCACGTTCGATGAGAATTCCGGCCGGGTGAGGACCGTGGGAGCCACGACGGTCACGCAGGCGGACGGGAGCCCGATCGAGTCGGAGCGGCTGATCTACGACATGGAGGCCGGGCTCGGCTCGGCGTTCGCCGCGAAGACCACCTACGACCAGGGCGGTGGGGCGAAGTGGCTGATCACGGGCGATATGCCCCTGGCCGCCGCCGACTCCTCGTACATGTCCCACGCGATCTTCACGTCGTGCGACCTCGAGGTCCCGCACTACCACTTCGAGGCGGACGAGATCAAGATCGTCGGGAAGAACACCCTCATCGCGCGGCCGGTGAAGCTGTACTTCGCCGACGTACCCGTGGCCTGGCTGCCGTTCATGGCCCAGAGCCTCTCGAGGGGGAGAGCGAGCGGGATCCTGGTGCCCCGGTTCAGCGTCAACGACGTGGTGCGCAACTCCACCGGGTACCGGCGTCGGCTCAGCAACCTCGGGTTCTACTGGGCGATGAGCGACTACTCCGACGCGATCCTCGCGGTGGACTGGTTCAGCGACACCTTCGTGGCCCTCACGAGCTCGCTGAACTACCGGTTCAACCGCCAGTTCCTCGACGGGAGCCTGAACTTCCGCCAGTACTGGCGTAGCGACGGCTCGAAGGAGCGGGCGCTGGACACCAGCCACAGCTGGGCGGTCGACGAGCGCACCCAGCTACGGGTCTCGGGCAGATACGTCTCGAACACGAACTTCGTGCGGGACCACTCGTTCAACCCGACGGAGGTCACGCAGTCCATCGACTCGCAGGGGGGAGGCAGCCGCCGGTTCGACTGGGGCAACCTCACGTTCTCGGCCAACCGGCGTCAGTACATGTCCGACGACCGGATCGAGTGGACCCTTCCGCAGGCGAACTTGTCGCTGTCGTCCATCACGCTGTTCCGCGCGCCGGCGAACCGGGCCAGGCTCTGGAACAACATGACGCTGGGCGGCAGCGCTTCGTTCCAGCGCAGCACCGTGGACAAGCTCCAGGCCGATACGTTCAACACCTCGCTCATCGACACGGAGAGACGGGGCGCGTCCGTGCGGACGGCGCTGGGTATCGGGAACCTGTCGCTGTCGCAATCCGTGGACCTGGCCGCGGACACGGAGTACGGCATCCCGGAGGCGTACCTGCTGCTCCGCGACTCCGCGGACCGCGCGGACCTGATCACGGGCGCGCCGGCGCGGTCGGTCACGGACGAGACGCTTCGGTGGACCATGTCGGTCGGGTACCAGCAGCAGCTCGTCGGATCGACGACGCTCACGCCGAGCCTCTCGCTCTCGGGCAACAGCTTCCGGTCCGACACGTCGGCGCTCGCCTCGAGCTTCGTGGGCGCGCCGATGCGCGCCTCCTTCGGAGCCACGCTCAAGACCGACCTGTACGGCTTCTTCCCCGGCTTCGCGGGCTACTCGGCCGTCCGCCACAAGCTCTCGCCGTCCTTCTCCTACAGTTGGAGCCCCGAGGTCGAGCCCACGGAGCTCCAGAAGCAGGTGTTTGGGTCCCAGGCCCGCGCGCTGCGGCCGACCAGCGGCCTCTCGATCACCCTGAACCAGACGTTCGAGGCCAAGAAGGCCGAGCCGGACTCGGCGGCCGCTCCGGCGGGGGCCGAGGTGGCTTCGGGGGCGGGCGACGCGCCGCGCCAGGCCCGGCAGGCCGAGATCGTGCAGCTCCTCGGGATCCGCACGAGCGTGGTCCAGTACGACTTCGTGCAGGCGGACTCGCTCGGCTCGTTCCTCTCGGGGTTCGAGACCACGCGACTGTCGAACCAGGTCTCCTCGGACTTCCTCCAGGGGCTCACGGTCTCGCTCGCCCACGACCTGTTCGAGGACGCCTTCGACGACAAGGGGGTGCTGCGGAAACGCTCCCTCTCGCCGCACCTGTCCTCGGTGAATTTCTCCTTCTCGCTGGGCTCCAACTCCGCGATCTTCCGCCGCCTCGGGTTGTTCCGGGCGGGCACGAAGGAAGCGGAGACGCCCGAGGCCGAGCCGGAGGAGGAAGAGGAAGGGGAAGGGGTGCAGACGGCACCCGTTTCGGGCACGGACGAGTCCTCCATCATCCCCGGGGCGGCGCCGGCCCGCCGTGCGCGGTCGAGCCAGAGGGGAGGTGAGCGAGGGTGGTCGGCGAACTTCTCGTACGCCCTTCAGAGGCCTCGTGGGGAAGGGGCTCGCACGAGCTCGATGCTCACCGGCACCGTGAACCTCCGGCCCACCGAGAAATGGAACGTGAGCTGGCGCACCTCGTACGATCTCGAGCGGGGCGCGTTCAACGACCACACGATCCGCCTCTCGCGCGACCTGCACCGTTGGGAGGCGAACTTCGACTTCCTCAAGACGGCGACGGGGAACTGGCAGTTCCGCTTCGAGGTCTCCCTCATGGACAACCGCGAGCTGAAGTTCGACTATCAGCAGTACAACCTGGACGCCGGGCGCAGGGAGTACGGGCGTAGGGAGGCCGGGCGTTAGGAGTAAGGGATCCAGGAGCCCGGGTCGCGCGCTCGCCGAGGCGCCGCGTCGTGTCCCTCGCACCCCGCGAGGTGTCCCCACGAGGGGACAAGTCATGGGTGGCCTATTCCCTTATCCGGTTGCCGTAGAACGAGTTGCGTGTGCGGTACGGCTCGTGCAGCTGCGAGGGGTGGGCTGGGATAGCGGCCGGCGTGGCCGGCGACACCGACGGGAGGGACCATGAGACGCGCGCTGCTGGGAACGCTGGTGGCCGCCCTGGCGCTGGCCGGGTGCGAAGACGACGAGATCCTCGTTCCGCTGGAGGGACCCGCCGCCCCCCGGAACCTGGATGCCTACTACTATGCCGGCGTGGTCTACGTCACGTGGGAGCTCGCGCCCGAATGGAACGGCGAGGCCTTCCGCGTCTACTCGAAGCGGGTCACGGACGCCGACCACTTCCTCATCGCCGAGGTGTCGAGCTGCGCGGGCGGCGTGTGCGCGTACGAGGATCGCAACATCGTCTCGGACCAGACCTACGAGTACTACGTGACGGCCGTGGACCCCGACACGGGCGTGGAGACCTCCTCGGACTATTCGGTGGAGGTCCACGTGCCGCAGCCGGTCCCACCCCCCGTGCCGACCGGGCTCCAGATAGTCGGACTGGACGACGCGCT
The DNA here is from genome assembly GCA_964412015.1 of uncultured Gemmatimonadaceae bacterium. GTDB lineage: Bacteria > Gemmatimonadota > Gemmatimonadetes > Longimicrobiales > Gaopeijiaceae > SZUA-318. Next base: position 304,955 of record CAYPMO010000001.1, on the reverse strand, counting down.
CTACCTCCGATGGGCGACGAACGCCCGTTCCGAGGACGACTTCTCGTTCTATCGGGTCTACCTCGACGAAGGGGACGGCCAGGAATTCTTCCTCGGTGAGACGGATTCGGAGGGATTCCTCGACCTCCTCGCGGTGAACGGCACGACATACCGGTACTTCGTGACCTCCGTGGACGACCAGGGGCACGAGAGCGCGGCTGGCGCGGTCGCGTCCGGCACCCCGCGGCCGGACTACTTGGGAGAGTGGGTCTACGACTTCGCGAGCCAGCCGGCCTCGTCGGGCTTCCGCTTCCAGGCCGACGAGGGGACGAACCCGATCGTGGACGGAGCGTCGTCGAGCCGACACTTCCGCCTCGAGGTGGACGACGCGGGCTGGTGGCTCGCGCCGGGCCCGCAGGCCGAGATCTATCCCGTGGGCTATGCCACGACGTCGCTCAAGTGCGGGGTCGCCGCGGATGCCTCGTGCGTGGACGTGTCACGGGCGCCGACGTCCGGCTACGTCGCGCAGGATATCGGGATCGAGCCCCAGACGAGCTACGTGCTCAGGGTGCGGGGTGACGACGGCCTGATCCACTACGGAGTGATCCGCGTGGTCCTGCTGGGGTTCGACCAGGACGACAACGCGCTCATGATCTTCGACTGGGCCTACCAGCTCCAGGCCGACAACCCGGAGCTCGCGCCGGGCCGGTAGCTCGACGGTATCGCGGCGGGACGGGCCCCCGGCGTATGTTTTCCGGGGGTCCGGACCAAGCCGAGAGGGGCCGATCCTCGCCCTTGTGCTTCCGTGGGCAAGGGACAGATTACACGTTCTCGGTCCCGAGAACTCCGGACGAACCGTCATGAGCATCGAATCGCTCAAGGAACAGGCCCGTCGTCACGAGCAGGCGGAGGAGTGGCACAAGGCGCTGGACCAATACAACAAGGCCATCGAGCAGCTCGAATCGGACGATCAACCCGATATCGGGCTGTACAATCGTGTGGGCGATCTCTACGTCCGGGTGGGGAAGCTCGACGAGGCGGTGGACGCCTACAACAGGGCCGCGGACCTCTACGTGGAGGCGGAGCTCCCCAACAACGCGATCGCGGTCTGCAAGAAGATCATCCGCAACGTGCCGGAGCGGCACGAAGCCTACCTCCGGATGGGGCAAATCCGCGCGGGGCAAGGGTTTCTACCCGATGCGCGCACTAACTTCCTCACCTACGCCGAGCGCATGCAGCAGGCGGGCCACCTCGACGAGTCGTTCCGCGCGCTGGTCGAGTTCTGCGACCTCGCCCCCGACGACGTGGATGTCCGCCTCGCCGTCGCGGAGCGGATGGCGGCGCACAACAAGACGTCGGATGCGGTGGGGCAGCTCTCGGTGGCGTACCGCTTTCTGACGTCCCAGGGGGACGGGAGGGCGGCGGACGTGGAGCGGCGCATCAGGGCGCTGGATCCGGATGCCGACCTGGGGCTTCCCGCGGGCGTCGGCGAGACCGAGGCCCCCACGGACTTCGCGGGGGCGGGGGCCGCTCCCTCCGGCGGCGACATCGAGGCGCAGTTCGGCGAGATCCAGATCGGCGGGGAGGGACAGGAAGAGGAGCGGGAGGAGGAGGCGGCGGCAGCGGGCGCCGAGCTCCCGTCCTTCGAGATCGCCGCTTCCGCCGACGAGCCCGTCGTAGAGGAGGAGGCCGCGCCGCTCCCCACGTTCGGCCTCGAGGAAGAGGAGGAGGCCGAACCGCTCCCTACGTTCGGTCTCGAGGAAGAAGAGGAGGCCGAGCCGCTTCCTACGTTCGGTCTCGAGGAAGAAGAGGAGGCCGAGCCGCTTCCCACCTTCGGCCTCGAGGAAGAAGCGCCCACCGCGGCCGCCGAGGCGCTGGAGGGTGCCGTGGAAGAGGCCGCGCCGTCGATCCGGCCGGAGCCGACTCCCGCGCCTCCGTCCTCGGCCGAGCTCACGGTCGAAGGGGTCCGGAGCGCGATCGCGTCCAGCCCGGACGACGTGGAGCTCCGCCAACGCATGGTCGAGCTGGCCTACGGCTCCGGCGACGAGAAGCTGATGGTCGAGGCGTTCTTCGGCCTCGGCGAGACCCTCCAGCGCGGAGGACAGGCCGCGCGGGCGAAGGCCGCGTTCCAGCAGGTCCTGCAGTTCGATCCCGACCACGCCGCCGCGCGCGCCGCGCTGGGACAGGTCGAGCCGGTGAGCAAGCCGGTGAAGGAGGTGGCGGCGCATCAGGATTACGTGGACCTGGGAGCGCTCATCCTCGGCGACGAGGGGGAGAAGACGACCCGCTTCACCGTTGCCTACGAGGAGCCGAGCGGCGACGATGCGGCCGACTTCGCGAGAATGCTGTCCCAATTCAAGGAGAAGGTTTCCCAGAACCTCGAGGCCGACGACGTGCGCGCGCATCACGACCTCGGGACCGCCTACAAGGAGATGGGCCTTCTGGACGAGGCGATTGCGGAATTCCAGCAGGCCCTGCGCGCCTCGTCCTCGCACCTTCCGACGTACGAGATACTCGGACAGACGTTCCTGGAGATGGGCAAGAACGAGGCTGCCGTCCGGATCCTCGAGCGAGCGTTGGAGGTGGAGTCCGAGATCGAAGACGAGCTCATCGCCATCTACTACTACTTGGCCCGGGCCTACGAGTCGCAGGGAAACAGGGAGGGCGCGCTGGAGTTCTACGATCGTGTCTTCGCCCTCGACATCAACTTCGCCGACGTCACCGAGCGCCTGCGTGCGCTCCGGTAGCACCGGGTCCATGCGTCGCCTGCCCGCCTTCCGGTCCCGGTTCGCCGGGGTTCCCACGTGAGCCAGGCGGTTCGCGGGGTGGCCCCGGAGCTCTCGTCCGTCCAAGCTCCCGTACGTGCGCACGTCGAGCGCGTCGGGGACGAGATCCGTCGCATCGTGCTGTCCGACTTCCCGCTGATCATGGACGTGAACGAACACCTCCTGATCGTGCGGGGAAAGCTGTTCCGGCCCACGCTGCTCCTCCTGTCCACCAAGGTGGGTCGTGAGCCGACGGAGGAATCGCTCACCCTGGCCGCCGTGGTGGAGCTGGTGCACCTGGCGACCCTCGTGCACGACGACGCCGTGGACCACTCGGTTCTCCGGCGTGGGATGCCCACCGTCAACGCCCTGTGGACGCACCAGGTCGCCATCATCATGGGTGACTATCTGTACTCACGGGGCGTGTCCGAGCTGGCTCGCCTCGGCAACCTCGACGCCCTCGTGGTCCTCGCGGAGGCGGCGAACGAGATGAGCGTGGGTGAGATGCGCCAGCTCACCTCGTACGACGCGCTCGATTTCACCGAGGACGACTATTATCGCCTCATCGCGGCGAAGACCGCCTCGCTCATGAGCGCTGCTTGCGAGATGGGGAGTCTGTCGGGAGCCCGGCAGTACCGGCAGCGGCTCGCCGGATTCGGCCACAACCTGGGGATGGCGTTCCAGATCGCGGACGACATCCTCGACTACACGGGGTCGGAGGCCCAGACCGGAAAACCCACCGGGCACGACCTGCGGGAGCGCAAGGTCACGCTCCCCCTGGTCGGCGCGCTTCCCCATGCGACGTCCGCCGAACACCGCGAGATCCGCACGTTCTTCACCCGGGTGGAACCGACCGATGAGGAGATCGGGAAGATCATCGAGATCGTGGAACGGCGCGGCGGACTCGACTATGCCCGGGCGAAGGCCCGCGACTTCGCGGACCTCGCCGAGGCGTCCCTGGCCGGCATTCCCGGCGGCGACGCCGTCGATGCCTTGCACGAATCCGTCTCGTACGCGGTGGATCGGAGCCGTTGACATGAGCACCGGTACGGTTCGGCGCGTTGCGCGAGGAACACCGCATGTCCTGGACCGGTATGCTCGTTGACACCCGGCGACGGGTCATCGTCCGCCTGACATGGACCTTGGTGTTGGGCCTGTTCCTCGGCGGCCTCCTCACCAAGCTCGCGGAGATGTTCCTGCCGGACAGCCCGTCGAGGGAGTTTCTCACGACGTCGGTCGCCGCGTACATCGGACCGTTCTCGATCGATCTGGTGGCGGTGGCGCTGACGTTGGGGCCGCTCACCGTGACATTGAACGTCCTGTCGCTCGTGGGGATAGGAATCGTTGCCCTGATCGCGCGCTCCTGGATCTGAGCGAAGCACTCGAACCCGCGGGGCCGAACGGCTCCGCATGGAGGCTGTGAACGATGGGCATCGGCGGCTTCGGAATGGGGGAGATGATCCTCATCTTCCTCGTCGTGCTCCTGCTCTTCGGGGCGAAGCGCCTCCCGGAGATCGGTTCGGCGCTCGGAAAGGGAATCCGGGAGTTCAAGAGCTCGGTGCGCGAGATCGAGCACGAGATCAAGACGCCGGACGAGCCCAAGCCACCCTTGACGCCTCCGCCCGCGGAGGAGGATCGCGAGCCGCGCCGGCTCACGGACGGCCAGGAGGACTGACCGGGGTCCGGACAGGCTCCCGGCAGGCTCCTAGAAGAGGGGCGGGATCGCCGGAGCCTCGCTCGGCGGCCTGAGGACCTGCTCGCGCCGGTCCACGATCTCGGCGGCGGCCCGCAGCGCCGTGATCCACTCCTCCAGCCGCTGTTGCTGGAGCACCGTGAGGGCCGTCTGGCGCTGCTCCGCCTTCTGGTCCGACCAGGCCGTGGAATCGGCCGGAGTCCGTCCGAGGAGCTCGATCACGAAGACGTTGGTCGGCGTGGCCACCGCGTCGCTGACCTCGCCCGGCTGCAACCCGAACGCCGTGCCGACGGCGGCGTTCTGGCGGCCGAGGCCGGGCACGAAGTCGTTGCGCGTGAACGGCCCCGCCGAGCGAACCTCGAGCCCCAGCGCGGCCGCCACGTTGGGCAGGGACTCACCGGCCTTCGCGCGGCCCGCGACCTCCCGTCCCTCCTCGATGCCTCGCTCGAGCTTCCTCTCGAACCGGAGCTGCGCCTCGATGCCGACCGCGGCCTCTTCCAGGGGGAGGAAGCCCTCGGGCTCGGAGCTCACCAGCTCGAGAGCGTAGAAGGCCTGGGACGTCTCGAACAACGGGCTCACGTCCCCGGGGAGAGCCTCCTCGAAGGCCCAGTCCGCGCCCTCGCCGATCTGTCCGGCGCCGGCGAGGAAGGGGAACGACGAGGTGAGGTCCACCGTGACGGTCGAGAGGCCGAGGCTGGCGGCGGCGGCGCTCAGCGACACGGACAGGCTCAGGTCCTCGAGGGAATCGGCCCGGCTGAGCAGCGAGACCTCGCTGGAGTCGGTGCGCTCGATGGGTACGAGGATGTGGCGTGCCTGCGCGCTGTCCGCGCCCCACCGCCTGGTCACTTCGAGGAGGTGGAATCCGAAGCTGGTCCTCACGGGCTCGGTGACCCGACCGACCCGCGCCGCGAACACCGCCGAATCGATCGGCGCCACTAATTGGCCCTTCAGCACCGTGCCCAGCGCACCGCCCTCCCGGGCCGTGACGGAATCGGCCGATTCCCTGGCCACGATCGCCGAGAAATCGGCGCCGTCGAGGATCTCCTGACGGATGCGGCGGACACGATCGAGCGCGGCGGCCGTGTCGGACGCCGTCGGAGTCTTGTCCAACACGACCGCGTGCACGGTCGCCCGCGCGGGAATCGCGAACTCGTCCTGGTGCGTCCGGTAGTACTCCTCCACCTCGGCCCGATCGATCGTGATCAGCGAATCCGGGTAGCGCGTGGCCGGGTCGATCGGGACATACCGGACCTCCACGGTCTCGGTCTGGTCCTTCCACCGGTGCCACAGCTCGGCGTCGGATAGGTAGATCCCCGAGGACACCTGCCGGAGCAGCTTGCCCCGCGGGATGACGTCACGGTAGTAGGCCTCGAGGATCAGGAGCTGGTCCTGCGGGAGCTGCGAGAGCAGGGCCTGATACGACTCCAGGTCGAACTGGCCCAGGGAGTCCGTGAACTGGGGGCGCAGATCGGGGGGCGGGCTGTACTGCGCGGCCTGCCGGATCTCCTCGGCGGTCACGGTGATCCCCCGGCGCGCCAGCTCCTGGGCGATCAGGATCTGGTTCACGACCTCGTCGAACGCGGCGTCCTCGATCTCCTTGTTCTGGTCGGTGGTGACCGGTCCTTCCTGTTGGCTCTGCACCTGCTCGTACAGGTTGCGATACGCGGCCATGTAGGCTTCGTACATGACGGGCTCGCCGTTGACGCTGCCGATCTCGCCGGTCCCTCCGGAGCTCCGGCCCGTGATATCCATGCCCCACTGGAACACCATGAGCGCCACGAACGCCGCAGCCGTGAAGATCATGATCGGCTTCGTGGCCTCTCGCATCTGACGCATCATAGCACGGCGTCTCCCACGACTCCTGGACCGGTTCGTACCACGCTTCCAGACAGGCCTGACAAGCTAACGGCTCCCAACCCTCCCCTCAACGACACGCCGTGGATCCGACGAGGCGTGGTCCGGAGGGACTCGTTGACACTTTTTCGCGCCGCTCCGTATCTTCCGCGCGTCCTCCCGTCTCCTTCGCGGGGTCCCGCGTTCCTCGCTTTCCGAGTGCCAGCGTTGATCTCATCGGTCGAGCAGGAGATACGAATTCTTCGTTCGCTGTTCTGGTCGCAGCGCGATCCCGAGGGCCGGGCCTTCGCTCCGCTCGCGGACGCGTACCGCCGGGCCGGGGACTTCCGGCACGCCCTGGAGTTGCTTCGGGAGGGGCTGGATCGCCACCCCGACTTCCTGTCCGGTCACGTGGTGGCGGCCGGGCTGTATCTGGAGAAGGGGCTCCTGGAGGAGGCGGAGATCGCCGGACGCCGGGCCCTGGAGCTGGATCGGGAGAACGCGGTGGCGGCCGGCATCGTCGCCGAGGCCGTCGCCGCTAGGAGGGTGCGCGACGCGGGGCCGGATGCGGAGGCGCCGGCGGAGTCCGCGGCCGAGGTGGCCGTTGAGGAGCCCGCGGCCGAGGTGGCCGCCGAGGAGCCCGAGGTCGTGGAGATCGCGGCCCTCGCGCCGGAGGAAGCGGTCCTCGAGATC
>CAYPMO010000001.1:96319-297892 GCA_964412015.1 uncultured Gemmatimonadaceae bacterium | reverse complement strand
GCCCGAGGTCGTGGAGATCGCGGCCCTCGCGCCGGAGGAAGCGGTCCTCGAGATCGCCGAGCTCGCGCCGGAGCCGGAGCCCGAGGTCGAGCCGGAGCCCGAGGTCGTGGAGATCGCGGCCCTCGCGCCGGAGGAAGCGGTCCTCGAGATCACCGAGCTCGCACCGGGCGACGCGGATCTACCCACCGACGAGCTTCCCGAAGAGGAGTCGCTGGTGACGAGGACCATGGCGGAGCTCTACGCCCGGCAGGGGCTGAACGATCGGGCGCTCGACGTCTACCGCCGGCTCCTCGAGGCTGCGCCCGGCGACGAAGAGCTCACCCGCCGTGCGGCGGAGCTCGAGGCGGCCGTGCGAGGGGTCTCGGGTCCCCTCGACGAGGACGCCGACCAGGGTTGGATCTCGGGGGCGGCACCGGAGCGCCCGGTCACGGAAACCCCGTTTGCCTGGACCGAGGAAGAGATTCCCGAGACCCCGGCCGCCGGACCCTCGATCTCGGACTACTTCGAGCGCCTCCTCGCCTGGACGCCCGGAGCGGCGGCCCGACCGGACGAGGGTCCTGGACAGGCGGGCGACGCGTGAAGATCGCCATCGTCCACGGCCCCAACCTGCGGCTCCTCGGCCGTCGCGAGCCGGAGATCTACGGCCCCGCCTCGCTGACGGACGTGAACGCCGCGCTCGCGTCCGAGGCGCAGGCACTCGGCGTCGAGCTGGAGTTCTTCCAGTCCAATCATGAGGGTGAGATCCTGGATTTCGTGGAGGACGCGTCGAACCGGGTGGACGGATTCGTCGTGAACCCCGCGGGATTGACGCACACGTCGGTCTCCCTCCGTGACGCCCTCCTGGCCGTAGGCCGTCCGTTCGTGGAGGTGCATCTCTCCAACACCGCAGCCCGCGAACCTTTCCGCCGGCGCTCGTATCTCGCGGACGTGGCGGCCGGCGTGGTTCTTGGATTCGGCCCCCAGAGCTATGTTCTGGGCCTTCGGGGACTGGTCGACCAGCTCCGCGGCGCGAACAGGGACTGAAGGGCTGCATGGCGAACACGGCGGACTTCCGCAACGGGATGGTGCTGCAGACCGACACCGGCCTGTGGACGATCGTCTACTTCCAGCATGTGAAGCCTGGGAAGGGCGGCGCGTTCGTGCGCACGAAGCTGAAGAACGTGCTCACCGGGGCGGTCGTCGAGCGGACGTTCCGCTCGGGCGAGAAGGTCACCGACGTACGCCTCGAGCGGCGTCCGGTGACCTATTCGTACGGCGACGGGGATCTGTTCTACTTCATGGACGCCCAGACCTACGAGCTGATCCCTCTCGCGCACGACGTCATCGGCGACGATCAGCTCAAGTATCTGAAGGAGAACATGGAATGCGAGGGCCTGGTGCACGACGACAGGGTCATCAGCGTGGAGCTTCCCTACTTCGTCGAGCTGGCCATCGTGGAGACGAAGCCCGGCGTGAGGGGCGACACGTCGGCGGGCGGGACCAAACCCGCCACACTCGAGACCGGCGCCATCATCCAGGTTCCCCTCTTCCTCGAGGAAGGGCAGGTCATTCGCGTGGATCGCCGCGAGGACAAGTACATCACGAGGGTGTGACCGCATGATCGACCTCGAGTTCCTCGAGCGCCTCATCAAGGCGATCGACCAGAGCAGCCTCGACTCCATCGAGATCGAGCGCGGCGGCACCAGGGTGCGCCTATCCAAGAGCGCGCCACCGCCTCCGATGCTTCCGATGGCGTCGGCCTTGCCTGCGGCGGCATCCGCGCCGGCGGTTCCCGGGGCGAGCGAGGGTGCGGCCGCGCCGTCGGGGTCGAACCTGATCGACGTCACGTCGCCGATGGTGGGTACGTTCTACCGGGCCCCGGCGCCGGACGCCCCTCCCTACGTGGAAAAAGGCATGCGGGTCTCGAAGGGGGACACCCTGTGCATCATCGAGGCGATGAAGCTCATGAACGAGCTCGAGAGTGAGGTCGAGGGAACCATCGTCGAGGTCCTGGTGGAGAACGCTCAGCCCGTCGAGTACGGGCAGGTGCTCTTCCGGGTGGATCCCTCGTAGGGAGGTCCACCGGGCGCGCGCGCAACGGTTCGGCCGGGTCGCCTCCGCACGAGCGGAGGCCGTAGGCGCGCCCACGTCCCCATGAGCCGCGGGCGCGCTCCGACGATGGAGAACGAGCTTTGTTCAAGAAGGTCCTGATCGCCAATCGGGGCGAGATCGCCCTGCGGATCATCCGAGCGTGCCATGAGCTCGGCATCAAGACCGTGGCGGTATACTCCGAGACCGACCGGGAATCCCTCCACGTGCGCTTCGCCGACGAGGACGTGTGCATCGGAAAAGCTCCGGCGTCGGAGAGCTACCTGAACATTCCGCGCATCATCGCGGCCGCGGAGGTCACCGGGGCCGAGGCCATCCACCCCGGATACGGGTTCCTCGCCGAGAATGCCGAGTTCAGCGAGATCTGCGCGCGCTCGGACATCGTCTTCATCGGACCCGCGTCGGACCAGATCCGCGCGATGGGGGACAAGGCCAACGCGAGGACCACGATGATGGCGTGCGGCGTTCCCACGGTGCCGGGCTCGGAGGGGGTCGTCGAGAGCTTCGAGGATGCCGAGCGGGTGGCCGCCGCCATCGGGTTCCCGATCATGATCAAGGCGTCGGCCGGCGGGGGCGGGAAAGGGATGCGGGTCGCTCCGGACGCCGAGTCGTTCCCGAAGCTCCTTACGGCCGCCCAGACCGAGGCGAAGGCCGCCTTCGGCGACCCCGGCGTCTACCTAGAGCGCTGCATCCTCCGGCCGCGGCACGTCGAGTTCCAGGTCTTCGGGGACCATCACGGGAACCTGGTGCACCTGGGCGAGCGCGACTGCTCGGTCCAGCGCCGCCACCAGAAGCTGGTGGAGGAAGCGCCGTCGCCGGCGCTCACGCCGGAGCTGCGCGCCGAGATGGGTGCCGCGGCCGTGAAGGCCGCGAAGGCGATCGACTACGTCGGTGCGGGGACCATCGAGTTCCTGCTCGACGAAGACCGGTCGTTCTATTTTATGGAGATGAACACGCGGATCCAGGTCGAGCACCCGGTCACCGAGGTGACGACGGGCCTCGATCTGGTGAAGGAGCAGATCCGCGTCGCGGCGGGCGAGGAGCTGAGTTTCCCGCTCAACGGTGAGGACGTGAAGCACCGCGGCCACGCGATCGAGTTCCGCATCAACGCGGAAGACCCGGAGCGCGACTTCGCGCCGGGGCCGGGGACGATCAGCACGTTCCATCCACCGGGAGGTCCGGGTGTCCGGCTCGACACCCACGTGTACACGGGGTATCGGGTGCCGCCGAACTACGACTCGCTCCTGGCCAAGCTCATCGTCGCCGGCCCCACGCGTCGCGAGGCGATCGTGCGGGCCCGGCACGTCCTCGAACAGTTCATCATCGAAGGGGTCCCTACGACGATTCCGTTCCTCCGCAGGATCGTCGACGACCCCTGTTTCGTGGAGGGCGACGTGGACACCGGATTCGTCGCCCGGATGATGGCGGAGGAGAAGGAGGCGGAGTGAAGGCAGAGGTCTTCATGACGCCGGTCGAGATGGATCCCGTTCGCGTCGCGGGAGCCACGGTCGTCGTCGTGGACGTGATCCGCGCGACGACCACGATCGTCGAAGCGCTGGCCAACGGTGCCCGCGCCATCTATCCGACTTCCTCGACCGAGGAGGCGGTGAAGCTCGCCGCGTCGCTGGGGCGGGAGGACACGCTGCTCTGCGGCGAGCGCGGGACCCTCAAGGTCGAGGGGTTCCACCTGGGGAACTCCCCCGCCGAGTTCTCGCCCGCCGTGGTCGGAGGCAAGCGCATCGTCCTGAGCACGACGAACGGGACGGCCGCCCTGCTGGCCGTGCGGGAGCTCCCGCGCGTGCTCGTGGGCGCGTTCGTGAACCTGAGCGCGGTGGCCGACGCGGTGCGCGCCGATCCGCACGTGGTCGTGGTGTGCGCGGGCCGGGACGGGGGCTTCGCCCTGGACGACGCGATGTGCGCCGGGCACATCCTGCGCCGGATCGGAGCGAACCGCGAGCTGAACGACGCCGCGCGCGCCGCCTGGAGGCTGGCGGGCGGAGCGAAGCCCGGCCCGCGGTTCCTCGCGGGCACGGAGGGGGGTCGGGCCCTGCTCTCGCACGGCCTCGCGGACGACCTGGACATCTGCGGCCAGGTGGACCGGCACGTCGTCGTGCCCCAGCTTCGGGACCAGGCTCTTGTCGCGGGAGGCTGAATGATGAGCCGCGAGCAGCAGAGGGAGATCCTGGCGGTCGGGCTTCTGGCGCTGGCCGTTTTCACGCTTGCGTCCCTCGTGCCGGTCTCGCTCTTCGGGGAGCGTGGCGCGGCGTGGTTCCCCTCCGGCAATCCCGTGGGCGTGATCGGGGGAGCCCTGAAGTCCTGGTTGGTCTCCCTGCTGGGTGGGTCCGCGTTTCTCGCCCCGCTCCTCCTCGTGATCGCCGGGCTCCGCTCCGGCCATTGGATGCGGCTCGATCGAGCGGTGCGGCTCGCGGTCCTCGACGCGGGGCTTCTCGTGCTCGTGCCGGCACTCGTTTGGGTGGTCACGGCGCGTCCGGACAGCGCCGGCTGGCTGGGTGCCAGCCTGGGCGGTCCCTTGCACGATCTCGTCGGATGGCTCGGCGCGATCCTGATCTGCGTCGCGGCGCTGGTGGTCCTCTCGGTGGGCACGCTGGGCTGGAACCCGCTCCGCACGATGGCCCGCGGCGTCAGGGCGGGAGGGGGCCTCGCCGGACGGTCCGCCCGGGCGCTCGTCACGAAGGGTCGGGCCCTGAGCGACGCCCGTGCGGAGGCGGCTCGTCGGGCCGCGGCGGAGGCGGCCGCGGCACGGCCGGAGCCGGAGGACGAAACGCCGCTCGTCGAGCGGGTGGAAGAGGAGTCCTTCCCGGAGCCCGAGCCCGAGCTGCTCCCGGCGCCTCCGGGGGAGAAGGCGCGAGCCCCTCGGGTCCGGAAGGAGCGAGACCGGGCGAAACCGACGTTCGGCGAGGGGGTGGAGATGGCCGCCGGGCGCGGGGCCGATACGGTGATGCCCCCGATGGACATCCTGGCCCCACCGGAGGAGCGGGACCGGGCCGGCATGGAGCGCCAACTCGACGAGCTGGGGCGGATCCTCGTGGAGAAGCTGAGGACCTTCAACGTCCAGTGCGAGCTCGGAGGCCGCACCACGGGACCCGTGGTCACGCAGTTCGAGATCATCCCGGCGTCGGGCGTGAAGGTGAATCGCATCGCCAACCTCGACGCGGACCTGGCGCTGGCGATGAAGGCCCAGAGCGTGCGGATCGTCGCGCCGATCCCCGGCAAGGGAGCGGTCGGGGTGGAGATCCCGAATCCCACCGCGGAGATCGTGAACCTCCGGGAGATCCTCGAGGCGCCGACGTTCCAGAGCGCGAAGGGCGAGCTGCCGCTCGCGCTCGGCAAGGACCTGAACGGACGCCCGTACGTGGCCAATCTGTCGAAGATGCCTCACGTGCTCATCGCCGGCGCGACGGGCTCGGGGAAGTCGGTGTGCGTCAACACCATGGTCACGAGCCTCGTGTACAAGCACACGCCCGAGACGCTCCGCTTCCTCATGATCGACCCGAAGATGGTCGAGCTGTCGGTCTACGCCCGGCTCCCGCACCTGCGCCACCCGGTCGTCACCGATCCCCACGACGCCGCGGGCGTCTTGAAGTGGGCCGTCTTCGAGATGGAGCGGCGCTACCTCCTCCTGAGGGCGAACCACGTCCGGTCGATCCAGGAGTTCAACCGGAAGGCGAAGGAGGGGGCGCCGATGAGGGGGTTGGAGCCGGCGGGCCCCGAAGGGGACGAGGACCGCCGGATCTACGCCGAGGGGCCGATGCCCTACATCGTGGTGGTCGTGGACGAGCTGGCCGACCTGATGATGACCGTCCAGAGCGAGGTCGAGAAGCCCCTCACCCAGCTCGCCCAGAAGGCGCGGGCCATCGGGATCCATCTCATCGTGGCCACCCAGCGTCCGTCCGTGAACGTCATCACGGGGCTCATCAAGGCGAACTTCCCGACGCGGATCGCGTTCCGCGTCGCGTCGAAGACCGACTCCCGCACGATCCTGGACCAGAACGGGGCGGACGCCCTGCTGGGCAATGGGGACATGCTGTTCCTGCCGCCCGCCCAGAGCGAGCCGGTCCGCATCCAGGGCGCGTATCTCCCGACCGACGACACCGAGAAGCTCATGGCCTGGTACCGTGAGCTCGAGGAGCGCCACGAGGCGGCCGGCAAGCCGGTCGTGGCGCCGTCCGTCACGGAGCCGGACATCCTGGAGGAGGTGCGGAGCCGCGAGTTGGTCGAGGCCGCCGGAGCGGTCGAGGCGATCGCCGGGGACTGGGACGAGCTGTTCCGGGCCGCGGCGGAGGTGTGCATCCAGAACGGCGGAGGCTCGACCTCCCTCCTGCAGCGCCGCCTGAGCATCGGATACGGGCGCGCGGCGCGTATCGTGGATCAGCTCCAGGATGCGGGGGTCCTCGGCCCGTCGGAGGGCGCCAAGGGCCGCGAGGTGCTCATGACGCTCGACGAGCTGGACGCGTTCATGGCGGGAGGGAACCTGTGAGTCGGGATCGGCTCCGGGGGTGCGCGGGTCCCGTGACCGGGCTCGTCGTCTGGCTGTCGGCGCTCGGAGGGGCCGTCGCGGCCCAGCAGGCCGACGCGGTGTCCATCCTGGAGCGCGCCTCGGGGCGCTACGCCCGGGCCGCCTCGCTCTGCGCGGACTTCACGCAGCATCTGTCGGTTCCGCTGCTCGGCGAGGAGCACAGCGGCCGCGGCCGCTTGTGCCAGGAGCGCCCGGACCGGTTCGCCATGCGGTTCACCGAGCCCGCCGGGGACGCCGTGGTCGTGGACGGGACCTGGGTCTGGGTCTACTACGCGAGCATGGACCCCAAACAGGTCCTGCGCTTCCCGGTGGCGTCCTCGCCGGGAGGGTTCGACCTGCACCGCGAGTTCCTGGAACGTCCGGCCGAGAAGTACACTGCCACGCGCGAGGGGCTCGAGGAGATCGGCGGGCGCGACCTCTGGCGGATCCGGCTCGTGCCCAGGCAGGCGTCGTCGTACCGGTCGGCCGTCGTCTGGATCGACGCGGCCGAGTCCACGCTCCGACAGGTGAGGATCGAGGAGGAGAACGGGTCGGTCCGTACGGTCACGCTGACGCGCGTCGAGCTCGGCGCGACGGCGCCGGAGGGCTGGTTCACGTTCACGCCGCCGCCGGGGACCCAGGTGATCGGCGGCTGATGGCGCGCGTTCGCGATCTCCCCGTCTTTCCGCTGTCGCCGGAGCCGGTACGCGAGGGTGTGAGCCCGGACGTCGCCCCGATCCACCTCCACATCGAGCCGACGGGACCCCGTCACGGGCCGCGCATCGCGCTGGTCACGTTGGGGTGCGACAAGAACACGGTGGACTCCGAGCGCGTGATGGCGACGCTCGTGGGCCACGGCGCCCAGGTCTCCTCGGAGGTGGCCGGCGCGGACGTCGTGATCGTCAACACCTGCGGGTTCATCCAGGCCGCGAAGGAAGAGTCCATCGAGACGATCCTGGAGGCGTGCCGACTCAAGGAGCGGGGAGAGCTCAAGGCGGTGGTGGCGGTGGGATGCATGGTCCAGCGCTACGGCGCGGAGCTGAAGGCGGAGATCCCCGAGGTGGACCTCTTCCTCGGCCTCACCGAGCTCGAAGGGCTGGTTCCCGAGCTGCAGAGACGGGGGCTGCTGCCCGACCCCTCCGAATACGTTCCCCCGATGGAACGGCCCCTCCGGATCATCTCGAGCGAGACGCCCCACACGTCGTATCTCAAGATCAGCGAGGGGTGCGACCACACCTGCGCGTTCTGCGCGATTCCGCTCATGCGCGGCCTTCATCGGTCGGCGCCCGTGGCGGACCTCGTGCGCGAGGCGGCCGGCCTGGCCGCGCAGGGCGTGAAGGAGATCAACATCGTCTCGCAGGACACGACCTGGTACGGGAGGGACCGGAGACGGGCCCGTGGGGGAGACACGGCCCCCCTCCTCCCCGACCTGCTCCGGGCGCTCCTGGACGGGACCGATGTCCCCTGGTACCGGCTCTTCTACATGTACCCGTCCGGGATCACGCGCGAGATCGTCGAGCTCATGGCCCGTGAGCCGCGTATCCTTCCGTATCTGGACATGCCGATCCAGCACGGATCGGACCGCATTCTCCGGCTCATGCGCCGGCCGGAGCGGCGCGCGACGATCCTCGATCGCGTCGCGTGGCTCCGCGAGGCGATCCCCGGCATCACGCTCCGCACGACGGTCATCGTAGGCTTCCCGGGCGAGACGGACGACGATTTCCGCCAGCTCCTCGAGCTCCTAGAGGAGGTGGAATTCGACCGGGTCGGCGCCTTCGCCTATTCCCTGGAGGAAGGCACGAGGGCCGCCGAGATGGACGGGCACCTCGACGAGGACGTGAAGCGGGATCGGCTGGAGGAGCTGATGGAGCTCCAGCGGGGGATTTCGTTCGATCGGAACCTCGCGATGCTGGGCCGGCGCGCGACCGCGCTCGTGGACCGGCGATCGACCGACGATCCCGGGTATGTCGCCCAGGCGCGGACGACGGCGCAGGCACTCGACGTGGACGGGGTGACCTGGTTGAAGGGGCCGGCGAGCCCCGCGCCGGGTGCGATCGTCGAGGTGGAGATCGTGGAAGCGCTCGATTACGACCTGGTGGCGGAGGTGAGGACATGACGAGGCGAAGCAGGCTATGGCGAGGGCTGGCGGGTGGGGTGGTGGCGGTGGCGGTGCTGGCTCCGGCGGTACGGGGCCAGGAGCTTGCCGACTACGACTACGAGAACTTGCGATTCCGGGGTCTGGCCCCCGAGTGGGGTTATCTGTGGCCCACGCGGGTGGAGGCGACCGAGAGCTGGGGTGTGAGGCTGGACCTGGGGTACCTCGGCCCGGGGCTGCGCGTCGTGCCGTCCCTCACCTACTGGAAGTCCAGGTGGAAGGCGCGCGAGGTCCACGAGCTGGAGGACCGGGTCGCCTCCCTGATCTCGTCCCAGACCAACGAGTCGCCCCCTCCCGTGGACCTCGGCGTGATCGATTGGCGGGACGTGGCGTTCGGGGTGGACGCGCAGTTCGTGTGGCGTGTACCCTATGGGCTGCTGACGTTCGCCGGGGTGGGCGCCGCGGCCCACATGCTGGACGGCGCGGGCACGGCGGTGGACGACACGTTCGTGGAGGACCTGCTGGATTCGGTCACCGCGGGATTCAACGTGCACGGTGGAATCGAGTATCCCTGGGCGCGGTGGCTACGGATGTACGGAGAGGCTCGCTACGAGGTGATGAGCGACCTGCGCTATCCGGAGGTGCGTATCGGCGGGCAGGTCATGTTCGGGGCGGCGGCCCCGGGAGAAGAGCGCGCACGATGAGCGCCCGGGAGGGCGTGACGCGGGTGGCCGTGGTCGGCACGGGGGCCATCAGCCAGGTGATGCACCTGCCGATCCTGACGGAGCGCCCCGACGTGGACGTGGCGTTGGTATCGGATCTGGACGAGCACAAGGCTGGAACCGTCGCGGAGCGCTTCGGCGTTCCCGAGGTAGCGGAGCCGGCCCAGGCGCTCACCCGCGCCGACCTGGACGCGGTGTTGGTCTGCACGCCCAGCCACCTGCACGAGGACCAGGCGATCGTGGCGCTGAGGGCGGGCAAGCACGTGTTCGTGGAGCGGCCGTTGGCGCTCACGTCGGAGGGGGCGGGGCGCGTGCTGGAGGCGGCCAGGAAGGCCGGCACCACGCTCACCGTCGGGCTTCCCCATCGGTTCCGGCCCGAGGCGTCGGCGCTCCGGAGCTACATCGCCGGCGGGGAGATGGGGCGGGTCTCCTCGGTCCGGGGCATCTGGCTGAGGCGCCGTGTGCCCCTGATGCGACCCACGTGGCGGCAGAAGGCGGAGCTGGCCGGTGGTGGGGTGCTCATGGATCTGGGCCTGCCGTCCCTCGACCTGTGCCTCTGGTTGATCGGATACCCGGAGGTCACGCGCGTGGCGTGCGTCACGTCGGCCAGGGACTACGACGTCGAGGACTCGGCGGTGCTCCTGGCGGAGACCGTGGACGGCGTGGCGGTCACGCTCGAGGTGAGCAACCGCTACTTCGCGGAGCACGACCACTACTACGCGCGCGTGATGGGCAGCGAGGGTTCGGGCTCCCTCCCGCCCCTCGAGATCTACAAGCAGCTCGGAGGAAGACCGCTGGACGTCACGCCACGCCAACCGCGGCCGCAGGGGTTCGAGAACCCCTACACGAACGCGTACCGGCGCCAGCTCGACCACTTCGTGCGCGTCGCTTCCGGAGTCGCCCGGGGGGCGCTGCCGGAGGAGCAGGTCGGCCTCATGCGCCTGATGGCCGCGGCGTACCGTTCGGCGACCACCAACCGTGAGGTGACGTTATCCGGCTCCTAGCGGAGCTCCTGTGGCCGCGGCGGGGGGAGCGCCTCCTGCCCGCGGTGTCCGCCGTCATGCTGGCGGCGTCGTTCCCGCCGCTGCACCCCCTCGTCCTGCCCTTCGTCGGTCTCGTGCCGTTCGCGCTCTGGGTGAGACGGCTCCCGGGTGGCGCCGAGGGGCGGCGCGCGGCCGTGCGGGGGAGCCTCGTCTTCGGAGCGGTCCACTTCGGCCTGCTGCTGTACTGGATCGGCGCGGCCCTCGTGTGGTACACCTGGCTCGCGCCGCTCGCGTTCGCGGGCGCGCTGATCGCGCTCTCGGGACTCGCGGCGCTGTTCGGATGGGCGCTGCATCGCATCCTCAACGACGTGCGCGCACCGCTCTGGCTCGCGCTGCCGGTGACCTGGACCGCCGCGGAGTGGTTCCGCTCGCACTGGCCGGGGCCCCTGGCGTTCCCGTGGCTCGGCCTCGGGGACTCCCTGACCGGGTTCCCCGAGCTGGTCGGCATCGCCGAGGTCGTGGGCGCGCTCGGCGTCGGCTTCTGGCTGGCGCTCGTCAACGGTCTGGTGGCGACGCTGCTCGCGGCGCGCGGCGCCGGGCGGCGGATCCGGGGACTCGCGGCGGTCACGGCGGCGGTCGTGGTCTTGCCCCCCGCGTGGGGTGTCTGGCGGGCGGGGACATTGGAGCTGCGAGCGGTGGGCCGCGTGGCCGTCGTCCAACCCGACGTCCCCGAGCACCTGAGGCTCGACCCGGCGGCGGCGCTCGATTCCACGCTGGCCGCCCTGGACGCGCTGATGACCCGGATCGCGCCCGGCTCGGTGCAGCTGGTGGTCCTCCCCGAGGTGACGTTTTCCGTGTACGCGCAGGCCTCCGGGGCTGCCGGCCTGCTGGCGCGGGTGCAGGCGTACGCGCGCGAGGTGGGCGCGCCGGTGCTGTTCGGCGCGCTCGGGTGGGGCGACGACGGCCGGGGCCGCTCCGTCCCGTTCAACTCGGCGTATCTGATGGAGCCCCAGGGGCTCGCGGACTTCCGGTACGACAAGCGCTTCCTGGTGCCCGTGGTCGAGCGCATGCCATTCCTGCCCGATGCCTGGTCGGGGCACCTCCCGGACTTCGGGAGGTTCGGCGTGGGGAAGGGGTGGCCGCTGGCCGTCGTGGACGAGGCCCGCTACGGGACGCTCATCTGCTACGAGGCGATTTACCCCGAGGCCTCCCGCCGCTTCCGGCTCGAGGGCGCGGACGCCGTGGTCAACATCACCAACGACGCCTGGTTCGGAAGAGAGCCACCGTGGACCCGGACGACCGCCATGTGGCAGCACCCGGCGCACCTCGTCATGCGTGCGATCGAGAACCGCATCGGCGTGGCCCGCTCCGCGAACACCGGGTTCTCCCTGTTCGTGGACCCGATCGGACGGATCCAGGACGCGACCCGCCTGTTCCGGGCGGACGTCCGCGTCACCACGGTCCTCTCGAGCGACGTCACGACGTTCTACACGCGCCACGGTGACCTGCTGGGGCGGGGTGCGGCGGCCGCTGCGTTGATCCTGGTGCTCTCGGCGCTGTGGCTTGGGCGCCGTTCCATCACCGGCGTGGGACGTTCCCTGGACCCTGCCTCATAGGCACGTTAGCTTCAGCGGCTACGGACGGGCATGGCGCGGCGGCCGCGTCGCGCGACGGCCGTCGCACCGATCCACTATGGCGCGCGGAGCAGGAGATGAAGCAGGGCATCCATCCGGAATACAAGGCGGCCACGGTCGTCTGCGCCTGCGGGAACCGCTTCGAGACCATGGCCACGGTGGAGGAGATCCACGTGGAGATCTGCTCGGTGTGTCATCCGTTCTACACCGGGCGGCAGCGTCTCGTGGACACCGCGGGCCGCGTGGACCGCTTCAAGAAGAAGTACGAACGCGTCGGCTCCTGAGTCGTAGCGGCCGGACCCCGTGTCCGGCCGCCGGCCCGGCGGCGGCGCCGCGGCCCCGCGTCCCGTCCGGGGCTGGCTCCCTCCGATGAAAGCCCTGGAACTCGATCCCCGCCTCGACCAGCGCCTTCGTGAAGCCGAAGCGCGCTTCGCCGAGCTCGACTCCGTCCTGGTGGATCCCGCCGTGCTCGCCAGGCCGGAGAAGCTGCGCTCGCTCGGGCAGGAGCGTGCGGCCCTCGAGCCCGTGATCGCGGCGGGGGCGGCACTGCGCGCCGCGCTGGCCGAGCACCGGGGCGCGGCCGAGCTCGCCGACGGCGGGGACGACGAGATGCGCCGGCTCGCCCAGGACGAGCTGGCGAGCCTCGAGGACCGCATCGAGCGCCTGATCCTCCAGGTCCGGGAGCTGCTGATCCCGCACGACCCGATGGAGGACCGCCCGGCCGTGGTGGAGATCCGGGCGGGTACCGGGGGCGACGAGGCCGGGCTGTTCGCCGCCGATCTCATGCGCATGTACCACCGGCTCGCCGAGCGTATGGGCTGGAGCGTCGAGCTGCTCTCGGTCTCCGAGGGAATCCCGGGCGCGTTGAAGGAAGTGATCTTCGTCGTGCGGGGCCGCGGCGCGTTCGGAAGACTGCGCTACGAGTCCGGTGTGCATCGCGTGCAGCGCGTGCCGGTCACGGAGAGCCAGGGCCGCATCCATACGTCGGCAGCTACGGTGGCCGTGCTTCCGGAGGCGGAGGATGTGGATCTCCAGATCGACCCCAACGACCTGCGCATCGACGTGTTCCGGTCCTCGGGTCCGGGAGGCCAGTCGGTGAACACGACCGACTCGGCGGTGCGCATCACCCACATCCCCACGGGCCTCGTGGTCTCGTGCCAGGACGAGAAGTCGCAGCACAAGAACAAGGCCAAGGCCATGAAGGTGCTGCGGAGCCGCCTTCTCGATCGGATGATCGCCGAGCAGGAGGCGAAGCGGGCCCGGACGCGGAAGACCCAGGTCGGAACGGGTGACCGATCCGCGAAGATCCGGACGTACAACTTCCCCCAGAACCGCGTCACGGACCACCGCATCGGACTCACGCTCCACACGCTCGGGGAAGTGCTCGAGGGCGACCTGGACGAGCTGATCTCCGCCCTGCGCCTCGCCAAGGAAGAAGAGCGCCTGGAGGCTTCGCTCTCGTGACCGCGGTGGGCGACGTCGCGTCGCCGTCCCGCGGGCGGGACGGAGAAATCTGGACGGTCCTGCGGCTCATGCGGTGGAGCGGCGAGTACCTCGAGAGGAAGGGCGTCGAGCGTGGACGCCTGGACGCCGAGCATCTTCTGGCACATACCCTGGGCGTCGGGCGCCTCCAACTGTATCTCCAGCACGACCGGCCGCTGGAGCCCGCGGAGCTCGATCGGTTCCGTCCTCTCCTGCGCCGGCGAGCGGAGCGCGAGCCGCTCCAGTACATTCTCGGTCACGCGTCCTTCCGGGAGCTCGACCTTTCCGTGGACCGCCGGGTGCTGATTCCTCGGCCCGAGACGGAAGTCCTGGTGGACGAGGTCCTGGCGTGGGCGGCGTCCCAGGGTCGTGAGGAGATGACGGCCGTGGACGTCGGGACGGGGTCGGGAGCGATCGCGCTCTCCCTGGCCGTGGAAGGTCCGTTCTCGCGCATCGTGGCCACCGACCCGTCCGGGGACGCGCTGGACGTGGCCCGGGCGAACGCGCGATCGGTCGGGTTGGAGGATCGGCTGGACCTGCGGAGGGGCGCGCTCCTCGAGCCTCTCGGGGTGGACGAGGCGTTCGACGTGGTGGTGTCCAACCCACCGTACGTCGCCGAAGCGGAGGTGCCCACGCTCGAGCCCGAGGTGGGCGTGTGGGAGCCGCGGCAGGCGCTGCTCGGGGGTCCGGACGGCCTGATGGTCCTGCGCGAGTTGGTCCGCGGTGCGGCGGGCCACCTCGGGCCGGGGGGGCTCCTGGCGCTCGAGGTCGGGGCGGGCCAGGCCGCGCTGGTGGTCGCGGAGGTGGAAGCGCAAGGCGGGTACGACGATGTGCGCGTCCGACGCGATCTGGGCGGCCACGAGCGCATCGTGCTCGCGAGTCGCGCGGGTCGCTGATCGCGCGGAACGACAACGACATCCCAGGGAGAACACTATGGCGGGGATCTACGAGATGGCGAGGGAGCTCGGCGGCGCCCTGGCGCGCACGGACGAGTACCAGGCGCTCAAGCGCGCGGGGGACGCGGCCGACGAGGACCGCGAGCTGGTGGAGTTGCGCAACCGCCTCCGTGCCCTGGAGGACCGGATCGAGGCTTCACTGCGCGCGGGGAAGCAGCCCGACGAGGGTGACGCCCGCGCGTATCAGGAGACCTCGGAGGCACTGCAGGTGATGCCGGTGTTCCAGCGCTTCGTGGCCGCGCAGGCCAACTTCGACAAGGTCATGTACAAGGTGAACGAGACCATGGCCCAGGGACTCCAGGAAGGAGCGCGGAGCCGGATCATCCTCTCTTCTTGACGCGGGCCCGAAAAACCCGTGCTTTCATTGGATTCTGGACTTCTCCTCGACGGGAGACATTCGTGAAGCAGCCAACTGAGATACCTCCGGCCACCGGCAAGCTCGGTGTCCTTCTTCCGGGCTTCGGCGCCGTGGCCACGACGTTCGTGGCCGGTGTGGAGGCCGCACGCCGCGGGCTCGCGCCGCCGGTCGGCAGCCTGACCCAGATGTCCACGATCCGCCTGGGGAAGCGCACGGAGGCCCGGACTCCGCTCGTCAAGGAATTCGTGCCTCTGGCCGGACTGGACGACCTCGTGTTCGGGTCGTGGGATCCGTTCCCCGACGACGGCTACGTGAGCGCGGTGAAGGCCGGTGTGCTCCACAAGGAGCATCATCTCGATCCGCTGAGGGACTTCCTGTCGTCCATCAAGCCCATGCCGGCCGTCTTCGACACGGCGTACGTGAAGAAGCTGGACGGTCCCAACAAGAAGCGAGCCGGGACCAAGAAGGATCTCGCCGAGGCCATCCGCGCCGATATCCGGAAGTTCAAGGAGGACAACGGGTGCGAGCGCCTGGTCATGATCTGGTGCGGGTCGACCGAGGTCTACATCCATGCGACGGCCGTCCACGAGAGCCTGGAGGCGTTCGAGAAGGGGATGGAGGACAACGACCCCGCCATCGCGCCGAGCCAGCTCTACGCCTACGCGGCGATCATGGAGGGGATTCCGTACGCCAACGGAGCCCCCAACCTCTCCGCGGACTTCCCGGCGCTCGAGAAGCTCGCCACGGAGCGGGGCGTGCCCATCGCGGGCAAGGACTTCAAGACCGGACAGACCTTGCTGAAGACCGTGCTCGCGCCCGCCTTCAAGGCCCGCATGCTGGGCCTGCACGGGTGGTTCTCGACGAACATCCTGGGGAACCGGGACGGGGAGGTTCTGGACGACCCCGAGTCGTTCAGGACCAAGGAAGTGTCCAAGCTGGGCGTGCTCGAGCACATCCTGCAGCCGAAGATGTATCCCGAGCTCTACGAGCACCTCTACCACAAGGTCCGGATCAACTACTACCCGCCTCGGGGGGACAACAAGGAAGGCTGGGACAACATCGACATCTTCGGGTGGATGGGGTACGGGATGCAGATCAAGGTGGACTTCCTCTGCCGCGACTCCATCCTCGCCGCGCCCATCGTCCTGGACCTCACGCTCTTCATGGACCTGGCGCACCGGGCCGGCATGAAAGGGATCCAGGAGTGGTTGTCCTTCTACTGGAAGAGCCCCCAGACGGCGCCGGGACTCTATCCCGAGCACGACCTGTTCATCCAGCACACCAAGCTCAAGAACACGCTCCGCTGGATGATGGGCGAGGAGCAGATCACCCATCTGGGCGTCGAGTACTACGAGTAGCGACGCCATGCGGGATGCGGGACGCTTCGTGGCTTTGGAAGGCGGGGAAGGTGCCGGAAAGAGCACCCAGGCCGCCCTCCTTTCCGCCTGGCTCACGGAGGTCGGCGTGCGGCATCACGTCGCCCGGGAGCCGGGCGGGACCCCGGTGGGTGAGGCGATCCGTTCGGTGGTGCTGGATCGCCCCGACCTGCTCGTGTCGCCCGAGGCGGAGCTGTTCCTGATCCTGGCGGCCCGGGCGGCGTTCGTGCGCGATGTCGTGCGTCCGAGGATCGAGGCCGGGGAATTCGTCGTGGCGGACCGCTTCGCGCTCTCGACGATGGCCTACCAGGGGTACGGGAGAGGACTCGACCTCGAGGAGGTGCGCAGGGCGAATGCGCTCGCGACCGGTGGACTCGAGCCGGACCTGTACCTGGTCCTCGACGTGCCGACCAGCCTGGGCGCCCGGCGGCAGCACCACGGCGGGAAGCGGGCCGACCGCATCGAGCGCGAGGGTGAAACCTTCCTACGCAGGGTACGGGAAGGGTATCTTGAGCTTGCGGAACGGGAGGCCAACGTGCGCGTGGTGTCCGGCGAAGGCGCGCCGGAGGAAGTGCATGCGCGGCTTCGGGCCTTGTTGATGGCGGAGTGGCCCGGAACGTTCGAAGGATCGTTGGAATAGGCGAGGGCGAGTGAAGGGGATGATCATGCGGAGAAGCCTGGTGGCGCCCATGGCCGTGGTGGTTCTCGCGGCCATCACCGGCGGATGGTTCCTGCAGCGGGGCGTGGACCGCGGCGAGAACGTGTACGTCAAGGTTCGCCTCTTCCAGGAGGTCGTGGACCGCGTCCAGGCGAGCTACGTGGAGGAGGTGGAGCGCGGACGCCTTTACGACTCCGCCATCGACGGGATCCTCGACGAGCTCGACGACCCCTATTCGAGCTTCCTCGCGGCCGCGGACTACGAGAACCTCCGCATCCAGGGCATCGAGGGCGACTACGGCGGCGTCGGCCTGGAGGTCACCGAGCGCAACGGCTGGGTGACGGTCGTGAGCCCGATGCCCGGCACGCCGGGGGCCCGGGCCGGCATCAGGGCGGGCGACCAGTTCTACGAGGTGGCGGGCGTGGTGGCCGACACGATGAGCGTGGATCAGGCCGTGGCCCTCCTGCGCGGCGAGCCGGGGACCTCCGTGTCGGTGCGCATGCTCCGTCCGGGGATCGAGGAGCCGATCCCGTTCACACTCACGCGGGAGGAGATCCGGCTCCGCGCGGTTCCCTTCGCGGTGATGCTGGAGGACGGGATCGGATACGTGCCGCTCCGAAGCGTCCTGGAGTCGTCGTCCGATGAGCTCGCCTCCACGCTGGATTCGCTGAAGGAGGAGGGCCTCCGTCGGCTCGTCCTGGACCTGCGCGGCAATCCCGGCGGCGTCCTGGACCAGGGGATCGAGGTCTCGGACCTCTTCCTCGAGCCGGGCAGCGCGATCGTCGAGACCCGCGGGCGAGCCCCCGAGCAGAACGCCGTCTACAAGGCATCGAAGGAAGATCGGTACGCCGGCATCCCGATCGTCGTGCTCGTGGATGGGGGAAGCGCCTCGGCTTCCGAGATCGTGGCGGGCGCTCTCCAGGACAACGATCGCGCGCTCGTCCTGGGCGAGAGCACGTTCGGCAAGGGCCTCGTCCAGAGCCTCTACCGGCTCTCCGGGGGCAATGTCCTCAGGCTCACCACCGCGAGGTGGTATACGCCCGTGGGACGCTCGATCAACAAGGACCCGGAGGTGCGTTTCCACCGGCAGGGCACCGAGGCGCTGTCGCTCGACGGCCAGTTCGCGGTCGGCGCCGACCTGGAGGGGAGGCCCACGTACACGTCGGTCGGAGGGAGGACACTGTTCGGTGGGGGCGGGATCGCACCGGACGTGTTCGTCACGCCGGAGGTCCTGTCGCCCGAGGAGGAGCGCGCGGCGCGCGTGCTGTTCCGCCAGGCGGGCGACTTCCAGGTCGCGATGTTCAACTTCGCGGTGCGGTTCGTCGGATCCGGTCCGGAGATCCGTCCGGGATTCGACATCACCGACGCCAGCCTGACGCAGTTCCTCCACGCGCTTCCGGAGTCGGGCGTCGAGGCGGACGCCGAGCAGTTCTGGAAGGCCCGGCGGTTCGTGGCGTATCAGCTCGAGCGGGAGATCGCGAACCAGGCGTGGGGGGATCGGGGCCTCTTCCTCCACCAGCGGAAACACGATGCCCAACTGGCTCGGGCCGTGGAGTTGCTGCGCGGGGCTTCCTCGGTGGAGGAGCTCCTCGCGGCCACCGCGGCTCAGGTGCCGGTGGAGATCGCCGACGCGCAGGCCGGTTCAGGGTCCTGAGGCGCCCGGACGCCACGGCGTCCCGGCGGAGCATGTCCCCGACCCGCGCGGTCTGTTTTCTTTCCCAACATGATCGAGGACATGACATCCCCGCTGTCTCCCTCGACCGAGGCGCTCGTGGCGCTCTCCGCCGCGTTGGCCTCCCGCAGCCCTCAGGCGTTGGATGCCGCGCTGCGTCTCGCCGCGGTCCAGGCCCTGGCGGCGGAGGTCGAGGAGGCGTTGCTCCAGAGCTACCTCTTCCTGGGGTATCCCGCCGCGCTCAATGCGTTCGCGCGGTGGCGCGAGGTATCGTGTGTCCCGGCCCCCGAGGAAGCCGCGGACCCGGGGCCGTGGGACGAGCGCGGCGCTGCCGTGTGCCGGGACGTATATGGCGGTCAGTACGAAGGCCTCCGGGCGAACGTACGGCGGTTGCACCCCGACATGGAGCGCTGGATGGTGAGCGAAGGCTACGGGAAGGTGTTGGGGCGGCCGGGTCTGCCGCTGGCCACGCGCGAGCTCTGCATCGTGGCGCTGCTCGCGACGTTGGACGCACCCCGCCAGCTCTATTCGCACCTCCGCGGAGCGCTCAACGCCGGGGCGTCGGAGGCCGAGGTCGGCAGGGCCCTCGAGTTGGCCGACGCGGTGAGCGAGCGCGAGGCCCGCGCGCGGGCCGGGGAGATCTGGGCGTCGGTGAGGGCGAGAGGCGAGCGCCATGGGTGAGAGCATCTTCGTGGACCGCGCGATCATCGAGGTGCGCGGGGGCGCGGGTGGGTCGGGAGCCGAGGCGTTCCGCCGTGAGACCTTCGTGCCGCGGGGAGGGCCCTCCGGTGGCGACGGTGGGAAAGGCGGTGACGTCGTCCTCGAGGTGGACGGGAACCTCGCGACCCTCCTCGACTTCTCCTATCGGAAGCACTACTACGCCCCGCGCGGGCAGCACGGGCAGGGCTCGGATCGCACGGGCCGCAGCGGAGAGGACAGGGTGCTGCGCGTCCCTCCCGGAACCGTGGTCAAGGACGCGGATACGGGTGAGCTGCTCGGCGAGCTGCTCGAGCGCGGCCAGAGGCTGGTAGCGGCCAGGGGTGGGCGTGGAGGAAGGGGCAACGCGCACTTCTCGACCTCCACGAATCAGGCGCCGAGGAAATGGGAGCCTGGAGAGGAAGGGGAGCAGCGCCGCATCCTGCTCGAGCTCAAGCTCATCGCGGACGTCGGCCTGGTCGGGCAACCGAACGCGGGGAAATCCACGTTGCTCGCGTCCGTGTCCGCCGCACGCCCGAAGGTCGCGGAATACCCGTTCACCACGCTCACGCCGAGCCTCGGCGTCGTGAAGCTGCCCGGCTACCGCACCTTCGTCATGGCCGACATCCCGGGCATCATCGAAGGGGCGCACGAGGGCAGGGGATTGGGCCACCAGTTCCTCCGTCACATCGAGCGCACCCGCACGTTGGCATTGCTCGTGCCCGTGGACGCCGCCGACCCGCAGGCCGAGTACGAGAGCCTGCGCCGCGAGCTCGAGGCCTATTCGCCGGAGCTCGGGCGCACGCCCCACTGCGTCGTGCTCACCAAGACGGACCTCCTCGGCTCGGACCCGCTCCCACGTGTGGAGGCGGCCCACGCCTTCGGCGTGTTCGGCGTGTCGGCGGTGGCGCGCTCGGGAATCTCCGAGTTGCTCGACGCTGTCTGGGAGAAATGCAAGGCCGTCGGGCGTGCGGAGAACGAGGAGGCGTCCGAGGACGAGGAGTGGTGGACTCCCTGAACGAGGCGCAGGCGGGACGGCGCGGGCGAGAGTTGGAGGCGCTCCTGCTGCTCGACGCGCTTCCCGGGGTGGGCCCGAGGACCGTGCACGATCTGGTTCGAGCCGCGGGCTCCGCGGTGGCCGTCCTGGCCGACCTCTCCTTGCTGGAGGCGCGCGTCGGGCATGCCGCGGCGGAAGCTGCGCGCTCGGGCGAGCTCGTCGCGGGCGTGCGGGACGCCCTGAAGCGTGCCGAGCGGCTCGGCATGCGGACGCTGCTCCATTCCGACCGCGCGTACCCTGGGGTGCTACGTCACCTCGCGGACCCGCCGACCGTGCTCTTCCTGCGCGGCGACGCCGGGCTCGTGACGGTCCCGGGGATCACGATCGTGGGCGCGCGGCGCGCGACACCCCGCGCGAGGCGCGTCGCGTCGAGCCTTGGCGCCGCCATCGCTCGCAGAGGCGTCCCGGTCGTGAGCGGGTTGGCGCTGGGCGTGGACGGCGCGGCGCACGATGGGGCGTTGGAGGCCAAGGGACCTACGGTGGCGGTTCTCGGCTGCGGGGCCGATCGTGCCTATCCGCCGGTCCATGCGGCCCTCTTCCGGAGGATCCTGGAGACCGGGCTCGTCGTGAGTGAGTTTCTGCCGGGGACTCCCGCGCTTCCCCACCACTTCCCCAGGCGTAACCGCATCCTGGCCGCACTCGCACGGGCGCTCGTCGTGGTGGAAGCCGGAGAGCGGAGTGGGGCGCTCATCACGGTGGACCATGCCCTGGACCTGGGCGTGGAGGTCTGGGCGGTCCCCGGCCCCATCGACGACGAGGCGTGCGTCGGCAGCAACGCGCTGCTCGTGGACGGTGCCCGGCCTCTGGTTTCCGTGCGTGAGTTCGTGGATGCCGTGCTCGGGCCGGCCGAGGAGGAACCGGCCGCGAACCCCCCGAGCGGTCCTGATGCGGGCGTGTGGGCCGCGCTGGCGGGCGGGGACCGGTCGGCCGACGAGCTCGCCCGGACGACCGGGCTGCCGGCGCGCCGGGTCCTGGCCCTGCTCGCCGCCATGGAGCTCGACGGACGCGTGCGACGGCTCCCGGGGCTGCGCTTCCGCCGCGCAGGATGATGATGGCCGCGCCCATCCGCTCGGTCTACGTGCACGCGCCCTTCTGCGTGCGCCGGTGCTTCTACTGCGACTTCGCCGTCCAGGTGCGGCGCACGGGCGACGTGGAGGGATGGCTCGCGGCGCTCGAGGGAGAGCTTCGGGCGGTGGAGGCCGAGGAGGCCGTCTCGCTGGCTCCTCGCCTCGAGACGCTCTACGTCGGCGGGGGCACGCCTTCGCTCCTCGGACCGTCCGCGATGTCGGGGCTCGCCCGCGTGCTGGGTCCGGATCGGCTCACCGATCCCGGGCTCGAATGGACGGCGGAGGCCAACCCGGAGAGCCTCACTCCGGACGTGGCGAAGTCCTGGCGAAAAGCCGGGGTCAACCGCCTGAGCCTGGGCGTGCAGACATTCCACGATGCCGCTCTCCGATGGATGGGGCGCCTGCACGGGTCCGAGGGGCCGGGGCGCGCCGTGCGCACGGCTCGCGGGGCCGGCTTCGAGAACCTGTCGGTGGACCTGATCTTCGGGCTGCCCGCGCACGTCGGGCGCGACTGGGCCGCGGACCTGGATGCCGCGCTGGCGCTCGATGTGCCCCACGTCAGCCTCTATGGGCTCTCCGTGGAGCCGGGAACACCGCTCGGTCGCGCCGTGCGAGAGGGTCGGGAGCCGCCCGTCGACGAGGAGCGCTACCGGGAGGAATTCCTCCAGGCTGCCGAGACGCTGGCCGAGGCCGGCTACGAGCACTACGAGGTGTCCAACTTCGCCCGCCCCGGGTTCGCCTCGCGGCACAATCGGGTATACTGGACGGGCGCTCCGTATCTGGGTCTCGGGAACGGGGCCCACAGCTACCTGCCTCCCGTCCGGCGATGGAACATCCGCGACTGGGACGAATACAGCAGGGTGGCCCGTGAGGGTCGGTCCCCGACGGAGGGAAGGGAGGTGTTGGACGACTGTGCCGTCCGGCTGGAGCGCATCTGGCTCGGGCTGCGGACGTCCGCGGGTCTGTCGGTGGAGGGTCTCGGTGGGGCCCCGCGGCGGATGATCGGCGCCTGGGAGCGCGAGCGCTCGGCAATCCGTGACGGCTCGGTCGTTCGGCTCACGCCGACCGGCTGGCTCTTGCTGGACCGCCTGGCCGTCGAGTTGGACGGTGCGTGCGCTTGAGGTTTTCCCGCGGGTTTTCGATGTTCGAGGCCATGGCAGGTTTGGATAAGCGACCGCTGGTGGGCGGCGAGCTCAGCGATAGGGAGCGGCAGGTCCTGGAGGCGGTCATCCGTACGTACGTGGACACGGCGGAGCCGGCGGGAAGCCGTACCGTGTCCCGCCGCTTCGATCTCGGTGTGTCGCCTGCCACGGTGCGCAACACGATGAGTGACCTGGAGGCGAAAGGGTATCTCGTCCACCCCCACACCTCCGCCGGGCGCGTCCCCACGGATCTGGCCTACCGGTTCTTCGTGGACCAGCTCATGGAACCGTCGCGTCTGTCCGCGGCCGAGCAGCAGCAATTCGTCCAGGAACTGGGGGCGGCCTGGCCGTCGGCGGTCGAGCGGTTGGTCCGACAGGCCGTGCGGGCGCTCAGCCTGCTCTCGAACGAGCTGGGCGTCGCGCTCGCTCCCCGCCTGGAGGACGCGATCCTCGAGCGCGTGGAGCTGATCCAGGTCTCGTCGGACAAGGTGCTGATGGTCGCCACCATCCGCGGCGGCGTGGTCAGGACCGTGTACGTCGATCTTCCGGTGGAAGTGCCCCCCAAGGCGCTCCTGAACCTGACCGTCGCGCTCAACGAGCGGCTATCGGGGCTGTCTCTGTACGAGATCCGGCGGACGCTGCCCGAACGCCTCCGCGACGCGCAGCCGTCGGATTCGGGGGCCGCGGAGCTCCTGAACATCTTCCTGCAGTCGGGAGCGGAGCTCTTCAGCCTCCAGGATCTGGACGCCTCGCGCATCCACCTGGGCAGCGCGAGCGTCCTCGCGGCGCAGCCGGAGTTCGAGAGCGGCACGCGCCTCAAAGGGCTCATCGAGCTCACCGAGCGGCGGGACCTTCTCGCCCAGGCCGTGGGGAGCCGCCGTCACGCCGGCCAGCTCCAGATCACCATCGGTTGCGAGAACGACGCCGAGGTCCTGACCGGCTTCACGCTGGTCACCGCCGAGTACCAGGTCGGGGGTCTCAAGGGCGTGATCGGCGTGATCGGCCCGACCCGCATGCCGTACGAGAAGGTCGTCGCCATCGTGGACTACACGTCCTCGATGGTCACGCGCGTTCTCGGTTCCTGAGTCCCTTTGCCCAACCGTCATGGCTGATTACTACGAGATCCTCGGCGTCGCACGCACGGCGAATACCGAGGAGATCAAGAAGGCGTACCGCCAGCTCGCCCTCCGCTACCACCCCGACCGCAACAGCGGCTCGAAGGAAGCCGAGGAGCGGTTCAAGGAGGTCACGGAGGCTTACGAGATCCTTCGGGATCCGGAGAAGCGCGCCACCTACGACCGATACGGCGAGCAGGGCTTGAGGGGCCGGGCGGGCCGGGGGGGATTCACCCACTTCGATTTCGCGGACGCTCTCGAGGTCTTCATGCGGGACTTCGGGGGGTTCTCCGGGCTCGAGGGCATGTTCGGCATGAGCGGATCGCGAACCCAGCGGATGGCCAGCCGCAAGGGTCAGACCGTGCGACTTCGCCTTCCCCTGACCCTCCACGACGTCGCGCACGGGGCCACGCGCAAGCTCAGAGTCTCGCTCCTCGACGTATGCGACGCGTGCGGGGGGACCGGCTCGGAGGCGGGGTCGGTGCCGACCGTGTGCCCGGTGTGCGGCGGGTCCGGCGAGGAACGGCACGTGCAGCGCTCGGTCTTCGGGCAGTTCGTCAGCGTGCAGCCGTGTCGGCGGTGCGGCGGCGAAGGACAGGTCATCGAGAAGGTCTGCCCGAAATGCAGGGGTGAAGGGCGGACCCGGGTGGACCGGGAGGTCGAGGTCGAGGTTCCGCCGGGTGTCACCTCGGAGAACTTCATCACGCTGCGGGGCCGCGGCAGCGTGGGGCCGCGTGGAGGCCCGCGGGGGGATCTCGTCGTGCTGCTCGACGTGCAGGAGGATCCACGCTTCGTGCGGGAGGGGTCCGACCTCATCCACGACCTGCCGGTCACGTTCGGCCAGGCGGCCCTGGGAGCCGAAGTGGACGTGCCGACCGTGGACGGCACCGCGCGGGTGACGATCCCGGCCGGCGTTCAGAGCGGCGAGTTGCTCCGGCTGCGGGGCCTCGGGCTTCCCAGCCTCGACGAACATGGACACGGCGACGAGATCGTCCGCATCACGGTGTGGACGCCGGAGGACCTCACCCCGGCCCAGGAAGAAGCGCTCCGCCGCCTGCGTGAGGTCGAATCGCCGGCGCCGTCGTTCGTGAACCCGAAGTCGCGCAAGGGATTCTGGTCCCGGGTGAAGGAGGCCTTCTCGGGCGGATGAGGTCCGGGGGTCGCCGGTGGCTCGAGCTGGGCGCGTGTAGCCCGTCCGCGACGGAGCTGGAGCCCCTCCTGGCCGAGGGACTCCTGGCGCTCGGCGGACGGGCGGTCCAGGAGTCGGGGGGGTGGTACCTCACGTACCTGGAGGAGCCCGCGGCCTCCGACGCGTTCCTCGAGCGGGCGAGGGCGACTCTCGCGGATGTGGTCGGGGGTGCGCCCGTGGAGATCCGCACGCGCTGGGTAGACCACGAGGACTGGGCCGAGTCGTGGAAGAAGGGGCTCGCGCCGAGACGGATCGGCAGCCGCCTGGTCGTTACCACCACGTGGCATCCCGTGGCTCCACACCCGGGCGACCTGGTCGTGGTCATCGATCCGGGGATGGCGTTCGGTACCGCCGAGCACGGGACGACGCGCGGATGTCTGAGGCTCCTGGAACGCACGGTCGCTCCGGGGGAGCGGATCCTCGACGTGGGGGCGGGCTCCGGAATCCTCGCGATCGCGGCCGCCCGGCTCGGCGCCGAGGTGCTGGCGCTCGAAGGCGACTCCTTGGCGGTCGAGGCGCTCGCCGAGAACGTCGCCCTCAACACCGTCGCGGATCGGGTCCGCTGGGAGCGGCGTTGGGTCGACGCCGCGCTTCTCGCGTCCTACGGCCCCCGCGACGGCGTCGTGGCCAACCTCGAGTCCGGCGTGCTGAAGCTCCTTCTCGAAGGATTGGCCGCCGTCGTGCGGTCGGGAGGCTGGCTGATCCTGTCCGGGATCCTCGAGAGCGAGTGGCCCGAGGTGCGGAAGGCGGTGGAAGCCGGCGGGTTCGGGGTAGCGGAGGTGGAGGAGGACGGCGAGTGGCGCTCCGCCCTGATGCGGCGGGCGGGATAGGCCCGGTCCTCAGGCCGCTCTCCGAAACGCACGCTCGGCGGCGAGACCTTCCAGGACGAGCCCCTCCCAGCGAGAGACCTGCCGGGGCGAGCGCGCGTCGAGGGTCAGCCCGAGCCAGCGCACGCTCTCCCGCACCCTCCGGATGACCCTGGGGTCGGCCGCCACGCCGGGCCCGTCTCCCAGATCGCGGACGACCACGACCCAGGGGTCGGAGGAGGTTTCGGCCCTTCGATTCACGAACCGCCACGGCCCCCGCCACGGGTCCAGGATCCGGAAGCGGTCCGGCCGCGCCTCCAGGAGGCTCCTCAGGCGAGGCCCGTCGAGCATACGCGTGCCGGTGGTGGTGACGAGCTCGTCGAGGAGCGCCGAGAGGCGGAGGGCCGGCGCTCCCGAGTTACGGAGGACCTGCTCAGCCGCGGAGAGGATGTGCTCCATGAGACCCCCTGGTGGATGCGAAAGGTGGACCGGATGACGAGGTGGCGAGGAAGGTGAGCCCGCCCCGTGGGCAGGGACATGGATGGAAGGGACGACATCGGCGCGCGGGGTCTCGTCCGCGCATTGCGCGTGCTCCCACCCTCTGACAAGATCGGGTGGGAGGGAATCACCCTGGATCCGGAGGACACACCCTTGACCTCGTCCGACTGCCTCTTCTGCCGCATCGCCTCGGGCGGCGTCCCGGCTGACGTCGTGTACCAGGACGACCACGTGGTCGCGTTCCGGGACATCAGCCCCCAGGCCCCCGTGCACTTCCTGGTGATTCCGCGGCGGCACGTCGCGTCGCTGAATGCGGCGCAGGAGTCCGATCGGGACCTCCTCGGACGCATGTTCCTGGCCGCCCGGGACCAGGCGCGGGCCGAAGGGATCGCCGAGAGCGGGTACCGCACCGTGCTGAACGTCGGCCCGGACGCGGGGCAGGTCGTCCAGCACGTCCACATGCATGTGCTGGGGGGCCGCGAGATGGGCTGGCCCCCGGGATGAGCGGGGCGCATGGGCGCGCGTTGACCCTTTCGGCACCGCCGGGGTAGCTTCGTTGCTTCCGGCGGCGTACCGATCCAGCAGCCACAGGTGTCGGAGCTACGGCGCCCTCCGTCGCCGGGCTTTCCGGGGGCGCCACATCCGAGGGCTCAGGCGTGTCGAGCGGGCTCAAGAACCGGGTCCAGACGGACCTGAACGAAGCGCGTAAGCAGCGGGACAAGGAACGCACGCTGGTGCTCTCCACGCTGCTTTCCGAGATGAAGAACCGTGAGATCGAGATCGGCGGCGCCTTCGACGACGACGCGGCCATCCAGGTGATCACGAAGGCCATCAAGCAGCGCCGCGACGCGGCCGAACAGATGCGGGCGGGCGGCCGTGAGGAGCTGGCCGCCCACGAGGACGCGCAGGCCGAGGTCCTGAAGGCCTATCTCCCCGAGGGGCTCACCGAGGAGGAGGTGCGAGCGATGGTGCGCGCGATCATGGCCGGAGGCGTCTCCGCGATGGGCGGGGTGATGGGGCAGCTCATGCCCCACATCCGCGGCCGCTTCGACGGCAAGGAGGCCAACCGCATCGTGAAGGAGATGCTGGGCGGGTGAACGTGACGTCGCCCGGCGGGCGGGGAAGCGACCATGCCTTGAAGGTCCTGGAGTTCGACCGGGTCCTCGCGCGCGTGGCGGAGCGCGCGTCCTGCGAGCCGGCGCGGGAACGTATCCGCGCGCTCGTCCCGTCCGGCGACCTCGAGGCGGTGCGGCGCGAGCTCGCCAGGGTGAGCGCGACGATGCGCTTCGTCGAGGAGAAGCCGGCATGGGGGCTGCCCACGATCCCGGACGCCGGGCCCGCGCTCGACCACCTCACCGCCGACGGCGCGGTCCTGGAGCCGCTCCAGGTGCACGCGCTCGGGATGCTCCTTCTCGCCTCACGCATCGTGGCCGGAGAGCTGGACGGCAGGGAGTCCCGGCCGGAGGAACTCGCGACGATCCGAGCGCGGCTCGTGCAGGAGCCGCGCTCGGAGGAGGCGGTGGCGAGGGCGGTGGACGCGGAGGGGCACGTGCTCGACACGGCGTCCAGGGAGCTGAAGCGGATCCGCGATCGGCTACGGGGCGCACACGCGCGGATCGTACGCCAGCTCGAGTCGTACCTTCGCACGCTTCCCGAGCGGTTCGTCGTGGGCGACGCGTCCGTCTCGATCCGCGAGGGCCGCTACGTCATCCCGATCCGCAGGGAGGGAAGGGGCGAGGTGGGGGGCATCGTCCACGACGAGTCCCATACCGGCGCCACGCTTTTCGTCGAGCCTCCGATGGCTATCGAGCTGATGAACCAGCTGCGGGACCTCGAGCGAGAAGAGGCACGGGAGATCCGGCGCGTCCTCGGGGAGCTGACGAAGCGCCTGCAGCCGCTGCGGGACGGGATGGCGGGCGCGCTCGATGCGATCGTGGAGTTCGACGCGCTGCTCGCGCGCGCCCGGACCGCGCACGCCTGGCGAGCTCAGATCCCCGAGCTGCTGGACGCGGGCACCCCGGAGTTCCGCGTCACCGAAGCGCGCCACCCCCTGCTCGTCGAGGCCGGCGACCGGCCGGTCGTTCCGTTCGACCTGGACGTGCTTCCGGGCGAGAGGGGGATCGTGGTCTCGGGTCCCAACACCGGGGGCAAGAGCGTCTTCCTCAAGACTGCCGGCTTGATCAGCACGCTGGTCCAGGCCGGAGTGGCTCCACCCGTGGGCCCCGGCACACGGCTCCCCGTGTTCTCGTCGTTCTTTGCGGACATCGGCGACGAGCAGTCCATCACGCAGAGCCTCTCGACGTTCTCGGCGCACCTGGCCAACCTGTCCGAGATTGTTCGCGGCGCCGACGCGGGTGCCCTGGTGCTCATCGACGAGATGGGGACGGGCACCGATCCGGCGGAGGGCGCCGCCCTTGCCCGGGCGATCCTGGAGGTGCTGGTGGGGCGCGGCTCGTTCGCGGTGGTGTCCTCACACCTGGGCGCGCTGAAGGGGCTCGCGGTCGAGGGGAGCGGGATCGTGAACGCGTCGCTCCAGTTCGATCCCGACCGTATGGAACCGACCTATCGGTTCGTGAAGGGCCGTCCGGGCCGGAGCTACGGTCTGGCGATCGCGCGTCGCCTGGGATTTCCACCCGACGTCCTCGATCGGGCCGAGGGCCACCAGGAAGTGGACGAGGTTCGCATGGAGGAGCTGCTGGAGCGCCTGGAGCGCCGGGAGCGCGAGGCGGCGGCGCGTCTGCGTGAGCTCGAGTCGGAGCACGCGCGTGTGTCCGCGCAACGCACCGACCTCGAGGAGCGGGAGCGCACGCTCCGCGAGGCGGAGCGCTCGGCCGGGGAGCGTGGACGAGAGGAAGCGCGCAAGCTGCTGATGAACGCGCGGCTCGAGGTGGAGGAAGCGATCACGGGCCTGCGCGCCGAGATCCGGGCCGGGGTGGAGCTGGAGGAAGCGGCCCGGAAGGCGCGCCGGCGCGTGGAGCGTGCGGCGTCCGGCGTTGCGGTCGAGGCACGGCGCGCCGAAGGGCCGAGGACCGCGGCGGACGTCGGGGTGGGCGACACGGTGCGTGTGCACGCGTCGGGGGCGAGGGGCCGCGTGCTCGAGCTGCGGGACTCCCGCGCGCTCGTCGAGGTGGGTGCCGTCCGTATGGAATTGCCCCTCGCCGACCTGGACCCTCTGCAGGCCGAAGCGCCTGCCCCGGACGGAGAAGCGCGCCGGGGCGGATGGTCGGGCTCGCCGACCGCTCAGGTGCGCACCGAGGTGGATCTGCGGGGGCTGCGCGTCGACGAGGTCGAGGTGGAGCTGGTCCGCGTGTTGGACGAGGCCGTCCTCGAGGACCTGTCGGAGTTCCGCGTGATTCATGGGAAGGGAACGGGAGCGCTGCGCCAGAGGGTGGGCGAGCTCCTCGCAGGGGATCCGAGGGTGAGCGCGTATCGGATGGGGTCCCCGCAGGAAGGAGGCGCCGGCGTGACCGTGGTGGTCCTGCGATGATCCCGGACGACATCGTCGAGGAGGTGCGGGCCCGGGCCGACATCGTGGAGATCATCGGAGAGCTCGTGCCGCTGAAGAAGGCCGGGCGGGAGTACAAGGCCAACTGTCCGTTCCACGAGGAGCGCACGCCGTCGTTCTACGTGGTCCCGGAGAAGGGCTTCTACAAGTGCTTCGGGTGCGGGAAGTCCGGTGACGTCTTCTCGTTCGTGATGGAGCGGCTCGGCCTCGACTTCGTGGAGGCCGTCAAGTACGTGGCCCAGCGCTCGGGCGTGGAGGTGCGGGAGATCACGCGCCAGCGCGACGAGGACGACCCGAACCGCGAGCTCTACGAGCTGAACGCGTTCGCGCGGGATTGGTTCCGGGAGCGCCTGCTGGACGCGGCCACGGGACGGGTGGCGCAGGCGTACCTCGAGCGGCGGGGCATCGGGGCGGAGACGGCGGAGCGGTTCGGGTTGGGCTGGTCGCCCGACGAATGGCGGGCGCTCAGGGATGCGGCCGCCCGCCACGGACTGGACGAGCGATTGATGGAGGAGGTGGGCCTGCTCAGCCGCAGCGAGCGCACCAACGAGCCGTTCGACCGCTTCCGCGGCCGGATCATGTTCCCCATCGAAGGGGTCTCGGGGAAGGTCATCGCGTTCGGGGGGAGGGTGATCGAGGGCGGGGACCGGAAGGACGCTCCGAAGTACCTCAACTCTCCGGAGACGCCCATCTACCACAAGGGGAGCAACCTGTACGGGCTCTCGTGGGCCCGACACGCGATCCGCCGCGAAGAGGCCGCGATCGTGGTGGAGGGGTACATGGACGTGGTGTCGCTCGCGGCGCACGGGTTCGAGAACGTCGTCGCCCCGCTCGGCACCGCGATGACGCCGGAGCAGGCGAAGCTCCTCGGACGGTATGCCCAGCGGGTCTATCTCCTGTTCGACAGCGACGCCGCGGGCCTCAAGGCTACGTTCCGAGCCGGGGACACCTTGCTCGAGGCGCGCCTCCATCCCTCCGTCGTGACCCTCCCGCCCGGCGAGGATCCGGACACCATGGTTCGCAACCAGGGCGCCGCCCGGCTCCGTGAGCACCTCGAGGACGCCGTGGACGTGCTCGACCGGAAGCTCCAGATCCTCGACGAGAAGGACTTCTTCTCCTCGATCGAGCGTATCCGCTCCGCGGTGGATCGTCTTCTCCCCACCTTGAGGGCGGCCGCGGACCCGGCGCTCCGCGACATCTACGTCGCCAAGGTGGCCGACCGGACCGGTGTGCGCCGGGAGACGTTCGAGGCGGAGTTGCGCAAGACCGCCGGTGCGGCGTCGCGCGCGCCCCACCCCGAGGCGGCGCCCTCCCGGATCCCGTCCATCCCCAGGCTCGGCGCCGAGCGGACGCTGCTCCTGCTCATGACCAAGAACGCGGAATACGTGGAACGAGCCGGGGAGCAACTCTCGGTCGAGGACTTTGTGGATCCAGCGTACCGCACCATCTTTCAGGCGCTGTTGGACGCCCCTGGGTTGCGGGCGCCGCCGACGGCCATGGATCCGGTGGCGGCGCAGCGGCTCCGGGAGTTGCTGGACGACCCCGAGGAGATCAGCCACGCGGGCCGGGTCTTCGAGGATGCGGTGGCGCGCATGCGGGTTGCGACGCTGGGACGCGCCCTCCACGAGCTCGATCGCCGCATCGAAGATTCCGACGACGAAGCGCGGAAGCTGGCTCTCATGGAGGAGAAAGCGCGCTTGTCCCGGGAAAGCAGGGCACTCGCGCCCGATGACTGGACGACCACCGTACGGCGCCTTGGCACCGACCGTAACCCGAACCCGTAGGTACGAATGACGCAGCAGAACCGGAACGACTTGAGGGAGCTACAGCGTCTCGACATCCAGATCCAGGAGGCCCAGCGGCGGCTTCGCGACTTCGATCCCGTCCTGGCCGAGGTAGAGGAGCCGGCTCTGGCCCTCGCGAACGAAGTGACGACCACCCGCACCCGGCTGCAGGAGATGAGAGTCGAGGAGCGCCGCCTGGAGATCTCGACGGAGGAGAAGCGCGCGCGGATGAAACGGCTCGACGAGCGGCTCAACGGAGTACGTAATCTCCGGGAGGAAGCGGCGGTCAGCGCCGAGCTGGACATGGTGAAGCGTGCGCTGCAGAACGACGAGCAGGAGGGGTACACGCTCATCGATCAGATCCGCAAGCTCGACGGGCGGCTCCAGGAACTGGAGGCCGCCCTGAAGGAAGCCGAGGCCCAGGTCGAGCCGCGAAAGCGGGACTTGCTGGAGGAACGTGAATCGGCCGAGGCGGGCGTGGCTGCCCTGGAAGCCGAGCGCGAGGCGTTCGCGAAGAGGGTGGACGCGCGCGATCTGCGCCTCTACGAGAGCATCCGCGCCGGTGGGCGGCGGCTGGCCGTCGCCGAGCTCACCGAGGACGGCGCGTGCAGCAACTGCTTCGGCGTGGTCCCGCTGCAGCTCCAGAACGAGGTTCGCCACGGCCGCTCCCTCATCCGTTGCGAGTCTTGCGGCGTGATTCTGGTCGCTCCGTCGGCGGCAGGCCCCAAATCTCTCGACGCTCCCCGGGAGACGGCCGGGGAGTGAACCAGGAAGGCCTCCGCCCTTCCCGCCCGACGGTACCGTCCCTCCGGCCCCGTTGGGCCGAGCCTCCCTCACCCGACGCCGCCGACGTGAGGACCCTCGGTGCCGCGCTGAGCCTCCCCGAAGGTGTCTGTGCGATCCTCGCGTCCCGTGGATATCGGGACCCGGAGGCGGCCAAGCGCTATCTGCGGCCGCTCCTCGATCACCTCCACGACCCGGTCTCGCTGGCGGATGGAACCCTCGCGGCGGCCCGCATCGCGCGGGCCGTGGAGCGCCGCGAGACGGTGTTCGTCCACGGCGACTACGACGTGGACGGCATCTGCGCCACGGCGATCTACACGCGGTTTCTGACCGAGATGGGCGCGAAGGTGGCCCCTTTCGTCCCGCACCGCCTCCGGGACGGGTACGACTTCTCCGCGGCCGGCCTGTCCGCGGCCCTCGCGGCGGGCGCGGCGCTGGTCATCACGGCCGACTGCGGGACGCTGGCGGCGGGCACGGTGGCCCAAGCCCGGGCGGCCGGCCTGGACGTGATCGTCACCGA
This sequence comes from uncultured Gemmatimonadaceae bacterium, assembly GCA_964412015.1. GTDB lineage: Bacteria > Gemmatimonadota > Gemmatimonadetes > Longimicrobiales > Gaopeijiaceae > SZUA-318. The sequence goes on along the minus strand of CAYPMO010000001.1, from coordinate 265,190 downwards.
TCACCACACCCTAGGTCCCGACGCCGCGCGCGCCACCGCTCTCGTGAACCCCCAGCGGCCCGACTGCGCGTACCCGGACAAGGCCCTGTGCGGTGCCGGCGTGGCGTACAAGGTGTGCGAGCTGGTCGCCCGCGCGCTCGGAGCCGAATCGGAAGGGCCCGCCCGATTCCTCGACCTCGTGGCCCTGGCCACGGTGGCGGACCTGGTGCCCCTCGAGGGGGAGAACCGCGTGCTCGTGCGCGCGGGGCTGAGACGCCTCGGCGAAACCGGCGTGCCCGGCCTCGCGGCCCTGCTCTCCGTGTCCGGTGTCCAGCCCGCCACCGTGTCGGCGGGTCAGCTCGGGTTCCTGGTCGCGCCGCGCCTGAACGCGGCCGGACGAATCGGGGAGGCGTCCGACGCGCTGCGCCTCCTGCTCACCGACGACGCCGATGAGGCCGCCGCTCTCGCCCGCCGCCTCGACGACATCAACCGGACGCGGAGGGACGAGGATCGCCGCACCCTCGATGAAGCCCTCGAGCTCCTGGCGCGGGACTACGATCCGGACCGCGACTACGGCGTGGTGCTGGCCTCCGAGGGGTGGCATCCCGGCGTCATCGGCATCGTCGCCTCGCGCGTCGTCGAGCGGATCCACCGGCCGACGATTCTCGTGGCGCTCGACGGCGAGAAGGGAAGGGGGAGCGCCCGGTCGATCCCGGGGTTCCACCTGTTCGAGGCGCTCACGCGGTGCCGGGAACACCTGGGCCGGTTCGGCGGGCACCGTCAGGCCGCCGGCATGGACGTGGCCCGCGGTTCGGTGGACGCGCTCCGGGAGGCGTTCAACGCCGTGGCGCGGAGCGCGCTCGGTCCCGAGGACCTGCAGCCCCTCCTGAGACCGGACGCGGAGTTGCCGTTGGCCCAGGTCGACCTCGCCTTCGTGCGCTGGCTCGAGTACCTGGAGCCGCACGGCATCGCGAACCCACGACCGCTCTTTCTCGCGCGCGGCGTGCGGCTCGGCTTCCCGCGACGTGTCGGTGAGGGACACCTCAAGGTCATGCTCGAGGCCGCAGGCGCGCGCTTGGACGCGATCGGGTTCGGCCTCGCGGAGCGCTATCCACCGGAGACGCTCCAGCCGGCGCCCTACGACGTGCTCGTGAAGCTCGAGCGCAACGAGTACCGCGGCGTGGCGCGGGCCCAGGCCCGCATCGTGGACATGCGCCCGGCGGAGGGACCCGTTCCGTGAGGATCATCGCGGGAAGGTGGAAGGGCCATCGGCTCAAGACCTTGAAGGGACGCGGCATCCGCCCTACCACGGACCGGGTGCGCGAAGCCTGGATGTCGGCGATGGGTGGGAGGTTGGACGGCGTCCGTGTCCTGGACCTGTTCGCCGGCTCCGGGGCGCTCGGCCTGGAGGCCCTGAGCCGCGGGGCGAGGCACGTCGTGTTCGTCGAGCGCTCGCGCGGGTCGCTGAAGACGCTGGAGGCGAACGTGGCCCTGCTCGGCGCGAAGGACGAAGTGACCGTGGTCGCCGACGACGTGTTCCACTACCTCGGTCGGCTCGGGCCGGGCTCGTTCGACGTCGCGCTCGCCGATCCACCCTACGGCCGGGGGGACGTGACTCGACTCGCCGAGCGGTTCCGAGCCGGCCGGTTTGCGTCCGAGCTCTGGGTGGAACATCCTTGGCACGAGACGTTCTCCTTGGGACCCGCGGATCGAACCCGGCGATACGGGGACACCGCCCTCACTCACATGATTGCGACATCATGACCCCTACAAGTCCCGTAACCGCGATCTATCCGGGCTCCTTCGACCCGATCACGAAAGGCCACGAGGACATCGCCCGGCGAACGCTCCGCATCGCCGACCACCTGATCATCGCCGTGGCCTACTCGGCCTCCCAGGCGAAGGACGGCCTGCTCACGGTCGAGGAACGGGTAGACCTCATCCGCGAGGTGTTCGCCGGCGAGGAACGGGTGGAAGCCGCGGCGTTCCGGGGGCTCCTGGTCGACTTCGCACGCGAGAGGGGATCGCGCGTCGTCATCCGGGGCCTGCGGGCCGTCTCGGACTTCGAGTACGAGCTCCAGATGGCCCAGATGAACCGGGAGCTGTGGAGCGAGGTGGAGACGGTGTTCCTGGCTCCCGAGATCGATTACTCCTTCCTCTCGTCCTCGTTGGTGCGCGAGATCGCCGGGTTGGGGGGCGACATGACACGCTTCGTGTCCCCGCCCGTTCTGGCCAGGCTCAGGGCCAAGTTCGGGAGGTAGGCCCGCCCGTCCGGCGGGGGGTGCGCTTGCACCCCGGTTCCGCGCCTTCGTATGATTGTATGGCTGTACCGCAGGGGGTCGCCGGCCGCCAGGCGTGGCGCCCGCTCTCCAACTCGGAGCGCGAAATGGGCTTTCAGGTGTCTCGCAGCGGAGGCGTCACCCTCGTCGAGGTCGAGGGTCAACTCATCGTCGGCAACCGTCAGGAGCTCAAGCAGAAAGTGCTCGAGCACCTCGAGGGGGGCGACCGCAAGTTCGTCATCGACTTCGCCAACACCGGCTACATCGACTCGTCGGGGCTGGGCGTTCTCGTGAGCCTCTCCAAGAAGATCCGGGAGCAGGGCGGAGAGCTTCGTCTCTCCAGCCTCAATGAGGACCTCCGCACGCTCTTCGAGCTGACCAAGCTCGATACCTTGTTCAAGATCACGGATACCAAGGAACAGGCGTTCGCAGGCTTCTGAGCGCCTCCCGCTTCAGGCCCTCTCCGTGAAGACCGAATTCGGCACCAGCGACCTCGTCCTCGAGCTTCCCTCGGACGTTCGCTCCATCGAGCACGCCGTCGAGTACGTCGTACGACGGTGCCGCTCCTGGGAGCGACACGCGGACCGGTTGCGCCTCAACTTCCGCGTCGGCCTCACCGAGGCGCTGTCCAACGCGATGCTCTACGGCAACGCGCACGACCCCTCGAAGCGCGTGCGCGTCGAGGTGACGTTCGGCGAGGGCACGATTCGCGCCCGGATCACCGACCAGGGAGGCGGCTTCGATCCATTCTCGATACCGGATCCCACGTGCCCCGAGAACCTCATGAAGACGAGCGGGCGGGGCCTGTTCCTCATGCGTCAGCTCCTGGACGAGGTCCGCTACAACGACCAGGGCAACGAGGTGACGCTCGTCCTGCGCCTGGATCGCGATCTGTCCGGCCTCGAGGGCGGCGCACAGGCATGACGCCTCCGGATCGGCTCGTCCCCGGGACGCTGCCGGATCCGGTCCTCCGAGCGCTGGCCGATTTCGAAGCGGCGTTCGAGCTCCGGGTGAGGCTCATGATCCCTCCTCCCGAGCCGGGAGCCGCGGCCGAGATGCTCTACGCCACGGATGGTCCCGGGGAGAAGGACGCCGTCGGCGTTCTCGCCCGTAGGCCGGTCGTGCCGCCGGACGCGTCCGTTCTGGAGCTCGAGGTCGTGGAATCGCCCCGAGCGCCGCCCGAGGCCGTCGCGGAAGCCCTGGCGGCCACGATCGAGCGGGCGTACGAAACGGCGCGGGAATTCCGCTTCTTCACCGCGGAGCTGTCGGAGCGCTACGAGGAGATCCATCTCCTGTACTCGATCAGCGAGACGCTCGGGTCCATCCTCCACATGGACGACGCCGCGAGAATCATCCTCGGGGAGGTCTGCGACGTCATGGGGGCCCGGCGCGGGTCGCTGTGGGTCTACAACGTCGAGGACCACCACCTGCACCTGTCGGCCGAGGTGGGGGGCGACGGTCTGGACGGGCCTCTGGATCCGGCCGACCCCGACGCCGTGACCTCGATGGTCTTCCGGGAGCAACGGGCGATCATCGCCTCGCGCTCCCCCCGGCGCGAGGAGCGTGAGCGCGGGCTGAACGGCGACTCGTTCCTCTCGGTTCCGATCCGGTATACGCCCCCGTCGGGTGATTCGCGCACGCTGGGCGTGATGAACCTGATCGGACGCCGCGGGGGGGAGCGCTACAGCGCCGCGGACCAGAAGCTCCTGACCGCGATCGCGTCGCAGGTGGGATCGGCCCTGGAGAACAAGCGGCTCCATGACGAGAGCCTGTCCAAGGAGCGGATGGCCAGGGAGATGGAGCTGGCACACGACCTCCAGCAGAAGCTCCTCCCGACTGCGGAGCGCTTCTCCGCTGCCGAGGCGGCCGCCCGGGTCTCGCCGGCCGAGCAGGTAGGCGGGGACTTCTATCAGCTCTTCCGGCTGCCCGAGGGCCGCGTCGGCGTGATGCTCGGCGACGTCTCGCTCCACGGATTCCCCTCGGCGCTCATCATGATGCTCACGATGAGCGCGGCGGGCATCTACGCCCGTGAGCACGGATCGCCGGCCGAGGTGCTGAGAGGCCTGGACGACGCGCTCCGCGACGAGCTCGAGACCACGGAGATGTTCCTCACCGTCTTCTACGGCGTGCTCGACCCCGAAGCGAAGCGGCTCGTGTACTCCAACGCGGGTCACCCCCATGCGTTCGTCATCCACCGCGACGGAGGGCTGGACCGCCTGGCTGCGACCGACCCGCCGGTCGGGTTCGCGGGCCCGGACGCGTACGCCGAGGCCGAGGTGCCGTGGGAGCCGGGCGAGGACCTCCTCCTGCTCTTCACCGACGGGCTCTCGGATACCCTGGCGACCACCAGCCGCGGCGACGGGGAGGAGCGCGTGCTGGACGCCGTGATCGCGCTCCGCCACGCCCCCGTCCGCCTCATCGTGGATGAGCTGTTCGGGCTGACCGTGGATAGCAACCCTCCGATTCGCGGGGACGACCGGACCGCCCTGGTGGTCCGGACCCCGTAGGGGCCGGTGGAGGCGGAGCCGTGAATCCCGCCGGGAAGGGGCGGCCGAAGCGGTCGCTCGGCCAGAATTTCCTCGTGGACCCGAACGTCCAACGCAAGATCGTCGAGGCGGTGGGGGCCGGGTCCGACGACGAGGTCGTGGAAGTGGGGCCCGGTCGCGGCGCCCTGAGTCGACATCTCGCCGGGAGCGTGCGCCGCCTGGTGCTCGTGGAGCTGGACGACGCGATGGCCGCCGACCTCCGCCAGGCCTACGTCTCCCGCGAGGACGTGGCGGTGATCCACGGGGATATCCTGCGCGTGGACCTCGCCGAGCTCGTCCGGGACCCCGCGCGGGCGAGGGTGGTGGGGAACATCCCCTACAACATCACCACGCCGATCCTCTTCCGATTGCTGGAGCGCCCGCGCCCCCGGGACATCGTCCTCCTGGTACAGGAGGAGGTTGCCGACCGGATCGTGGCGGCGCCGGGCACCGCGGCCTACGGGGCCCTGGCCGTCGGGGTGCAGGCCGTGGCTGCGGCCGAACGCTTGTTTCGCGTCGGACGCAACGCGTTCCGCCCCGTGCCGCGGGTGGACTCCGCGCTCGTGCGGGTCCGGCCTTTCAGCCCCGAGCCACTCGACACGAGCCAGGAGGCCCGTCTCCGGACGCTGGTGCGCGCGGCGTTCCAGTGGCGCAGGAAGCAGCTCGGCAAGATCCTGAGAGACCATCCCGATCTCGACATTCCGCCGGGCGCCGCCGAAGAGGCCGTCGGGCGCGCGGGCGCCGGGCTCCGGGACCGACCGGAGACGCTGGCTCCCGGGCAGTTCATCGCCCTGGCGTTGGAATTGCCGATAGACGTTCGCAGGCTTAGATTGTGACGGATTTCACAACCCTCCGCGTCCCTCCCCGCGGCTCTTCTGAGGGGGCCGCCGTGTCTCGGCACATTTCGGAATCGACGGTCCGGCGCATCTCCCACTACCTCCGGGCGCTGGAGGCCATGGAGGGCACCACGCTCACCGTCTCTTCCGAGGAGTTGGCGAGGGAGGGAGGGACCACGGCGGCGCAGGTGCGTAAGGACCTCTCGCAGTTCGGGTCCTTCGGCAAACGTGGCCTCGGGTACGACGTGTACGAGCTCGCGCGCCACGTGCGCTCGATCCTCGGCCTCGAGCGGAGGTGGCGGGTGGTGCTCGTGGGGGCCGGCCGCCTCGGGTCCGCCCTGTTCGAGTATCCCAATTTCGCCGCCCGCGGGTTCGACCTGATGGCCGTGGTGGACGCGGACCCGAGGAAGGTGGGGACGTGGTGGGGGCGGACGCGCATCCGTCCCTCGGAGGAGCTCGAGGACGCCGTGCGGGAGATCGACGCCGACCTGGTCATCCTCGCCGTGCCCGCGGAGGTCGCACAGGAGATTGCCGGGCGGGCCGTGGCGGCCGGGGCCAGGGGGATCCTCAACTTCACGCACGTGACGCTCCGCGTGCCCCCGTGCATTCCGGTGACGAACGTCTGCCTGGTGCTGGAGCTCGAGGCGCTCTCGTTCGCGATCACGCAGATCGCCAAGGAAGCGTGACCCGGAGCGCGTCCGGCTCCCTGATCCATCTCGCCCAGGACCGCCTGAGGCGCGGGCCGGCCCACACCCTGGATCTCGCGCGCGAGGTGCTCGGACTCACCGGACACCCAGGGGCCGCGTCCGCCGCCGTGTTCCAGCTTCTGGGCGCGGATCCTCGGTTCCGAGTGGATTCCGCCGGCGTGTGGAGCCTCGATCCGGACCTCACGCCCCTCGGCGAGTCCCTGGATGTCGTCGGCTTCGCCGTCGTGGACGTGGAGACGACCGGCGGCGGGTTCGAGTACGGACACCGGATCGCGGAGATCGCGATCGTCGAGGTGGGCGGCGGCCGCATCGTGGACGAGTACGCGACGCTCATCAACCCGGGTCGGCGCATTCCGCCCGGCGTGACGGCGCTGACCGGGATCACGGACTCGATGGTCGCGGGTGCGCCCTACTTCGATCAGGTGGCCGAGGACGTCGCGGCGCGCCTCGAGGGACGGGTGTTCGTCGCCCACAACGTAGCGTTCGACTGGGGCTTCGTGTCCGGGGAGCTCGTCCGGACGCTGGGAGAGGCGCCTCGGGTACCTCGGATGTGCACGGTCCGCATGGTGCGTCGGTTCGTCCCCGGGCTCCGGCAGCGGAACCTGGATGTCGTGACCAGGCATTTCGGCGTCGAGGTCCACGGGCGGCATCGAGCGTACGGGGACGCGCTCGCGACGGCGCGTGTGTTGCTCCGGCTCCTGGACGAGGCGAGGGGGCGCGGGCTCGAGGACGTGAACGCGCTGGATTGGTACCTCCGCCGAAGGAGCGCCCGACGACGCCGCCACCCGGTCCAGGCATCGCTGCCGCTGGAGGGGCGCGGGCCGGCTCCTTCCGGAGGTTCCTGAGCGCTCGCGAGCCGCACCCGGACGGCCCGGTTCCGGCGGCGGGGCGCGGGTGACCGTCACTGCGTTTTTCCCTATCTTGATACGGCCGAACCGCCCGGGCTCGGGCGGTCCGGTCCCTCCTGACCGAAACACACCCCGACACTCCTCTGCCCGATGACCGATACATCCAGGACGGCGGTGATCCTCGAGGGCGGCGCGCGAACGCCCGTCGGACGATTCCTCGGTGGCCTCGCTCCGCTCTCCGCACCGCAGTTGGGTGCCCATGTCATCCGCCACGCCGTCGCGCGTGCCGGAATCGCTCCGGAGGATGTGGAGGAGGTGATCATGGGCAACGTGGTGTCCGCCGGGGAGGGCCAGTCTCCCGGGCGCCAGGCCGCGGTTCACAGCGGCCTGTCCCCGACGATTCCCGCGCTGACCGTGAACAAGGTGTGTGGGTCGGGGCTCAAAGCGGTGATGCTCGCGGCTCAGGCGATCAAGGCCGGGGATGCCCGCGTGATCGTGGCGGGAGGCCTCGAGTCCATGTCGAACGCACCGTTCTACGTGCGCGGTCTCCGGGGCGGCGTGAAGTTCGGGGATCAGACGCTTCAGGACGGCCTCATCTACGACGGCCTATGGTGTTCGTTCGGGAACCGCCACATGGGCGGGTACGCCGAGTATACGGCCGACAAGGCGGGAGTGAGTCGCGAGGACGCCGACGCGTTTTCGCTGCGCTCCCATCAGAAAGCCGTGGCTGCCATCCAGGCGGGACGCTTCCAGGAAGAGATCGTCCCGGTGGAAGTCCCGTCGCGGAAGGGCCCGACGGTCGTGGACACCGACGAGGGCCCTCGCTCGGACACCTCGATGGAGGCGCTGGCCAAGCTGAAGCCGGTGTTCGTGAAGGATGCCCCGGACGGCATCAAGAACTACGTGGTGACTGCGGGGAACTCGCCGGGGCTCAACGACGGCGCGGCGGCCGTGGTCGTCACGTCGCTGGAGTACGCCCAGGCCCACGGCCTCGCGGTCGAGGCGGTGATCTCGGAGTATGCCGTAGGGGCCACGGAGCCCAAGGATATTTTCTTCGCGCCGATCGTGGCCGTTCGGAAGCTGATGGCGAAGGACGGCAAGGCCATCGGTGACTACGAGCTCATCGAGCTCAACGAGGCGTTCGCGGTCCAGGCCATCGCGAACATTCGGGAGCTCGGCATGGACGAGGCGCGCGTCAACGTGAACGGCGGTGCGGTCGCCTTGGGACACCCCATCGGGGCATCGGGCACCCGCGTTCTGGTGACGCTCCTGCATGCCATGAAGCAGCGCGGTGCCGGCACGGGTATGGCCGCCCTGTGCCTCGGAGGGGGCAACGCGGTGGTGCTCTCGGTCGAACGCGCGTGACGCCGATCCGGGAATCGAGATGAGCACGATAGCACAGACTCCGCAGCTCGGAGGGCTCCCGGCCGTGGGCCTTATTCCTTGCCTGGCGCGAGACGCCACGAGCCTCCTCGTGGCGGTTCTCCTGGCCAGGTCGGTCCGGTGTTCGAGCCTCGGGCGGTAGACGCCCGAGGCTCTTTTGATTTGATGAGCAGACACCATGTCCCTGCTCTTCGGCGGGAATGGTCGGGTGCGGCTCGGCTGGCGTCTCGTCGCGTTCCTCGGTGTGCTGCTGGTGGTGATGTCGGCCGCGCGAGCCGCCATTCCCGCCGGGGAACGGGTACATCAGGCTGCGGCGATGCTCGCGGGCGGGTTGGTGGCGGGGTGGCTGCTTCTCCGCCTGGACGGGCGGGGACCCGGAGCGTTGGGGTTCCACCTGACGCGCTCGGCGCCCCGCGAGGCGGGACAGGGTCTGCTTCTCGGTGGGGCGGTGGCCCTGACGGTGATCGCCGCCCTCACGGCGGCGGGAGGGGTGACGTGGAGACTGGAGTCGGGAGCGCTCTCGGCCTGGCTGGTCGGCGCGGCGAGGACGGGCGCGTTGCTGGCCGTGGCGGCGGCGGCGGAGGAGACGCTCCTGCGCGGCTATCCGCTGCAGGCGCTCGCGGAAGCGTGGGGCCCGGGGTGGGCGCTGGCGTTGACGTCGGTCGCGTTTGGGGCCATGCACCTCGCTAACCCGGGGATCACGGCGCTCGGGGCGGCCGGCACGGCGGCGTCCGGGCTCCTGCTGGGTGCGGTGTACCTGCGGACGGGGAGCCTCTGGTGGGCGACCGGCGCCCACCTGGGGTGGAACTGGGTGGTGGCCTACGGGACCGACTTGCCGTTGAGCGGATGGGACGTGGCGGATGTCCCGTGGTTGGCGCCGGTCACGAGGGGTCCCGGTTGGCTGGGAGGGGGGGGCTTCGGCCCCGAAGGGAGCGTGCTGGCGGTGGTGGGCTTCCTCGCCGCGGCGGCAGCGTGTTGGTGGGGGCCCTGGCTCTCGGTCGAGCCCGCCGCGGCGGCCAGGCGGCCGTTGGCGGTGAAGGTCGGAGCGAACAAGGAGCACGGCTCATGAGCATCGATCGTATCGCGGTGGTGGGCGGCGGCACGATGGGCAACGGGATTGCCCACGTCGCCGCGCAGAGCGGCAAGCACGTGCGGCTGCTGGACGTCTCGCAGGGGTTTCTGGACGCGGCGCTCGCCACGATCTCGAAGAACCTGGACCGGCAGATCAAGAAGGGAGCCCTGGACGAAGGGGCGAAGGCGGCCATCCTGGACCGGATCCGCACGGGGACGGACCTCGCCGAGGGTGCGGCCGACGCGGAGCTGGTGGTGGAAGCCGTCCCGGAGACCATGGACCTGAAGCGCGCGGTCTTCACGACGCTCGACGACGCCGCACCCCCCGACGCCATCCTGGCGACGAACACTTCGTCGATCTCGATCACGCAGATTGCCGCCGTGACGAAGCGCCCGGATCGTGTGATCGGGATGCACTTCATGAACCCCGTGCCCGTGATGCAGCTCGTGGAGGTCATCCGCGGCCTGGCCACGAGCGACGAGACCACGGCCGCGGTGATGGGTCTCGCGCGCGAGCTGGGGAAGACCCCGGTGGAGGTGAACGACTTCCCGGGGTTCGTGTCCAACCGTGTCCTCATGCCGATGATCAACGAGGCCGTGACGGCCCTGATGGAGGGCGTCGCCGGCGCCGAGGCCATCGACACGGTGATGAAGCTGGGCATGAACCACCCGATCGGCCCGCTCGCGCTCGCGGACCTGATCGGCCTGGACACCTGCCTGAACATCCTCGAGGTCCTGCACAGGGAGCTCGGGGACGATCGCTACCGGCCCTCGCCTCTGCTCCGGAAGTACGTGGCGGCGGGGCGTCTGGGCCGGAAGACGGGCCAGGGCTTCTACACCTACGGGGCATGATCCGCCTCTCCGTCGAGCGCTCGCAGATCCAGGCCTTGGCCCGGAACTTCGCCGACGGCGAGTTGCGTCCCCACGCCGCGCGTTGGGACGAGGCGCGCGCTCTCGACGAAGACGTCTTCGCGAAGCTGGCGGAGCTCGGCTTTCTGGGGATGTTGGTGCCGGAGGACTACGGGGGACTGGGTTTCGATGTCCCCACCTACCTCCTGGCGCTCGAGGAGCTGGCCCGGGGTGATGCGGCCGTCACGCTGGCCGTGGCGATCCATTGTGGCCCCGTCACCGGGGTGGTCCTCGCCCACGGTACCACGGAGCAGCGCCGACGGTGGCTTCCGCGCCTGGCATCGGGCCGGGCGCTGGGAGCGTTCGCGCTCTCCGAGCCCGACGCGGGCAGCGACGTCGGCGCGCTCTCGTCGCGCGCGGAGCCCCACGACGGCGGCTGGACGCTGCACGGCGTGAAGCGCTGGGTCACGAACGGTGCGCGCGCGGGTGTCGCGGTGGTGTTCGCGCGGACCCCGTCGGGCGTGGGAGCGTTCCTCGTCGAGCCGGGCACGCCGGGATACCGCGTGGTCGGAGTGGAGCGCACGCTCGGACTGCGCGCTTCGGAAACCGCGACCGTCGAGCTGGACGGCGTCGCGGTGGGAAGCGACGCGCTCGTCGGCGGCGAAGGGGACGGGCTCAAGGTGGCCTTGGAGGCGATCGACCTGGGCAGGGCCGGCATCGCGGCGCAGGCGGTGGGCATCGCCCGCGCGGCCATGGAGCACGCGGTCGCGTACGCGCTCGAGCGGCAGCAGTTCGGAAAGTCGTTGGTGGACTTCGGCGCGACGCGGGCGAAGCTCGCCGAGATGCACCGTCGCACCGCCGCGGCGCGCGCGCTGACCCACGAGGCGGGCGACGCGTTGCAGGCAGCGGGGGACGGACGGCATCCCCGCGGCGGCCCGGACGGAGTGAGGGCCAGGGTGGCTACGGCGAAGCTGACCGCGAGCGAAGCCGCGACCTGGGTGGCCGACGAGGCCCTCCAGATTTTCGGGGGGTACGGGTATATGCGGGATTACCCGGTGGAGAGACTCCTCCGCGATGCGAAAGGCACCGAGATCTACGAGGGGACGAACGAGATCATGAGGCACGTGATCGCCCGGGAGGTGCTCCGGGCGGCCCACCCCGGGTGAGCCTGCCGCTCGTCACGACGCAACCGTACACTGAGAGGCGTGGAGTGTGAGCGACATGGATATCTTCGAGCTGATGTCGGAGAGGCGGCACGAGCAGCTCGTGTTCTGGAGCGAGCCCTCGTTCGGCTACAAGGGGATCATCGCCATCCACGACACCACGTTGGGTCCCGCTCTGGGGGGCACGAGGTTCTGGAACTATCCCACCGAAGCGGACGCCGTGGTGGACGCGCTGCGCCTGGCCCGGGGCATGACGTACAAGGCCGCGGTCGCGGGTCTGAACCTGGGCGGGGGGAAGTCGGTCATCATCGGGGACAACAAGACCAAGGATCGCGAGATGATCTTCCGTGCGCACGGCCGCGCGGTGGACTCGCTCAAGGGCCGCTACATCACCGCCGAGGACGTGGGCACCTCGCCCGACGACATGGAGTACATCGCCATGGAGACCGAGCACGTCGTCGGCATGCCCGGAGCCTCGGGCGATCCGTCGCCCGTGACGGCCTACGGCGTCTACCGGGGCATCAAGGCGTGCGCCGCATTCCGATACGGTGACGACTCTCTGGAGGAGAAGCATGTCGCGGTGCAGGGTCTCGGACATGTCGGGTACCACCTCTGCAGGGACCTGGCGGAGGAGGGCGCCAAGCTCACCGTCACCGACATCGACGAGGAGCGCGTGGCCCGCGTGATCACCGAGCTCGGCGCCGCGCACGTGGCGCCCGACGCGATCTACGACGTGAAGGCGGACATCTTCGCGCCCTGCGCGCTGGGCGCGATCGTGAACGACGAGACGATCGGCCGGTTCCAGTTCGACATCATCGCCGGGGCCGCCAACAACCAGCTCGCGCGCTCCCACCACGGCGAGGCCCTCGAGAAGAAAGGCATCCTGTACGCGCCCGACTACGTCATCAACGCCGGCGGGCTCATCAACGTGTTCGGCGAGATGAACCAGTGGTCACCCGACCGCAGCAAGAGAAAGGCGGGAGACATCTTCAACACCCTGATCCGCACCTTCGAGAGGGCCAGGACGGAAGGCGTCCCGACCAGCGTCGCGGCCGACCGTGTGGCGGAGAGCCGAATCATGGAGGCTCGCCAGCTCCAGCGTTCCTATCTGTGAGGTACCGACCATGTTGGACCAACTGAAGGGCACCGACCCCCAGATCTTCGGCGCGATCGTCGCCGAGGCGCGCCGTCAGGCGGACGGCCTCGAATTGATCGCCTCGGAGAACTTCGTCTCCCGAGCCGTGCTCGAGGCGATGGGCTCGGTGATGACCAACAAGTATGCCGAGGGCCTTCCCTCGAAGCGGTATTACGGCGGGTGCGAGTATGTGGACGTGGCGGAGGACCTCGCTCGTGAACGCGCCAAGATGCTCTTCGGCGCCGACCACGTGAACGCACAGCCCCACTCCGGCGCGCAGGCGAACATGGCCGCGTACTTCGCGTTCCTGGATCCCGGAGACAAGATCCTGGGGATGAGCCTGAGCCACGGCGGCCACCTGACGCACGGATCGCCGGTGAACTTCAGCGGGCGCATCTTCACGATCGTCAGCTACGGCGTGAGCGAGGCCGATGGCCGGATCGACTACGACGCGCTCAGGGACCAGGCGCGCGCCGAGAAGCCGAAGATGATCGTGGCCGGTGCGAGCGCGTACCCGCGCATCATCGACTTCGAGGCGTTCGCCTCGATCGCGCGTGAGGTAGGGGCGCGTCTGGTCGTGGACATGGCCCACATCGCCGGACTGGTGGCCACCGGGCACCACCCGACGCCCGTGCCTCATTCGGACGTGGTGACCACCACGACGCACAAGACGCTCCGCGGGCCTCGCGGCGGGCTGATCCTGTGCCGGGAGGAGCACGCGAAGGTGATCGACAAGACCGTCTTCCCCTTCATGCAAGGGGGACCGCTCATGCACGTGATCGCCGCCAAGGCCGTGGCGCTCCTCGAGGCGCTGCGCCCCGAGTTCAAGAGCTACTCGGCGCAGATCGTGGCCAACGCCCAGGCGCTCAGCCGCGGGCTCACGGAACGGGGGTTCCACCTGGTGAGCGGCGGTACCGACAACCACCTGATGCTCGTGGATCTGCGGCCCAGCCACCCGGATCTCTCCGGGAAGGACGCGGAAGCGGCACTGGAGGCGGCAGGGATCACCGTGAACAAGAACACGGTGCCCGGTGAGACGCGCTCACCGTTCGTGACCTCGGGGCTCCGCATCGGCACCCCCGCGCTCACCACGCGCGGTATGAAAGAGCCCGAGATGGAGCGGATCGCGGGGTGGATCGCCTCCGTCCTCGGCGCGCCGGGCGACGAGGAGGGCATCGCCCGGATCAGGGGGCAGGTCCGGGAGCTGTCCGCGGCGTTTCCTCTGTACCGGGAGTACACCGAGGCCGGGTGAGGGGCCGATTCGGGGAAGGCCCGGGACGGGGCTCCGGGGCCACCCGAAGGGTCTTCAGGGCGGTCCGCAAGGGCTGGCGGACAGGGGGTCGGTCGCCCACATTTGGCGCCATGACCGATCTTCAGTTCGCCGAAGAGATCCTGGATCAGCTGCAGGAGCGGCACCCCCGCTTCCACGCGAAGGCGTACTTCTTCGTGCTGGCGGCGCTGCATTCGGTGATCCAACGACTCGAGCGGCCCCGGCACATTGCGGGCCGGGAACTGGCGATCGGGGTCAAGGATCTGGCGCTGGAGCGGTACGGGCCGATGGCCCGCTCCGTGCTGGGCCATTGGGGGATCCACACCACCGAGGACGTGGGACGTGTGGTCTTCGCGCTGGTGGAGCAGGGGATCCTCGTCAAGCAGGACGAGGACCGACTGGAGGATTTCGCCGGGGTGTTCGATTTCGAGGACGCGTTCGAGCTGAGCTATCCTTGGGAAGCTCGAGCGTGATCGCGAACGCGTCGAACCGGCCCGGCGCCGCCGGGCGCTCCCGCGACCCGGTCGGTCGCTACGCCCTAGGGAGGGGATGCACATGGTGGAAGCAAGCGGGTTTCCTCGCTGCTTGAAGTGCCAAACCGGAATCCTGCTGCCGCTCTCGGACTATGGAAGGGACGGGGCTCCGATCCGCTACAAGGCGTGGGTATGCTCGAACCCCGAATGCGGCTTCAATATCCGGATCGACAACGGCGAAGTGACGTTCGGCCGGAACATCGGCCAGAGCTACAAGTAGCGCATTCCGACCCCGAGGTCGCGCGGAGCGCGCCCTCGATGCGGCCCGGGGCCGCGTTGTCCCGGAGTCGAACGTGAGCTTTCATCTTCCGCCTCTGCGTCCGTACGGCCGCTCCAGAGTGACGGCGCCCACGGGTGACCAGGCGATCGCCCTCGACCGGGCCGCGATGGAGGGCGTCGGCGTGCCGCAGGCCGTCCTGGCGGAGAACGCCGGGCGCTCGGCGGCGCAGGTCCTCCAGCGCCTCTGGCCCGAGGGCGCCGTGGTGGGCGTCGTGGGCGCCGGATACAACGGGGGAGATGCCCTGGTGCTGCTTCGCACCCTGGCGGCCTGGGGACGCGACGTGACCGCGCTGTCGGTCGGGGACCGCCCTTCCTCGGAGCGGGAGCTCCACGGGTGGCCGGTCCGGCGCGTGCAGGACCGCTCGCTCGGGGGGGACTCGGATTGGCAGGCCCTCCTCGCCGGCGCGTCGGTCGTGGTGGATGGAATCCTCGGTACGGGAGCCCGGGGCGCGCCCAGACCGCGGCAGGCCGAGGCCATCCGGCGCGTCAACGCGTCGGGGCGGCCGCTTCTCGCGCTGGATATTCCCTCGGGGGTGGACCCCGGAACCGGGGCCGTTCCGGGCGAGGCCATCCGGGCTCGAGTGACCGTGACGTTCGGCGCTCCGAAGCTCGGGCTGCTCCTCCATCCCGGCCGGTCGCTCGCCGGGAGGCGGATCGCGGTGGAGATCGGCTTACACCCCCTGGTCCCGGACGACGATATCGCGGAAGTCGTGACGCCCGCGTGGGCGCAGGAGCGCCTCCCGGTGCGGGGCCTCGACACGCACAAGAACGCCGTGGGCCGCCTCGTGATCGTCGCGGGCCAGCCCGGCATGGCCGGCGCCGCCGTCCTCGCCGCGCGCGCGGCCTTCCGGGCCGGGGCGGGGCTCGTGCAGGTCGCCTCGCCGGCCCCGAACCGGGGGGTCCTCCAGGCTGCGGTGCCGGAGGCGATTTTCGTGGACCCGGACGACGGAAGGGCCCTGGAGACCGCGCTGGAACAAGCCTCGGCGGTGGCCGTGGGCCCGGGGCTCGGAACGGGGGCCGGGGGTGAAGGCCTGCTCGCTCGTGTCCTCGACGGGACGGAGCGCCCGCTCGTCGTGGACGCGGACGCGCTCAACCTCCTCGCTCAGGGACGGCCCAGGGGCGCGTCCGAGGCGCTCCGGGGCCGCCCGGCGCTCGTCACGCCCCATCCGGGGGAGATGGCGCGTCTGCTGGGTCGGCCGACGAGCGGGGAGGACCGGCCGGCCGTCGTCCGGAGGGCCGCGGACTCGCTCGGGTGCGCGGTCCTCCTGAAGGGGTCTCCGTCGTTGGTGGCCGCCTCGGGCGCTCCGTTGCTCGTGGACCTCCAGGGCTCGTCGGACCTGGCCGTGGCCGGCATGGGCGACGTCCTCACGGGCGTCTGCGGGAGCCTGCTCGCGCAGGGTTGCGCTCCGAGGGACGCGGGAGCCATCGGTCTGCACCTCACGGGGCGGTCGGGCGCGCTCGCCGGCAGAGGAGCGTCCCTCACGCCCAGCGACGTGGTGCGCTGGCTTTCCGATGCGCTCGCCGAGCGCGGCGCGGGCGTGTCGGACCTGGCACTCCCGTTCGTCGTCCTCGACGTTGATCCGCCGCGGTAGGGCGTCCGTGGCCGAGGGGGAACGGTCCCGGCAGGTGCCTCTGGGTCCCGGCGCCGAATTCGATCTCATCCGCCGGTTCCTGGCCGATCAGCCTCCGGTGGGTCACGAGGTGCTGATCGGGCCCGGGGACGACGCGGCCGTGCTCGAGGGCGGATGGGTCCTCTCCACCGACCTCTCGGTCGAGGACGTCCACTTCCGGCGGAGCTGGATCACCGACGAGGAGATCGGCTGGCGGGCCACGGCCGCCGCGCTCTCGGACCTCGCGGCGATGGCCGCTGAGCCGGTGGGCGTCCTGATCTCGATGGCCTTCCGACCCGACGCCGGCGTGGACGTGGACGCCGTGCAGCGAGGTATCCGGGCCGCCGCGACCCACTCGGGCGCCGCGGTGCTCGGGGGCGACATATCGCGCTCTCCGGGGCCCCTCATGCTCGACGTGAGTGTCGTCGGGCGCGCCTCCGCTCCCGTCTCGCGCGCGGGCGCGCGCCCGGGAGACGAGATCTGGGTGACGGGACCGTTGGGAGCGGCCGGGGCGGCGGTGCGGCTCTGGAACGCCGGGCGGGAGCCTCCGGATTCCTTCCGGTCCGCGTTCGCCCGTCCCGTCCCGCGCATCGAGGTCGCCCGCGCACTGGCCCGCGCCGGCGTCCTGCGCGCCCTGGTGGATCTCTCCGACGGACTCGCCGGGGACGCGGGCCACCTCGCGGCCGCCGGGGCGGTACGGATCGTGCTGGAAGCGGCGCGGATCCCCTTGGCCGGGAGCGTCGTGGAGGCCCTGGGGGCCGAGGCGGCCCTCGACACGGCGCTCCGTGGCGGCGAGGACTACGAGCTCTGCTTCGCGGCGGGACCGGGAACCGTGGGCGAGCACCTGCTGGATGCGCGGATCGGCGGGTCCCTCCGGCGCGTAGGCCGCGTGGAGGAGGGCTCGGGCGTGTGGCTGGAGCGCGGCGACGGCTCGGTGCTGGCGTTGGAGCGGGGTGGGTACGACCACCTCGGAGGCGGATCGTGATCGGACTGCTACGCGTCGCGCTGGCAGGGATCCCCGCGACGATCTGGTGGGGCGGCCTGATCCTGTGGGCCGCGCTGGTGAAGAGCCGGAAGCTCGCGTGCCGGTGCGACGACATCCCCCGCCGATGGGCACGCCTGATCCTGAAGGCGTCGGGCACGCGCGTCGAGGTGGAGAACGCGGAGAGGATCGACCCCGACCGGCCGCAGATCCTGGTCGCGAATCACGTGTCGTATTTCGACGTGCTGGCCCTGATCGCCCACGTGCCCGGGAAGAACCGGTTCGTGGTGAAGAAGGAGCTGGCCTACGTGCCGATCTTCGGGCCCGCCTGGCGAGCGTGCGGGTACATCTCGATCGATCGTAGGAACGTGGACAGCGCCATCCGCTCGCTCGAGCAGGCCCGGCGGGTGCTCGAGCGGGACCGGCCGACGGTCGTGATGTTCCCCGAGGGAACCCGCTCGCCGACCGGGGAGTTGCGTCCGTTCAAGAAAGGCGCGTTCGTCCTGGCGATCCAGACGGACGTGGACGTGGTCCCGGCCGCGGTGATCGGGACCCGGGAGATCATGCGGAAGGGCTCCTTGGCGATCCGCACGGGGCGGACCATCCGCGTGCGCTTCGGGGAGCCCCTGGCGGTCCACGGGCTCACGATGGGGGACAGGGATGCCCTCACGCGCCGCGGCCACGATGCGGTCGCGGAGCTGCTGCGCTCCTCCAACTGAACCGACCGGAGAGCCATTGTCGGCGATCGTCGCGATACACGCACGAGAGATCCTGGACTCCCGGGGCAACCCCACCGTGGAGACCGACGTCATCCTGGAGACCGGTGCACGGGGTCGGGCGGCGGTTCCGTCCGGGGCCTCCACCGGCGCGCACGAAGCCGTGGAGCTGCGCGACGGGGAGAAGAGCCGCTACCTGGGCAAGGGCGTCCGCAAGGCCGTGGCTCACGTGAACACGACGATCGTCGAGGCGCTGCGCGGGTTCGAGGCCCGCGAGCAGATGGACATCGACCGGACCATGATCGAGCTGGACGGGACGCCCAACAAGCGTACCCTGGGCGCCAACGCGATCCTCTCGGTGTCCATGGCCGTCGCGCGCGCGGCGGCGGCCGAGCGGCAGATGCCCCTGTGGCGCTACCTCGCCGACGAGGGAGACGCGAAGGTGCTGCCGGTGCCGATGATGAACATCCTGAACGGCGGCGCCCACGCACCCAACAACGTGGACATCCAGGAGTTCATGATCATGCCCGTGGGCGCCCCGACGTTCTCCGAGGGGCTCCGCATGGGGGTCGAGGTGTTCCACCATCTCGAGAAGGTCCTGTCCTCCAGGGGCAAGAGCACCGCCGTGGGCGACGAGGGCGGGTTCGCGCCGGACCTGGCGGGCAACGAGGAGGCGGTGGAGGTGGTGCTCCGCGCGATCGAGGCCGCCGGACATCGCCCGGGCGAGGACGTCGTGCTTGCGGTGGACGCGGCGGCCTCCGCGTTCTACGAGAACGGCGAGTACGTCTTCCGGTGGTCCACCGGAGACCGGTACGACGCCGCCGGATTGATCGAGTTCTGGAAGGACTGGGTGGCGAAGTACCCGATCCGCTCGCTGGAGGACCCTCTCGACGAGAACGACTGGCACGGGTGGAAGGCGCTCAACGCGGAGCTCGGGTCGACGATCCAGATCGTGGGCGACGACATCTTCGTCACGAACACCGAGCGGCTGGAGCAGGGCATCCGGGACGGGTCGGCCAACGCGGTGCTCATCAAGGTGAACCAGATCGGTACGCTCACCGAGACCCTCGGGTGCATGCGGAACGCGACCCGGGCCGGGTGGCGCTGCGTCGTGTCGCACCGTTCGGGCGAGACCGAGGACACGTTCATCGCCGATCTCGCCGTGGCCACCGAGGCCGGCCAGATCAAGACGGGGAGCGCCAGCCGCACGGACCGGGTGGCGAAGTACAACCAGCTCCTGCGCATCGAGGGTGAGCTGGGCGAGAAGGCCCGCTACCCCGGCAGGGCGGTCTTCGGGCGATGATGTCCGGGCGGCCCGCATGAAGGTCAAGCGGCTCGTGCTTCCGGGCCTCCTGGGCCTCGCCGCGTACTACGCGCTGTTCGGAGGCGAGTACTCGTACTTCGAGCTGCGGGCGACCCGCAAGGCGGCGGAACGGGAGGCGGCCGAGCTTGCCGAGCGCCGCCGTCGGATCGACTCGCTCCAGGCATGGGCGGACTCCCTGCGGGTGGATTCGGTCACGCTCGAGCGGTTGGCGCGCGAGCGCTTCGGGATGATCCGCGAAGGAGAGATCCTGTACCGCTTCGCAGAGCCCGACGACACGACGGCGGCCGATACCACGCAGGGGGTGGGGCGCTGACGAGCTCGGGGGCCGAGACGTTCCGGCCCGGGGGCGGCGGCGGGATCCGGCTCAGGACCCCGAGTGCTCCTCCTCGGCGACCCGTGCCAGGTCCAGGGCGAGCCGCTCGAGACGGGCGGCGGAGCGCCGGTCCGCGGCCACCCAGAACGGACGAGCCAGGAGAACGGGCGCTACCAGGAAACCGAGCGCCTTGCCGAGCAGGGGGAGGGCGCCCAGCGGGGTGAGCGCCGAGAGCAACGCCCACGTCACGAGCCCCCCGAACCAGAGCGCCCCGTAGTGACCGGCGCGGTCGGCGCGCGCCCGGAGCTCCAGCCCGCCGCCGCTCTTCGTGAGCGTGATCTCCGTTCCTCCGCCGGTGTGACGCTCCCTCCACACGAATCGTCCGGCCGACGCTTCCACGACCTCACCCCGGCTCCCGGTGGCCCGCTCGGCCTCCCGGACGAGCCGGTCCGTATCGGTGGGGAAGGGCGCGTCGTCCAGCACGATCACGGCGTCCCTGTGGTCCGCGGCGCCGAGCGCGATCCGGGCCAACCCCGCGCCCGCGGGCATCACGAGGGAGGCGGCACGACGCACTTCGGCGGGGTCCAGGCCCGCCTCGGCCGCCGCGGCCATGAGGTCCTCGACGGTGGGGTCGCTCGGCGCGCTCATGCCCGCGCCGGCCTCGCGGGCGGAGGCGCGGGCCAGGATGGTCGCCACCTCGGCGTCGCTGAAGCGGCGGACCGGCGCCGAGGGCCGGGGCGCCGGCAGGTCGGGCGGCGAAGGCTCGGCCACGGCGGAGCTTCAGCCCTCGTTCCCGGAGGACGGTCGCGTCGCGGGTACCGCGTCCTTGTCCGGGCGCTTCTCGGTCGCCACGCCGATCAGGCGCCGGGCCGCCGCCTCGATCGCCGCGCGGTCGCCGCCGTGCGGGAGCGCCTCGAGCATGCTCTCGGCCGCCGCCTTGAGCGCGCGCTGCGTGGCTTCGGCGTCGTGCTCGTCGCGCACCCCGCTTCGCTCCAGCAGGGGGCGGAAGAGCTCGATCGGGATCGGGAAGAGCGTCGTCGAGTTGTTCTCCGCCGCCACCTCGACCACGGTCTGGAGGAACCGGAGCTGCAACGCGATCGGGAAGCGCTGGATGACCTCCGCCGCCAGCACGAGCTTCGTCGAGGCCTGGTACTCGCCCTCCGCCGCGATGACCTTGGCGCGGCGCTCGCGCTCGGCTTCCGCCTGCTTGGCCATCGCGCGCTTCATCTCTTGCGGGAGGTCGATGTCCTTGATCTCCACGCCGGTGACCTCGATGCCCCACGGGTCGGTCCCCTCGTCGATGATCTCCCGCACCACCTCGTTGATCCGCTCGCGCTCGGCCAGGAGCTCGTCCAGCTCCGACTGGCCGATCACGGAGCGCAGCGTGGTCTGCGCGAGCTGGCTGGTGGCGAAGTAGTAGTCCTCGATCTCGACCACGGCTTTGGTGGGGTCGGCCACGCGGAAGTACACCACCGCGTTCACCCGCACGCTCACGTTGTCCTTGGTGATCGTGTCCTGCGGCGCGATGTCGAGCGCCACGATGCGCAGGTCCATCTTGCGCATGCGGTCGATCGCGAAGGGGATCAGGAAGATCAGCCCGGGGCCCCGCGCCCGGGTGAGCTTGCCGAGCCGGAAGACCACGCCCCGCTCATACTCGAAGAGCACGCGAGCGCTGGTCAGGATCGCAATGCCTGCGACGATCGCGGTGGAAATGAGGAGGGGGCTGGGATCCATGGTTGCTCCTCGGATGGTCCGAACCGTCCGATACTACGGGGGAGCGCGTCGGATGCTTCGCGAGCCGCACCCCTCAGCGTCGCGCACGCGGGGCCGGCGCGCAACTACCGCGAGATGGTCGGGCGCCGCGGGACGGGGAACGTGAGCGTGGCCATACGCCACGGAACCGGGACCGCGCGTATCGCGGCCCGGGCGCGGGCACTACTCGCATCGCGGGCGTGGCGCCCAACCCGCCGTTGACATCTCCGACCCCTCAGCGTGAGCTTTCGCACCCACGGCGGAGTAGCTCAGTCGGTTAGAGCAGCGGAATCATAATCCGCGTGTCGGGGGTTCGAGTCCCTCCTCCGCCACTAAGTGGCACAAGGGTTTCTGGCCTCCCTTCACCTCCCGAGCGTCGTCCGCACGCCCAGCGACAGGGCACGGCCCGGAGCGGCCAGCCCCGAGACGTCGGCGTAGCTGGCGTCCGTGAGGTTGGTCCCGCCCACGAACACGTCTCCCACCGGGGTGCTCAGTGCCACGCGGGCGTCCACCGTCAGCACGCCCGTCTCGCCGGCGCGGGTCTGGTCACGCAGGTGGAGGCGCACGTGCGTCGCACCGGAGAGGGCGCGCTCCAAGGTGGCGCCTACGGTACGGAGCAGGGGGCGGAGCGTGGATTTGGACAAGAAGCCGTCCGCCTCCGACGTGGTGAGGTCCAGCCAGCTCCCGTAGGCGGTGACGAGCAGCGTCTCCCGGGATCCGACCGACCCGCTCAGCTCCAGGCCGTCGAACGTGGCCGTCTCCACGTTGCGGGTCCGCCACCGGGCAGAGAGGTCGCCGAGGGGGCGGGCCCAGTCGATGAGGTCCCGCGAGCGACGGCGGAAGACGGTCGCCCGCACGAGCGCGCCCCGCGGTACGAGAACGTCGACGCCCGCCTCCACCGACCAGGACTTCTCTCCCTTCAGGTGCGGCGTCCCCAGGTTCGCCGGGTCCTCGTAGTAGCGCTCGGTCCACGTGGGGGCGCGAAAGGCCCGGCCCGCCTGGGCGCGGATTCTGAAAGCGGCGCCGACCGGCACGGACGCGGACACCGATGGTGACACGAAGGTCTGGAAACCCTCGCGGGCGTCCACGCGGAGGCCGGCCGTACCACGCCCCCGCCCGAGCCCCGTCGTCAGCTCGGCGAAGGCCGCGAACCGGTCCTCGCTCCGGTTCCCCAGGGCGTTGCTCTCCAGGGTCTCGCGGACCCACTCGCCCCCGAGGGCCACCTCGCGGTCCGAGCCTACCGACGCGTGCGCGGTCACTTCGGCGCCGAGTTGGTCGGAGGCGTGGTGGTTGCGGTAGACCGAAGGATCCGTGCGGATGAGGACGAAGTCGTCGCTGTGTCGGCGGGCGGAAAGCCGGGGCGTGAGCCGCAGGTGACCGGCGCTCGCCGTCCAGCGGGCGGAGGCCGTCGTGGTCCGCGTGCGCTCGTAGGCGGGATGGGGCCCGTAGAAGCCTGCTGCGCCGAAGTTCCTGCGGCCGTGCCCCAGGGTGACGTCCAGCGCGCCCCCCGCGAGAGGGCCCGTGGCCCGGCCGTCCACGAGGACGACGTGGTAGTCCGTCCCTTCGCGATGTCCGTCCGACGCCATCCGCTCCAGGCCGGCGCTCACGTCCCAGGCACCCAGCCGCCCGCCTCCCACTCCCGCCAGCGCCCACCGGCCGAAGGCTCCCGCCTCCGCCCGGAGGTCGGCGCCCGATCCGCCGCTCCGGGTCACGACGTTCACCACGCCGCCAACCGCGTCGGAGCCGAACTGGGCGGAGGCGGGGCCGAGGAGCACCTCGATCCGCTCCACCCGCTCCAGGGGGATGGTGAGGTCCAGGTCGAAGTGCCCCGTCTGGGGGTCACTCATGCGCACGCCGTCCGCCAGGACCAGGACGCTCTCGGGGGAGGCGCCCCGCAGGCCGAGGTCCGCCTGGGCGGGGGAACGAGCCTGGAGGTCGCTCCCGAGTACCCACGCGATGGCCTCCGACACGCTGCCGACCGGCATCCGTGCCAGCATGTTCCGGTCCAGCAGCGTGACCACCCGTCCCACCGCGCCGCCGGGGACGCGCGAGACCCCGGTGACCAGGAGAGTGTCCAGTTCGAACGTGGGCGTCTGGGCCGCCGCGGGCGCGGCCGCGAGGGCGGAGGAGAGGACGGCAGCGCCGATCCGCGCGCCGCCACGGGCGAGGGTCCGGGAGCGGGAAAGCACGTGTCGCCCTCCGTCGGGCAGCGTGCGCAGGACGTTGAAGAACCTGAAAGCTACCCGCGGGCCGCGCCCTGTCCACACTGGGGAGTGCCGCGCGTTTCGGATCGACGGACCGGGCCGCATCCCCCTTCCGCGACCTCTGGTCACGGGGGCGCCGACACGAGCACCGCGCACGTTCGGTGATCGCTACGTCCCGTATCACTCTGCCCTGAACGCCTCCACCGGGTCCACCTGCAGCGCCTTCCACGCCGGCAGCAGAGAGGCACCCAGGGCCACCGCCACGAAGAGGGCGGTCACCCCGGCGAAGGTCACCGGATCCGCCGCACGGGTCTCGAAGAGCATCCCCTCGAGCACCCGGCCCGCAAGGCGCGTAGCCGCGAGGGCTCCCGCGATGCCCAGAACCAGTCCGACCGCGACCAGGGTCATCCCGCGGGAAACGACATCCCTGAGGACCGCGCCCCCCGTGGCCCCGAGAGCCACCCGGACGCCGATCTCGTGGCTGCGACGGGCGACGGAGAAGGCCAGGACGCCATAGAGCCCCAGGGCCGCCAGGGCGAGGGCCACGGCGGCGAAGAGCGCGAGCACGGTGCTGACGGCCCGGACATCCGCCACCGAGTTGGACAGGGCCCGCTCCATGGTCTGCGGGGAGCTCAGGACGATGTCCCGGTCGAGGCTCCAGACGAGATCCTGGATGGGTCGGGCCAGCGCGCCTGCGTCGCCGGTGGCCGCTACGGCGATGCGCATGGTGCTCACGGCCAACTGGGCGTGGGGGAAGAACATGGCCGGACGGACATTCCGGCCCAGGCCGGAGTTCTGGTGATCCTCCACGACTCCCACCACCTCGAAGAGGCCGGGCTCGTCCCGACCCACGTCCACCGCCACCTGACGGCCCAGGACGCTCTCCCCCGGGAACACCAGCTCGGCCGTCCGCCGGCTCAGGACGATGACCGGCGTCGTGCCGGCAACGTCCGTCTCCTCCAGCGCCCGACCCGCCACCAGCGGGATCTCCATGGTCTCGAAGTACCCGGGCAGGACGATGCGGCGGTCGGCCCAGGGGGCGTCCTGGTTGGTGGCCGGAGGACGCTCGGGCGCCCAGATCGCCACGTTGCCCGCGGGCTGGAGGATGGGGAGCCGGCTGATCAGGCCCGCGGACTCGACGCCCGGGAGCGCCTCGATGCCGTCCTTGAGATCCTGGAAGAAGCGGACCCGCAGCCCGGCCTCCTCGTACCCCTCCGAGGGGAGGGCTACCGTGGCCGTGAGCAGGCTCTCCACCCGGAACCCCGGGTCGAGCGCCCGGAGCCTCGTGAAGCTCTTCAACAGGAGCCCCGACCCCACCAGGAGGACGAGGGAGACGGCCACCTGGAACACCACCAGGCCGTTCCGGAAGCGCCCTCCGCTGACGCCGGCCGCCCGCCGCGTGCCTTCCCGCAGATCCCGGACGGGATCCGCCCTCGCCGCCCACAGCGACGGGAAGATGCCGAACAGGAAGACCGTCCCCACGGAGAGCGCCAGGGCCACGCCCAGCATGGTGGACGACAGCCCCGCCTCGCTCACGCCCAGGAGGTCGAGCGAGACGAAGCCCAGGATGAGGTCCTGGAGCCAGACGGCCAGGACCACCCCCGCGGCCCCGGCCGCGAGGGCCAGGACCACACACTCCGCCATGAGTTGGCGGGTGAGGCGGAAGCGGCCCGCGCCCAGGGCGGCGCGCACCGCCAGCTCCGGCGTCCGCGTGGAGCTCCGGGCCATGAGCAGGTTGGCCACGTTGCCGCACGCGATGAGGAGCACCAGCAGGATGGCTCCCGTGAGCAGGAGGACGGATTGGCGATAGTCCTCCACCATGGCCTCGTGGAGGCCGTCGAGCCGGAGGGCCTTGTCCTTGTTGGAGTCCGGGTAGGCCTGCTGGAGCTGGGTCGAGATCACGTCCACTTCCACCTGTGCCACGTCCAGGGACACGTCCTCCGCCAGACGTCCCACCAGGAGCCAGTTGTGATAGCGCCGCGTGATGGGATCGGAGTTGCCCGGCCAGGGCGGGATCCAAAGGTCGGTGTCGTACAGGAAGCGAAAGCCGGGCGGCATGACCCCCGTCACCGTGAGGGACGAGCCGTCCACCACCAGGGACCGGCCCACCGCGTCCCGGTCCCCCCCGAACCACCCCTGCCAGAAGTCGTGGCTGATGACCACTTCGCCGGCGCCGTCCGAGGGAAGCTCCTCGATCGTGAAGGTGCGCCCCAGCATGGGGGCGACGCCCAGGGTCTCGAAGAGGTTGGCGGTCACGGAGGTCGCCGGGACCTGCGCGGGCTCCCCGGCCCCCGTGACCGTGCGCAGGGATGCCCCGCCGCCGATGGTAGCCAGAGCTTCCAGGGAAGCAGCCTGGTCCCGATAGTCCTGGTAGTCCGGGAACGCGACCCACGGGTTCACGTTGCCACCGAACGTGGCCCGGCCCAGGACCAGGCGGTCCGCCTCGGGGAACGGAAGGGCCCGCCGGAGCGCCACGTCGAGCACCGAGAACATGGCGGTGGTGGCGCCGATGCCCAGGGTCAGCGTGAGAAGCGCCGCGACCGTGAACCCCGGCGAGCGCGACAGGACCCGCAAAGCGAAGCGGACGTCGGTTCCCAGGTCGGTCGTGCCGGCGTTCCCGCCGGTCATCGTGCGTCGCATGCTCTCTCCTCCCGTCGCTCGGCCGCGGCCGCCTGCACCCCGTCTGCGGCCCCCCGCATCCAGAACCCCCACACCCCACGATTGCCAGCTTGACGTCGCCGTCCGTTGGATGCTCTCGGGCAGCCGGAAGTTGGAGGTGAGGGACACGCGCCTGGAGGTACGGCGGCGCCCGAATGCGCCCTTTGCCCTGGTTTCCCGGGACCCGGCGGCGGCCTATCTTGCCTTCGCGCCGAATACCTCAACCCACTCCCGAGAAAGCCCCATGACCGACCGCGTCACTACGCTGCTTGGAGGGCGTCGCGAGCGCCTGGAGCACCTCCTCGGGCGGAGCCTCGAGGCGCCGCGCACGGGGCCGCGCTCTCCGATTCCGGAGAAGATCCGCTCCTTTCTCGAGGAGGAAGCCGAGGATCTGTATTGGAACGAGCTCGAGTGGGAGCACATCACGGACGAGGAGTCGCTCGATGGAGGGCCACTCACCGAGCTCGCCTTTCCGGGGTTCCTGGCCTTCGTGCGCGGCCTCCTTCTCACGGAGGTGATGCCGGACGCGAAGGCGCCGGCCAGCCCCCGGCCGGAGGTCGTGGAGGATATCCTGCGGTTCCTGGCCTCGCGGGTGGTCGAGCTGGAGGATGGGCTCGCGCAGCCGTCGCCGGACGGCGGCGAGCGGCTCCACCGGGAGCGGGAGATGACGAGCCGTCTGATCGACCTCGTCCTCTATCGGTACCACGAGCTGTCCCGCGCGGACGTGGCTCGGGTCGAGAGCACGCGGAGAGGCTCCTAGCGGGTCTCTTGGGGAGGACACCGCCATGACGTTCTTCGGTCCGCGACCCGGCCGGACGTACTTGGCGGGGGCGCCCATGCTCGGGGCGCACCGCGGCGGATCGCGCCTCGCTCCCGAGAACACCATGGTGGCCTTCCGCGACGCGGTGGAGCGGTGGGAGGCCGACATGTTGGAGATGGACGTTCGCCTCACGCGGGACGGCGAGGTCGTGGTGATCCACGACGAGACCGTGGATCGGACGACCGATGGCAGGGGGCCGGTGTTCGCGTTCAAGCTCGAGGAGCTGCGTCGGCTCGACGCCGGCTATCGCTTCGTGGACCTGGAGGGCACGACCTCGTTCCGCGGGAAGGGGGTGGAGGTTCCGCGCTTCGAGGATGTCCTCACGGCGTTTCCCCACACGCGGATGAACGTCGAGACGAAGGAGACGCGCGTCGCCGCGCCCCTGGTGGAGATCATCCGGCGGCATGGCGCCGAGGACCGCGTGCTGCTGGCGGCCGAGCACGAGCGGTGGCGAGCGCCGGCGAGAGGATATCGGGGCCCGTGGGGGGCGAGCCGGACGCAGATCTGGTTGTTCTTGATGCTCCATCGCCTCCCGGGCGGCGGGCCCTACACTCCCGCCGCGGATGTCCTGCAAGTGCCCGAGACCTGGGAGAGTCGCACGATCGTGACCGATGCCTTCGTCCGCACCGCCCACCGACGGAACCTCCCGGTGCACGTCTGGACCGTGGACGACGCGGACGACATGCGCCGCCTCCTCGCTCTGGGGGTGGACGGCATCCAGAGTGATCGCCCCGACGTACTCGCCCGTGTCCTCGTCGAGCTGGCCGGCCGTCCCGCGCCTCCCGGGCTCGTGGGGCCGTGAGCACGCCGCCTCCCGCCGAGTCGGAGCTGGGCCGTCGGTTCGTGGCCCACGTGCGCGCGCGGGGCCTCGTGCGCGAGGGCGACGGCGTCGTCGTGGCGCTCTCCGGAGGCCTGGATTCGGTCGTGCTCCTCCATCTTCTACGCTTCGCCCTGACGGAGCCGTCGCCCAAGCTCACCGCCGCGCACGTGGACCACGGGATGCGTGCGGACTCGACCGCCGACGCGCGCTGGGTGGCGAGGCTGTGCGACGCGTGGGTCGTTCCCCTCCGCGCGTGCCTCCTGGACCCGGCGCCGACGACCGAGGCCGAGGCCCGGGTCCGCCGATACGAGTTCCTCGAGGCCACGAGACGCGACGTGGGTGCCCGCTGGATGGTGACCGCCCATCACGCCGACGACCAGGCCGAGACCGTTCTCTTCCGCGTGCTCAGGGGGACCGGCCCCACGGGCCTCAGGGGGATCCGGGAGCGGCGGTCTCCCCGGGTGTGGCGGCCTCTCCTGCCGTTCACCCGGGAGGATCTGCGTGCCTATGCGGAGGCTCACGGCCTCGGCTGGCGGGAGGACCCGACGAACCTGTCGTCCTCGTACGCGCGCAACGTCCTGCGCGGCCGGATCCTCCCGGAGGTCGAGGCGTCGATCGCCCCCAGGGCACGCCGGGCGCTCTCGGGCCTGGCGCGCCGCGCGGCGGCCGACGAGGCCGCGTGGCGGAGCCTGGAGGACGAGCTCCTCGGCGAGGCGGGCCTGCGTGAGGAGGAGGAGGGGTACTCGATGGACGCGGTCCGGTTGGGCGCGCGACACCCGGCCGTGCGGGCACGCCTGCTCCGCGCCCTGGCTCGGAGGCTCGGTGTCGTGCCTTCCGAGGCAGGAACCCGGGACGCAGTCGAGTTTACAAGGGCGGGCACCAGCGGGACCTCCGTGTCGCTGGGGGACGGCCTCACGCTCCGTAGGGAGCTGGACCGGCTCGTCCTCACGCGGTGGCAGGCCGCTCCGCCCGACGTGGAAGCGGCGCTCGGCGACGCGGCGGGGGGCTCGTCGGAGGTGATGATCGGCGGCGTACGGTTCCATGTGCGATGGGCCCCGGGCGCGGTGGAGGGCGGGGAGTGGGGGGACACGGAGCGGAGCGCGTTCCGGATCGCCGAGCTGAGGTTCCCGCTCTCGGTGAGAGGTTGGCGTCACGGTGACCGGATTCGCCTGGAGTACGGATCGAAGAAGCTCAAGAAGGTCCTCCTGGAGGCCAGGGTCCCTCCGCGGGAGCGGCATCGGGTGCCCGTGCTGGTGGATGCGGCCGGCGCGGTCCTCTGGGTGCCGGGGGTGATCCGGGGAACGGACGCCCGGCCCAGGACCCACGACGAGGCGCTGACGATCTGGATCATCCATGCCGCAGCTGACTGAGAGCACCCGGCTCGGAGGCCAGGAGATCCGGCGCGTCGTCTTCTCCGAGGAGGCCATCCAGGCCAGGGTGCGCGAGCTCGCGAGCGAGATCTCGAGGACGTACACGGCGGCCGACCGGCTCCTGTTGGTCGGGACCCTGAAGGGCTCGTTCGTCTTTCTGGCCGACCTGGTCCGTGCGATCGACCTGCCCCTGCAGGTGGACTTCGTCCTGGCGTCGTCCTACGGCGAGGGGACCGTCTCCACGGGCGAAGTCCGCCTGCTCTACGACCCGTCCTCGGAGATGAAGGGCCGCGCCGTGGTGCTCGTAGAGGACATCGTGGATTCGGGAACGACGCTGAAACGCCTGCTGCCACGCCTGGAAGCGAGGGATCCAGCCAGCCTCGAGGTGTGTACCCTCCTCCACAAGCACTTGGTCCCGCTCGACCCGGAGCCGCGTTGGATCGGCTTCGACGCGCCGAACGAGTTCCTCGTGGGGTATGGGCTCGACTACGCCGAGGACTTCCGCCATTTGCCCTACATCGCGAGCCTTTAGGGGGACGCACTCCCGCAGCGCGTGAGAGCGAGACCAATGGCAAACAACAACCCGCTTCGACCCGACAACGGCTCCCCCTGGGCACGGCTGTCCAAGACCGCGGCCTTCTGGATCCTCATGATCCTGATGTTCGTGGTGGCCCTGCAGCTCGTGAGAGGTCCCAGGAGGCCGGCCGCCGCCTTCACGTTCTCCGAATTCCTCGCCCAGTTCGAGGCCGGCAACATCCACAAGGTCACGTTCCAGGGAGAGGCCACGATCGAGGGGGAGTTGCGCGCCCCCGTCCAGCGCGACGGACAGGATCTCGTGCGCTTTACGGCTACGCTTCCGCCCGGAGCGGAGGACGGCCTGGCGGACCGGCTCTATCAATCCGGCGTCCTGATCGAGGCCGAGGAGCAACAACCGGGCTGGGGGGCCTATCTGCTCGGGGCGCTCCCCTGGCTCCTCTTCATCGCGTTCTGGCTCTGGATCTTCCGGACCATGCAGGGCGGGGGGAACCGTGCGTTCCAGTTCGGGCGCTCCAAGGCGAAGCTCATCAGCCCCGACACACCCAAGGTGACGTTCTCGGACGTGGCCGGAGCGGATGAGGCCAAGGAGGAGCTCCAGGAGATCATCGAGTTCCTCAAGGACCCGGCCAGGTTCTCCCGGCTGGGCGGCCGCCTTCCGAAGGGCGTCCTCCTCGTGGGCCCGCCGGGCACGGGCAAGACACTGCTCGCCCGCGCGGTGGCCGGCGAGGCGGGTCGGCCGTTCTTCCAGATGTCCGGCTCGGACTTCGTCGAGATGTTCGTGGGCGTCGGTGCCTCGCGTGTGCGCGACCTGTTCGAGCAGGGTAAGGCGCATGCGCCCTGCATCATCTTCGTGGACGAGATCGACGCGGTCGGCCGCCACCGGGGAGCGGGGCTGGGCGGCGGCCACGACGAGCGTGAGCAGACGCTGAACGCGCTTCTCGTGGAGATGGACGGTTTCGAATCGAACGAGGGCGTGATTCTCCTGTCGGCCACGAACCGCCCGGACGTGCTGGACCCCGCGCTCCTGCGCCCGGGCCGCTTCGACCGTCAGGTGGTCGTGGACTCGCCCGACGTGAGAGGACGGGAGGGGATCCTCAGGGTCCACGCCAAGAAGCTTCCGTTGGCCGACGACGTGAACCTCGGCATGATTGCCCGGGGTACGCCCGGCATGAGCGGCGCGGACCTGGCCAACGTCTGCAACGAGGCCGCGCTCCTCGCAGCCCGGAGCGGCGTGGACAAGGTGTCCATGGACGACTTCGAGCGCGCCAAAGACAAGGTCATGCTCGGCACCGAGCGCAAGAGTCTGGTCCTCACCGAAAGGGAGCGCAGGCTGACCGCCTACCACGAGGCCGGGCACGCCGTGATGGGTCTCAAGATCCCCGGGCTCGACCCCGTCCACAAAGTCACGATCGTCCCTCGCGGCCGGGCGCTCGGCATCACGGCGAGCCTCCCGGAGGAGGACCGGCACTCCTATACCAAGGAGTGGCTCGAGGGACAGCTCGCGATGCTCTTCGGCGGCCGGGTCGCCGAGGAGATGATCTTCGGTGCCGAGGACGTCACCACCGGAGCCGGGAACGACATCGAGCGAGCGACCCAGATGGCTCGGCGCATGGTGACGCAGTTCGGCATGAGCAACGTGATCGGGCTCGTGGCCATCGGCGACGCCGAGCACGAGATCTTCCTGGGCAGGGAGATCAGCCAGCGCCGCCAGGTGTCGGAGCATACCGCTCGGCTGGTGGACCAGGAGGTCAAGCGGATCCTCGATGAGGCCCACGACCGTGCGCGCACGGTACTCGAGGAGCACCGACCGCTCCTCGAGCGGATCGCGCAGGCCCTGCTCGAGCGGGAGACGCTCGACCGCGACCAGATCGAGACGCTCGAGCGGGGTGATCCTCTGCGTCCGCTCCCGCAGCCCGCCCCCGAACCGGCGGCCGGCGCCAAGACCGCCTCCCGCCCTGCCCCGGCCCTGGGCAAGCCGCTCGCGTTGCCCGGTGGTGACGGACCCCTTCCGGGGCCGGCTCCGAGCGTCGTGGACGGCGGAGACGAGGAGCCGCTCCCGTCGTGACCGGGACGAGCCGGGCGGAGCGGGAGGAGGGGGCCAGACCCGACGTGGGCTCCGATCCCCTTTCGCGCGGCCGCGACCCGGCTTCGTGGCTCATCCGAGGTCGGGAGGTCCCGCTCGACGCTCCGGTCGTCATGGGGATCGTCAACCTCACGCCCGACTCGTTCTCCGACGGGGGTCGCCTGTGTGACGTCGAGAAGGCCCTGGATCACGCACGGGGCATGATCGAGGCGGGGGCCCGGCTGATCGACGTCGGGGGTGAGTCCACGCGTCCCGGGGCGCGGAATGTGCCCGAGCCCGATGAGATCGAGCGTGTCGTTCCGTTCCTGCGGCGCGCGGCGGGTGAGCTGGGCGTCCCGCTCTCGGTGGACACGCGTAAGGCCGGCGTGGCCCGGGCCGCCCTGGATGCCGGGGCGGCCGTGGTGAACGACGTCTCCGGGCTCGGCCACGACCCGGGCATGGCGGGCGTGGTCGCGGAGAGCGGCGCCGGCGTGGTGCTCATGCATATGCGGGGCGATCCGGAGACGATGGTGTCTCTCGCGAGCTACCGTGACGTGCGTGTCGAGGTCGCCGCGAAGCTCGCGCTGGCCGTAGCCCGGGCGAGGGCCGCAGGCGTCAGCGACCGTGCGATCGTGGTGGATCCCGGGATCGGCTTCGCGAAGACCGCCGAGCAGTCGCTCGAGCTCCTCTCGGACCTGGGGCCGCTGTGTGCTCTCGGCTTTCCGATCCTCGTGGGACCCAGCCGCAAGAGTTTCCTCGGGGCGGTTCTCGGCGTGCCGCCCCAGGAACGCGCCGCCGGCACCGCCGCGGCCTGCGTGGTCGCGTACCTCGGTGGAGCGAGGATCTTCCGCGTCCATGACGTCGAGCCCGTGGCCCAGGCCCTCGCGGTTGCCCACGCCCTGCGCCGGGCGGGGCCCCAGGGGGAGGTTTCGATGCGGTGAGCCGTTTGTGGGAGGAGCTCCGGTTTCTCAGGCCCGGATGGACCGACCTGGCCGAAATCCTGGTGGTCGCGTTCCTGCTCTACCGGGCGCTGCTCGTCATCCAGCGCACCCGGGCCATGCAGATCCTGCTCGGTGTCGTGGTGCTGGCGCTCCTCTATGGCCTCGCCGGGCTTCTGGACCTCATTCTCATTCGCACGATCCTGGAGGCGTTCTTCCAGTACGGGGCCATTGCGGCGCTCGTAGTGTTTCAGCCCGAGCTCCGGGCCGCGCTGGCGCGACTCGGTCAGACCCGTATGATCCGCGCGCTCCAGGGCCTCAAGGCGAGCCAGGTGGCCGACGAGGTGGTGGAGGCGGTCCAGCGTCTTTCCCGCTCGCGCGTGGGCGCGATCATCGCGATCGAACAGGAGGTCGGGCTCGACGAATATGCCCAGACGGGCAGCGACGTGCACGCGCGGGTGTCGGCCGAGATGCTCGCCACGATCTTTACGCCATACTCGCCCCTCCACGACGGAGCCGTCCTGATCAGCGGTGACCAGATCCGCACGGCAGGCGCCATTCTCCCGCTCACGCAGTCCACGGTCCCGGACCGGTCCCTGGGCACCCGTCACCGAGCCGCGCTCGGGCTCTCCGAGGAGACCGACGCCATCGTGCTCGTGGTGAGTGAGGAGACGTCCCAGGTCTCCATCGCCCGGGGGGGGCGGCTCGAACGAGGCGTGTCGCCGGAGCGTGTTCGCGAGATCCTCATCGGGCCCCCTCGCGCCGCGGACAAGGCCCTTTCCCACGCCGCGGAGCGGAGTTGAGAAGAGCGACGTGCCACCTCCGGAGGCCCTGAACGGCCGCGTTGACACGTTCGACGGGCCACTCCTATCTTCGTGGGTCCTTTTTTCCGGAAGTGCGTCGCGCCGGCCGTCACGCACCCGGGAGCGAGCGATTCCGTGAGCACAGAATATCGGTTGTTGACGCTGTTCGCCGATGGTGGGTTCATGATGTACTTCATCCTCCTGTGCTCGCTCGTCGCGCTCGGGGTCATCATCGCGAAGGCGTGGACGCTCTGGCGCGCTCACGAAGGGACCGAGCGCGTGCTCCGGGAAGTCCGTGAGCTCGCCCTCGAGGGCGAGATCTCGGCAGCCCTCGAGCTCGCACGCCGGACGCCTGGTCCGGCGGCGGCGATCCTGGTGGTCGGGCTGCGGCGCATCGAGGGTAAGAGGCTCGCCGAAGGCGAGCTCGAGAAGGCGGTCTCCACCACCGGGGTCATCGAGCTCGGGTTCCTCGAGCGTGGGCTCGTGATTCTCGCGACCATCGCGAACGTGGCTCCGTTGATGGGGTTCCTCGGCACGGTGGCGGGTATGATCATCGCGTTCGGCGCTATCGAGGTCGCCGGCGACGTCGAGCCGAGCCTGGTGGCCGGCGGCATCAAGGTGGCACTCATCACGACGGCTGCGGGGTTGATCGTCGCGATTCCCGTGAACATCGCGTACAACTATTTCGTGACCCGAATCGACCAGCTCATCCTGGACATGGAACAGAGTGCCCAGGAGGTGATCAACCTGGCGTGGGATCTCGAGAAGAAGGGGGTGCTGCGGGTCCGCAAGACGGTTCGGAGGGCTTTGTAGCACCTCCAGGGAAGCCCGAGGGTAGAACGCCATGCTGGGCATGAAGAAGCAGAGAGTGAGCGGTGAGGTGCCGGTCGCGTCCACGGCCGACATCGCGTTCCTGTTGCTCATCTTCTTCCTGACCTCGACCAACTTCCCGAAGGACAACGGCCTGGCGGTCGTGCTCCCCGAGTCCTCCGAGACCGTGGAGGTTAGCCAGAAGAACATCCTCCACCTGGTGATACAGGCGAGCGGGATCGTGGAGGTGAAGTGGGGTGAGAGCCCTCAGGCCCAGCGGATGCGTGCCGATCGGATCGAAGGGCTGTGGCGGCAGGAAGTCGCGGCGAACCCGGACCTGATCGCCGCGGTAGAGACGCATCCGGACGCGCCGTATCGGTATATGATCGACGTGCTCGACGCCCTGCACGCCGCGAACGCGGAGCGGATCTCGCTCCAGGTCCTGGAGATGTGACCGTGGGCACGAAAGGCGGCTTCGAGAAGAAGTCGAAGGCGGCCGCGGACATCCCCGGGTCCTCGCTCGCGGACATCGCGTTCCTGCTGCTGATCTTCTTCATGGTGAGCACGGCGTTCCCGCGGGATCGCGACCGACCCATCACGTGGGCCGAAGCCGAGGCGGCGAAGAAGATCGACGAGAAACAGAAGAACATCTTGAACCTCTGGATGCAGAGGGACGGGACGATCTACATCAACGACCAGCGATACGAGATCGATCAGGTCTCGAACGTCGTCGCGCCGCTCTATGCGCAATCGAATCAAGGGCTGGTGGTTTCGATCCGGGGCGATCGTGAGACACCCTATCGGCTCATGGACCAACTCCAGACCGAGCTCGTCTCGGCGGGCGTCGTGCGGGTGGTCTTCGCGACGCGGTTGGAGCAGCGCATGCAGAGGGAGAGACGTTGAGCCCGGGCGAAGCGGTTCCCGGCGCCGATACGCGTATCGGCCAGTCCTCCGGGTATTCCGCGTTCGACGACGCGGCGCCCGAGGTGGCCGGAGTCTATCGGTTCACCGCCGCCCTCAACTGGGACAGGAAAGTCCCGGTGTGGGTGTCGATCCCGATCACGGGCCAGGTCCGATAGGCCGAACCCCGGGGATCCACGAGGGCGAGGGGACCCTGCCGGCGCTACGGCGGGGTCCTTCTTCGTTATAATTCTGCGCCATGTAACGAGCGCGCC
The DNA here is from genome assembly GCA_964412015.1 of uncultured Gemmatimonadaceae bacterium. Taxonomy (GTDB): domain Bacteria; phylum Gemmatimonadota; class Gemmatimonadetes; order Longimicrobiales; family Gaopeijiaceae; genus SZUA-318. Next base: position 229,439 of record CAYPMO010000001.1, on the reverse strand, counting down.
TGTCCGCCACCCGCGGGTCGGGCGGGAGCTGTCCATGGGGATGACCGACGATCTCGAGTTCGCCATCCGGGGAGGGAGCGTGATGGTGCGGATCGGCACGGCTCTGTTCGGGGAGAGAGGACCATGATCGACCTGACGCCGCTGGACGTGCGGAACAAGCGTGGCGACTTCAAGAAACTGCTCCGAGGATACGATCCCCAGGAGGTGGACGTATTCCTCGAGTTGGCGGCGGACCGGTTGGAGGCTCTGGTGCGGGAGAACCTCCAGCTTCGCGAGCGCGTCGAGGCCCTCCAGCAGCAGGTAGCGTCGTGGTCGGGGCGCGAGAAGGCGGTGCAGGAGGCCCTCGTCACGGCCCAGGAGCTACGGTCGGAGATGAAGAGCCACGCCCAGCGCCAGGCGGACCTCGTGCTTGCCGAGGCGCAGGCGGAGGCCCGTCGACGGCTCGCCGAGACGGAGGCGGAGATCCGAGTCCGCTTCCGGGACGCCGATCGGAGCCTGGAGAAGGCGCGTGAGACCCTCGAGGAACTGGAGCGGCGCCGCCTCCGCTTCCTGAAGAGCTTCCGGCAGCTCCTGGAGCGTGAGGTGGACGTGGTGGAGGTGGAAGAGGGGCTCCCTCCGCTCGAGGAGCGCTCGATCGAGCTGGACCTGGGTGGAGGCCGCGGCCCGGACGCTGGGGACGAAGGCTCGGACGAGGCGGAAGTCCCACCCGACCTCGACGCTCCCGTGGAGGACCTGGCGAGCCGGTATCGAGCCGAAGGAAGCGCACTCTTCGACGACGCATCGTCCGCGCAGACGGGCGAGCGTGATTTGTTCTCCTCGCCGCCGGACGACGCACGCGAGGACGATGCGGAAGAGCGTCGGAGCTGAGTACGGGCTGAACGCATGCGCTATCCCGAGCCACCCAGAACCCTCCTCGACGTAGAAGACCAGACGCTGGTGCGATGGAAGGAGCAGGACATCTTCCGCCGCACCCTCGAGGCCACCCGCGACGGAGAACCCTTCGTGTTCTACGAAGGACCCCCTACCGCGAACGGGCGGCCGGGCCTGCACCACATCATCAGCAGGACGATCAAGGATCTCGTGTGCCGCCACCGGTCCCTCGAGGGGCGGAGGGTCACGCGCATCGCGGGGTGGGACACCCACGGGCTCCCGGTCGAGATCGAGGCCGAGAAGAAGCTGGGCATCAGCGGGAAGCCCGAGATCGAGGCGCTCGGGATCGAGCGATTCAACCAGGTGTGCCGCGAGTCGGTGTTCACCTACAAGGAGGAATGGGAGCAGCTCTCGGAGCGCATCGGGTATTGGCTCGAGTATTGGCGCCCGTACGTGACCTTCCACACCGACTACATGGAATCCGTGTGGTGGGTCCTGAAGACGCTGGCGGAGCGGGGCCTTCTCTACCGGGGACACAAGAGCGTGCCGTACTGCCCGAGGTGCGGTACGGCGCTCTCGTCGCATGAGGTGGCGCAGGGGTACCGGGACGTCGAGGATCCATCGCTCACGTTCGTGGCGGAGGTGGTGGGACCCGAAGGCGAGCCCGACCCCGAGGGACGGGCCTTCCTGGTCTGGACGACGACGCCGTGGACGGTGCCGTCCAACGTGGCCCTCGCCGTGCATCCGGGCCTGACCTACGTGGAGGTGGCGCATGAGGGGCGGCGCCTGATCGTGGCCGAGGCGTTGGCCGAGCGCATCTTCGGTGAGGGTGTCGAGATCGTGGCGCGGCATCGCGGCGACACGTTGGCCGGCATGCGCTACCGCCGTCCCCTGGACCTGGTGCCGGTGCCGCCCGACCCGATGAACGCCTGGACGGTCGTGTCCGAGGACTTCGTGAGCGCGGAGGAGGGCACCGGGATCGTGCACATGGCGCCGGCCTTCGGGTCCGACGACTACGCCGCGGGGCAGCGCCACCGGCTTCCCATGCTCAACCCCCTGGACGAGGCGGGACGGTTCGCCGCCGACGTGCCTCTGGTGGGGGGCACGTTCGCCAAGGACGCCGACGCACCCCTCGTCGAGGAGATGCGGCGACGGGGCGTACTGTACGACATCGGAACCACGGTGCACAGCTATCCCCACTGCTGGCGCTGCCAATCGCCGCTCCTCTACGTCGCGCGGGACTCGTGGTTCGCCGCCACGTCGTCGCTCAAGGACCAGCTCCTGGCCAACAACGATCGGATCTCGTGGTTCCCGCCCGAGGTCGGCGAGAAGCGGTTCGGCGAATGGCTCCGGGGCAACGTGGACTGGGCGCTGTCCCGCGATCGCTACTGGGGCACCCCGCTTCCGGTGTGGGTCTGTCAGCGGGACCGGACGCACGTGCGCTGGATCGGATCGTATGCGGAGCTCTCCGAGGCGGCGGGCGGTCTGCCCGACGGGTTCGATCCCCACCGGCCGTTCATCGACCGGATCGAATGGCCATGTCCCGAGTGCGGGGCCCCCATGCGTCGCACCCCCGAGGTCGTGGACGTGTGGTTCGACTCGGGGTCCATGCCCTATGCGCAGTGGCACTATCCGTTCGAGCATCAGGAAGAGTTCCGGACGCACTTTCCCGCGGACTTCATCTGCGAGGGGCTCGATCAGACGCGCGGCTGGTTCTACTCGCTCCTGGCGATCTCCACGATGCTCGGACTGGGGCCCGCGTTCCGGAACGTGGTGGTGAACGACCTCATCCTCGACGCGGAAGGGCAGAAGATGAGCAAGTCCCGCGGGAACGTCGTGGACCCGTGGGACGCGATCCGAGAACACGGCGCCGACGCGTTGCGCTGGCACCTCATCACGTCGTCCAACCCGTGGGTCCCCAAGCGCTACGACCCCGCTGGCGTGCAGGACGCGGCGAGGAAGTTCTTCGATACGCTGTTCAACACCTACAAGTTCTTCGCCCTCTATGCCAGCGTGGAGAACTGGGAGCCTTCGGACGCGGACCCCGCGCCACGGGAGCGGCCTCTCATCGATCGCTGGCTGCTCTCCAGGCTGGATACGCTGACGAACGAGGTCATGGAGGAGCTGGACTCCTATCAGATCACGCGCGCGTACCGGCAGGTCGGCGACTTCGTGGTGGAGGACCTCTCGAACTGGTACGTGCGCCGTTGTCGGCCGCGCTTCTGGGGCAACACCGACGCAGCGGACTCTCGCGCCGCCTTCCGCACGTTGTACGACGCGCTCCGCTCGGTCTGCGTGCTGGCCGCCCCGTGCGTCCCGTTCAGCACCGATTGGGTGCACCATGCGTTGACCGGCGAGAGCGTTCATGTCCAACGGTATCCCGAGCGGCCACGCGGCGGCGACGCGACGCTCGAGGCGGACATGAACACGGCGCGCACGCTCGTGTCGCTGGGGCGCGCGGCACGGGAGGAGGTGCAGATCCGTGTTCGTCAGCCCCTGCGTACGCTGCACGCCGTGATCCCGGGGAGACACGTGCCGGACGGGCAGGTCCTGGATCTGGTGCGCGACGAGCTGAACGTGAAGCGCGTCGTGTTCTCGTCCTCCGCGGAGGATCTCGTGCGACTCGTGGCCCGGCCCAACTTCCGCAACCTGGGGCCCCGCTTCGGGAATCGGACCCAGCAGGCCGCCGACGCCATCCGGCTCCTCTCCCAGGACGCGTTGGCCCGGTATCGGGATGGAGACGCGGTGGAGATCGAGCTCGGCGGCGCCGTTCACTCCCTCCAGGAAGGCGACCTGGAGGTCGCCCAGGAGGCGGCAGGCGGGCTGGTCGTCAAGGCCGAGGGGCGGATCACCGTGGCGCTCGATCCGACGTTGGACGACGAGCTGAAGGCCGAGGGGCTGGCACGCGAGCTGGTGAACCGGATCCAGCGTCTGAGGAGGGACGCCGGCCTCGAGATCACCGATCGGATCGAGCTGGCGCTCGGCGGGCCGGAGGCGGTCCGCCGGGCCGCAGCCGCGCACGAGCGGTTCATCGCGGGAGAGACGCTCGCCGTCACCGTGACGACGAGCGAGGGGGGCGGCGATGGCTACCCGCACGTCCGGGACGTGGACCTCGACGGCGTGCCGGCGCGCATCGCCTTGCGCGCCGTCTCGATGTGAGCCCGTGAGGGAGGAGCGCTCCGGAGGAACGCGCCACGTCTCGCTCGGCGTGGCTCCCGGGGAGCGAGACCGGCTGGATCGATTCGTGGCCGACCGGCTCGAGCTCTCCCGGACCCGCGTGCAGGCGCTCATCTCCGAGGGGCACGTTCGGGTGGACGGTCGCGCACCGCGCAAGTCCGAGAGGGTCGAAGCCGGAAGCATGATCGAGGTGGACGTTCCCCCCGCCGAGGAGGTCGAGATCCTGCCCGAGGACCTCCCGCTCTCCATCGTGTACCAGGACGCCGACCTCCTGGTGGTGGACAAGGCGGCGGGCATGGTTGTGCACCCCGCTCCCGGGCACCGGTCGGGCACGCTGGTGAACGCCCTTCTCCATCACGTGCCCGACCTGCCGGGCGTCGGGGGGCGGCTCCGCCCGGGGATCGTCCACCGCCTGGACCGGGACACGTCCGGGCTCATCCTCGTCGCGAAGAGCGATCGGGCCCACCAGGGGCTCGCCGACGCGATCAAGGCACGGCGGGTCAAACGGCTGTATCGGGCGGCGTGCTGGGGGCACCTGCAGGAGTCTCCCCTGACGGTGGATGCCCCGATCGGCCGTGATCCCCGGGACCGCAAGCGAATGGCGGTCGTGGACGGAGGCCGACGCGCCGTCACGCGGGCGCGGGTCCGCGAGCGGTGGCTCCGGGCGGAGCTCCTCGACGTGGCGCTCCAGACCGGCCGCACGCATCAGATCCGAGTCCATCTCGCTCACGTGGGCCATCCCGTGGTCGGCGACCGGGTCTACGGGGCAGGATGGGTCAGGGGCATGGGGGGGGGCGATCGGGCGTGGGCCGGAGAGCTGGACCGGCGCACGCCCCGTCAGTTCCTCCATGCGGCCGAGTTGATGTTCGACCACCCCGTCACGGGGGATCGGATGCGGTTCGCCTCGCCGCTTCCGGAGGACCTGGCCGGCGTGGCGGCCTGGGCCGGATCCGGGAGCTCGGGGGCGTGAGCCGGACCTTTTTTTCGAGCCGGACGTGCCCGATACTTATCGGCCACGTCCGGCCTCCACGCTATACTTGATGGGCGGGCTCCAGGTGTTTCCCCAGACGCGGCTCCGGAGCGTCCCCGAACCCCGGCGGTCATGACGGATCTCGACCCGAAGCTGACGTTCGAATCCTTCGTGGTGGGACCGGCCAACCGGCTCGCCACGGCCGCGGCACGCCGTGCCGCGGAGTCGCCCGGGACCAGCTACAACCCCTTGTTCGTCTACTCGGCGTCGGGACTCGGCAAGTCCCACATCCTCAACGCCATCGCCCACCAGTCGCGCAAGGCGGCGCCCACGCGCAAGGTCCGCTACATGGCGCTGGAGGGGTATCTCGAGGAACTCACGGTCGCCCTCGAGGCAGGCGACAGGGACGGCTTCCGCGACCGATACGGGGACCTGAACATCCTCCTGCTGGACGACGTGCAATTCCTCACGGGGCAGAACGAAGCCCAGGAGATGCTGCTCCGGACCCTCGATCAACTCTCGGGGTCGGGAAGCCAGATCGTCCTCGCGTCGGACCGGCCTCCGGCCGAGATCAACGGGCTCGACGCCCGTCTGCTGTCGCGCTTCTCGGGCGGGCTGATCGTGGACATCGGTGCCCCCGAGTACGAGACCCGGGTCGCCATCATCCGCAGGAAGGCCGAAGAGCGGGGTCAGGTGTTGGACTCCGGCGTCGCCGAGGCGCTGGGGCGCTATCCGTTCAAGAACGTGCGGGAGCTGGGAGGCGCGCTCAACCGGGTGTTCGCTGTCCAGGATCTCGAGGAGCGACGGGTCACTCCCGAGGAGATCCAGCGCCTGATGGGAGAGTCGACGACGACGGCCGAGGAGGCGCCGGACACGGTCACCACCTTCCTGGAGGACCTCTCGGGAATGGTGGCCAAGACCGTCGAGGAACAAGAGGAACCCTGGCGCAAGGCCGTGCGCGAAGCCGTGGACGCGGCCGAGCGCGAGGGGTTCTCGGCGCGTCGCCTCAAGGCGTACCAGAGTGGGTCGGAGCCCAAGGGCTGGGAGGAGATCGTCGAGGCGTTCCGAAAGGACATCGGTCGCCTGCGCGAGATCGACGACGAGCTCGACCGTCTGAACAACCCGTGGCCGGAAGCGGCGCAGGGGCTCCTGAAAGATCCCGAGCGGCTGGACGAAGCCGAGGCGCTGCTCACGTCGGTGCGCGAACGACAGCGCCCCTTCCCGAAGCTGGGGCCGGGGCCCGACCTGGCGACGCTCCGGGGATTCCCGAAGATCGCCGTCAAGGCGGCGCAGCAGCTCGTCGGTGCGGAGAAGCCGGAGTACAACCCCCTCTATGTGTGGTCCGCCGACATGCAACGGGGCCGTGCCTTGCTCGGAGCGGCCGGGCGCACGTTCCAGAACGCCCATCCCGAGGCGCGCATGGCGGTGACGTCCGTCTCCGAGTTCGCTCAGGACTTCATCCGAGCCCTGGGCGAGGGTGTCGCGGGCGCGTGGCGGGAGCGCTGGTGGACCGTGGACATGCTGCTGGTCCACGGGTTGGAGGCTCTCTCGGAGACGGAGCGGGCCCAGGACGAGTTCTTCCATCTGTTCGAGGCTCTCAAGCGCCGGGGCGCCCGCGTCTTCCTGGTGGCCGACGGACCGCCCTCGGGAATCGCCAAGATCGACGACCGTCTGAGGTCCCGCTTCGAGGGAGGCCTCGTGCTCGAGGTGGATGCCGGAACGGGGCCGGCGGAGCTCGAGCTGGTCGCGTCTCCCGAGCCCGAGGCCAAGAGCGGCCTGTGGGATCTCCCGAGCATCAGTGCCGGCCCGGTCGTACCTCCGCTGGATCAGTTCGAGAAAGGGGACCGCCCCGGCCTCTTCCCCGGCGGACCGCCCACGGTGAAGGCCGCGAAGCGGGGCACGGCCGGTGCGGGGCGGGGCCGCGCTCCCGAGAAGGCCGCAGGGGCGCCCGGTGGACGGATCCAGCCCCCGGCCGTGCCGACGGCTGCGGGCACGTCGGCTGCTCCCCAGCCCGAGGCCGGCGGCCCTCACGAGACCGGGCCGGGCGTGCCCGCTCGTCAGGCCGAGCGCGCCAGCAAGGGTGGGGCGTGGTTCCCGACGGCCGAGAACGTCGTGATCCACTGGCCCAAGATCGAAGAACTCCTTCAGGAGGAGTTGGACTGATGGCGATCGAAGGATCGCTCCAGGACGTCAACCTGGCCGACATCTGCCAGCTCCTCGGGATGGGCCGGAAGACCGGGTGCCTCTCGATCACCGACCGCTCGAATTTCGGCTACATCTATTTCGACAAGGGGCGGGTGATCTACGCGTCGGTGCTGAACCGCCCCGACCGTCTGGGTGAGCTCCTGGTCCGCAACCACGTGATCACCCGGAAGGACCTCTCCCAGGCGATGGAGCGCCAGGCTCTCGAGCGAGGCAAGCGCCTCGGCGAGATCCTGGTCGAGCAGGGCTCGATCAGTCAGGAGAAGCTGCAGCGCTACATCCAGATGCAGATCGAGGAGGCCGTCTACCACCTGTTCGCCTGGACGCAGGGCTCGTTCCACTTCGACGCGGATCAACGGCCGGACGAGGATGGTCTCTTCCTCGTCAACATCAATGTCGATTCGCTCCTCATGGAGGGGGCTCGGCGTGTGGACGAGTGGAGCCTAATCGAGAAGAAGATCCCCTCGTTCGATGTCGTCTTCCAGCTCGACAAGCATCCGGAGGAGAGCGAAGAGGAGGTCGAGCTCTCCAAGGACCAGCGCAAGATCATCCCGTTCATCGACGGCGTGCGGACCGTCACCGAGATCATGAACGAGGCGGGTCTGGTCGAGTTCGAGACCGGCAAGGCCCTCTTCGGGCTCATCCAGGGCGGGTTCGTCTCGCGCGCGGGCGAGAAGTCCACGGTCGCGGAGACGGGCGGTGACGCCCAGCTCCAGGAGCATCTGAACCTCGGCGTCGCGTTCTACCGTTCCGGGATGATGGAGGACGCGGCCCGCGAGTTCGAGGCGGCGCTCGATCAGGACCCCAAGCAGGGCAGAGCCAACTTCATGCTCGGACTCATGGCGTTCCGCTCGGGGAGGCTGGAGGACGCCCTCCAGCGATTCGGAGCCATGCCCGAGGGTCAGCGGGAGAGCTACGCGGTGCAGCGCAATCGCGCGCTCGCGCTGGAGCTCATGGGCCGCTACGACGAGGCGCTCCAGGCGCTGGAGGGCGCGCACCGTGCCCGCCCGGAGGACCTGGAGGTCCACCTGCTCAAGGGGATCGTCCACCTGAAGGCGCGCAACCCGGCCAAGGCGCTGGAGGCCCTGCGGGCGTACCGTACGGGACCCAAGCTGAAGAAGCCGTCGGCGCTGTACTACACCTACACGGTCCTGGCGTCCGCGGTGGCGGGGGACCTGGATTACGCGGTGGCGGTGGGCCGGGAGGGGCTCGGCCATTATCCGGAGTCGGGCTCGCTCCTCGTGAACACGGGAGCGGTCCTGGAGCGGCGAGGAGAGGTGGAGGCCGCCGAAGCGCTCTACAAGCGGGCCGTGGCCGTCTCACCCACTCCTCCCCAGGCGCACAAGAACCTGGGCGACCAGGCCTGGGCTCGGGGCGATCACGAAGGCGCGCGGGTGCAGTACGAGAAGGCGGTCAAGCTCAACCCGCGCCTGGGCGACGACGTGTACCTGCGCCTGGGAACGCTCGCGTACAAGGACAACGACCGGGACGTCGCGTTGCTCCTGTGGCGGCGTGCGATGGATCTCAACCCCCACAACGAGGCGGTCCGGACCAACCTGGAGATGCTCCAGACCGGGTGAGCCGCGGATACGGTGCGCGCGGGGCCTTCGTCTTGGCGGCCCTGACCTTCCCCTTCACGGCGTTCGCCGGCGCGGCCGAGCCGCAAGGTCGGCCCGGTCCGATCGGTATCGGTTCGTCGAACCTGCCGGATACCGCGTGGACGCTCGACGGAGTCGCGTACCGGGAGTTGCGGGGCCGCGGCGTCCGTCTCCGGTTCGCCCCAGACGATTCTCTGGTGGCGGTCCGGGTTCTGGAGCTCCTCGGGGAACAGCCTCCGCTGCCGGGTCTGGACTCCGGCGTCCCCGGGGGCGTCACTGCCGTGCTGGCGCATTCGGGCGCCGCGCTCGACCAACTCACGGGTGGTCGGGTTCCGGAGTGGCGGGCGGGGGTCGCGCTCCCCGAACTGGCGTTGCTCGTCGTGCCCCTGCACGAAGGACCCCGTATCCTCGACGTCGAGGGCCGTCGGACCCTGCGGCACGAGTGGGCGCACCTCGGCCTCCATCAAGCGCTCGCCGGCGCGAGGATCCCACGGTGGTTCGACGAGGGATACGCCCAGTGGGCTTCCGGTGGGTGGGACGCGACCGAGGCGTGGCGCCTCCGGGTGCTCCTGGCGCTCGGGCGCACGCCGCCGCTCGACTCGCTGTCGCTGTCGTGGCCGAGGGACCGCGCTTCGGCGGACGCCGCCTATCTCCTGGCGGCGTCCGCGTTCGCGTATCTGCTCGGCGAGAGCGGAGAGCGGGGCCTCGCGTTGTTCGTGGGTCGGTGGCGGGAGCGTCGCTCCTTCGACGAGGCGCTGCGCGCTACCTTCGGCGTCACCCCGAGCCAGTTCGAGGAAGATTGGCGCCGGCACGTGAAGGCCCGCTACGGGTGGCTCTTCGTCGTATCGCGCTCGGCGGTGTTCTGGATGCTCCTGGCACTCGTCTTGCTGTTCATGGTCCATTCACGCCAACGGCGCAATCGAGAGCGGATGGCCCGCTTGCGCGCCGGTGAGGTGCCGGACGACCCGGCGTTCTGGCATGGGGAGCCGTCGCGCGATGCGACCGCCCGAGCCCCTGGAGCGGCGGGATCCAACCAGCGGGACGGAGGGGTACAAGGCCCACCATGACCCAGCGAATCCTCATCGTCGACGACGACACCGACGCCCTGGAGGTCTACCGGACCCGGCTGACGCACGCGGGCTTCGAGGTCGAGACGGCCGAGAGCGCCGAGCAGGCGCTGGCGCGCGTCGGAGCGTTCCAGCCCGGTCTGGTCGTGACCGACGTCCGCATGGAGGGAATGAGCGGTCTCGAGCTTCTCGATCGCCTCAAGAGCGCGACCGTGGCATTGGATGTCGTGGTGATGACCGGGCACGAGGACATGGAGACCGCGGTGACCGCGATGCGCGCCGGGGCCTTCGACTTCCTGGTCAAGCCGGTGGATCCGAAGGTGCTCCAAGCCCTCGCGGAGCGGTGCTTCCGGGAGCAGGGGCTCGCCACCGACGCCCCCGAGGCGGGGAACGACGACGGGGGCCAGATCCTCCAGCGGGGATCGCTGGTGGGGAAAGACCCCAGGATGATCGACATCTACAAGACGATCGGCGTCCTGGCGCGCAATCGGGCCACCGTTCTCATCCGGGGGGAGACGGGAACCGGCAAGGAGGTCATCGCCCGCGCGATCCACGACCATTCGGCGTTCGCGGACGAGCCCTTCATCGCGGTGAACTGCACGGCGCTCACGGACACCCTGTTGGAGTCCGAGCTCTTCGGCCACGTGAAGGGGGCGTTCACCGGCGCGGCGTCGTCACGTAAAGGATACTTCGAGCTCGCCGGCAAGGGGACGATCTTCCTCGACGAGGTCGGGGACCCGAGCCCGGAGTTCCAGACGAAGCTCCTGCGGGTTCTCCAGGAGCGGCGGTTCTACCCGGTCGGGGGCGAGACGCCCCGCACCACGGAGGCCCGCGTGATCGCGGCGACGCACCGGCCTTTGGAGGAGCTCGTCGCCACGGGGCGCTTCCGTGAGGACCTGTACTTCCGCCTCAAGGTGGTCGAGATCCGGGTGCCCGCGCTCCGGGAGCGGGTGGACGACATCGAGCTGCTCGCCAACGCGCTGCTCGGGCGGATCCGCGAGGAGGCGGGGCGGGACGTGCGGAGTATCGCCGACGGGGCCATGAGACGGCTGCGCACGTACTCCTGGCCGGGGAACGTCCGGGAACTCGAGAACGCGCTCATGCGCGCGGCGATCCTAGCGCGCGGCACGGTGATCGGCGCGGACCACCTGACGCTCGGCTCCGAGGCGGAGATGGGCGAGGACCTGACCCTCGCGACCGCCCTGCGCCGCCACGTCCGCCGGGTGCTCGAGCGGACGGCCGGTGACGAAGCCGAGGCCGCGAAACTCCTGGGCATTCCGCGCAAGGAGCTCAAGGATCATCTGAAGGGGAGCGGGTAGGCCCGGCGCGCGTGGGCCGATGGAGGCCGGGCGGCCTCGGTTCGCGTTGACCGCGCGGCCCGTTCCCGGTAGCATTCGGCCGCCATGGCGAAAAAGCCCTCCTCTTCCGATGCGGGCCAGCCCGCCGCCCTTCGGTTCACGCGTGTGAACGCGTATCTGGGTGGTGGGGGGCTCGTCGTACTCGCGCTCGGATACTGGCTGCTGGCTCAGGGCTCCATCACGGCCGCGCCGCTCCTTCTCGTGCTGGCGTACGTGGTCCTGCTCCCGCTGGCGATCATCCTCTGATCCCTTACCGCGCGCGGAAGTTTCCGGGGGGCGATGCATGCGTCCGGAAACGATCGGCCGCCCTGCCTGGCGGAGGCGGGGCGGCCGGTGACCCAGCGTGGGTAACGCGGGCTCAGCGCAGGTTCTGCATCTGCGCTTCGGTCAGAGGCGACCCGTACAGGATCTGGACGCGGTCCGGTCCCCGCTCCAGGTACGACCAGACGCTTCCGCCGACGCTGTCCAGGTCCACGAAGTCGAAGACCAGGCCCCCGCCGTACAAGTTGGGTGGCACGGGGATGAATCCCTTGCGGTTGACCAGCTTCTGCTGGCTCTCGTCCCAGGTTACCACGTCGATGAATCCGTCGCGGAACCACTTGTCCACCGCGGCGTTATTATGGCAGTCCCCGCACGCCGTCACCGCGTTCCTCGAGATGGTGTGGGCGTAGTAGGGTCCGAAGCCCACCATCGTCTCGTCTCCCCAATTCACGCTCTGGAAGTTCGCGAGGTGGACCTTACCATCCCGATTGATGAGGAAATTCCAATCCCGCATCTGGCCGTAGGGGATCTTCTTCTTCCCGTAGACCTCGGTCTCGAAGTGGCAATTGTAGCAGGAGATCACGCTCTGGGTGTGGCAGACCGCGCAATCCACGGTCCCGCTGTGGGCGCTGTGGAAGAGGTGGTTTTCCACCTGCGTGTGGCAGTCCTCGCACTTGGGATCGATCGCGTCCGGCTCGTTCATGGAGAGGTACGTCGTTCCGTCCCCATGGAGGTCGCCGAGGGTATGACAGTCCATGCATCCCATTCCGGCGGCGCGATGGACGTCCGAGTATAGGTTGGCCTCCGCCTTCTGGCGGCTGTGGCACGTCCCGCACGGGCCGTTGAGGCTGGCGTCCACCGTCGCGCCGAGCTGTGGGTCGTCGGTCCCGTGACAGGCGCGGCACCCACCCGTGTACTCGGGTAGGTGGCACGTCTTGCAGTTCAGATTCTCGTAGGGAATGCCCGTCTGGTGCTCGAAGCCCTTGGTACGGGTTTCGTAGTACGTCTCCATGCCCCGCCCCGTGTTGTGGAGCGAAGTCGGATAGTACTCGTCCCATGGGAAGAAATCCGTCGCGACGCTCACCCTGGCTCCCGGGGTCTCTCCTCCCGCGCCGATCGCGACGACCGAGGCCGTGTAGGTGTCGGCGTCCTCGAGCCCGTCGTCGCTCGTGAACGTCGCGCTCAGCCCCGTGGCGTCCTTGGTCAGGGTGTGCCCGCCGGAGAGCTCGGCCCGGTACGACGTGGCGCCCGCCGCCCCGACCCACTCCAGCGCGACCGTATCGGCCCGTGTCGTGACCTGCAGCGAGAGGACGGCGCCCGGCGCCGGCTCGGGCGCGACGACCTGCTCGGATTCGTCGTTGTCGCACGCGGAGGCGAGGGCTCCCAGGATCAACGGCACGACCAGGGCGCCCCGGGCTTTATGTGAGGCCTTCACGGATCGGCTCCGGATTCGTGGTGGGAATCCCGGACTCGACGGCGAGACGCCTGAGGGGGGGGCGACGTGCCCCGCGGAGCCCGGCTTCGTGCATCCGTAAGCTCCCGGATACCCTCCGTCGTCTCAATCACAAAAGGGTACCTCCACAACCGGGAAGAAAGTACTAGGTTACAGGTACTTCAGATCCGTTGCAGGTTTCTCCGTCCGACGGTCACCCTGTGCAGCCGCCCGAGCCCATTCGCGTCCTGGTCGCAGTCCGGGATCCCGTGACCGCGGTCGGCCTGCGGACGGTTCTGGATGAGGCGGCCGGGATCGTGTGCGCGTCCCTTCCCGAGAGCGTGACCGACGTCCGCGGCTCGGTCGAGGAGATCTCTCCCGACGTCCTTGTCCTCGACGTTGCGCTGCGCCGTGCCGACCCACGGCTCCTTCCGGACCTGGCCGCTTCCCACCCGTCGACGAAGGTCCTCGTGTACGTCGATCATTCTCCCGAGGAATGCGCGCTCCGCCACATGCTGGATCTGGGCGGGAGGATCCGGCTCTCCCGGGCGGCGCTGGCGCGCCTCGACGACTGCTGCCTCACGTCGCTCCGTCAGTCGGCGCTCGGCTGCGTGGGGACCGGCGCCGACCTCCATTCCGTGGTGGACGCCGTGCGTGCGGTCGCCAGAGGCGAGGTTGCCGCGGGGCCGTGGCTCGCGTGCCTCGCGCAGATCGTCCATGGCCCCTCCGACAAGGCCCGGGGAGAGTCTCCGATCTCGGTGCGGGAGCTGGAGGTGATGACGCTCCTCGCGGAAGGCCTGAGCAACAAGCAGATTGCCCGTCGCCTCGGGATCCGTGAACAGACCGTGAAGAACCACGTCACCCGGACCATCGAGAAGCTCGGCGTCGAGAACCGCACCGAGGTGGGGCTTCTGGCCGCGCGGCACAACCTGCGCCTCATCGATGAGGACGACGGCAGCGAAAGCTGACGTGTGAAGCGTTGGGGAGCCAGAGGCGTGGAGCGGCGCTGCCTACGGATCACCGCCCGGCTGCGAGAAGAACTCGTCTTCCGGAGCGGTTCCCGGATGGGGCGCCGAAGGAGCGGAGCACCCGGGCCACGACTCGTGCTCCCACTCGATGCGCCAGCGCCCGTCGTCGTCACGGCCGAGGACGCGGGTCGTGAACACCACGACGTCCGGTGAGGAGGTCCCCTGGAGCGAGACCACGGCCACGTCGGGGCCCAGCACACGGATGCCCCGGACGTCCGCGTCGTACCGGTTTCCACGGTGCTGGAGGTGGTAGTCCCGGACCACGTTCGTGAAAGCCTCTCCCCCGAACAGGTACTCGGTACACCCGACGTAGACGAATCCGGGATCGAGGTCGTAAAAGCCCAGGATACGCTCCGGCTCGTGCGCGTTCATGGCATCCCCGAGCGCCTGGCTCGCGGCGCGGATCTCGGTGGAGATCGCCTCGCGGTCGGCGTCGGTGAGCGGGGCGGGGGCCGGCGTGCAGGACGCGAGGAAGACGAGGAGTAGGAGTCTCACGTTCATGGGCTGACGCGGAGGTAGGAACGCCGACGGAGTACGACCTATCACCACACGCCGGGATCAACGCAAGGGCACCCGCCCCGGATTCCTCCGGAGCGGGTGCCCGGTACCTCGACGTTCTTCCCGCCGCGCCCAGGCTAGCGCTTCTTCATTTCTGCGATCGTGTTCTTGAGCACGCCCTTCACGTAGGCGGGGTTGTGCATCCCGAAGCTCCCGTCCTCGGTGATCATCTGGAAGTTGATGAACCCCGCGGCCACCTCCGGGGCGAACGTACCCGACTTCGCGGATACGTTCGTCGGATCCGCGGAGGCCTTGATGCCGAGGCGGTAGAGCTCGGCGCTCAGGTCCGCGAGCAACGACGTGACCTCGGGCCGGAGACCGAAGTGGTCGAAATCCTCGACCGTCTTGTGGCAGTCCGCGCACCCCTCGATCAGCTCGACCGTGGACCCATGGTACTCGTACGACATCTTCCACGTGTGTCCGCCGGCCTGTTGCCCGAAGGCGGGGGCCATGTGGCAGGTGGCGCACACGCCCGGATTATACGCGAGGTCTCCGTGGACATGGGGTCCCTCGGTGACCGACCCGAAGGTGAAGAGCCCGGTCCCGGCGACGATCTGCCCCTGCGGCCCATGATGGCCGCCGTACCGGCTCGACGTGACCTGCACCGGGTCTCCACCGATGACGGGCAGAGGGGAGATCGGCCGCGACTGGTGGCAGGACGCGCAGAGGTTGCCCGCCTCCGCCCCCAGGTCGACCGTCGCTCCGCCGTGCCAGAACGTGACCGGGGTGGTCTTCGTCAGCGCGTAGTCGGCCGAGGTGTAGGTATTGTGGATCTGATGGCAGGTCCTGCAGTTGACCGGCGCCGGATCCTCGATGGTCGCGGCGGTCAGCTGCGCGTTCGTCGCCACCCTCTCGATGTAGCCCTGATGCGTGTGGCACGTGGCACAGGGTGGCGTGTTCCGCTCGAAGTTGCCTCCGAGCCTGTGCGTCGAATTCTGGTACTGGACCTGCCTGGCGTACAGGACGGCGTCACCGGAATGGCACTGCGTGCAGCTCGCGTTCGCGTCCTTCCCGGCAGGCCCGGCCGGTCCGGCGGGTCCGGCGGGCCCGGCGGGTCCGGCGGGTCCGCTCGCGCCGGCAGGCCCGGTCGGGCCGGCGGGTCCCTCGCATGCGGCGGCGAACACACCGAGCAGGACCGCGGTTGCGGTCAATGACCAACCCTTCCTCATGTTCTCCCTCCGCCTTGGAAGCGACGTGAGTCTCTGGACAGACAGGGAGGGCCTGCGACCCTGACACTTCAGAAAGTGACCATATTACGGGCCTTGTGATCCAAGGTACAAAGAAACGAAGCCTGCGGGAAGGGGGTACGTAGGTAGAAGTACCGAGGCCGTGACGTAGCGCCGGTGCGGGCATCTACGGGCCCCTCCGGGGTTGGGGCGGCATGGCCCGCGACCTGCTAGAGTTCGGATGCGGAGGACACCCCTCCGTGCGCTCCGCGCAAGCCCTTCAGCCCATGCGACCATGATCCTACGCCGGCTCCGACCGCTCCGCGTCGTCCTGGCTGCGGCGGCCCTCGCCGTGGCGGTGCCTGCGGGAGGCCTCTCGGCCCAGGTGGGGGCCGTCGGGCCCGGTGCCGAACCGGGTGCCCGCCGGGTGTGGATCTACCCGAGGGCGGGCCTCCTGGCTCCCGACACCTACCTCTACGAGTACTTCAAGAACTTCACCGGGGACGGACTCACGGAATGGACGACCGGGTACCTGGGGCGCGCATTCGTGGCCGGCCTGGGCGTGGAGGTGCGCCTGGGCGACTCCGGCGCCCACCTGCGCGGGGAAATCCTCAGGTCCTTCGACGCGTGGCTGTCGGCGGGCCACTCCGTCGAGACGCTGCGCGACCTCTACATCCCTCCCGAGATCGTGACCACGTGGCTCGACGTGCCCACCACGATGACGCTCACGAGCCTTCATGTCGTGCTTCCCACCCGATGGGTCCTCGGTCCCTTGGAGCCGTATGTGTTGCTTGGTGGGGGCGGGAAGCTCTACGGCTTCGAGGATCCGACCCGGGAGAACGAGGTGGAGGCCACCCTCCCGGAAGACGGGTTCACATGGAGCGTGGACCTCGGGGCGGGCTTCACCGCGCGGCTCATCGGGCTCCAGCTCGACGTGCAGGCGCGCGACGCCCTGAGCCGCTACTGGGGCAAGGTACAACATGACCTGCTCTACACGGGCATGGTGAGCTTCGGGCTCTTCTGACCCTCGGATCCCGCGGGCTTGGAAGCGGCGCCGCCCGCGACTACATCAGCTCCCCATCGGGCGCTTGGGTCAGCGGTTCAGAGCACCTGCCTTACACGCCAGCAGGGTATCCGCCCCACATCACGACTTCCGGTGAAGAACCCGCGAGTTTCCACGATTCCCGGGGGCCGGTCGAAATGGCCAGTCCCGGATTTCGTGTATCTCACCTTGCACACTTTCTTGCACACCTGGGAACGCGACATCGTGAAGGGCACGCCCAGGGCGCTGAGCTTGACCCGGGGGAAGAGCAGGAAGCTCGACACCACCGGGAAGGCCCCTCAGGGGATCACCCCCACCCCCATTATGGCCCGATCCTCCCGGGACGGGGCCCAGATCCGCTCCAGCTCCACCGTCACCAGCAGCGATCGCCACCGAGTCGCCACCCCTCCCCGGAGTCCCCTGTTCCAACCGGTCTCGGTGATCCCTTCCACCGATGCCATGCGCCACACCGCCAGGGGGGTCAGGAAGGAGTGGAGGGTCCACTCCCCCGCCCCGGGGTCCACCGACCATCCCGCGGAGAGACCCACGTGGGTGGCCGAGACGTCCACGTCGTCCATCTCGCTGAGGCGCACGCCGGCCAGGGGGCAGAGGGTGAGCTCGGGGGGAAGGGGCACGAAGACGTCCGCCACGACATCGGTGATGTCCAGCGTGGCCACGATGCCCACGTCCTGGAGCGCGGGCCCGCCGCCGTCGAAGGTGGTGTGGCCCAGCTCCGGGGTCACCGCCACACCGTCGGCCCACTCCCGGGTGAAGCGCACCCCCACCCTGCGCCCGTCGTGGTCCGTGAAGCCGGCCAGGGCCTGGACCGCCCACCCCGTTGGACCCGGTGCCGCACCCCGGCAAGCCTGGGCCGCCAGGGGGGCGTGGGCCGTGGGGAGGAACCATGCGGTGACCAGCAAAGCCAGCTCCGTGCGCCGGGCAGGCTTCATGAGGCCTCCAGGGCCGCCCGGGCCACCTGGAGGGTCATGCGCAGAGCGGCCCGGTCCGGGAGGCTGTAGGGGTGGTCCCTCTGATCCAGGCGAGCGAGGGCGGCGTCGCCGACGAGATAGAGTCGGCACGAGGTGTCCCACGAAGCCGGGGCCGAAGAGAGGCCGGTCAGAGCGGTTTCCAGGTCGGTGCGCTCATTGCTCTCGGGAAGGGCCGTCACCAGGCGGGTGGCGGCGTCCTCCAGAGCGGGCTTCAACTCCGACAGGGTGGAGACGGGCGCTCCGGGCAGGGCCGGTGTGGTGGCGTCGGCCAGTTCGCAGGGAGCCAGGGCGAAGGGCGTCGAGGGGTCGTCGGAGCAGGCGCCCAAGAGGACGACCAGAAGAAGCAGGGCAAGTCTCATGGGCGGCGCCTTGCCGCCAGGGCGGCCTCCAGCGCCTCCAGGCGGCGGCGCAGCTCGGCGTTCTCGGCCTCCAGCTCCCGGGTCCGGCGCTCCAGGGCCTGGATGGCCAGGAGGGCCACCCCGTCGGCGTCCACGGTGGAGATGGCCCGGTCCGTTCCCCCCAGCCCGAAGGCGGCGTGGAAGTCCTGGGCCGTGGGACCCAGGTGGCGCACACCGTCGTCCTCGGCCTTGTAGCTCCACTCACGCACCGGGAGGGCCGACACCCTGTCGAGAATGGCCGCCGGGTCCACGTCGTCGAAGAGGTGCTTGCGGGCCACGTCGGAGCTGTTGGTCCAGGCCCCACCGATGGTGAGGTAGGCTCCGGTGGACGTGTCCAGGAAGTTTACCGGGTTGGGCGTGACGTTGTTGTCCCGCCCCAGCCAGATGTGCTGGGCCCGGACCACGAACTGGTTCTCGGTGGTGGTGGACACGGCCCCTCCGGCAGGCGTCACGGAGCCGTCGCCGTAGGCGAAGGATCCGTCGTGAAGGGCGGCGGCGTTGTAGCCCATAGCCGTGGACCAGTTCCCGCCGGCCGTGTTCCAGACTCCCAGGGTGGTGGAGGCCTCCCCGCTGGCGGTGCTCTCGGCACCCAGGGACACGGCGGCGAGGCCCGAAGCGGTGGTGCTCTGTCCGGCGGCCAGAGCCGCCTCCCCTGAAGCCGTCGTGCGCTCCCCCAGCGCGGTGGACCACACCGCCGAAGCGTCGGAGCCGATGCCTGCCGCCAGGGCACCCTTCCCGCTGGCCCGGGCCTGCCAGTTCAACGCCGTGGCCCCGTCCCCGGAAGCCACGGTCCGGTACCCCAGGGCTACGGCGGCGCTACCCTGGGCTTCGGCCGCCTCGCCTGCGGCGAAGGCCCACTGGGCTGGGGCCTGGGAGAAATTCCCCAGGGCCACGGCTCCCTCACCACCGGCCACCGTGTGGGACCCCAGGGCGACGGAGTAGTCTCCCGAAGCCTCCGTCCGATCCCCCGCAGCCACGGAGCTGGAACCCAGGGCGTGGTTGAAGTTGCCCAGGGAGACCGAGGCCCGACCCTGGGCGATGGCCTGGTATCCCAGCGCCGTGGCCCCCATCCCTGTGGCTTCGGACATGACCCCGGCGGAGAACGATCCGTCACCGCTGGCCAGGGTGGCGAAGCCGAAGGCCGCCGACTGGTCCCCCAGGTTGTCCTCGTCCCACTCGTCCTCCTCGGCGAATCCGGCGCGGAAGGCCTGGACGCGGGGGTACCAGAACATGCGGGCGCCCTGCCCGCTGGCGGCCAGGGGAGAGCCCGAATCGCTGAAGAAGTCCGTGGGCCCCAGGGCCAGGATCCCTCCTTCGTCGTCCAGCCGGACCCTACCGTTCCCCAGGGATGAGAGCCCGGATACGGCCAACGAGGAGAGGCTCACGGCCCCGGCGGTGAATCCTCCGGTGGCATCCCGTGCGACCACCGAGCCCGGGGTGTTGGCCGACTCACCACCGCTGGACCACTCCATGCGCACGTGGGACGAGTGGAGGCAGTCCGAGGCCAGCCCCGTCTCCCCGATGCGGTACATGGTGCCCGTGGCCGGGACGTAGCAGGCGGCGATGCTGGTCGCCGCGGACTGGCTGGGAGCGCTCCGGGCCTGTGCCGCCATGGGCTCCGGGAGCGCCGTGACGGAGGAGAAGAGGAGGCTCGCGATGAACGCGAACGATGGGGCATACGTCGGCCGACTGCCCATGACCGGCTCCTGGCTTGATCCACGTGTGTCGGCAGGGTGGCGAAGCCGGGAGCCCCCGGAGCCACCCCACGGGAAGGGCTCGGAGTAGAGTAGGGAAGGGAAGAGGGAGGGGCCAGGGCGACGA
Source organism: uncultured Gemmatimonadaceae bacterium (assembly GCA_964412015.1). Lineage (GTDB taxonomy): Bacteria > Gemmatimonadota > Gemmatimonadetes > Longimicrobiales > Gaopeijiaceae > SZUA-318. The sequence goes on along the minus strand of CAYPMO010000001.1, from coordinate 209,502 downwards.
AGGTCCCTACGCCGGTCACAGGTTCAAGTCCTGTCGGGCGCATGGACGGAGCGCCCGGGCATCGGAAGCGCTCCCCTGTTCCCCTCACCCGAGGACCCGCAGAAGCCGGTCTCCCGGCACCTGCCGGACGTGGATGTTGCGGCGGCGGGAGGATGGAAGACGGTGCTGGCCTTGAAGACCGCTTACCAACAGGCGGACACCCAGGGTATCTTGACCGTCGTGCTGGAAGAAGTACCCACCGGGCGCTTAGCTCAGCGGTTCAGAGCACCTGCCTTACAAGCAGGGGGTCGGCGGTTCGAATCCGTCAGCGCCCACTGGCCATGCCGAGAACGCGCGGAGCCCGCTCGCGCTGCGCTTGACCCTCCTCTACCCCAGGCTTACCATGCTCCCGCCCTCCACGGGGCGGTTGCACGCTGATGGCGTGCCTCGCGCTCGCAATGAACGCCGCCGGTGCCGAGCACCGAGTGCCGCTATAGAGCGTCATCGTGATACGTACATGTCTCGCGCCTCTCGCGCTGGGTCTCTTGGTCGGGGCGTCGCCGGCCTCCGGTCAGATCCGGCAGGAATGGCCGGACGACCGGGCGGGGGCGACGGGCCAGCCGCTGGACCCCGAGGAAGTCCCCCGCCCGACGGCCCATGCGACCGCAGCTTCTGGGCCGATCGTTATCGACGGCCGTCTCGATGAGGCATCCTGGGAGGAAGCGAGGCCTTTCGGCGACTTCGTCCAGTCCAAGCCCGACGCCGGCTATCCGGCCACGGAGCCGACCGTGGTCCGCCTGCTCTTCGATGCCGACAACCTCTACATCAGCGCCGTCTGCTTCAGGTCGGACGGGGACAGGCTCACCATCACCAGCCTCGAGAGAGACTACGAGAGCCTCCACAGCGACGCGTTCGGAGTGGCCCTCGATACGTTCCTCGACCGCAGCGGCTCGTTCATGTTCTTCGTCAATCCCAAAGGAGCCATCAGGGATGCCCAGTCCTTCGAAGACGCCCGGAGCCGGGACCTCGCCTGGGATGGGATCCTCGACGTCCGCACCCGGATCGACGAGACGGCCTGGACGGTGGAGATGGCGATTCCCTGGATGGCTTTGAGGTTCGACCCGGCGAAGGACGAGCAGGTCTGGGGCGCGAATTTTTTCCGCCGAGTGCGTTACAAGGACGAGGATTCCTATTGGGCCCCCATCGATCGAAAAGACAAGGTCTACGCCATGTCGAAGGCGGGCACCGTCCTGGGGCTGGGCAAGCTCGAGTCGGGTCGCAACCTGCAGCTGAAACCATTTGCTCGCGCCGCCAACATCGGGGGGAGCCGGCCGCTCGAGCAGGACCGTGGAGGCGACTACGGTGCGGGCGCGGACCTGAAGTACGGGATCACCTCGGGTCTGACCCTCGACCTCACGTACCGGACGGACTTCTCGCAAGTGGAGGTGGACCGGGAGCAGGTGAACCTCACCCGGTTCTCTCTCTTCTTTCCCGAGCAGAGAGAGTTCTTCGTCGAGAACTCCGGCATCTTCGCCTTCAATGACGCTGTCGACAGGAAGTTCCGCAGCGGGGCGTCGGCCACGGACTTCACGTTGTTCCACTCCCGCCACATCGGGCTTACGGAAGGGGGAAGACCGATTCCCATCGTCGGAGGTGGACGGCTGACGGGTCGGATCGGTGGCTACGAGTTCGGCGTCCTGAATATGCAGACGGCATCCACCGAAGAGGCGTCTCCCGAGAATTTCACGGCTCTGCGATTCAGGCGGAACTTCTTCGGCAACTCCTCTGTGGGAGGCATGTTTCTGAACAGGCAGCTCACCGACGACGCTCAGCTTGCGAGTGGCGGTCGCCCCTACGGCCGAAGCTATGGCGTGGATGCCAATATCGGCCTGTTCGGGAGAATGATGATCAACTCGTATCTGGCCATCGCGGAATCGCGAGGGCAGGACAGCGTCGGTGTTGCCGGCCGCGTCTCGGTAGCCTGGCGGGACCAGCTGTGGGACATCTCGGCCTTCGCCAAGCACGTCGACGACGAGTTCAACCCGACGCTCGGGTTCGTCCGACGTCGGGGGATCAATCACGGATACGCCACCGTCGGCGCGCATCCACGGCTGAGTTCCTCGATCATCCAGGAGTTGAACCCGTACGGTGAGGTTCACTACATCGCGAACCTGGACGACGTCCTCGAGACCCGACAGGAAACCCTGGGCCTTGGTGTGACCTTCGTGGGCGGCAGCACCTTGAGCTTCCGGCTCGACGATCAATTCGAGCGCATCTTCGAGCCCTTCGAGGTCAGCGGCAATGCCGCGGTCGGGCCCGGAGACTACGAGTACAGGAGGGGAAGCGTGGGCTTCCGCTCCAATGCCGGTCGCTCACTGTCGGGAAACATCACCTTCAGCAAGGGAGGCTTCTGGGACGGCACGCGAACCTCGGCGCAACTCGGGACGACCTGGCGACCCGACTACCGACTCACCCTCAGCCTCACCGCGAATCACAACGACGTTTCCTTTCCCGGCACGGAATTCACCGCGGATGTCTACGGCGCGCGGGTGACGTTTACGCCGACGACACGGATCACTGCCAGCGCGTTCGTCCAGTACAATCAGTCCACGGACGAGACGACGACCAACGTGCGGTTCAACTTCATCCACGCTCCGCGCAGCGACCTGTTCGTGGTGTACACGGAGAGACGCTCCCTGGGCGGGGGTGGAATCCTCGACCAGTCCATCACCGTCAAGCTGACCAAGCTCCTCGTCTTCTGACCTGAGGGCACTCACCGATACCAGTCCCCTCGGGTCAGGGGCAGGTGGCTGGAACCTGCGAGGTCAGGCTTGACGAGGAGGGCCTGGTAGAGGTTCATCTGCCCTGTGGCGAATCGGTGGGCCGAGGCGGACATGAAAAGACGCCAGACCCGATAGGTCGGCTCGTCGACGTATCGCAGCGCCTCATCGTGGTGTGCCTCCAGCCGGCGCACCCAGTGACGCAGGGTCATCGCATAGTGCTCGCGCAGGCTCTCCACGTCGCGCACCTCGAATCCGGCCTTCTCCGCGGCTCTCAGTGTGACGTGGATGGGCACCAGCTCTCCATCGGGGAAGACATAGGTGTCGCCGAACCCCCGGACCGACCCCCGCTTGTCGCTTCCGCGCATGGCGATGCCATGGTTCAGAAACACGCCGCCAGGTTTCAGGAGATCCCAGGCCCGGGCGAAGTACTCCGGAAGCCTGGCGGCGCCCACATGCTCGAACATGCCCACGCTCACCAGGGCATCGTACGCGCTTTCCTCCTGCATCTCCCGGTAGTCGCGCACCGCCACACGGCAGCGACCGTCCAGGCCCTCCTGGTGGATGCGTTCGTTGGCCAGGTCCACCTGGGGTTGGCCCAGGGTGATGCCCGTTGCGTCCACGCCGTACACCCGTGCCGCGTGCATGACCAGGGAGCCCCAGCCACAGCCCACGTCGAGCAGCCTCTGCCCGCGTTGGAGCCCGAGCTTGCGGCACAGATAATCCAGCTTGCGCTCCTGAGCCGCGTCGAGGTCTTCATCGACGGCGTGGAAGTAGGCGCACGAGTAGACCAGGCCCGGGTCCTGCCAGAGTCGGAAGAAATCGTTCGACACGTCGTAGTGGTAGGCAACGGCCTGACGATCACGTTCCACGGAGTGGCGCCGCCCGCTTACGCGGGCCCGGCCGCGAACGTTTCCGGCCCGCTGCTTCAACACCACTGCGCGGCGGCTCTCCGCAGGCAGACGGCGCAGTTGGCGTACGACGCGCATCTTCTGAATCCACGAGGATGTGTCGCGGAGCAATCGCTCGGCCGCTCCGTAGAACGCCTCCAGGTTTGCTTCCACGTCGAAATCGTCGTGGAGATACGCCTCCCCGACGGCCACTTCCGTCCCGGGCAGGAAGGCCGCCCTCATCGCACCGGGATGGTTGAGCAGGAGCGTCGCCTCACGGGGCGCCTCGTCGGGCCAGTAGGTGCCGTCCCATAGACGGACACGGAAGGCTCCGGGGTGCTCACCGAAGAGCGTCTGGAGCAGTCGGCGAGTCACGGCTGCGGGTGTGGAGGACGGACGGGTCATCGGTCCTACGCTCCTCCCGTCCACCAGTGGACGGGGAATCGACCAGCCTTTCCGGACCGAACGTACCGTAGATTCGGAGCATCCGGGGGACAAGGGCGCAGGCGTGGAGGGCGGAGGTCACCCGATGGCGGACGTGCCCGACGGCTCGCCCGCGTGAGCGTGGCGTCGAACCGGTCTTCCGGCCCATGTTGAGCCATTCCTTCGACAGGAGGTAGGAGATGGCAGGCACGATGATGCAGCGCATGGTGGGGGCTTCGTTTCTCAGCATCGACACGTACGAGGAAGTCGAGCACGACCAGGACGCCACGCTGCAGGCCGCGGGCGTGGTGGCCATGGTGGCGGTGGCGCAGGCTCTGGGGGCATCACCGCTGGGGCTGTTCAGCGCGGCGAGGGCCGCCTTGATCGCCGTGGTGGGATGGGCCGTGTGGGCGGGCGTCTCGTACCTCATCGGGAGCAAGCTCTTCGGAGCGGAGGCGACGTGGGGCGAGGTCATGAGGACGCTCGGCTTCGCGCAAGCGCCGGGACTCCTCCTCATCCTCGGGATCATCCCGTTCCTCGGCGTCCCGATCACCCTGTTCGTCGCGCTGTGGATGCTCGTCGCGGGCTTCATCGGGCTTCGGCAGGCCCTGGACGTGGGGAACGGCAAGACGCTCGCCACCGTGCTCATCGGGTGGTTCCTCTACGCGATCCTCGCGGTCGTCTTCTAGGTAGGAACGGGTGCTCGACGACGGGTCCCCGGCGGCTCCCGGGGTGGGGAGGGAACGATGAGCGGCACGGTCGCGGTACGCCCGCCGGCGGGCCGGCTCCTCTCGCTGGACGCGTTTCGCGGGCTCACGATCGCCGGGATGATCCTCGTGAACAACCCGGGGAGCTGGAGCCACGTGTACGCGCCGCTGACCCACGCCGAGTGGAACGGTTGGACGCCGACCGACCTCATCTTCCCGTACTTCCTGTTCATCGTCGGTGTGGCGATCCCCTTCTCGTTCCGTCGCCGCCTCGCCGAGGGCGCGCGCCGGCGCGACCTCTTCACACACGTCGTGAAGCGCTCGCTCGCCCTTGTCGCCATCGGGCTCCTCATGAGGGTGTTTCCCGACTTCCATTTCAGCGGGATCCGCTGGCCCGGCGTGCTCCAGCGCATCGGCGTCGTCTACATGGTGGCGGCCGCTCTGTACCTCATCGCCGGTCCACGCGGCCGGGCCGCGTGGACCGCCGGGCTCCTTCTCGGCTATTGGGGCTTGATGACACTCGTGCCCGTACCGGGCTACGGCGCGGGGGACCTCGGTCCCGAGGGCAACCTCGCGTCGTGGCTGGATCGCACGCTGATGGGGGGGCACCTGTACCGGGGCACGTGGGATCCAGAGGGGATCCTCTCTTCCCTGCCGGCCGTGGGGACCTCGCTGCTCGGGACGGCCACGGGGGAATGGTTGCTCTCGGGGCACGCGAAGACCTCGCTCACGCGCGGCATGCTCTGGGCAGGGGTCGCGTTGGTCCTGGGCGGCCTTCTGTGGGATCTCTGGTTCCCCATCAACAAGAACCTCTGGACCAGCTCGTACGTCCTGTTCAGCGCCGGTACCGGGCTCCTCCTGCTCGCTGCGCTCTACTGGGTCGTGGACGTGAAGGAGCGGAGGGGACGCTGGCTCACGCCGCTTCTGGTCTACGGAACGAACGCGATCACGGTGTTCGTGCTCTCGGGGCTCGTGACGCGGATGCTGGTCCGCATCCGCGTCGGTGGTGAGGGAGGTTCCTCGCTCTACGGCTCGATCTACGAGAACGTCTTTCGATCGTGGGCCGGTGATATCACCGGCTCCCTCGCGTTCGCCCTCAGCTATGTGATGCTCTGGCTTCTCCTGATGACGCCCCTGTACCGCAACCGGATCTTCCTGAGGCTGTGACTTCCATCTTCTCGTCCAACTCACCATCGTCGATGGTCCCCCGGACCGGAGGCGCCGCGGCCGTCGTGTTCGTGGTCGTCGCGATCGTGGCTCTCGCCGTGGTGCCGCTGGGCATGGGGCGGCGCGCGGCCCGGGCGCAGGACGAGATCGCCCAGGTGCTGGATCCGGCCCGCCTCCTGGGTACGCGCCTCTCGCTCGTCCAGGCGCGGCAGATGTCCCACTTCCAGGCGTTCCTGCTCACGGGGAACCGCGATTTCCGTGGGCCGTATCTCGACGCGTTGCGGGAGGAGCAGGCCATCGTCGAGAACCTCCAGGAGCTCATCGGGGACATGGATCTCGAGATCCGGGAACGCCTGGCCCGCCTGTCCTCCGCCTCCCTGCGTTGGCACGTGGAGCACCAGGACGTCTTCGAGTCCACGCAGGCGCGCCTGGAGCGGGTGGAGGCGTTCGGAGAGGAGCGCTCACGGTACGAGGACATGCAGCGAGCCGCTCTGGAGCTGGAACGGGCCATCCAGGCCGAGGTGGACGCGGGGCGCCGCCGCAGCGAGCGACTGCGCACGCTCCAGACCCGGATCTCGCTGGGGCTCCTCCTGCTCGGCCTGGGGGCGACGGCGGCGGTGAGCCTCGTGGGCCGTAGCCTGAGGGTACTCGCGACCGAGACGGACGAGCGGCGCAAGGACGCGGTGCGGGCGAGGCGTGAGATGGACGCGATCCTGGAGGCCACGGCCGACGGGGTCCTGGGCATGGACCTGAACGGCAGGATGCTGACGCTGAACCGGGCCGGCTCGGAACTCCTCGGGTACTCGGAGCGGGAGCTACGTGGGAGAGACGTTCACGACACGTTGTACCACGCCACCGGAGAGGGGATGGCGCGGCCCCGTCCGGAGAGCGCGATCCTGCAGGCGTTGTCCGCCGGCGTGGAGGCACGGTCGGACGGCGGCGATGTTCTGTGGCGCAAGGACGGCTCCGCGCTGCCGGTGGTGTGGTCCCTCCGTCCCATGGTGGGCGGGCGCATCGTGCGGGGGGCGGTCCTCACGTTCACGGACCTCACCGAGATCCTCCGGAAGGAGGAGGCCCTGCGCCGCGCCGTGCGCGTCCGCGAGGAGGTGGTTTCGGTGGTGTCGCACGATCTCCGCAATCCCCTCGGCGTCGTCGCGGGCGCGGCGGACCTCCTTCTCGATCTCCCGCTCGAGGAGCCCGAGCGCCGCCGGCAGGCCGAGATCATCCGGAGATCGGCCGAGCGCATGAGCCGGCTCATCGAGAACCTGCTGGACATCGCGCGCATCGAAGCGGGAGCCCTCGTGGTGCGCCCCGCGGCGCTCCGAGCCGAGGACATCCTCGCCGAGGTGGAGAGCTTCTTCGCCCACCAGGCGCAGCAGAAGGGTGTCGCGCTGGTCGTGGAGACGGAACCCGGTCTCCCTCCGGTGATGGCCGACCCCGATCGCGTGCAGCAGGCGCTGGCGAATCTCGTCGACAATGCGCTCCGATTCAGCCCGGCCGGGGGATGCGTCACGCTCGAGGCGCGGGCCCATCGGGGCGGGGGCGTCGCCCTCACCGTGGGTGACCAGGGCCCCGGCGTTTCCGAGGCCGATCGGGTCCGCGTGTTCGACCGCTTCTGGCAGGCGAGCCGACACGACCGCACCGGCTCGGGGCTGGGCCTCGCGATCGTCCGGGGAATCGTGGAAGCGCACGGAGGATCGGTGGAGGTGGAGTCCGAACGGGGGAAGGGTGCGCGCTTCACGATCGTCTTTCCTTCGGCGGCGTCTCCCGCCGAGCCTCGGGATGGTGCCCGATGAAAGGAGGCATGATGCACGCCCCGCTCCGGGTCGAGCGGCTTCTCGAGCGGGCCGCGACGCTCTTCCCGGACAAAGCGGTGGTGAGCGGTGGGGACGCGGGACCGCGACGCGCGACTTGGCGCGAGGTGAGGGATCGGGCTTGGGCGCTGGCGTCCGCCCTCCGGTCGCTGGGCGTGCGCGCGGGGAACCGTGTGGCGTCCCTCGCGTGGAACGATCAGGCGCATCTGGAGCTGTACTTCGGCGTACCTGCATCGGGCGCCGTGCTGCTCACGGCCAACGTCCGCCTTTCGGCGGAGCAGGTCGGACGCATTCTGGCGCACGCGGACACGCGGATCGTCTTGGCGGATCCCGAGTTCGTGCCTCTGGTGGAGGACGCGACCCGCCCGCTCGCCCACGCCGTGCGCAAGATCGCGCTGGCCGGAGCCGCCAGGGACGGGTGGCTCGCGTACGAGGACGTCGTGTCTTCCGGGGACTCCTCCGCGTCGCTCCCTGATCTGGAGGAAGACGACGCGGCGGGCCTCTGCTACACGTCGGGCACGACGGGCGAGCCGAAGGGCGTCCTGTACTCCCACCGCTCGATCGTCCTGCACACGCTGGCCGTCTGTCTGCCCGACGGCTTCGGGATCGGCGAAGCCGACGTGGTGCTTCCCGCCGTCCCCATGTTCCACGCGAACGCGTGGGGGCTCGTCCACGCCGCGGCCCTGACGGGCGCCACGCTCGTCCTGCCGGGCGCGCGTCCCTCGGCGGCTCACCTGGCGGCCCTCCTCGAGGAGGAGCGGGTCACGTTCGCCGCCGGCGTCCCGACCGTGTGGATGGGCGTCCTGGACGAGCTCCGTGCCCGGCCCCGGTCGCTGTCCCCCCGGCTCCGCATCCACTCCGGAGGCGCGGCGACGGCGCCCGCACTTCTGGAGGCGTACCGCAAGGAGCTGGGGGTGGAGATCATCGCGGGGTGGGGGATGACCGAGCTGACCCCGGTGGGGATGGTCGCGCACCCGCGCGGGGAGATGGCGGACTGGACGCCCGAGGCGCTCCTGCCCGTGCGCGTCAGCCAGGGCACGCCGCTCCCTTTGGTCGAGGTCCGCATCGTGGACGAGGCGGGCCATCCCGTTCCCGCGGACGGGCGGACGCCGGGGGAGCTCGAGGTGCGAGGCCCCTGGGTCGCCGGCGGCTACTTCGGGTCCCCCTCGGCCGACGCGTTCCGGGACGGGTGGCTTCGCACCGGCGACGTAGCGACGCAAGACGCGCTCGGGTATGTCCGGCTCGTGGACCGCACCAAGGACTTGATCCGGAGCGGCGGGGAGTGGATCCCGAGCGTCGCGCTCGAGCACGCGTTGATGGACCACCCGGCCGTGGCCGAAGCCGCCGTGGTGGCCGTACCCGACGCCCGATGGGGTGAGCGGCCCATCGCGTGCGTCGTGCTGCGTGCGGACACGGCCGCCTCGGCGGAGGACCTCCTGGGCTCGCTGGAGGGCCGCGTCCCGACGTGGTGGCTGCCGGACGGCGTCGTATTCCTCGATTCCCTTCCACGCACGTCGACCGGCAAGTTCGACAAGAGGAGCCTGCGCGAGCGCCTGCGTCCGAGCGGATGAGCGCCCGGCGCGGTCTCGTCAGCTCCCGCGCATCTTCGCCTTCCAGTCCAGCAGGGTTCCCACCTGGTTGGTGGTGATGCGGCCGACGCCCATTCCGTGGAGGCGTGTGGCCTCGGCCGGGTCGTCCACGGTCCACACGGCGAGGTCCGTGGCCTGGTCACGAAGGCGGCGGACGACGTCCGCCGTCACGAGGTTCGCTCGGAGATCCACGATCACGCGCGAGTCTCCCCGGCTGCGCTCGATCGCTTCCTCCACCCTGGGAGCCTCGTCGACGATGTATCCGATGGCGAGCGTCGCATCCTGTCCGCGCATCCGGTCCAGGAGCGTCCAGTTCATGGAGATGAACACGACGTTCCCGAGCATGCCGGCGCCGGCGGCGAGGCGAACCATGCGGTCCACGTCCTCGAGCTCACGGAATCCCTTCACCTCGGCGTAGACCCGTGGGACGCGCCCCTTGAGCGCGCTCAGGGCCTCCTGGAACGAGGGGATGCGCTCGCCCGCGAACCCGGGGGCGAACCACTTGCCGGCGTCCAGGCTCTTGAGCTGCTGCAAGGTCCTGCGGCGGAGGGGCCCCACCCCGTTGCTCGTGCGGCTGAGCATCGCGTCGTGGAAGAGCACCGGCGTGCCGCACGCTGCGGTGTGGAGGTCGAACTCGACGGCGTCGGCCCCCGTCTCGATGGCGGCTTCGAGCGCCGCGAGTGTGTTCTCCGGGGCGCGCGCGCTGTAGCCGCGGTGCGCGATGATCTCGATGGCGTCGCTCATCTATGGTTCCCCTCCTCCCGTGCCGATCGAGCGAGGCTCCGCAGCCCCGGAATCCAGAGCCTGGTGAAACTCGCTCACCTCCGTGAGGCGCCGCACCGAGCCTTCGAGAGACTCCATCTGTTGCTCGAGCAGCGCCATGCGCCTCTCCAGGATACGGACGGTGTCCTCCATGCCCCTGTGCTCGAAGAGGCGGGCCAGGGCCTCGGCGGTGGGCTTCAGGGCGAAGCGCGCCGTGATCCCGATCACGGGGACGAGGATGATCGAGATCCCCATGAAGACCGCGAGGACGGCGGTCAGATCGACGGGGAGCATTTGCATGGTGGAGGCCTCTGCTTTCGTTATCCTGGGGTGGATCAAGGGTGAGGGCCAGGAACGGGCCGCGCAAGCGGATTCCAACCTCTGGATCGAACATCCTGTCCCATACGTAGGGATGAACAGGATACACCTTCCCCGATGAGCCGCCCGGGATCCGTTCTGGTGCCAGCGTACGCAGAAATCACTGACGCGCACAGGGCCGCGGCCGGGGACCACGATGCCTTCGAGCGCCTGTATCGGGGTCACGTGGCCCGGGTGTACGCCCTGGCGCGGCGCATGGTGGGAGAGGACGTCGCGGAAGATCTGACCCAGGAGGTCTTCATCAGGGTCTGGCAGAAGCTGGGGACGTTCCGGGGCGAGGCCCAGTTCGGAACCTGGCTCCATCGGCTGGCCGTGAACCACCTGCTCTCGCGTCGCGCCACGACGCGCAAGCAGGAGTCGAGAAGGCGGGAAGGGGAGGGGATCCTGGAGCGGATCGCCGCGCCGATACGGCGGCGCTCGGTGGTGGCGATGGACCTTGAAAGCGCGCTGCGCCGGTTGCCCGCAGGGGCTCGGGAGGTGTTCGTGCTCTACGACGTGGAAGGGTACACTCACGAAGAGATCGCGGAGCTCGCGGGAATCTCGGTCGGGACCTCGAAGTCCCAGCTGCATCGGGCCCGTATGCTCCTCAGGGGGTATCTCAGCTCATGACGCAGGAAGACCATAGCCACTGGCTGGACCTGTTGTCCGAGTACCTCGACGGCGACCTCCCGCCCGACCAGGCCAGGGCGTTGGACGAGCATCTGGCGGGGTGCGCCTCGTGCCGCGAGACGCTCGCCGGTCTCAGGGAGGTCATGGCCCGGGCCCGTGAGCTGGGACCGATCGAGCCCGGCCGGGACCTCTGGCCTGGAATCGCGGGGGCCATCGGCGCTCCGCCCCGGAGAAAGCCGAGTGACGTCGTCCCGTTTCCCGGCGCGGTGGCCCGTCGGCCCCGGTGGGGCGTCTACATGACCGTGCCGCAGCTCGCGGCGGCGGCGGTCGGCCTGGTGCTCCTCTCGGGTGTGGCCACCTGGTGGGCCGGTGCGGGTGTGCCGTTGCGGGGCCGGAGCCCCGTCGCCCCCGCTGAATCCGTGGACGTGTTCGCCGCCGACGCGCCCGGGCCCTCCCCGGAGCTCGCGCGCGAGCTGGCATCGCTCGAGGCGGAGCTCGACGCCGCGCGCGCGACCCTCGACCCCAATACGGTCCGGATCGTGGAGAAAAACCTGGCGGTCATCCAGCGTGCGATCGACGAGTCGGTGCGCGCGCTGGACGTGGACCCCGGTAACCCCTTCCTCCGCGATCACCTGGAGCGGGCGTATCGCGAGAAGGCCGATTTCCTCCGTGAGGCCACGCGGATGGCCGCGTGGGAGACATGATGGTCACGGGCACCCTGATGTTGGTGGGCCTGCTGCTGTCCCCCGCCGGAGACCTCCCCGACACCACGGTCGCCGTGCGGCGGGGCGATCGTGTGGTCGTGGAGGGCTTCCACGGGTCGGTCCGGGCCCGCGCCTGGGACCGCGCCGAGCTCTCCTTGTCGGGGCCGCTGGACGAAGCAGAGGACGTCGCGGTGACCCGATCCGGCGACCGCCTCGTGGTGAGCCCGGGAGACCGGAGGGGGCGGCGCCTGCCGAGAGAGATCGAGCTGCGGCTCCCCTCGTGGGCGCCGCTGGAGATCCAGGGGCGCACGGTGGACGTGGACGTGAGCGGGACCACGGCGGAGGTGATGGTGACGACCGTGGAAGGGGATGTCTTCTGCTCCGACGTCTCGGGGACGGTCACGCTCTCGACGGCGGACGGAACCATCGAGGTCCGGGACGCCGACGGCCGGGTTTCCGTCCGCTCGCGGGACGGCGACGTCACGCTCCAGGGCGTCCGGGCCGAGGTGGACGCATACAGCGGAGATGGCGACCTGACCCTCGAGGACGTGACGGGTCCGTTGGTGCGGGCCGAGACGATCGACGGTGATCTCACGTTCGCGGGCGCGCTCGCCTCGGGCGGGTCCTACTCGTTTTCCACGCACGACGGGGATGTCGAGTTGCTGTTGCCGGCCGGCACGAGCGCGCGGGCCAAGGTGTCCACGTTCGATGGGGAATTCCTCTCGGACTTCCCGGTCACGTTGCAGAGCCTCGGTCGCGGCGTCTTCGAGTTCACGCTCGGGAACGGGGCCGCACGACTGGAGATCGAGGTCTTCGATGGCGAGATCCGTCTTCGCTCCGGGGCGGGAGTGATGCGGTAACTAGGTGAAACCAGCTCAGCGGGCTCCGGGAGGGGCCGTGGAGGGAACATGATGGCGAGCAAGCTGCGTACGACGGGGCTGTCTCTCGCGTTGGCCCTGACGATGGCGCTGCCGCTGGGTGCGCAGGAGGTCCATCGCGTGTCGGGTGCGCGCGTGGCGATCTACAACCTGGCCGGTCAGACGCACGTGGTACGGGGGACGGGGGCGGACGTGGTGGTGCGTGTCACGCGCGGTGGGGGAGACGCCTCGCGTCTCGAGATCGAGACGGGGACGGTGGGCGGCCGGGAGACACTGAGGGTGCGCTACCCGGACGAGCGGATCGTCTACCCCGGGATGGGACGCGGCTCGCGCACGACGGTTCGCGTGCGGAGCGACGGGACGTTCTGGGGTGGAGGCCGCGGCGGTGAACAAGTGGAGATCCGTGGCTCGGGCAGGGGGCTCGAGGCCTGGGCCGACCTGACCATCGAGGTGCCGGCGGGCAAGGATGTCGCGGTCCGCGTGGCCGTGGGCGAGATGGACGCGCGCGGCGTCGAAGGCGACCTCCATCTCCATACGGGCTCGGGGTCGGTGACCGCCGGCGATATCTCCGGCTCGCTCGGCGTGGACACGGGCTCCGGCTCCGTCATGGCGTCGGCCATCCGGGGCGACCTCAGCGTGGACACGGGCTCCGGTGAGGTGACGGTCCGTGACGTCCAGGGCGACGACATCAGCGTGGACACCGGATCGGGTGAGGTGACAGGTGGTGGGCTGCGCGCGGGTACGCTCCGCGTGGATACGGGCTCGGGCTCGATCGAGCTGGACGGCGTGGACTCACCGGACATCGGGCTGGACACGGGTAGCGGCACGGTGGAACTCGTCCTTCTCCGGGACGTGGACCACCTGGACGTGGACACGGGCTCCGGCTCCGTGACCGTCCGCGCGCCTGAGGATCTGGGCGCGCGGGTCGAGATCGAGACGGGGAGCGGGGGCATCGACATGGACTTCGCCGTCCAGGTCCGCTCCGTCCGCCGCGACCACGTGGTGGGGACGCTGGGAGACGGGATGGGGACCCTCAGGATCGACACGGGCTCGGGCAGCATCCGCCTGCTCAAGCGGTGAGCTCCTGACGTGAGGACCAGGAGACGGGGCCCCGGCGTCGAAGGCTGCAGGGGCCCCGCGCAGGTCACGCCCCGCCGGGCCCGGGACCCGTCCGGGCTACGGTGCCCTTCGCCGCAGCCAGGGACGTTTCGACTTCCGCCGTTCCTTCTGGGCCTCGATCCAGAACGCGCTTCCCCCGTCCGGCAGGCGCTCCACGCCGCAGCTCCCCCCGATCCGTTCCATGCCGCGGCGGGCGATCGCGAGGCCGATCCCGGTACCGGGGCGATCGTCGCTCTGGGCCAATCGCTCGAAGACGCGGAAGATGCGCTCCTCCTGTCCCTCCGGGATCCCGATTCCGTTGTCCTCGAACCAGACCCGGACGACGTCACCCCGTTCCTCGGCGCGCACCCCCACTTCGGGGGTCCGGTCCGGCGGGACGAACTTGACGGCGTTCGAGAGGAGGTTGGCGACCACCTGGACGAGCGCCGTCTTGCTTCCCAGGACCACAGGAAGGTCGCTCTGGATGTGCATCCGGGCATTCGACTCGGTGATGTCCGCCTGGACCTGCTCGACCGCCTGGGCCAGGACGGCGTCGAGCTCGATCGCCTTCACCTCGATCTTCTCGAAGCTCAGCCGGCTGTAGGCCAGGAGGTCGGCGATCAGGCGCTCCGAGTGTCGCCCGGACGCGATGATACGCCTTGCGTAATCACGAGCCTCGGGCTCGAGCGCGTCGCCGTAGTTCTGGAGGAGGGCATGCGCGAATCCCTGCATAGTCCTCAGCGGGGCTCTCAGGTCGTGCGACACCGAGTAGGCGAACGACTCGAGCTCCTGGTTGGCTTGCTTGAGCTCCGCCGCCAACGCGCGGTGGCGACCCTCGCTCTCGCGGAGCGCCTCCTCGGCGTCCACCCGCTCCATGAAGCTCGCGATGATCGAAGCCAGGCTCACGCCGAGCTGGGTCCACCTCTCTTCCACGTCGCGGGGGACGGTGTCCACGAGCGTGAGCGTGCCGGTCACGACCTCCCGGAACGTGAGCGGGAACGACGCCCACAGTCTCGGCTCCAGGGCTCGGACCGCGTCGTGCTGCAGGTCCCGGCGTGAACGCGGATCCCGGCTCACGAGCGGCCTTCCGGTCTGCACGGCGACGCCGGCCGGGGTCTGGTGGAGTGGAATCTCCAGGCCGCCTTCCGCGAGGTTCACGCCCCGGGCCGCCGCCACCATGAGCCGGTCGGCAGAGCGGTCGAGTTCCTCGAGCAGAACGACCGGTACCTCCATGACCCTCGCGACTTCCTCGACGATGGCGGAGTAAGCGGCGTCCGGTGAGTCGGACGTCAGGCTCAGCTCGGAGACGCGGTACAGCGCCGCGAGCTCCCGGTTCCGGAGCGCGAGCGCCTCGGCCGCCTCCCACTCCTTCGTGATGTCGGCCACGATACCGTCGGCGCGCAGGTGACCGGTTCGGGGGTCGCTCTCGAAGGAGACCCGGGCGTGCAACCACATCTCGGTCGCGTCGGCCCTGCGCACGGCGTACTCGCGGACGATCCGGCTCCCGGGGAGGGCTTCGGCCAGCTCGAGCCAGACGTCCGTGTCTCCTTCCGGCGGGAGCAGGTACCGCTTCCAGAGCGCACTGTCGGCGAGGAGGGCAGTGGTCTCGTGGCCGAACAGCTCCTCCGCCGACGGAGATATCTGGGTGAGTGTTCCGGCGGTCACGTCCACGGAGAAGAAGACATCGTGCAGATTGCGGAATAGCTGGCGCAGCTCCCACGTCTTGAACTCGAGCTCCCGGGTGGCGTGGATCCGAGCCGACCGGTCCCGCGCGGCGCGTTCCGCGATTCCCATGCGTACGGCGAAGAGCGCGGGCGGCACGGGCTTCCTGATGAAGTCGTCGGCGCCGGCTGCGAGGATCTCGCCGAGCGCGTCCGGCTCGTCATGCCCGGTCACCGCGAGGATCACGGGCTCCCCGCCGCGCGGGTGCGCACGGATGCGCCGGCACAGCTCGAACCCGTCGATCCCGGGGAGCACCAGGTCCACCAGCACGAGCGGCGGCACCTCGGCCTGGAAGACGTCCCATGCCTCCTCCCCGCTCTCGCACGCGCTGACGTCGTAGCCGCGGCTTCGCAGGAGCTCGGAGTAGAACCAGCGATCGCCGGCGTTGTCCTCGGCAACCAGGGCGTGGAGCCCCGTGACCGGGCGCGAGGAGGGCGGAGTGGACTGCGGACGGTTCAAGGGGCGCTTGGGCGGGGGAAACGAGGCTCCAAGCGATACAATACCTGCGGCGGCGCGCATCGCGCCACCGGACGGGCCTCCTGGGCGGTCGGGTGGGGATCCCGGCGGGCTCACCCCGCTCCCAGGGTCCCTCCGTTGCGGAGTCTCGCGGTCCGGGCCAGGGCCGCGGTGGCCTCGACGAACGACCCCCCGGCGGCCGAGAGGGCGCTCTGGTAGCCCATCCGAGCGCGCTCCCAACTCCATGTCTCCTCGGCCGCCAGCCCCCGGAAGAACGACGCGACCGCGGTCTCGGGGACGCCCGAGGGGCGATAGGTCGGCGGCGCCGCGCCCGGATCGGGGTCCTGCCAGGCGGGACGCTCGCCGAGCTTCTCCAGCGCCGCGAGCGTTCCGTACACGACCCTGCGAGCCACGGACACGGGGTCGGCGTCGGAAGCCGTCCCGCCCCTCCATGTTGCCACGACCGCGCCGGTCTGGGCGTCCGCCAGTCGGAGATCCACGAACGCCGAGTCGAGTCCCACGGAGGCCCACGTGGCCGAGACGAGGTAGCGAGCTCCGGGGGAGGTGCCCGCCGGAGGCGCTCCCTCACGATCCAGGCCCCGCCGCTCGGCCTCCACCGCGGCGGCGAACCGCCGGCGCTCCACGAACCGCACGTCGCTGCGGCGGAGGAGCCCGGCGCATACGAGCTCGGCCACGCCCAGGCCGATCTCGACGTCCGGCGACGGGTTCCACGAGGGCTGTCCGAGGATGCTGACCTCTCCGACCGAAACACGAGGGGCACCCTCGACCGGAGCCGGGCGCGGAGTGGCGAGGACCGCCCACTCCGCATCCGACGCCCGTGCGGGCGGCGGCGCCCCGGGCGAGGCTCCTCCCCCACCCCCGCCACATCCGGCCATGAGGAGGACGGGGAGGGTGAGGCCGAGGCCGTAGCGTCGGGTCGGGTTCGGGTGCGCGGGCATGGCTGGCATCCTGAGCGGGCCGTGGCATTGTGGTCCTGATGTCAAAGCTAGTGAGGGCCACCCTGCGCCCACCAGCGAAAATCCCCGGCCCCGGCCCAGAGGGTCGGCGTGCGGGTGTCTCGGATCGGCACGGATCGCCTCGAGTCGGCTCGTTGACCATAGGCGGAACATGACTGTAGTTTGATGGGTTTGAGATGGGGTGACCCGAGGCAGCGGGACGCACCTCGGGTCATCGTGGTTTATCGGCACGAAGGGCTCCCGGCACCGGTTCCGAGGCGTCCGCGTGCTCGAAGAAGCGGGGGAAGACCCCGAGGAGACCCGAACGATGGTTCGACGCACGAGGCGTGTGTTCACCTGGTTGGCGGCGGCCATGGTCGCGGCACCGGCCGCCGGCGTGGACGCGCAGGAAGCGATGGGGCGTTATCGCGTCCTCATTCCGGACTTCGAGGCTCTGGAGGGGGCCGACAAGAACTTCGGGAAGGACGCGGCGAAGGCGCTTCGCGAGATGATCAACACGCTCGCCACTCACGAGCCCATCGAAAGGGACGAAATCGAGGATGACCTGAAGCGGTTCAAGATGAAGATGGAGGACCTGGACTGCATCAGGACGCGCCAGCTCGCGGCCCAGATGTCCGCCCAGGTCGCCCTCTGTGCCTCGTACAGCGGGCGCGGACCCGAATACGCCGTGAACGCGGAGTTCTGGGACATCGAGGCGGGCGAGCCGCTCGCCCTCGAGCCTACGACGGGCGTCCGGAAGCAGGAAGAGGCCGTGGCCGAACACATCTTCAAGGAGTTCGACCGCTACGTCCAACAGGTCCGGTTCGCGCAGCTCTGCACGGAGTACGCACAGAGTCAGCAGTGGGACAACGCGCTGGAGAACTGCGACCGCGCACTCGAGATCAACCCGGGCGCGATCAGCACGCGGTATCAGCGGGCGCGCGTCCTCTTCGATGCCGACCGCTATCCCGAGTCGCTCGAGGAGCTCAAGCGCGTCCTCGAGTTGAACGAGTACCACGAGGACGCCCTTCAGCTCGCCGGATACGTCTCGGCGAAGGAAGGGCAGAACGACCAGGCCTTGGCTTACTACAAGCGATATCTCGAGTTGAGTCCGGGCAATACCGACGTGCGCATGCGCATCGCCTATGACCTTGCGACCGCCGGTGATCCTCGGGGCGCGATGGAGCTGATCCAGGTCGGGCTGGATGCGGACCCCGAGAACACGGAGCTGCTGGAGCAATACAGCGGATTCGCGTTCGCGGCGGGCCTCGAGATCAACCAGGAGGCGGCCGTCGGCACGGCGGACGGAGGCGCCGTAACGCCCGAGGCCAGAGAGTACTTCCAGAAGGCCATCGAAGCGGCGAAGAAGGTGTCCACGGCCAAGGGCCCGGAGACGTCCGTCGCGATCCTGCGCAACATCATCGCCGCACACGTCCAGCTCAACGAGATCGACCAGGCGATCACCACGGGTCGCGAGGCGCTGGCGACGCACCCACAGGAGGAGGTGCTCTGGTCCGTGTACGCGGACGCGCTCCAGCGGGCGGGACAGCTCGACGAAGCGATCGCGGCGCTCGACCGGGTGAAGGAGATCAATCCGTCGGCGTCGAACGTGGGTCTCCGCCAGGGCAACTGGCTCATCCGGGCCGGACGGATGGAGGAGGCCGTCGCGGCGCTGAAGGAGGAGGTGGCAGGCAACTCCGAACAGGCCGACGTGGCCGCCCGGCTGATCTTCGCCGATGCCTACGCCAACGGTATCCAGAAGGACCAGTACGAGTATGCGATCACGGGAATGGCGGCCGCGAAGCAACTGCCCAACCTGAGCTCCATGATGATGAGCCAGCTCAACTTCTGGCACGCCTACGCCCTCTACACGGGCGGGGTGAAGGAACAGGAACCCCAGACGCTCGAGACGGCGCAGACGACCTTGCCGAAGTTCCAGGAGGCGGTGCAGTTGTTCGAGCAGGCCAGGGAATACGCGGCCACGCAGGCCTCGATCAACCTGACCCAGTTCCTCACGAACGCTCAGACCTACATCGAGATCCAGGAAGCGATCATCAAGCGCGGCCGATGAGGTTCTGACGCGAGAGCGACCGGACCGGCGCAGGGAGGCGCCGTGGGGCTCCGAGCCCCACGGCGCCTCTTCCTTTTCGGGGCTGTTGCCCCGGCGTCCCAGGACGCCCTGCGTGTCCCCGTCCCACTGGGTCCCACCCGGCCCGGAGGCCGCAGGAGACGGATTCCCCAATTCCCGAGGAATGCGAACAAAAACCGAAAGCGTGGCAAGTGCCGTTCATCCCTGCCGCTCCTCGGTTTCCGGGTCCGAGCGAACCCGACGTGGTCCCTCGAAAAATCGGAGAAAAAGACTCTTGACGCCCCGCTCCACCAAGGCGTATACTGGCTCCATACCATCCCACCTCTACCCACTTTATCCCACCACGGGGCCAGTCGGGGTCATCCTTGGGCGCCTTCCGGGGTCGGTACGAGCATCAGATGGACGAGAAGGGGCGCGTCAGTCTCCCCTCGGCATTCCGCCGGGGTGAGGGTGAGGATCGCTTCGTTCTCCTGCAGTGGGAGAAGCCGTACCTGACCCTCTTCCCGGAAGCGAAGTGGGAGGAGATCGAGGCGCGGCTCTCCGAGTACAAGAAGTCCGGCCTCCAGGCGATGAATCAGGTCCGCATGGTCTACGCCGGCCTGATCGAGGTCGTCCCGGACAAACAGGGGCGCATCCTCATCCCGGCCGCGCTCCAGCAGGCGGCCGGGCTGTCGGGCGCCGTGATCCTCCTCGGTACGAACGACCGCGTCGAGCTGTGGGATCCGGCCACCTACGAACGGGTGGTGCAGGGTGGAGCGGGGGACTTCGAGCAGTTCGCCTACAAGCTGTTCGGATGACCATGACCGCCTACCACGTGCCCGTGATGGCGGCCGAGGTCCTCTCCTTCCTGAGGCCTCACGACGGGGCGCTCATCCTGGACGGCACCCTCGGGGGCGGCGGCCATGCGCGTCTTGTGCTCGAGGCCTGCCCCGACTGCCGCGTGATCGCGGTGGACCGGGATCCGGACGCCCTCGCCGAAGCGGAGCACGCCCTGGCGCATGTGCGCGACCGAGTGCGCTTCCTGCACGGGCGTTTCGATGTGGCGTGCGACGACGCCGAGGTCCGGGACCGGGGTCTGGATGGTGCGTTGCTCGACCTGGGCGTGAGCTCACACCAACTGGACGACGACGCCCGTGGGTTCGCGTTCCGGCGTGGGGTGGCACTGGATATGCGGATGGACCCGGGCGAGGAGCGGGACGCCGTGCGCTTCCTCTCGGAGTCGAACGAACGCGAGCTCGAGCGCGTGTTTCGTGGCCTCGCCTCGGCGCCCGGGCCACGCCGCGTGCCCCGCTATGTGTTCACGCGCCGGCCCACCAGGATTTTCCCGACGCGCCACGACCTGGTGGCGGCCCTCGCCGGGAGCCTGGGCCGGGCGCCCACTCCGCAGGACAAGGCCCGGATCTTCCAGGCGGTGCGCATCGCGGTGAACGAGGAGCTGGAATCCCTGGAGAGAGGCCTTCCGGCGCTCCGGGATGCCCTGAAGGCCGGAGGGGTGCTCGTCGTGATCGCGTACCATTCTCTCGAGGACCGGATGGTGAAGAATGCGTTTCGTGACTGGAGCGCGGTGTGCGTCTGCCCACCGGGGACGCCGGTGTGCACCTGCCGCGGTCGCGCGCTCGGCGAGACGCTGACGAAGAAGCCGGTGCGACCCTCGGACGAGGAGACCGTGCGCAATCCCCGCGCGCGGAGCGCGCGCCTGCGGGCGTGGCGGAGGGCCGCATGATCGGACGGGGTCCTTTCCTCCGCGCGGCTCTCGCGGTCGTCGTCCTGCTGGTGTCTCTGGGGCTCGTGACCTGGCGGCAGAGCCGCACGTTCGAGGCGCTCGGGCTGCTCGACGAGATCAGGCGCGAGACCTCGGTGGCCGAGGCGGAGCTCGTGGACCTCGAGCGCTCCGTTCAGGTTCTCGAGAGCCGTGCGCGGGTGGTTCCCGAGGCCCGCGAGCGCCTGGGCATGCACATCGCGGTGAGCACGCAGCTGGTCATCCTTCCCGGAGGGACGGAGCCGTGAGCCGATTCGATTCTCCCTCCCGTCCCGGCGCGTGGCGCCGAGGGATGGTGCTGGCGGTTTGGATGACGCTCGCCGCCGTGATCTGCGCGCGCGCGACGCAGATCCAGATCGTGCAGGTCGGACAGTGGCGTGACCTCGCCGAGGCCCAGCATACGACGGACAAGGAGGCGGCGGCCGCCCGGGGCGCCGTGCTGGACCGGGACGGCGCGCTGCTCGCGGTCTCCCGCGAGATGTACCGCGTGAGCGTGGCTCCCCGTGAGCTGGAGGACCCGGACGCGGCGGCGGCTTTGCTGCAGCAGGCGCTCGGTCTTACGCCTCACAAGGCGCGGGAGATGGCCTCGAGGGACCGGACGTGGGCGGTCGTACCCGGCCGGTTTCCCCCGAGCGCGCGGGAGCGGCTGACGGGTGTCCGGGGCCTCTACCTCGACCGGGAGATGGAGCGGTATCACCCCCACGGGGACCTCGCCCGGGGAGCCCTCGGCGCGCTCATCGACGGCACGGGACAGGGAGGGATCGAGCAGTCCTTCGACGCGTTGCTCCGCGGCTCCCCTGGCCGCGAGGTCGTGGCGAGAGACAACGAGGGGCGGCCGATTCCCGGCGAGACCTTCGTGGTGCGGGCGCCACGCCCGGGAGGGCAGGTGGTCCTGACGCTGGACCTCGACCTCCAGGAGATCGCCCGCCAGGCGCTCGAGGAGGCGATCGCGGGCAGCCAGGCCCGCGGCGGTGACGTCCTGATCTCGGATCCGCGCACGGGCGAGATCCTCGCCATGGTGTCGATCCGAGACGGGCAGACGACCGGGCTGGGCGTCGTGAACACGCCCTACGAGCCCGGCTCCACCCTGAAGCCGTTCACGGTGGCGGCGATCCTGCAACGACGGCTCGGATTGCTCTCCGACACCGTGGATGTGGGGAAGGGAACGTGGGCGGTCGCCGGGCGCGTGATCCACGACGTCCATGCCTCGGGTCGTATGAGCGTCGCCGACGCACTGCGCGTCTCCTCCAACGTGGGCATCGCCAAGGTCGCGCAGGTTCTCTCTCCGGGTGATCAATTCGAGAACCTCCGGGACTTCGGCTTCGGCGTCGCGACCGGCATCGAGATCCCCGGCGAGGTCTCGGGTACCCTTCGGCGTCCCGACCAGTGGTCGGTGCAGTCGCCGGCCTCGTTGGCCATCGGGTACGAGATCTCCGTCACGCCGCTCCAGATGGCGATGGCATACGGCGCGCTGGCCAACGGCGGACTGCTCATGCAGCCGCGTCTGGTCAAGGAGCTCCGCGACGCCGACGGCAACGTCGTCGAGCGCTCCGGTCCCCGAGTGGTACGGCGCGTGCTGGACGAGCGCGTGGCCCGCTCGGTGAGCCGTGTGCTCGTGGACGTCGTGGAGGACGGCACCGGTACGGCCGCGGGCCTCGGCGTCTTCAAGGTGGCGGGCAAGACCGGCACGAGCCGTGCCTACGACGCCGACCGGGGGTACGGCCGTGGGCACTTCTCGTCGTTCGTGGGTTTCTTTCCGGCGGAGGATCCCCAGCTCGTCGTCTTCGTGAAGCTGGAGAATCCCCGGGGCGCCTACCTCGGCGGCACCGTGGCGGCGCCGGTGACGCGCGCGACGATGGAAGCCGCGCTCGCCGCGCGATCCACCCCACTGGACCGGGCCAAGCTCCTGAGGTCGGTGCGGAGGGGGATGGTGGTGCGCGCCGCCCCGGCGGTGCGCTTCGCGGCCCGGGCGATCGACCCGTCCATTCCGCCGGAGCTGGTCGAGACGGTGGCGACGTTGGACGCGGCCGTGCCCGTCGCTACCGGAGACGGTCCGGAGACGGATGCGGTGCTGGACGGCACGCCCCATGAGAGGGAGGGGGTGCCGCTTCCCGACGTCGTCGGCCTTCCGGCCCGCACGGCCGTGCGACGACTTCACGGCCTCGGGTTGCGGGTGCGGCAGGAGGAGAGCGGTCGCATCGAAGGAACGGTTCCTTCCGCGGGAACCCGGATCCAGCCCGGGGACACGGTTCTCCTCGTGACCCGGCGGAGGATGGATGATTGATCGTCCCCTGACCGTCGACGCCGTGAGCCAGGTCCTCCGGTCGGCCGGCCTCCTCCGGGAGCAGCTCGGTCCGGGGGACGTGGCCGTTCTGGGCGTGAGCCAGGACAGCCGGATCGTGCGTCCGGGGGACCTCTTTCTGGCATGGAAGGGGATTTCGGCGGACGCGCACGACCACGTGGCGGCCGCCGTGGCCGCAGGGGCCGTCGCGGTCGTGCTCGAGCGGCCACTCGACGTCGCCGTCCCGCAACTCGTCGTGCGGGACGGGAGGAGCGCGGGCGCGCTGGCCGCGCAGGCCGTTCTGGGGAATCCGTCGGAGCGGCTCTTCGTCGTCGGGATCACCGGGACGAACGGGAAGACCACGACGGCGCTCCTGATCCGGCACCTCATGGGCGCTCGGGAGAAGGCGGCGGCGGTAGGCACGCTCGGTGTGGTGGATGCCGGGGGCGTGCGCCCGGGGACCGAGGGGCTCACGACGCCGGGGCCGGTGCAGCTCGCGACATGGCTTCGCCAGCTCGCCGACGAGGATGTCGCCATCGTGGCGATGGAGGCTTCCTCGCACGCGCTGGAGCAGCGCAGGCTCGAGGGAGTCCGCTTCGACGTCGGCGTCTACACGAACCTGTCGCAGGACCACCTGGACTTCCACGGCGACCTCGGCTCGTACCTCGCGGCCAAGGCGCGCCTCGTGTCCCTGGTGGCTCCGGACGGCTGGCTGGTGGTGAACCGGGACGATCCCGCGTGGGAGACCCTGGACCCGTCGGGCCGACGCGTGCGTACGATCGCGGTGGACGCGAGCGCGGATCTGCGCGCGGAGGACGTCCGGCTGGATGCTCGTGGCTCGCGCTTCACGATGGTCGCGGCGGGGCGGCGCGTGGCTGTGGATCTCCCGCTCCTGGGCGCGTACAACGTGGCGAACGCCCTGGCTGCGGTGGCGGTCGCATCCCTCGCCGGGATGTCGTGGGACGACATCGCGAGGGACCTCGCCACCGCGCCGCAGATCCCGGGGCGCCTCGAGGCGGTGGTGCGCGAGCCGTTCACCGTTCTCATCGATTTCGCGCACACTCCGGACGCGCTGGTGGGCGTGCTCGGAGCCGTGCGCCCGCTCACCTCCGGCCGCTTGATCGTCCTGTTCGGGGCCGGCGGGGACCGGGACCGGACCAAGCGCCGTCCGATGGCGCAGGCCGTGACCCGGTTCGCCGACCTCATCGTCCTCACGTCGGACAACCCTCGCACGGAGGACCCCGAGAGGATCCTCGACGATCTCGCCGCAGGGCTCGAGGGCGTCGGGCATGCCCGCATCGCGGACCGGCGCGAGGCCATCCTGCACGCCCTCTCCCAGGCCCGGCCCGGGGACACCGTCGTCTTGGCCGGGAAGGGGCACGAGACCTACCAGGTCGTCGGCCGGGAGAAGCGGCCGTTCGACGAGCGCGAGATCGTGCGGGACTGCCTCGCGCGGTTGGGGGCCGTATGACCGCGCTCGCGTGGACGGACGCCGCCGTGCGTCGTGCTCTCGGCCTCGGCGAGGGCCCGGTCCGGGGGGACCTCGCCTACACGGGGATCTCCACGGACTCGCGCACGGTACGTCGGGGCGATCTGTACGTCGCGGTCGTGGGGGAGCGCCACGACGGGCACGAGTTCGTCGCCGACGCGCTCACGAAGGGCGCCCGGGGCGCGATCGTCTCCCGTCCCGTGAGCGCCGATCCCACGGCGCCGCTTTACGCGGTTCCCGACACTCTGGTCGCGCTCGGCGCGCTGGCGGCGCACCGGCGCTCGGCGATTCGGGCTCCCGTGGTGGGGATCACGGGATCGGCCGGGAAGACCACGACCAAGGAGTTCACGCGGGGCGCGCTGTCCGGCTCGCTCCGGGTGCATGGCACTCCGGGCAACCTCAACAACCGCATCGGGATGCCGATGACGCTCCTGGCCACGCCGGACGACGCCGAGGCCGTGGTGCTGGAGATGGGAACCAACGAGCCCGGGGAGATCGCCACGCTGGCGCGGATCGCCCACCCCGACGTGGGCGTGGTGATCACGGTCGGCGAGGCCCATCTGGAGAAGCTCGGCTCCCTGGAGGGCGTGCTGCACGAGAAGCTCGACCTGCTGCGGAACCTCGCGGCCGGAGGTCGCGGGGTCGTGGGGGACGAGCCCGATTTCCTTCCGGATGCGGCCCGCTCGACGTGCCGCTCGTGTGCGGGAGTGCGCGTGGCCGGGTGGAGCGCTCGCGCGGACGAGTGGCTGCGGCCCAGCGACGTCGAGGTGGACGAGTCCGGGGCCTACCAGTTCCGGTGGCGCGACCAGGCGGTCCGGTTGAGCGTTCCGGGCCGCCACGCCGTAGTCGATGCGCTCCTCGCCTTGGCGGTCGCGGAACTTCTCGGCGTCCCGGCGGAGAGGGCGGCGGCCGGACTCGGGTCGGTAGGAGCCGGCTCGTTGCGCGGGGAGCTCCGGCGGCTCGGCGGCCTGACCGTCGTCGTGGACTGCTACAACGCCAATCCACCCAGCGTGCGCGCCGCGCTCCAACTCCTCGATGCGCAGGAGGGGGTCCGGAAGGTCGCGGTTCTCGGGACCATGCTCGAGCTCGGGCAGGAGTCCGGGTCGCTCCACGTCCGTTCCCTCGGCTACGCGCTCTCCCTCGGCATCGACCTGATCGTGGCGACCGGCGCGTTCTCGGTGGCCGCTGCGGCTGTCCGGGATCCGAGATTGATCGCCGCCGAGGACTGGCGGAGCGTATATCCTGCGCTCCGGGATCGCCTTACCGGGAACGAGGTTGTTCTCCTGAAGGCGTCGCGGGGTGTGGCGCTCGAGGGGATCCTTCCCTTCCTGGAAGCGGACTTCGCCACGTCCAAGGTCGGGGAGGCCTGATGCTCTATCATCTCCTTCCCCAGTTCGCGGACGTGCACATCGTCTTCAACCTCTTCCGTTATCTCACGTTTCGGGCGGCGGGAGCGGTCGTGACCTCGCTCGTGATCGCGTTCTTCGTGGGTCCCTCGATCATTCGGTGGCTCACCCGCCTGCGCGTGGGTCAGGTGGTTCGGGAACTGGGTCCCGAGACGCACCGGGGCAAGGCGGGAACTCCGACGATGGGCGGCCTGATCATCCTCCTTGCCGCTACGCTCTCGACGTTGTTGTGGGCCGATCTCACGAACTGGTACACGATTCTCGCGCTCGGGTCGTTGCTCTGGATGGGCGGTATCGGCTTCCTGGACGACTACCTCAAGGTGCTCCGGAAGCACCCGAAGGGGCTCATCGGAAGCTACAAGATGGTCGGGCAAGCGGTCTTCGGCCTCGTGCTCGGAACGCTGCTGCTCCGTCACCCCATCTCGCCGCTGCCCAGCACCAGCACCGGCGTGCCGTTCTTCTCCGGATGGGAGGCGTCCTTCTGGGCGCCCGCCTTCGTGCTGTTCGTGATCATCGTGATCGCCGGGACGTCCAACGCGGTGAACCTCACGGACGGCCTGGACGGTCTCGCCGCCGGGCTCACCGGGATCGCCGCCGCGACGTTCGGCGTCTTCGCCTACGTGATGGGGCGGGTGGACATGTCCCGGTACCTGGGCCTGTTCTACCTGCCCGGATCGGGCGAGCTGGCCGTCTTCGCGCTCGCGCTCGCGGGCGGCGCGTTGGGCTTCCTGTGGTTCAACGCGCACCCGGCGGAAGTGTTCATGGGCGACACGGGCTCGCTCGCCCTGGGGGGTGCCATCGGCGTGATGTCCATCCTCCTCAAGTCGGAGTTCCTGTTGGTCATCGTCGGGGGCGTCTTCGTCATGGAGGCGGTCTCGGTGATGCTGCAGAGGTCCTGGTTCAAGTACACGGCCCGCAAGTACGGACAGGGCCGGCGGATCTTCAGGATGGCTCCCATCCACCACCACTTCGAGAAGCTCGGCTGGGCCGAGACCAAGGTCGTGGTGCGCTTCTGGATCCTCGGTGTGCTCTTCGCGATGGTCGCGTTCAGCACGCTGAAGATCCGCTAGCGGACAGGATGCGGACGGGCCATGCCGGTGAGTGTGATGAGCGGTACGGAGTTGGACGGAACGAAGGTGGCGGTCATCGGCCTCGGTGCCAGCGGTCGGGCCGCGGCCCGCTTGGCCATCGAAAAAGGAGGACGGGTCTATGTCTCGGATGTGCGTGCTGATGCCCAGGCTGCAGCTGGTGGAGCCGAGCTCCGGGCCCTGGGCGCCGACGTGGAGTGGGGACGACACGACCTGGAGCGACTGGCGCGAGCCGACCTCGTCGTCGTCAGTCCCGGAATCCCTCCGCACGCTCCAGTGCTTCGAGCGCTCCGTGAACGGGGCGTGCGCTGGATCGGCGAGCCTGAGCTCGCCTTTCGGTTCTTCTCTGGTCCACTGATCGCGATCACCGGAACCAATGGAAAGACGACGACGACCCTATTGGTGGCGCATCTGCTGGAGGCGGCCGGCCTCCGTCCGGCGGTCGGCGGTAACGTGGGCGGGGGCTTCGCGCCGGCGGCGTGCGATCTCGCGCTCCTGCCCGATGCGCCGGACTGGTACGTGCTGGAGATGAGCTCCTTCCAGCTCGGCGCCATCGAGCGGTTCCGGCCCGACATCGGGGTCGTGACCAACCTCGCTCCGGACCACCTGGACTGGTACCCGGACGCGGAGGCGTACTACGCCGATAAGGCGCGCCTCTTCGACAACGCGGACGTCTCGAGCCGCTGGGTCCTCCGCGCGGACGACCCGCGCGTCATGACCATCGCGGCGGACGTGCCCGGCGCGCGTTTCGGGTTCGCTCCGGAAGCGGGCGCCGGCGTGAACGCCTGGATCCGGGGGGGCGCGCTCGTCCTGGAGACGGACGGCAGCGTGGAGGAGCTGGTGGGCGCGCAGGATTTTCCGCTGCTCGGCCGCCACAACCACCTCAATGCCCTGGCCGCGGCGCTCACGGCGCGCCTGGCGGGCGCCTCCGTCGACGGCATCACCCGGGGGCTCGGTTCCGCCGAACCCCTTCCGCACCGCCTGCAGCCGGTGGCGGAGGGCAGGGACGTGCTCTGGGTCAACGACTCGAAGGCCACGAACGTGGCCGCCACCCGGAGCGCCCTCGAGAGCCTGACGCGTCCGGTGGTCCTCCTGCTCGGGGGGAAGGACAAGGGCGAGGACTTCGGCCTGCTCCGCCCGGTGCTCGGCGGGGTTCGCACGGCCGTGGTCTACGGCGCAGCCGGGCCACGCATCGCGGCCGAGCTCGGCGGCGCCGCGGACCTCACGCTCCTGAGAACCGACTTCAGGGAGATCGTGACGTGCGCGGCGAGCCGCGCCCGGCCGGGAGACATCGTCCTGCTGTCCCCCGCGTGCTCGAGCTTCGACATGTTCGAGAACTACGAGGAGCGGGGCCGGCGTTTCGCCGCCCTGGCCCGGGAGCTGGCCTGATGGCCGCCCGCCCGTTGGACATAGCGCCCGCCGGGCCCGTCACCCTGCCCGACGCCGGCCTGGGGCGGGGTTGGGAGCCCGCCGCGGTCGTCCTGCTCACGCTCCTGCTCCTCGCCTTCGGCCTGGTGACGCTCTACAGCGCGTCCTCCGTGCTCGCGTGGAGACAGGACCTGCCCGACACGTACTTCGTGCTGCGGCAGACCGGGGGCGCGCTGGCGGGCCTTGTGCTCCTCACGGTCTGCGCGCTCCTGCCGTATGCGCACTGGGCGCGCTGGGCGTGGCCGATGCTCTGGACCTCGGTGGCGCTCCTGGTGGTGATCATCCTGCCCGGTACGGAGGCCATCGCTCCCGAGGTGAACGGAGCGCGACGCTGGCTGCGCGTCGGCGTCGGCATGCAGCCGTCGGAGCTCGCGAAGCTGGCCGTCGTCGTCTGGACCGCGACGATCGCCGTGAGGAAGCAGGCGCACTTTCGGACCCTCTTCATGGGTCTCGGCCCGTTTTTCCTGATCTGGGCTCTCGTGTTGGTCCCGATCGCGCTGGAGCCGAACCTCTCGACGGTCATGGTGATCGCCGCGCTGGGGATCCTGATCGTCTTCGCGGCGGGGGCCCGCGTCGCCCATTTCGTCTTCCTGGCGCTCCTCGTGCTCCCGTTCGTCCGACGGCAACTCGAGGTGGGCTTCCGGGCGAACCGGATCGAAGCGTTCCTGAACCCGGCTGCCGACCCGACCGGGGCCGGGTTCCAGCTGCAGCAGTCGCTCGTGGCCCTGGGGTCGGGGGGGCTGACCGGAGTCGGCTTCGGCGAAGGGCGGCAGAAGTTCGGCTTCCTCCCGGAAGCGCACAACGATTTCATCTTCGCGATGGTCGGGGAGGAGTGGGGGCTGGTCGGCGTTGTCCTGCTCGTGACGACCTACCTCACGCTCGTCTTCGTGGGCTTCCGGATCGCCGCGCGGGCCCCCGACCTGTTCGGGGAGCTGCTCGCCGTGGGAATCACGAGCCTCATCGCCATCCAGGCGTTCCTTCATATGGCGGTGGGGCTCGGGCTCCTGCCCACGACCGGTGTGGCGCTCCCGCTCTTCTCCTACGGACGATCCCACTTGGTGGTGACGCTGGCGGCGCTCGGGATCCTGGTCTCGGTGGCCCGCTCGGCACCGGGAGGGAAGGGGGCCCGTGCATGACGTGGAGCGCACGCCCGTCGTCTTCTCCGGTGGCGGCACCGGGGGCCACCTCTATCCGGCGCTCGCGCTGGCCGACGCGCTCGTGGCGTTGCGTCCCGACGTCCGGCCCTTCTTCGTGGGCGCGTCCCGCGGCGTCGAAGCGGACATCCTGCCGCGCCGTGGCGTCGAGCATGCTCTCCTTCCGGTGGAGGGTTTCGCGCGCGGCGCCGGCGTGGCCGGCGTGCGCGCCCTCCCGGGGCTCGGTGCTTCGCTGGTCCGTGTCGCGGCGCTCTTCCGGTCCCTGCGGCCGGAGGCGGTCGTGGTGACCGGCGGGTACGCGGGAGGCCCCGCGGGGATCGTCGCCGGTGCGTGGCGCGCGCCGCTCGTGCTCCAGGAGCAGAACGCGGTGCCGGGTGTGACCACGCGCCTGCTCTCGCGCTGGGCCCGACAGATCCACGTAGCGTTCCCGGAGGCGCTGGATCGGCTTCCCCGGCGGACCCGCGCGCGGGCGCGGGTCAGCGGGAACCCCGTGCGCCCGGCGCCCGCGCTCGACCGGGCGCGCGCCCGGTCGACGTTCGGTCTTCCTGAACGAGGTCTCGTGCTCCTCGTGGTGGGCGGGAGCCAGGGAGCCCGGGCGCTGAACCGCACGGTCCTCGAGGCGGTCGGGTCGGTCTCGAAGGGAGATCTCCCTCCGGTGGAGGGCCTCTCCATCCTGTGGTCCACCGGTCCGCGCCATCACGCGGACGTGACCTCCGCCCTGGAGGCCGCGGGTGCCCCGGCGTGGGTGAGGGCCATTCCCTACATCGACGACATGCCGGCCGCGCTCACGGCCGCGGATCTCGCGGTGAGCCGCGCCGGAGCGATGGGCACGGCCGAGCTCCTCAACCACCGTCTGCCCGCGGTGCTCGTGCCTCTTCCGACCGCGGCTGCGGATCACCAGACGAGGAACGCCCAGGCCCTCGCCGAGGCCGGTGCGGCGATCCTGGCGCCCGAAGCCGAGCTCACCGGGGCCACCCTCTGGTCGCACGTGGTTCGGCTTGCGTCGGACGGGGCCGCGCGGGCGGCCATGGCCGCCGCGGCCGAGCGGCGGGCGCGTCCCGAGGCGGCCCGCGAGATCGCTCGCGACATCGCGACGCTCCTGAAGCCTCGGAGGGCTCCGTGAACGGGACGGCGGTGGACGTGCGCGCGCTGGCGTCGCGCGGCCCGGTGCATTTCATGGGCGCCGGCGGCGCGGGGATGTGCGCGCTCGCGGAGCTGCTCCTGCGGAGCGGCGTCCGCGTCAGCGGCTGCGACCTGAAGGATTCGGTGAACCTGCAGGATCTGGCGCGCCTGGGCGCAACCGTGAGCCTGGGGCACGACCCGGAGCATGTGGAGGGCGCGAGCGTGCTGGTGGTCACGTCCGCCGTGCCCGCCGACCATCCCGAGCTGGTCCGTGCCAGAGAGCGAGGGGTGCCGGTCCTGAAGCGGGCGGAGGCGCTGGGCGCGTGGGTGAACCGTGGACGGCTCGTCGCCGTCGCGGGCACGCACGGCAAGACCACGACCACGGCGATGGCAACGGAGATCCTGGCGGTCGCGGGACACGATCCGACCGGGGTGGTGGGGGGCCGGGTGTCGTCCTGGGATGGGAACCTGCGCTTCGGGAGCGGCGACCTCTTCGTCGTCGAGGCCGATGAGTACGACCGCTCCTTCCTCGCGCTGACCCCCGACGTCGCGGTCGTGACGAGCCTCGAGGCGGACCACCTCGATACCTACGGCGACCTCGACGGATTGCGCGCGGGGTTCCGCGCGTTCCTGGACGGTGTGCGCGGGGGCGGTGTGGTGGCGGCGTGCGCCGACGACCAGGGCGCCGCCTCCGTTCTCGCCGCGGTGGGCGCGGCGGGCACGAGCTACGGGCTATCGGCGGGCAGCCGCCTCCGGGCCGTGGGCGTGGTCACGGGCGTGGGCGGGACGCGGTGTCGTGTCGTGGAGGACGGCGTGGCCGCGGGTCCGCTCCGCCTCCGCGTCGACGGCGTCCACAACCTCCGCAACGCGCTGGGAGCCGCTGCGGCCGCGCGAGCCCTCGGGGTGTCGTGGGACGCGGTGCGGCGTGGGCTGGGAGAGTTCCGAGGCGTAGGACGGCGCTTCGAGCGGCTGGGCAGCGCCCGTGGCGTCGAGGTGGTGGACGATTACGCCCACCATCCCACCGAGATCCGCGCCGCGTTGGCGGCGGCGCGCGTGAGCTTCCCGGGCTCGCGGCTCGTGGCGGCCTTCCAGCCGCATCTCTACTCGCGCACCCGCGACTTCCACCGCGAGTTCGGCGCCTCCCTGACCGGGGCCGACGTGGTGTGGGTCACCGACGTGTTCCCGGCGCGCGAGGCGCCGCTCGCCGGTGTGACGGGCACGCTCGTCGCCGACGCCGCGCGCGAGGCCGGCGCGGCGGACGTGCGTTACCACGCTTCGCTGGACGACCTCGCGCCCATGCTGGCGGCGGACCTGCGGGAGGGGGACGTCGTCCTCACGCTCGGCGCGGGCTCGGTGGAGCGGGTCGGGATGGAGCTCCTCGGCCTGCTCCGGGAGGCGGGCGATGCGTAGGGACCTCCGCATCATCGTGGCCACCGTCGGGCTGGCGGGGCTCTGGACCGGCGGCGGCCGTGTGGTCGAGACCGTGTCCGCCATGGACACGTTCCGGGTCACGGACGTCGAGGTCTCGGGTCTCGAGCTCGTGGAGAGGGGCGACGTGCTCGCGCTCATGGAGCTCACGGCGGAGACGAGCGTGTGGGGCGATCTCGGGGCGTGGGAGGACCGACTGGCCGGCCATCCGTTGCTGGAGGAGGCACGGGTGCGCCGCCGCATCCCGGGGACGTTGGTGGTGGATGTCGTGGAGCGGCGGCCGGTGGCACTGGCGCCCACTCCCACGCTGGAGCCGGTCGACCGCGAGGGCGTGCTGCTTCCCCTGGATCCGGCGGAACGGAGGATGGACCTGCCCATCTTGGGCGTCCGGGCGGTCCCGGCGCCGGGCGCGCGCCTTCTCCCGACCCGCGACCGGGTGTTGGCGGGGGAAGCGGCTCGTCTCCTCGAGGGTGACACGACGTTCCAGCGGATGGTGTCGGAGGTAACCTGGGGGGACGAACGCAACACGCTGGTCGCCCGATGGGGCGACCCTGCCGTGGACTTCTTGCTGACCCCCGGGACTCCGACTTCGCGCCTCCGTGAGGGCCTGGCGGTTCTGGCCGACGCGCTCGCGCGGGAGCCCGAGCTGCCCTCCCCGGTCATCGATCTCAGGTACGCGGACCAGGTGGTGGTCCGCAGAAATCCCCGCGGTAGGGACTAAGGCCCATGCGCGCGAACCTCATCGCCGGTCTGGACATCGGAACCACCAAGACGTGCGCCGTCATCGGGGAGGTGGTGCGGGACCCCCGGCGTCCCGGCCTCACGGTCCTCGGTGTAGGGCAGGCACGAACGGGCGGCCTGCGCGGCGACATGGTCACCAACATCGAGGAGATGACCGAGTCCATCCGCGCCTCCGTCAAGGAAGCCGAGCTGATGGCGGGGGCGACGGTGGATCGCGTCTACGCGGGCATCGGCGGCGATCACGTCCGTGCCTCCGCGTCCATGGGTGTGGTGGCGGTGGCGGAGGAGGAGGTCACGCCCGACGACGTGGCGCGCGTCCATGTGGTAGCGCGAGCGGTGGCCCTCCCCCCCGACCGGGAGATGCTCCACGCCATCCCGCAGGAGTACCGGGTGGATCATCAACGGGGCATCAAGGATCCCCTCGGCATGGCCGGCGTCCGGCTGGAAGCCGAGGTGTTCCTCGTTACCTGCGCCACCACCGCGGCGCTGAACATCCGCAAGGCCGTCAACCGCGCCGGTTACCGGGTCCAGGAGCTCGTCCTCGAGCCCCTGGCCGGTGCGCGCGCCGTCCTGACCGAGGACGAGAAGGAGGTGGGGGTCTGCATGGTGGAGATCGGCGCGTCCACCATGGACGTGGCCGTCTACTACGAGGGCAAGATCCAACACGTGTGCGTGCTTCCGTTCGGGGGGAGCACGCTCACGGCCGACCTGGTCCGCGGCCTCTCGATCCCGTGGGCGGAGGCGCAGCGTGCCAAGGAGCACTACGCGACCGCGTACGCCCAGCTCGTGGATCCTCGCGAGACCGTGGAGCTGCCCGGGCCCTCGCCCAACCAGAAGCGGGCCGTGGCTCGCGAGCTGATCGCCCACATCGTCGAGCAGCGCGTGGACGAGATGTTCGGGATGGTGCAGCAGGAGCTGTCCGACGCCGCGCTCGCGGACAAGCTGGGCGCCGGCATCGTGCTCACGGGGGGTACGGTCGCCCTCCCGGGCATCGTCGAGCTGGCTCAGCAGGTGTTCGCGGCGCCCGTGCGCTACGGGGTGCCGCGCGAGGGGCTGGGCGGCCTGGCCGACTCCGTCGCCCGGCCGAAGTTCTCGATCGCCACCGGGCTCGCGCTCTGGGGCGCGGACCGGTTCTCGGAGACCGGCGAGGGGGCGTCCACGCTGACGTCGGGAGTGATTACCAAGATCGGCACCTGGCTGAAGGAGTTCTTCTAGGGAGTCATCGGCCTCGACTCCGGGATCCACCACTACTCAGGAGGGAGTAGCCATCATGATGATCTTCGAATTCGAAGAGACGCCGATCCAGAACGCCCGCATGAAGGTCGTGGGGATCGGCGGCGCCGGCGGCAACGCGGTCAACCGCATGATCGACGAGGACCTGGAGGGGGTGGAGTTCATCTCCATCAACACGGATGCGCAGGCCCTCAAGGCCTCGCGCGCCCAGGTCACGCTCCAGATCGGCAAGAAGCTGACGCGTGGCCTGGGAGCGGGTGCCCGCCCCGAGATCGGCCGGCAGGCCCTGGCCGAGAGCGAGGAGGACGTCCGCCACTCCCTGGACGGGGCGGATCTGGTGTTCGTGACCGCCGGAATGGGCGGCGGGACCGGGACCGGCGCGGCCCCCATGGTGGCCGAGATCGCTCGCGACATGGGCGCGCTCGTGATCGGTATCGTGACCCGTCCCTTCTCGTTCGAGGGCAAGAAGCGGGAGCGGCAGGCCCAACTCGGCCTGTCGGAGCTACGCCGCTGCGTGGACACGATGATCGTGGTCCCGAACGACCGGCTCCTCTCGGTCGTGCCCAAGGGGACGTCGTTCCGGGACGCGCTCAAGAAGGCCGACGAGGTCCTGCTCCATGCGACGCAGGGCATCTCGGACCTCATCCGGGTCACGGGCGAGGTGAACGTGGACTTCGCCGACGTGCGCACCGTGATGGCCTGCCGTGGCCCCGCGCTCATGGGGACCGGCTTCGGTGAGGGCGAGAACCGGGCGCAGGAAGCCGCGCAGGAGGCGATCTCCTCGCCGCTGCTGGATGACGTCTCCATCGCCGGTGCCCGGGGCGTGCTCATCAACATCACGGGGGGCATGGACCTCGCCATTGACGAGGTTACGCGTATCTCTTCCATTATCCAGGAGGAGGCCGGGGAGGAAGCCGAGATCATCTTCGGCGCCGTGCACGACCCGACGCTCGAGGGCAAGCTTCGCGTGACGGTGATCGCCACGGGCTTCGATTCGTCGGAGGACGAGAAGGTGATCCGGACGGATTTCCGTCGCTCCCGTCCGCAGCAACAAGTGCAGCCTGCGGCCGAGCCCGTGGTCCATCAGGCCGCTCCCCAGGTCGCTCAGCAGGCGCCCGTGGAGACCGAGGTACGCATGGTGGCGGCGGGGGGAGGCAGGCCCGAGCCGGTCCTGCCGCTCAACCGCTTCCCCGAGCGCATCGTGACGCGTGAGCATTTGACGGAGTTGGACATCCCGACGTTCATTCGCCGCCAGATGGATTGAGGTTCCGGACGGCGGCGAGCCGCCCGGCGGGACACTCCCTCCCCCGCCGGGCGGCCGATGGGTTCCCAGGAGGGCGGACGTTGCGGCGTGCGCGGAGGCCTGACCCGGTGGCGGTGGCTCCTGACGGCGGCTCTCGGTCCCGTCGTGCTGTCCGCGTGCTCCCTGGATCACGCGCCCGATGCCGGCACGCTCGATCCGATCTACGCGCGGCCCGCCGAGGACATCGAGATCCGCACGCTCCATGCGAACGAGACGCTCGGAGAGGTTCTCCAGGGCATGGTCGACGCGAATGAGCGCTATGCGCTCCTTCTCACGTTTCTCGAGCAGGCGAATCCGCGGCGGATCCAGGTCGGGACGGAGATCACGCTCCGGTACCGTTCCGGCGACAGGTGGCTGAGAGGCGTGGACGTGGAGATCAACGCCGATCAGACCGTGCGCCTCGTCCGCGAGGTCGACGGGTGGCGCTCGGCAACCATGGTCACGCCGATCTACGTGGACACGCTGTACGCCGCCGGGGAGATCGTGACGTCGCTCTACGAGGCCGTCGTCGGCAATCCGACTCTGGCGAGTATCCCCTACGCCGACCGGAATCGCCTCATCGACCACCTGGACAGGGTCCTGCAGTGGCAGGTGGATTTCTCGCGGCAGATCCGGGTGGGCGACACGTACCGCTTCGCGTTCGAGCGCGATGTCCGTCCCGACGGCTCGTTCCGCGCCGGCCGTCTGCTCGCCGCCGAGCTCGTGAATTCGGGGACCGCCTACCACGCGGTCTGGTTCGACCCCAACGGCGACGGGCAGGGTTCCTACTACGATCTTGAGGGCAAGTCGGTCCGGCGCGCGTTCCTCCTCAAGCCGCTCGAGTACCGGCGCATCTCATCGCGGTTCTCGGTGGCCCGCCTCCACCCGATCCTGAACCGCGTCCGCGCACACCGTGGCATCGACTACGCGGCCGACTCGGGTACGCCCGTGATGGCTACGTCCGACGGCGTGGTCGTGCACCGAGGGCCTCGGGGTGAGTACGGCAACCTGGTCGAGATCCGTCATCCCAACGGCTTCGTCACGCGCTACGGGCACCTTCGGGGCTTCAAGAGCGGCTTGAGCGTGGGCACGCGCGTCCACCAGGGCGACATCATCGGCTACGTGGGCATGACCGGCCTGGCGACCGGCCCCCACCTGCATTACGAGATGATCCGGGGAGGCAGACAGGTGGATCCCCTGTCCGTGGACCTTCCGGCGGGCGACCCCGTCCCCGCGGAGGACATGGTGCGGTGGCGGGCCGAGAGCGTCCAGCGCCTCGCCCTCCTCGACCTCATCCCCAGGGCCGGCCCCGTCCGGACGGCCGAGGCCATGGTGGACGCCCACTCCGACCGCACCGGAGGGTGATCCGGCTCCTCACCTTCCTGGTCCTCGCCGTCGCGCTGGCGGGCTCCCCCTGCGGAGCGGTCCGTGGCCGTATCTTCTCATGCTCCCGTCGTTGAGCGCGGAGTGGATCGGGAGGCGCGGACCGAGGCTACGCTGATATGTCGCGTCTGTTCAGGAAGGTACCGGAGAAGAGGAAAGGCCTGTGGCGGCGGGCCGTGGACCTGGCGCTCACGGACGTGCGCGTTCTCGCCGGAGGCGTGGACCACGAGTCCCTCGAGACGCTGGAGGAGCGCCTCCTGGCGGCCGACTTCGGCGTTCCCGCCACGCTGCGGCTCGTGGACCGCGTGGAGGATGCCGCCAGGAAAGGGAAGATCAAGGGGTCCGGGGAGCTGAGGGACGCGCTCCGCGACGAGATCCGCGCAATCCTCGCGCCGGCCGGAGAGGCCGGCCTCGCCGCGGCCGACTCGCCGCCCACGGTGTACCTCATCGTGGGCGTGAACGGCGTGGGGAAGACGACGTCGATCGCCAAGCTGGCGCATCGGCTGCGGCGCGAGGGCCGGAGCGTGATGATCGCGGCCGCGGACACGTTTCGCGCCGGCGCGGTGCGGCAGATGGGGATCTGGGCCGAGCGCGTCGGAGCGGATTTCGTCCGGGGACAGGAGGGTGGGGATCCCGCGGCCGTGGCCTTCGACGCCATCGGGGCAGCCGTGTCCCGCGGAACGGAGGTGCTCCTCATCGACACGGCCGGGCGGCTCCACACGAACCGTGGCCTCATGGAGGAGTTGAGGAAGATCGACCGCGTGGTCCGCAGGAGGCTCGAGGGCGCGCCGCAGGAGACGCTGCTGGTGCTCGACGCCACGGTGGGCCAGAACGCGGTGCGGCAGCTCCAGGCGTTCCGCGAGGCCGTAGAGGTGTCCGGCATCGTGCTGGCCAAGCTGGATTCGAGTGCGCGGGGCGGGATCGTCGTGTCCATCCAGGAGGAGTTCGGGATTCCCGTGAAGCTGGTCGGCGTGGGCGAGGGGCTCGACGACCTCGAGACATTCGACCCCGATTCCTTCGTCGAAGGCCTATTCGGGTCGTGAGCTTCTCGAATCTCGACCGCCCGGTCCAGTTCCTGAAGGGCGTCGGTCCGAGACGCTCCGAGGCCCTCGCGACGCTCGGGATCACGACGGCGCGGGATCTCCTCTACCACACGCCGCGGCGCTACGACGACGCATCCACCATCCAGCCGATCGGGCGCCTCGACGTCGGCATGGACGCGACCGCGGTCGGGCGCGTCCGCAGCAAGGGGATCATCCCGACGCGCAAGGGACTCCGGATCTTCCAGGCGGTGCTCCAGGACGAGACCGGGATGATCACGGTCGCCTGGCCGGGCCAGCCCTGGCTGGACAGGAAGATCCGCGAGGGAGACACGCTCCTCGTGACCGGGCCCGTCCGTTTCTTCCATGGGCGCCAGATCCAACCGAGGGAGCACACGCTCCTGGCGCGATCCGGAGACGATGCCGCGGCCCAGGGCACGATCTTCGTGACATACCCCGCGTCCGAGGAGGTCCCCCAGTGGGTGCTACGCGGGATCTTCCAGCGGAACCTGGACGCCCTCCTGGGTTGGGCCGACGAAGACGAGTACCTGTCGCGACAGGAGATGGATTCGCTCGGCCTGCCCCGGCTCTCCGAGGCGCTCTCGCTCCTGCACCGGCCGCCGAGCGTCGCGGCGACGCGCTCGGGGCGACGCCGACTCGCCTGGGACGAGCTCTTCTTCCTCCAGGTGGTGCAGGCCCAGGCGCGCCGACGACAGGCCGACGCGTCGCCGGGACATGCGCATCGGCGGACCAACGAGCTCATCCGTCCCCTCCACGACACGTTGCCCTTCCGGCTCACCACGGCCCAGGCGCGAGTGCTCCGCGAGATCTTCGGGGATATGACCTCGCCCAGGCGCATGAGCCGTCTGCTTCAGGGGGATGTGGGCTCGGGCAAGACCGTCGTGGCCCTGTTCGCGATGCTGCTCGCCGTGGAGGCCGGCTGGCAGGCCGCGCTCATGGCGCCCACCGAGATCCTGGCCGAGCAGCACGCCCGAAGCATCGGCGAGATGGTGGCCGCCCTGGGATTGGACGTCGAGCTCCTGAGCGCGCGACTCACCGGCGCTCGGCGGCGCGAGGCGCTGGAGCGGGTCGCGGACGGGAGGGCACGACTGGTCGTGGGAACCCATGCGCTCATCCAGGACGCCGTCGCGTTCCACGCCCTCGGGCTGGTCGTCGTGGACGAGCAGCACCGATTCGGCGTCCGGCAGCGCATGGCGCTCGCGGAGGCGGGGGGCGGAGGCGCGGACGTGCTCGTCATGTCGGCGACGCCCATCCCCCGGTCGCTCGCGATGGCCCTGTACGGTGACCTCGACCTGAGCGTCCTCGACGAGCTGCCGCCGGGCAGGACGCCGGTGAGCACGGCGCTCCGTACGCCGGACGACCGGGAGCCGATCTACCGGTTCGTGGACGACGAGGTCACGGCGGGGCGCCAGGCGTACGTGGTCTATCCGCTCGTGGGCGAGTCGGAGAAGCTGGACCTCCTCGCCGCCACCGAGGAGTACGAGCGCCTCCGCTCGAAGGTCTTCCCCCACCGCCGGGTGGGGCTCCTCCACGGACAGCTCGGCTCGGAGGAGAAGGATCGGGTGATGAGGGCGTTCCTGGCGGGAGAGCTCGACATCCTGGTGGCCACAACCGTCATTGAGGTGGGCGTGGACGTCCCCAACGCGTCGGTCATGATCGTGGAGCACGCGGAGCGCTTCGGGCTCGCCCAACTGCACCAGTTGCGCGGCCGGGTCGGGCGCGGTGCGGCGGAGAGCCACTGCATCCTCGTGGCGGAGCCGGGCGAGGAGGCCGCCGAGCGCCTCAGGGTCTTCGTGGAGACCACCGATGGCTTCGCGATCGCGCGGGCCGACCTGCGGATCCGCGGACAGGGAGATCTGTTCGGCGCCCAGCAGCACGGCACACCCGTGCTGCGGTTCGCCGACTTGCTGGAAGACGAGGACCTCCTGGTCCGGGCCCAGGCGGAGGCGAGGGCCCTCGTGGAGCGCGATCCGGAGCTGACCCATCCGGAGGACACCGCGCTCACGGCCCATCTGAACGTCCGCTATCGGGAGCGCCTGGAGATGTTCGGGGTCGGGTGAGCCCATTAGCTTTCGCGGTCCCGGAGCCGGCGGTGCCGGCACGACCCACAGGCAGGCGTGCCCTATGGTGGAGATCAGGAAGCTCGGAGAGCATTGCGGTGAGACCGTCACGATCCAGGGGTGGGTCGAGACCACACGAGGCCACGGGAAGGTGGCGTTCGCGGTGGTGCGCGACGGGACGGGCGTGGCCCAGTGCGTGCTCGTGAAGGAGCAGGTGGACGAGGCCTCCTGGGAGCTCCACGGTCGCCTCACCCAGGAGTCGGTGGTCACGCTCACCGGCGAGGTGCGCGCCGACGAGCGCGCGCCCGGGGGCCACGAGATCGGCGTCGCCTCGATGACGCTCCAGGCACCGGCCCAGGAATACCCGATCCAGCCCAAGGAGCACGGGGTGGACTTCCTGCTCGATCACCGTCACCTCTGGCTCCGCTCGTCCCTGCAGCGCGCCGGGCTCAGGGTGCGCGCCGAAGTGGAGCAGGCGATCCACGACTTCCTGTACGACCGGGGCTTCGTCCGCGTGGATACGCCCATTCTCACCGGTTCGATCGGAGAGCACGCCGGGACGCTGTTCGAGACCGACTACTTCGGGGACACGGCCTACCTCGCCCAGACCGGACAGCTTTACGCGGAGGCCGCGTGTCCGGCCTTCCGGAGGGTCTACTGCTTCGGGCCGACCTTCCGGGCGGAGAAGTCCAAGACCCGCCGCCACCTCACCGAGTTCTGGATGGTCGAGCCGGAGGTCGCGTTCGCCGACTCGGAGGACAACATGCGCCTGCAGGAGGATCTGGTCTCCTACCTGGTGGCGCGCGCGGTGGAGCGGTGCCGGGACGAGCTGAAGGTGCTCGGGCGGGACACGACCCGGCTCGAGCACGTGCGACCCCCGTTCCCGCGTGTCAGCTACGGGGAGGCGGTGGAGCGGATCCGGGCCAAGGGACGGGACTTCGCGTGGGGCTCGGATCTGGGCGCCCCGGACGAGCTGGCCGTCACGGAGGACTACGACCTGCCCGTCTTCGTCTACAACTACCCCAAGGCGGCCAAGGCCTTCTACATGAAGGAGAACCCGGAGGACCCGCGCACCGTCCTCTGCGACGACCTCCTGGCGCCGGACGGGTACGGCGAGATCATCGGGGGGAGCCAGCGCGAGGACGATCTGGGACGGCTCCTCGCGCGCATCCGGGAGGAGAAGCTCCCGGAGGACGCATACTCCTGGTACCTCGACCTGCGGCGCTTCGGGACGTTTCCGCACTCGGGCTTCGGCCTCGGCATCGAGCGCACGGTGGCCTGGATCACGGGGCGCCACCACATCCGCGAGCTCATCCCGTTCCCGCGGATGATGAACCGGCTCTTCCCCTGAGACGGCGACGAGGCCGAGTCCCATGCCGCGCGTCGTGCTGGACATGAACGACCGGCGCCCGATCTGGGCGATGCCCGGTTGGGTGCCGGAGCGCATCCGCGACGCTCTTCCCACCGGTTGGGAGCTCGTCGTGACGAACGACGTTAGCGACGGGTCGGGGGACGGCGCCGCTCGTGTGGCGCCGGGTGTGCTGGAAGCGGTGGCCGGCGCCCGGATCTACCTCGGATACGGGATCGCGGCCGAGTTGCTGCGCGCGGCTCCCGGGCTCCGGTGGGTCCACTCGGGCGCGGCGGGGGTGGGGAGCTCGCTCACGCCCGAGATGCTCGCGAACCCGGTCGTGTTCACGAACTCCGCGGGGATCCATGCGCAGCCCATGGCGGAAGCCGTGCTGGGGATGATCCTCCATTTCGCACGCGGCTTCGACATCGCGATCGCCGGCAAGGCCCGGCGGGCCTGGTCTTCCGAGGCGTTCTACGTAGCGGAGGCTCCGCTCCGGGAGATGAAGGACACTACCGTCGGCCTGGTCGGCTTCGGCGGCGTCGGCCGGGAGATCGCGCGGCGGTTGGCCGGCCTGGGAGCCCGTGTGATCGCGCTGAAGCGCACGCCGGCCCGCGAGGGGGAGGCCGATCTGGCCAACGTGACCGGCGGAGGATCGCTCGGCGATCGCATCGAGTTGCTCCACGGCGCCTCCGGACTCGACGCCGTGCTCCGCGAGAGCGACGTGGTCGTGCTCTGTGTGCCCGAAACCCGCGAGACGCGCGGACTGCTGGACGCGGCCGCGCTGGCCCGCATGAAGGACGGAGCCCTCCTCGTCAACGTGGGACGCGGCAAGCTCGTCGACGAGCCGGCCCTCGTCGCGGAGCTGCGAGCGGGTAGGCTGCGTGGCGCCGGCCTCGACGTCTTCGGCGAGGAGCCGCTCGCCCCGGACCACCCACTCTGGGACCTGCCGAACGTGCTCGTGACTCCGCACGTCTCGGCCGTCTCCCGAGGGTTCTGGCAGCGCGAGGCCGCGCTGATCCTGCACAACCTCGCCTGCTATGTGGCCGGCGCTGATCCCCACGCCGCCGATACGCCCTGGCGGAACGTGGTGGACAAGCGGGCCGGATACTGAGTCGGACGACGGCCCACCCCGTCGCGGAGTGGGGTCCCGCCGCCTGTCGCCCTTCAACCTTCGCGCTTCAACTCCTCCCAGAGCCCGTCCAGGGCATCGAGGCCAGCGTCCTCCAGGCGGATCCCCCGCGATCGCGCCAACTCCTCGAGCCGCTCGAAGCGGCGGTGGAACTTCCGGTTCGCACGTTCGAGCGCGGTCGTCGCGTGTACGCCGGAGAGGCGCGTGAGGTTGACGACCGCGAACAAGAGATCCCCGATCTCCTCACGGATCGCCTCGGAGTCGCTTCCTTCCAGCGCGATCCGGACCTCGTCCAGCTCCTCGGCCACCTTCGCCCACGCACCCCGGTGGTCCGTCCAGTCGAAGCCCACGCCCGCGACCCGCTCCTGGATCCTGTGTGCCTTCGTGAGCGGGTCGAGCCCTCGCGCGAGCCCCGACAGCACTCCGTGCCCCCCCGGGCGCTCCGAGGCCTTGAGCGCTTCCCAATCCTGGCGGTCCGCGTCGCCGAAGAGGTGCGGGTGTCGACGCACCATCTTCTCCTCGAGCCTGCGATAGACCGATGCGGGTCCGAAGGATCCCTTCTCCTCGGCCAGGACCACCTGGAACGCGAGGTTGAGCAACAGGTCGCCCAGCTCCTGTTCGAGAGCGGCGCTCGATCCGTCGTGGATGGCCTCCACGACCTCGTGGCTCTCCTCGAGGAGGTGGGGGATCAGGGACTCCGGCGTCTGGGCCCGATCCCACGGACAGTGCGCGCGCAGGTAGCGCACGAGCGCGAGCGCGCGGTCCAGGTCTCCCGGACCCGGAAAACGCGGCTCGGGCTCGGGAGGGTCGGGACGTGGCTCGGAGGGAGAGGACATGGCGACGCGGTGGGTCGGGGCGGGAGTGCCGGGTTGCTCCGGCGTTCCTTCTTCGCATCTTTCAACTTCTATGTCAACCGACGGTACGTCGCGGGCCTGGATGGTCATCCGGGGCGCCGGCCTGCGCCGGAACCTCGAGCGTGTCCGCGTGTCCGTCGGTCCCGGCGTGCGGCTCCTCCCGATGGTGAAGGCCGACGCGTACGGGACGGGCCTGGCGGGAGCGGTCCAGGCCCTCGCGGCCACGGACGCCTGGGGCTTCGGTGTGGCTACGGTGGAGGAGGGGATCGCGCTCCGCGCGCTCGGCATCGTGCGGCCCGTGGTCGTGCTGAGCCCGGTCCCGCCGGGGTCGGTGGCCGCTGCGGTGGGGGCCGACCTCGAGATCGCGGTCTCCTCGTTCGAGACGCTCGACCTGATGGACTCCGCCGCCGCGGGGCGGCGGCCGGCGTTCCACCTGGAGGTGGATACCGGCATGGGCCGGGCCGGCTTCGACTGGCGAGAGGCCGCCGACTGGGGGCCGCGCATCCACCGGGCCCACGCCGCGGGACTGCGATGGGCCGGGTGCTTCACCCACCTCCACTCGGCCGACGAGAGCCGTCCGTCGGTGGACGAGCAGTGGGGGCGGTTTCAGGAAGCGCTGGCACTCGCGGGCCGACCCTCCGGGGATTTCCTGGTGCACGCCCTGAACAGCGCGGGGGCCATGCGCTGCCCGGAGTACGCCGCGGACCTCGTACGGCCGGGGATCTTCCTCTACGGAGGGGCGGTGGGCGCCGGCCTCCCGCTGCCGGAGGAGATCGTCTCCGTGCACGCACGCGTCGCGCACGTGCGCTCCGCTCCACCTGGAACCACGGTGGGGTACGGGGCCACGTACCGCAGCGGCGGCGAGGAGCGCTG
Source organism: uncultured Gemmatimonadaceae bacterium (assembly GCA_964412015.1). Taxonomy (GTDB): domain Bacteria; phylum Gemmatimonadota; class Gemmatimonadetes; order Longimicrobiales; family Gaopeijiaceae; genus SZUA-318. The sequence continues at coordinate 165,379 of CAYPMO010000001.1, read as the reverse complement.
GGCGACGTTGTCCATCGGGTACGGCGACGGGCTCCCGCGGATCCTCGGCAACCGCGGGTACGCCCTGATCCGGGGACAACGGGTTCCCGTCGTGGGACGGATCTCCATGGACGTGACGGTGGTAGACATCACTCGCGTGCGGGACGTGAGGCCGGGCGACGTGGCGACCTTCATCGGCGCGGACGGCACGCAGCGCATCACGCTGGACGAGGTCGCGGCGACGGCCGGGACGATCAGCTACGAGATCCTCACCGGATTCACGCCGCGGGTGGGGCGGATCTGGACGGACGGGCGAAACGGACCGTGAGGACGCGAGGCCGGGAGGATAACGCCGAGGATGTGGGGAGCTACGTGAAGCGCACGATGATGGTCATGGTCTTGGGGCTCGCGGCCCTGGGCGGCACGGCCTGTGAGGAGAGCACTCCCACCTCCGTGGACCCGGACCTCCAGCCCACGCATCCGGCCAGCGCCGAGGTCCACCTGGCATGGGAGGAGTTCGGGTCGAATCTGCGGGTGTACGGCGGATACGGGGCGGTGGCGGACATCGGCGTCGGGCTCGTCGCGCACGGGTTCGGAGGTGTGCTCGAGGCCAGGACGTTGGTGCGATTCGCCGAGCTCGCCACGACGGTGACCGTGACCGACACGACGGGGACGTCCACGACCGATGGGTCTCTCACGCTCATCGGCGGACGTGTGGTCGCTACGGTGGATACCGCGAGCGCCGTCGCCGACGGCCCGGTGACGCTGCAGCTCGGCGCCGTAAGCCAGGGGTGGGACCGATTCTCGGCGTCCTGGACGATGGCCGTGGACACGACCGGCGACGCCGTGGCGTGGGCCGAGCCGGGCGCTGGGCCGGTCGCGGAGGTGACCACCGCGGTGTGGGACCCCGCGGTGCCGGGCGACACCGTGGTGTTCGCGCTCGATTCGGCCCAGGTCGAGATCTGGCGTGACACGTCCGTGGTGAACCAGGGCGCGCTCGTGGGAATCCTGACCGAAGGCGTGCGCCTGGATCTGACGGAGGTCGTCCTGCGCGCGACGGTCCGGCCGTCGGTGCGTCCCGACACGCTGGTCGATATCACCGGGAGCCAGGAGGACCTGACGTTCCTCTTCACTCCGGAGCCGGACGCCCCGCAGGACGAGATCCGTGTCGGAGGCGCGCCGGCCTGGCGCACGGCGCTGGATATCGAGATCCCGGACCTCCTCACCGGCCCTCCGTCCCTGTGCGCGTCGTTGGCGTGCCCGCTGAAGCTCACCCCCGCGCGCGTCAACTATGCGGCGATCGTCCTCACGAGCCGGCGCACGCCGTCGGCGTTCCAGCCGTCCGACAGCCTCGATGTGGATGTACGCGTCGTCTACGACCGCGCCCGCATGCCCAAGTCGCCGCTGGGGAGCTCGCTGGTCTCGCCATACGGCAAGCGCGTCGCCCCGGAGCTGTTCTCGACGGCCGAGGGCACCGAGGTGGAGATCCCGATCACCGGTTACGTGAGGAGCGTGCTGCAGGGGGACTCCGTGAGCGGCTACCCTCCGCCCGGGAGCCTCGCCCTGCTCTCGATGTTCGAGCCGCAATCGTTTACGTTCCTCTCCTTCTTCGGACCGGGAACGCCGGACGCTCCGATGCTGAAGCTGGTCGTCACCGCCGGGGGCTCGGTCGAGCTGCCATGATCCGCCGAATCGCGCTTCTTGTGGCCCTCGTCGCCACCCTGCACGCCCCGGCCGCAGGCCAGTCGCTGTTCAACGCCGCGGGCCTCGGCATGCCCTCCGATCCCCTCGACGCGCGCACGCGGGCGCTCGGGGGCGTGGGGGTCGGCCTCCCGGGGACGTTCCTGCTGGGCTCGGACCCCGCGGCCGCCGCCGACTATCTGCTCCCGTCGGGCAGCCTCACCGCACAGTCGTCCTGGGTGGATTTCGAGCGGAGCGACATGACGGAATCCGGGACCTTCCAGGGCACGCGGTTCCCCATGCTGGGGATCGCGTATCCGACGGTCCACTCCCTCGTGGTGACGCTGGGCATGGACTCGTTTCTCGATCAGCGGTACGAGTCCACCTCCTCCTCGACGTTCTCGCTCGGGGGCGACCCGGTGGAGGTGGAGGACCATTTCGTCTCGCGGGGGGGCGTATCGCAGCTACGCCTCGGTGTGGCCCGGCGCCTCGGGCGCAGCGTGGCCGTGGGCGTCTCCGCGGCGCGCTACGGCGGCTCGATCACGCGCAGGCTCACTCGTAGCTTCATCGGAGGCGTGGATACGACGTCCGTGTCCGACTATCAGGACGGGGGATTCTGGAGCTACTCCGGCGCTTCGGTGACCGGGGGCGCCTCCCTCGATCTGGGGAACCTCGGACGCGTCTCGGGCAGCGTGACGTGGTCCTCCGCGTTGGACGCCGCGGCGTCCGACGACACGGAAGGCGCGTCGCGTTCCTACGACGTCCCGCTCCAGGTGCGCCTCGGCGCCTCCGCGGTCGTCGCGCCGGGCCTGGCTCTGACGGCGGGGCTCACGCGTGCGGACTGGTCATCGCTGGACGGTGGTTTCATGGACGGTACGTCGGCGGGTCCCACCACGTCGTACGGGTTCGGCCTCGAGCTCACGCGGGCCCGGCTGCTCGGCCGCTCCGCTCCGCTGCGCGCGGGATATCGCAGGACCGAGCTCCCGTTCGCGCTGGGAAGCGGAACGCCTTCGGAGAAGGTCTGGGCCGCCGGTCTCGGCCTGAACCTGAGTCAGGCCGGGGATCTGGTGCGCGCCGCCGTGGATGTGGCCCTCGAGCGCGGCGATCGCTCCGATGCGGTGCTGTCCGAGCGCTTCTGGCGAGCTACCCTCACCGTCCGCGTCGCCGGCTTCTGAAGCGCCCGTGCGGGTCTACTTCCATACGTTCGGGTGCAAGGCCAACCAGTACGACACCGAGCGCATGCGCCAGGAGGTGGAGGCGCATGGCGCCCAGGTAGCGTCGTCGTGGCACGAGGCGGACGCGTGCGTGGTCAACACGTGCACGGTGACGAACCACGCGGACGCGGAGGCCCGGCGTTTCGTGCGCCGGGTGGCGCGTGAGAGTCCGGGCATCCGGGTGGTCGTGGCGGGGTGCTCGGCGGTCCTCCGGGCCGGGGAATACCGAAGCATGGGAGAGGTCTCGGCGGTCGTCGAGGGGCACGACCCCCTCGCCGTGGCCGGAGCGCTCGGCGCCGACCTGCCGGTCCCGCTGGGTCTCCGTGCCACGTTGGATCGCCTTCACGTGGAGCCCGTGGGCGGCGAGATCCTGCTCCGGCGCGCCGGCGCATCCCGGGGTTGGCTGAAGGTCCAGGACGGCTGCGATCGGAAGTGCTCGTTCTGTGCCACGCGGCTCGCGCGCGGTCCCTCACGATCGCGCCCGCCCGAGGACGTGATCCGCGAGGCCGAGGCGCTCGCGCGCGTCCACCCCGAGTTGGTCATCACGGGGGTCCACATCGGCCAATACGGGCGTGACCTGCCTTCGTCGTGGACCCTGGCCCGGCTGGTCGCGCACCTCCTCGACCGCGTGAGCGGCGTGCGCTTCCGGCTCGGCAGCATCGAGGCGACGGAGGTGGACGCGGATCTGGTCCGGCTCCTCGAGACGTCGGGGGGCCGGCTGGCGCCCCATCTGCACATGCCGCTCCAGAGCGGCTCGGACGCGATCCTGCGCGGCATGCGGCGTTGGTACACGCGCGAGCAGTATCGGCGCCGCACCTGGGAGATCGTGGAGCGCGTGGGCGAGATCGGCCTGGGAGCCGATATCATCACGGGGTTCCCGGGTGAGACCGAAGAGCGCGCGGCCGAGACCCGGTCCCTCGTCGAAGAGCTGCCGTTCACGTATCTGCACGTCTTTCCGTTCTCCCCCCGGGAGGGGACTCCGGCGGCCGAGCTCCCTGACGTCGTGCCGCAGCGTGTGGCGGGGGAGCGAAACCGTGAGCTTCGGATGCTCGCCGAGGAGAAGGGACGTTCCTACCGGCGCCGCCGCGTGGGCGGGAGCGCGCAGGTCGTGCTGGAGGGGAAGCGGGGAACCGCCCTCACCGGCGACTATCTGCGGGTGGAGGTTCCGGTGCCTCCGCAGGACTCCGGCGGGCTTCTCGGCGGCGTGCTTCGAGCCCGGGGGGAGCATCTGTATATTGCATGGCCCCCACAGTCACCCTCCAATTGACGGTATGAGCACGGTCCCTCGCCCGCCGCGCGCGTACGTGGAGACGTACGGCTGCCAGATGAACATCTCCGACGGGGAGCTCATGGAGGGCATCCTCGCGGCCCGGGGTTACGAGATCGTGGCGGCGCCGGAGGAAGCCGACGTCGTGCTCGTGAACACGTGCGCGGTCCGGGAGCACGCCGAGCGACGCGTCCTGGGGCGCATTGGGCAGCTCGGCGCGCTCAAGCGTGCGCGACCGGGCTTGATCATCGGGGTCACGGGATGCATGGCCCAGCGCATGGGCGAGACGCTCCTGCGCCAGGCCGGCCAAGTGGATCTGGTGATGGGCCCCGACGGGTACCGCTCGCTTCCGGAGGCGCTGGAGAAGCTCGGCGTGCCGACCGCGGCAGCCGGACTCGCCGGCCCCCCACGTGGCCGATCGCGCCGTCTCGCCGTGCTCGACCTCAACCTCGGCGAGAACTACGAGGGGCTCGAGCAACGCCGGAAGGAGGGAGCCTCGGCCTGGGTGCCGATCCAGAGGGGATGCGACCACCGGTGCACGTTCTGCATCGTCCCGTACGTGAGGGGGCCCGAAAAGAACCGGAGCGCGCCGAAGATCCTCTCCGAGGTGCGTGCCCTGGCCGAGGGAGGCGTGAGCGACGTGACGCTCCTCGGGCAGACCGTGAATTCCTATGCATGGGAGGACTGGTCCTTTCCGCGCCTCCTCCGCGCGGTCGCACGGGTCGACGGCATCCGCCGCGTGTGGTTCACCTCGCCCCATCCCAACGACGTGACCCCCGAGCTCGTGGAAGTCATGGCCTCCGAGCCGGCGATCTGTGAGATGCTGCACCTTCCCGCGCAGTCGGGATCGAACCGGACGCTGAAGCGCATGCTTCGGCGCTACACGGTCGAGAGCTTCCGACGGAAGGTCGAGCTCGTGCGGAGCGCGATCCCCGACGTCGCACTCACCACCGACATCATCGTGGCCTTCCCGGGGGAGACCGAGGAGGAGTTCGAGGAGACCCTGGACCTGATGCGCGAGGTCCGGTTCGACGACGCGTACACGTACAAGTACTCGCCGCGGGAGGGTACTCCGGCCGCGCGTCTTCCCGCGGAGGACGCCGTGCCTCCGGAGGAGGCGCAGGCACGGCTCGAGGCCCTCATCGAGGTGGCGCGCGGGATCCAGGCGGAGATCAATCGTGCCGAGGTCGGGCGCACCGTCGAGGTTCTCGTGGAGAAGCGGGCCCGGGGCGAGGGGCAGGTGCTCGGACGCACCCGTCGCGCCAAGGTGGTGGCGTTCGCGGGCGAGCCCGGGCTGCTGGGGAGGTACCGGCTCGTGTCCCTCGATCGGACCTCGGGAGCGACGTTCCATGGCTCGGAGATCGCCGAGCCCGCCCTCGTGGAGGGATCATGAGGCGCCTGATCGGAGCTGCCGGTATTCTGCTCGTCATTTCGATCGCCGTCGGCTTCGCGGCGCTCAACGGGAACCAGCGCGTCACGCTCCGGCTGGGCTTCGCGACGTGGTACGGAGTCCCCCTCACGCTCGTGACGTTCGGGGGCCTCCTGGTCGGCATGTTGATCATGCTCGTGGCCGGGATCCACTCCGACCTCAAGGTCCGGCGCATCCTGCGCGATCGCCTCGCCCAGGAGGGTCTGCAGGACCAGGGACGGTTCGTGGACCAGAGCCAGCAGGACCTCTTCGAAGGAGGACCGCCACCCTCGTGATCCCCGGCGCGCCGGGGTGGGAGAGCCGCACGCTCTGAGCGGCGCTCTGCCCCCGGTGGCCCGCCTCGCGCTGGTGTTCTCCGGCGGCGCCGCCCTCGCCCTCCTTCCCGGGCGCTTCTCCCTGTCCGCGCTCTTCGCCGCGGTGGCTGCGCTCGCGCCCATCGGAGCATCGCGCGGGCGCACCGTGCGGGTCGCCCTGTGCGTTGCCCTGCTCGCCGGCGCCGGCGCCGCCTCGGCTCGGCGCCCCGACGAGGGGACGGCCGCCCGCTGGACGTGGACCACCACCTGGAGGGATCGGCTCGCATCGCGCCTCGACACCCTTTACGGCCCCCAGGCGCCGCTCGTCGGGGCGTTGGCGCTCGCTCGCACCGAGGGGACGGACCCTCGGCTCCGCGAGGACTTCGTGCGGAGCGGCACCGCGCACCTGCTGGCCATCTCCGGATTCCACGTGGGCGTGGTCGCGGGGCTGGTCCTTTCCGTCTTCCGGGTCCTCGGCGTGGCCAGAAGGCGCGCGGCGCTGGGCGCTGCGCTGGGCGCGTGGGCCTATGTGGCCATCCTCGGGTTCCCCGACGCGGCGGCGCGCGCCGCCCTCATCCTCAGCGCGGTCGCGGCGTCGCGCGCGCGCGGCCGGCCCCCCGCGCGCTGGGGTGCCCTGGGGGCGGCGCTGCTCGTGCTGGTCGCGCTCGATCCGGACAGACTGGCGTCGCCGGGCTTCCAGCTTTCGTTCGCCGGCGCCGCGGGGCTGGTGGGGTGGGGCCCTCCGCTGCGCGCGGCGCTCGTGCGGCTCCTGCCGCGTTGGGCTCCGGAGGGAGTCGCCTCGGCCGTGGCGGCCGGCGCCGCCGCGACCCTGGCCACGACGCCGATCGTCGCGTGGCATTTCGAGCGCGTCTCACTCGTGGGGATCCCTGCCACGCTCGCCGCCTCGCCGCTCGTGGTGGTGGCGCTCCCCGGAACGCTGCTCTCGCTCCTCGCCGACGCGTTGCACCCGGCGGCGGGGCGCTTCGTGGCCGGCGGCGTCGGACTCGCGCTCGAGGCGCTGGGAGGGGTGGCCCACGGCGCGGCGGCCCCCGCGTGGGCCAGCGTCTGGGTCCCACGGGGATGGGTCACCGCCGGAATCGCGGGTACGCTGGTCGCCACGGCATTCACCGGCGCCACGCGGGGGAGGGCGCGCCGTGCGGTGCTGGCGGCTGGGGCGTTGGGGGCCATCCTGGCCTGGCCGGCCCTCCTCGCGCTCCAGACCCGGGGGACCGCCGAGATCCTGGTCGTCGACGTGGGGCAGGGGGACGCGATCGCGTTGCGCACGCCCGCGCGTCGCTGGCTCCTCGTGGACGCGGGACCTCCGTGGGAGGGCGACCCCGGCGCCGCCCCCGTGGTGCGCGCGCTGCGCCGCGCGGGCGTGCGGCGAATCGAGGCCCTCGTGCTCACGCATCCGGACCTGGATCACATCGGCGGCGCCGGTGCCGTGCTGGCGTCGTTCGAGGTCGCGGAGATCCTCGATCCTGCCGAGCCGATGGGGAAGGAGGCCTACGTGGCGCTGCTCGAGGAGGCGGGGCGACGGCGGATCCCGTGGAGGCGGGCCCGAGCCGGGGACCGGCGAGCGTGGGACGGGGTCGAAGTCCGCGTGCTCCATCCGCCGCGCGAGCGACTCCGGGACGGGCCTGCGGACACCGAGTCCAACGACGCGTCGGTCGTCCTCGCCGTGGCCTTCGGGGATTTCGACGCCCTGCTCACGGGGGACGCCCCCATGGCCGTCGAGCGCGCGGTGCTGCCCGAGGTGAGTCCCTCCCTGGAGGTCCTGAAGGTCAGCCACCACGGAAGTATCACGTCCACCGACCCGGCGCTGATGGCCGCCACGCATCCGCAGGTGGCCCTCCTGTCCGTGGGACGCCGCAACCGGTACGGGCACCCGGCCCCCGCCGTGATCGCCCGCCTCAGGGCCTTCCAGGCCGATGTCCGGCGCACCGACGTCGAGGGGACGCTGAGCGTCCTCGGCCGGACCGACGGCTCCTACACCGTCCGCGCCTGGGGTCGCTCGCGCCGTTGACCGGGCCCTGCGAGAGGTCTAACCTGCTGCGGTTCCCCCGGCTCCGCCCATCCATCGCGCTCCATGCCCCACCTCAGCATCGTCACGATATCCCGGTTCCTCATCGATCAGGAACGGGCGTTCCCCCAGGCCACCGGCGCGTTCACGAGCATCCTCCACGACATCGCGCTGGCCGCCAAGATGATCTCGCGCGAGGTGAACATGGCGGGCCTCGTGGACATCCTGGGCCGCACGGGGGAAGAGAACGTCCACGGGGAGGAGGTACAGAAGCTCGACGTCTACGCGAACGAGGTGCTGTTCCGGGCGCTCGACCACACCGGCCACATCGCGGTTCTCGCGTCGGAGGAGAACGAGGATCCCATCCCCATCCCCTCCCGGTTCCCGGCGGGCGACTACGTCGTCCTGTACGATCCGCTGGACGGCTCCTCGAACATCGACGTCAACGTCTCCATCGGCACGATCTTCTCGATCCACCGCAAGATCACCCGAGGTGAGCGAGGGAAGCTCGCCGACTGCCTGCAACCGGGCTTCCGGCAGCTCGCCGCGGGCTACGTGCTCTACGGCTCGTCGACGATGATGGTCTATACGACCGGCGCGGGGGTCCACGGCTTCACCCTGGACCCCTCCATCGGGGAGTTCCTCCTGAGCCATCCCGACCTGCGGATCCCCGACCCCCCGACGAAAGTCTACTCGATCAACGAGGCCTACTACGATCGCTGGTGCCGGGGCCAGCAGCGGCTGGTCAGCCACCTGAAGCGCGAGGGGGGGTTCCGGTCCCGCTACATCGGATCGTTGGTGGCGGACGTCCACCGGACGCTGCTGCAGGGAGGCCTCTTCATGTACCCCGCAGACCGCGAAAACCCCGAAGGCAAGCTCCGTCTCCTCTACGAGGCCGCCCCCATGGCCTTCATCGTGGAGCAGGCCGGGGGTCGGGGGAGCGACGGACGGAGGCGCCTCCTGGACGTCGTGCCGGAGGCCCTCCACCAGAGGACTCCCGTCTACCTGGGGGCGACCCCCTTCGTCGAGCTCGCCGAGGCCTTCCTGGCGGAGGACGCGGAAGACTGAAAGGTCTCGGTCTTCTCACGATTGCCGGCTGCGCCCACCACGGGCGCCCCGCGCGGCCTTCAGCAGCCGACCGGGCCCTCGCTCGACGCCAGCCCCTTCTCCACGTCCACGAGCGGAGCGGGGTAGTCGCCCGAGAAGCAGGCCGAGCAATAGGGAGCGCCGTCGGCCACGGCGGCGATCATGCCCTCCAGGGAGAGGTAGCCGAGCGAATCCACCGCCAGCTCCTCGGCGATCTGGGCGACATCCATCCTCGAGCCCATGAGCTCGCTCTTGGTCGGCATGTCGATCCCGTAGAAGCAAGGGAACCGGACGGGTGGGCTGGCGATACGGAAGTGTACCTCGGTGGCTCCGGCCGTGCGGAGCATGCGCACCAGCGACCGGCTCGTCGTGCCCCGCACGAGGGAGTCGTCCACCACGACGATGCGCTTGCCGGCCAGCACCTCCCGGACGGGGTTGTACTTCATGCGCGCCCCGAAGTCGCGGTCCTTCTGCGTGGGCTGGATGAACGTCCGGCCCACGTAGTGGTTCCGGAGCAGTCCGAGCTCGAAGGGGATGCCGCTCTCCTCGGAGAAGCCGAGCGCCGCGGAGTTGGCGCTGTCGGGAACGGAGACGACCGCGTCCGCTTCGACCGGGTGCTCCTGCGCCAGGCTCCGCCCGAATGCCCGGCGGGCGCGGTCCACGCTCTGGCCCCAGATGTGGGAGTCGGGTCGCGCGAAGTAGACGAGCTCGAAGATGCAGGGCGCGGTCCGCTCCGCCTTCGGTAGCGACCGCAGGCGCTGAACCACGCCCTCGCGGATCTTCAGGACCTCTCCCGGCTCCACGTCGCGCACGTATTCCGCGCCGAGGATGTCCAGGGCACAGGTCTCGCTGGCCACGACGTGCCCGTCACCCACGCGGCCGAGGACGAGGGGCCGGAAGCCGCGTGGGTCCCGGACGGCGTAGATCGTGTTTCCCACGGAGAGGACCAGGGAATACGCACCCTCCAGCTGCCTCAGGGCCTCGTCCACCTGGGCGTCCACCGTCGGGTGCCGGGACTTGGCCACCAGGTGGACCAGGATCTCGGTATCCGAGGAGGTCCGGAAGATCGCGCCTTCCTCCACCAGCCGACCCCTCAGGTCGAGGTGGTTCGTGAGGTTCCCGTTGTGGGCGAGCGCGAGGTCGCCCCGCGCATAGCGGGCCGTGACCGGCTGGATGTTCTCGGGGCCGCTCCCCCCGGCCGTGGAGTAGCGGACGTGCCCTACCGCCGTCCTTCCGACCAGGCGGCCGAGCGCGGCGGCGTCGAACACCTCGGACACGAGGCCCACGCCCTTGTGGACGCGGGAGACTCCGTCGTCGCCGGCCGCGACGATTCCGGCGGCCTCCTGGCCGCGGTGCTGGAGCGCATAGAGGGCCAGGAAGGCCTGTTCGGCGGCGTCCGGGATGCCGCTCACACCCACCACGCCGCATTCCTCGCGCGGCCGGTCCTCGAGATCCTCGACGCGGCGGTCCCGCGGCCGTGGACCGACGGGCGAGGGCAGACGGCCGCGCATCACACCTCCGCGGTGGCTGGAGCGTCCATGATTCCGGGCAGCGCGCCGAAGTAGGCCGAGCGTATCGCGTCCACGTCCGCTCGTATGCTCGCCTCTCGGACCTCGATCCGGAAGCCGGACTCCGGGGCCCCGACCGTGCCGATGTGTCGCGCCGGGACGCCGTGGTCGTCGGCGATGGCCAGGAGCCCATCGACGTCCCCGGGGGCGCACGACAGCACGACGCGCCCCTGGGCCTCGCCGAACAGCACGGCAACCGGCGGTAGGTCGTCGTCGAGCGCTACGTCCGCGCCCAGGGGCGCTTCACCGTCCCCGAGCGCGGACTCCGCCAGCGTGCACGCGAGGCCGCCTTCGGCGCAGTCGTGAGCCGAGCGGACCCGGCCCGTCTGGATCATGGCGAGCACGGCTCCCTGGAGGCTGCGTTCGGCGCCGAGGTCCACGGCGGGAGGCACGCCGGCGACGAGTCCCGCGGTCACGTACAGATACTCCGACCCACCGAGCTCGGCGGTGTTCCGCCCGAGCAGGAGGATCGCGTCGCCCGGCGATGAGAAGGCATGCGTGGTGATATGGTCCACATCCTCCACGATACCCACCATGCCGATCATCGGCGTCGGGTAGACGGCCCGGCCGTCGGTCTCGTTGTAGAACGACACGTTGCCGCCCGTCACCGGCGTCTCGAAGACCTTGCATGCCTCCGCCATGCCCTGTACGGCCTCGCGGAACTGGTAGTAGACGTCGGGCTTGAGGGGATTCCCGAAGTTCAGACAGTTGGTGATCGCCGTCGGGAGCGCCCCGACACACGCCAGGTTCCTCGCGGCCTCGGCGACCGCGATCATCGTCCCCGCACGGGGCTCGAGGTACACGAACCGCCCGTTGCAGTCCATGGTGGCCCCGACGGCCCGGCGTGTGCCACGGATGCGCACGACGCCGGCGTCGCCCCCGGGGCGGATCGCGGTGGACGTGCGGACCGTGGTGTCGTACTGGCGGTAGATCCACCGCTTGGACGCGATGTTGGGCGACCCGATCATGCGCAGGAACCGCGAGGACAGATCCCCCGACGCCCTCGCGTGCTCGCTCAGGTCCATCGCGCGGAGCCTGCGGACCTCCGGGCTCTCGACACCCTCACGCTCGTAGGTGGGGCACCCTCGGGTGAGGGGGAGGGCGGGAATGTCCGCGACGACCCGGTCGGCCTCCAGCACGCGGAAGCGTCCGTGGTCGGTGACGTGGCCGATGACGGCCGCCTCCAGCTCCCACTTCTCCAGGATGCGGTGGACCTCGCCCTCCATTCCCTTCTCGGCGACGACGAGCATACGCTCCTGGGACTCCGAGAGCAGGATCTCGTAGGGCGTCATGCCGGGCTCCCGCACGGGAACCAGCGCCACGTCGATGTCCACCCCGCTCCCACCCCTGCCCGCCATCTCGGAGGCCGACGACGTGATGCCGGCGGCACCCATGTCCTGGATGCCCGTGATCGCTCCCGACTTGATCAGCTCGAGGCTGGCCTCGAGGAGGAGCTTCTCGGTGAACGGGTCGCCCACCTGAACCCGGGGGCGGCTGGCCTCATCCGCGTCGCCGCTCAATTCCTCGGACGCGAACGTCGCGCCGTGAATGCCGTCGCGTCCGGTGCGCGAGCCCACAGCCATGAGGGCGTTGCCGACTCCGGAGGCCGAGGCGGTGATGAGATCCTCGCGCTTCATGAGCCCGATGCACATCGCGTTGACGATCGTGTAGCCCTCGTACCCGCGGTCGAACGCGACCTCGCCACCGAGGTTCGGGATGCCGACACAGTTGCCGTAGTCACCGACTCCCGACACGACGCCGGCGAAGAGGTAGCGGGCACGCCCGGACGTCAGGTCGCCGAACCGGAGCGAGTCCAGGATCGCGATGGGCCGGGCACCCATCGTGAAGATGTCGCGGAGGATCCCACCGACCCCCGTGGCCGCCCCTTGATAGGGCTCGACGGCCGAGGGGTGGTTGTGGGACTCGACCTTGAACGCGATCGCGTACCCGCTTCCCACGTCGATGACGCCGGCGTTCTCCCCGGGCCCCTGGATGACCCACGGCGCCTCTGTGGGGAGCAAGCGGAGGAGGCGCCTGGAGTTCTTGTACCCGCAATGCTCGGACCACATGGCACTGAACACGCCGAGCTCGGTGAACGTCGGTGTGCGCCCGAGGATCCGGACGACGCGCTGGAATTCCTCCTCGGAGAGGCCGTGGTCGGCCACCACCTCCGGGGTGATCTCGGGATCGCCGGGACGGGGTGCGACCGTGCTCTGCGGCGTCTCCGCGGCTTGGGCTCCTTCAGCCGTGCTCACGATCGGAATCGCTTTCGTGGGGGTTCGAAGGTGGTCAGGATGCACCCGCGGCAGCGAGCGCCCGGGCCAGGGAAGCGAAGACCCCCCTGCCGTCCGTGGACCCGAGGATCTCCTCCATGGCCCGCTCGGGGTGGGGCATCATCCCCATGACGTTGCCTTCCTCGCTGATGATCCCCGCGATGTTGTTCAAGGATCCGTTCGGGTTTGCTTCCTTGGTGGGCTCCCCGGAGGCATCCACGTACCGGAACACCACACGGCGTTCGGCCTCCAGGCGGTCCAGCGTGTCGTGGTCCGCCTCGTAGCTTCCCTGACCGTGGGCGATGGGGATGCGCAGGATCCGGCCCGGGGCGTAGTCGCCGGTGAAGAGCGTGTCCGTTCGCTCCACGCGGAGCAGGACGTCGCGGCTCTCGAACCGGAGCGATGCGTTACGCGCGAGCGCCCCGGGCAACAGGCCTGCCTCACAGAGGATCTGGAAGCCGTTGCAGATCCCCAGAACCGGCCCCCCGCGCCTCGCGAAGGCCAGCACGTCCTCCATGATGGGGCTCATCCGGGCGATGGCGCCGGCCCTCAGGTAGTCGCCGTACGAGAAGCCGCCCGGGAGCGTGACGGCGTCGAATCCGTCCTGGAGCCGTTGGCGATGCCAGACGAAAGCCGGTTCGCCGCCGATCAGCCGGATGGCCTTGTAGAGGTCGTAGTCGCAGTTGGAGCCCGGGAACGTGATGACGGCGACCCTCATGAGGCGGCCTCCTCCGCCCCGCTGACCATCGCCACCTCGAAGCTCTCCGTCACCGGGTTGGCGAGCAACTTCCGGCACATGGCCTCGGCGGCTTCCCGCGCGGCCTCGGCGGAGGCGGCATCCAGGTCTACGTAGATGACCTTGCCCACGCGCACGTCGGAGATCCCGCTCCATCCGAGCGAGTTGAGGGCGTGGTGGATCGCCTTGCCCTCGGGATTGAGCAACCCGGGGCGGGGCTTGACGCGGATCTCGAGCTGATAGCGGTTCACGCCTTCTCCTCTTCCTGGGAATCGGGACCGGTCTCCTCGGTCGGAGACGGAGGACGGGGTCCGAGCGCACCGTAGTCCATCTCACGTACTTCGCTTGCGCCCGACTCTTCCTCTTCCTCTTCGTCGAGCAGGGGATCGCCTCCGGGGAGTCGGTCCATCAAGCCGAGGAAGGCCGACTTCAGCAACCCCCAGACGATGTAGAGGGATACCGCGGAAAAGAAGTAATAGCGGGGGATCGCGAGCGCGGCGAAGATGCAGGCCAGGATGAATGCCGTGTTGAACAGCCCGTGCGCCGTGCGCACGCCGATCCTCGGTACCTTGCCGTAGGGGATGTGGCTGACCAGCAGGACGCTCACCAGCACCGTCGCGACGGCCATGATCTGGTGCCACGGGAGGTCACCCAGGTACGTCTGGAACAACGGGGTCTGGCTGAACGGATAAAACGACCCGAGGAAGATCCCGGCCGCCGGCGACGGAAGGCCGTGGAAGAACTTCTTGGCCTCGCCTCCCTGTTCGATGTTGAAGCGAGCGAGCCGGACTACGACGGCGGTGGCGAAGCCGTACGAGAGGATCCAGCTCCAGTTCGTGTCGGCCCAGTAGAGCCGGTACATGATGAGCGCCGGCGCCACTCCGAAGGAGATGCCGTCCACGAGCGAATCGAGCTCCGCGCCGAACCGCGAGCCCGTACGCGTGAACCGGGCGATGCGGCCGTCGAGCATGTCGAGCGTCGCCGCGAACACGATGAACCATCCGGCCCAGATCAGATCGCCGCGCATGGCGGCGACCATCGCGTAGATCCCGAAGAACAGGTTCCCCAGCGTGAACGTCGACGGGAGGATGATGACGCCCCTCTGGAGCGCCTCGCGTCTGGGGGGACGCGGTGTCCTCATACTCGTGCTTCTTTCGGCTGCTTCGCGAGGACGGTGATCCCTCCTACGGCGCGGTCGCCCAAGGCGCACGTAACCTCCCACGCGAGTGGGACGAACAGGTCCACGCGCGAGCCGAAGCGGATGATCCCGATGCGCTCACCCCGCGCGACGTCCTGGCCTACGACCGGGTACGTCACGATTCGACGCGCGATCATGCCGGCGATCTGTCGTACGAGCACGCGACCCGCGGGCGTGGAGAGGCCCACCGACGCCTGCTCGTTGTCCTCCGACGCCTTCTCCCGCCACGCCATCATGTACTTCCCGGGCCGGTACTCGAGATGCTCGACCCGCCCCGCCATCGGGGCCCGCTGTACGTGCACGTCGAAGAGCGTGAGGAAGATCGAGATCTTCCGGCACGGGCCGCCCAGCCAACTGGGCTCGTCCACGTCCTCGAGGCACACGATCCGTCCGTCCCCGGGGGCGACCACCAACCCGTCCCCCGCGCTGACGATCCGCTCGGGGTCCCTGAAGAACCAGAGGACCAGGAGTGCCAGCACCGTGAGCACGGCGGCCATCACCTGGACGACGGGGCCTCCGAGCCCCATGGCCCATCCAACCCATCCGAGTGCCGCCAGCACCAGACCGCCGGCGATCAACGGGTACCCCTCCCGGGCGAATCTCATGGTTCTTCTCCGAAGCGCGGAAACACGTAGTCGTCCAGCGTCACGCCCGTGAGGCGGTGGAAGACGTCCTGGTAGCGCGCGGACGTCTCGGCCACGACCTCGTCGGGAAGCGGTGGGGGCGGCGGCGTCTTGTCCCAGTCGCCCAGGGTCTCCAGCCAGTCGCGCAGCGGCTGTTTGTCGAGCGACGGCTGCCCTCGGCCCGCCGCGTAGTGCTCCTTGGGCCAGAAGCGGGAGGAGTCCGGGGTGAGGATCTCGTCGATGAGCAGGAGCCTCCCCTCCGCGTCGTGGCCGAACTCGAACTTCGTGTCGGCAAGGATGATTCCGCGCTTGTCCGCCGCATCCCGACCGAACGCATAGATCTCGAGTGCGCGGTCCCGGAGGGCCCCGGCCAGATCCGCCCCCAGGAGCTCCTCGGTCCGCGCGAACGTGATGTTCTCGTCGTGCCCTTCGTGTGCTTTGGTGGCGGGCGAGAAGATCGGCGGATCCAGACGCTGCGATTCCCGCAGACCGGCGGGAAGGACCTCGCCTGCCAAGGTGCCGTGGGTCCGGTACTCCTTCCAGGCGGACCCGGAGATATAACCCCGCACCACGCACTCCACGAGAATCGGCTTGGTGCGCCGCACGAGCATGGCGCGTCGCGCCCATGCGTCGCGGCTCGCGGCGAGCCGGGGATGGCGCGCGACGATGGCGTCGGGATCCACTGCGAGCAGATGATGGGGGATGCGCCCTTCGAGCTGTGACATCCACCATGCCGTGACGAGCGTGAGCACCTCCCCTTTCCGTGGCACGGGACGTTCCATCACGACGTCGAACGCGCTCACACGATCCGACGCCACCATGAGGAGCGTCTCGCCATCCAACTCGTAGACGTCCCGGACCTTGCCCCGGTGGAGCAGCGGGAGCGGGAGCTCGGACCGGAGCACCGTGCCTCCGTCAGACACGGACTTCGGCCTCCGCCAGATGCTCCACCTGGACGTGGTATCGCGAGAGCAGGGGTGTGACCCGATCCTCCAGGAAGCGCGCCACCTGCTCGGGAGCACGGCCCACGAAGCGGTGGGGCGCCATGAGATCGTCCAGCTCCGCCGCGCCGAGGCCGAACGCGGGATCGGCGGCGATGCGCTCGAGCAGGTCCGAGCTCACCCCTTCCTGCTTCGTGCGGTCGGCGGCGGCCAGCGAGTGCCGGCGGATCCGCTCGTGCAACTGTTG
Source organism: uncultured Gemmatimonadaceae bacterium (assembly GCA_964412015.1). Lineage (GTDB taxonomy): Bacteria > Gemmatimonadota > Gemmatimonadetes > Longimicrobiales > Gaopeijiaceae > SZUA-318. The sequence continues at coordinate 148,822 of CAYPMO010000001.1, read as the reverse complement.
ACGGTCGCCACCGCGGGAGGTCGCGTGCATCAGGATGGTCTCGGTCGCCATGAGGGGAAGATGCTCGGCCAGGTTCCGACGGATCACCTCGGGGTTCACCACGAGCCCACGGGCGACGTTCTCCACCAGCACGAGCGTGCCGTCCAGCGAGAGGTACGCATCGGGGATGGAGAGCCGCCGGTTCGCGGAATCGTCGAGCGTGCGCTCGAGCCACTGGGTCGCCGCGGTGAATGCAGGATCCTGAGCCAGCGTAATCACGTGGCGCGCGAGGGCGCACATGCGCTCCGAGCGCATCGGATTGCGTTTGTACGGCATCGCCGACGACCCGATCTGCTCGGATTCGTAGGGCTCCTCCACCTCTCTCAGGTGCGCGAGCAACCGCAGGTCGTGCCCGAGCTTGGACGCCGAGATGGCGATCCCCGCGAGCGTGGCTTGGATCTGGTAGTCCACCTTGCGCGTATAGGTCTGGCCGCTCACGGCGTAGGTCACGTCGAACCCCATGCGGCGCCCGACGGCACTGTCCAGAGCGTCCACGCGGGCGTGGTCGCCCCCGAGGAGCTCCAGGAACGACGCCTGCGTGCCCGTCGTGCCACGCACGCCCCGGAAGCGGAGCGTCTGGAGGCGGAACTCGATCTCCTCGATGTCGAGCAGGAAGTCCTGGATCCAGAGTGTGGCTCTCTTGCCCACCGTCGTAGGCTGCGCGGGCTGGAAGTGCGTGTACCCCAGCGTAGGGAGCTCCGCGTGCTTCCGGGCGAAGCTCGCGAGCGCGGCGACGCACCGGACCAGCCGGTCGCGCACGAGCGTCAGCGCTTCCCTGTGGAGCACGAGGTCCGTGTTGTCTCCGACGAACGCGCTCGTCGCCCCGAGGTGGATGATGCTGCGGGCCGCGGGAGCGTCGTCGGCCAGGAGATGGACGTGGGCCATGACGTCGTGGCGGAAGCGTCGCTCGTATTCGGACGCCCGCTCGAGATCGATCGGCAGCTCCACCGCGACCTTCAGGTCGGCGATGGCCTCGTCGGGGATCGGGAGCCCCAGCTCCTTCTCCGATTCAGCCAGGGCCAGCCAGAGACGCCGCCAGGTTCCGTAGCGCCGGGCCGGCGAGAAGATCGCCTGCATCTCCTGGGAGGCGTAGCGCTCCGTGAGGGGATGGACGTATCGGTCGGGCATCTGGGTCACGGCATCCCCCTGGTCAGCGCCGCCAGTAGAGGTCGCGGGCGACGTAGCCGCCGTTCCGCTCCACGTAGATCCGGATGGCCCCCTGGCCCCGGAGGCTCTCGAACACCTGCGCCGCCTGCTCGGCGCTCCGGACTCGCGTCCGGTTCACCTGCACCAGCACGTCGCCCGTGCGAACGCCCAGCTGGCTCGCCAGCCGGTCGGAGATCGAGGTGATGAGAGCCCCCTCCTCGCTGACGATGCCGCGTTCCGAGCGGATCTCGGGGGTCACCGTGACGAGCTGCATCTCCTGGAGCGCGGTCACCCGCTCTGCGGTGACGGAGGGGAGTGCCGCCGCCCGGAGGCGCACCGGCCGGGGCTGTCCCTCGATCGTGAGATCCAGGCCGTCGCCGGCCCTCATGTCCAGGAGCACCGCCTCGAAGTCCAGCGGCGTGTCCAGGGCTCGGCCGTTGGCGGCGAGGAAGCGGTCGCCGACCTCGATGGCCGCCTGGTCCCCGGGCGAGCCGGGCGCGACCCGGGACACGCGCACCCCGCGGGTGCGGCCCCATGCGTCGGCCTCCACCGGCTCCACGTCCACGCCGATCCAGGCTCGGCGGATCTCTCCGTGGTTCAGGAGGTCGTCGGCGATCCTGAGGGCACGGTCGATGGGAATCGCGAACCCGGTGCCTTCGCTCCCGCCGCTGCGGGAGAAGATGGACGCATTGATGCCGATGACCTGGCCGGCCGCGTTCACCAGGGGCCCGCCGGAGTTGCCCGGATTGATCGACGCGTCGGTCTGGATCATCCCGAGGTAGAAGCCCTCCTCCTGCGACGACGGGACGATGTTGCGTCCGACGGCGGAGACCACGCCGGCCGTGACGGTGGGCTCGGCATCGGAGAAGTAGTTCGCGAACGGATTCCCGATGGCCACGGCCCACTCCCCGATGAGGAGGCCCTCCACCGTGCCGATCGGAGCCACGGGGAGGTTCTCCCCGCGGATGCGCAGCACCGCGATGTCGGCCACCTGGTCGGAGCCCACGAGCTCGGCGGGAAAGTCGCGCCCGTCCGGAAGCGTCACTTTGATCTGGTCGGCGGTGCGCACCACGTGGTCGTTCGTGAGGATGATCCCATCCCGACGGACGATCACGCCGGACCCGAAGCCCATCGCGCGGCGCTCGGCTCCCGGCGGCATGAAGAAGCTCTCCCACAGGCTTTGGGGACGGGCCGCCTCGCGGGAGATCACGCTCACGTTCACGACCGCGGGCGCGACCCGGCTCGCCGCCTGGACGATCGCGGTCCGCCGGGAGGTGTCCACCGACGCCGATTCCTCGGACCTCGGGGCGACGGCCTGCGGCGGCGCCTCCGCGAGGCTGGCCAGGGACCCGGGCGCGGGCGCGTCGTCGGCTTCGGTCGCACCTGCCTGCCGGGGCCCCTCCGGCGCGCAGGCCGAGCACCAGGCGGCCGTAAGCAACGCCAGGAGCAACGCGCGGTTCCGGGTCGCCATCGTGTTGTCCGCTCCTCCTCCTCGCTCTTGCCCCGGTCGCGTCACAGATCGACGCCGAGCTTCTCCCAATCCTTCAGGAACGCGGCCAACCCGTTGTCCGTCAGGGGGTGCTTGCAGAGCTGCCAGAGCACCTTGGGAGGCATGGTGGCGATGTCGGCGCCGATCATCATGGACTCCACCACGTGCATCGGATGACGCAACGAGGCGGCCAGGATCTCGGTGTCGTAGCCGTAGTTGTCGAACACCTGTCGGATCTGATGAACGAGTTGCATTCCCTCTCCGGACACGTCGTCGATGCGCCCCACGAACGGAGAGACGAACGTGGCACCGGCCTTGGCGGCCAGCAGCGCCTGGGACACCGAGAAGCACAGGGTGACGTTCGTTCGGATTCCTTCCGCGGACAGGGCCCGGCAGGCCTTGAGGCCGTCCTCCGTCAGAGGGACCTTGACGACGATGTTCGGGTGCAGCGAGGCGAGCTTGCGGGCGTCCGTGATCATCGAGTCCTTGTCGGTGCCGATGACCTCGGCACTGACCGGCCCGTCCACGGTCTCGCAGATCTCCTTGTAGATCGCTTTGGGGTCACGGCCCCCGGCGACCTTGGAGACCAGGGTCGGGTTCGTCGTCACGCCATCGATCAGGCCCGCTTCGGCGGCGCGACGGATCTCGGTGATGTCGGCGGTGTCGAGGAAGATCTTCATGCTCTGACCGTTCTCCCGGCCTCTGAAGGCGGCGCGTCCGCGTCGTCGGGGAGGCGCACGTGATCTGGATACTCCACTTGGGTGAGGAAGAGCCCCTCGGGGGGTGCGGGTGGCGACGTCTCCCGATCCGACCCCGAACGCAGGAGATCTTCCACATCTTCCGGGGGGCGACGGCCGCGCGCCGCATCCACCATGGTTCCCACAAGATAGCGTACCATGTGGTGGAGGTACCGGTCCGCCGTGATCGTGAAGCGCGCGCCCAGCTCCCACCGGTCCCACTCCGCCCGCGTGACCTTGCACCGGTCTCCTCGCTCGGGCTGGCCCGCCTTCGCGAACGCGAGGAACGAATGCTCCCCTGGAATGAAGGCGGCGGCCCGGGCCAGCGCGTCGGCGTCGAGCGCCTCCCCCAATGCCCAGCAGTGGGGGCGGTGGAACGGGGATCGGGCCTCGGGGGCCGTTCCCACGCGATACGCGTAGGTGCGGGTGAGCGCATCGTAGCGGGGGTGGAATCCGCTCACGACCCGGTGGACCTCCTGGACCCAGATGTCCGGCGGGAGGATGGCGTTGAGCGCCTTCCGCAGCCGCTCGGGGCTCCACGGGAAGGGCATGTCCACCGACGCGACCTGCCCCGTCGCGTGGACACCCGCGTCCGTCCGGCCGGATGCGACCACGGTGCGGGGCTGATCCGCCAGCCTCGTGAGCGCCGCCTCGAGCTCTCCCTGGACCGTGCGCTGGTCCGGCTGGAACTGCCAGCCGTGGAAGCCCGACCCGTCGTAATGGAGGGTGAGCTGGAGACGGACGGTATCCACGGCGGAAAGGTACCGGCGAAGGGGGGCCTGTCAAGCGACTTCGAGGCCCCCTTCATTGACCGGAAAACGGCGTGGCGGTTAGGATTTCTCGCCTTGAGATACTCCGACGGAGAGGCACCTTGTCCCGCACAAGCCCCGAGGAGCGGGTGGTGGATCTCACCGGCCTGCTCGAAAAACTGGCGGACGGAGTCGACCTCGATGCGGCCGAGGCCGAGGATGTGTTCGATGCGTTCATGACCGGATCCGCGTCCGAGATCCAGATGGCCGGGTTCCTGGTCGGGCTCAGAACCAAGGGCGTACGCCCCGTCGAGGTCGCCGGAGGCGTCCGGGCGCTACGCAAGGCGATGGTGCCGGTGCCTGCCACGGACCCCTCAAGCCTCGTGGACACGGCGGGGACCGGGGGCGGCCGCGTCACCACGTTCAACATCTCGACCGCCGCGGCGCTCGTGGCCGCGGGCGACGGTGTCCGTCTCGCCAAGCATGGGAACCGATCGTTCACGTCGAGGAGCGGATCGGCGGACGTTCTGGAAGCGCTCGGCGTCCGTATCGATCTGACGCCGGAGCGCATGGGGGAGATCCTCGCAGAGGAGGGCATCGTCTTCATGTTCGCACCGCTGCTCCACCCGGCCATGCGCCATGTGGGGCCGGTCCGGCGTGGGCTGGGGATCACGACGGTGATGAACATCCTGGGCCCGCTCACGAACCCCGCGGGTGCCCGGCGGCAGGTCATGGGCGTGGCGGATCCCGGACTCCTCGATCTGGTCGCGGGCGCGATCGCCGAGCTGGGACAGGAGCGGGCCCTGATCGTGCACGGCGAGCCGGGCATGGACGAGATCAGCCCCTCCGGATCCACGCGCGTGGCCGAAGTGCGCGACAACGAGGTCCTGCGGTACGAGATCTCTCCGGCCGAGATGGGTGTCGAGATCGCGTCCGCTCCGCTGGACGAGCTGGCGGGCGGCGACCCCTCCGAGAACGCGGCGACCCTCCGGGCCGTGCTCGACGGGAAGCCGGGAGCGGCCCGCACGGCGACCCTTCTGAACGCGGCGGCGGCCATCTATGTCGCGGGACGCGCCGACACCCTCGCGGAGGGCGCCCGGCGCGCGGCCGCGTCCGTGGACGAAGGCAGGGCCCGCGATGCCCTGGAGCGACTCCGCGCCGCGACGCGGAAGGCCTGACGCCGGCGCGCCGACCCCCCGTGGGCGCGGAAAGAAAAGAGGCGCCCGGCTCCCGTCAGCCGGACGCCCCGTGCGGGAGTCGGGTACAGCGTCAGTATTTCCGGATGACCCCCACCACCACGCCCTGGATCCGTACGTCCCTGGCGTCGACGATGATGGGGTCCATGATGGGGTTGGCGGGCTGGAGCCGGATCCGCCCCCCGGACTCCCGGTACAGCTTCTTCACGGTGGCCGAGTCTCCTCCCACGAGGGCCACGACCATCTCCCCGTCCTCCGCAGTCTGCTGGGCCTGGACCACGATGTAGTCGCCATCGCGGATCTGCTCCTCGATCATGGAGTTCCCTTCGACGCGGAGCACGTAGTTCTCCTTCTGGCGCCTCACCATGTCGGGGGGCACGGCGACGCTCTCGGTGTCCTGGACGGCCTCGATGGGGAGGCCCGCCGCGACCCGCCCGAGAAGCGGCAGATCCACGGTCGGCGCACCGTGCCCAGGCGTCACCAGCTCGATGGAGCGGCTCTCGTTGTAGGCCTTCCGGATGTATCCCTTGCGCTCCAGATTGCTCAGGTGCTCGTGTACGGTCGCCAGGGAGGAGTACCCGAAGTGCTCGGCGATCTCCTCGAAGCTCGGCGCGTAGCCCTGAACGGCGATGAACCCGTCGATGTAGTCCAGGATCTCTCTCTGGCGCTTGGTCAGGGGCATGGGACCGCCTCCATGGCAAGGAACCCGAACAACAACCGAAAGAAGGATACCCGAACGTTGCCCGAACCGCAAGGACCCCAAGAGATCCCGGGCATCCTGGCCGACATCGTGGATGCCAAGCGCGCCGCGATGGCGGCCCTGCGTTGCCGGCGGTCCGACCTCGAGCGGGGGGCGGCGTCGGGTCCGCCGGCGCGCGACTTCGCGGGAGCTCTGGCTGGAGGAGGCGAGGTCGCCCTCATCGCCGAGTGCAAGCGCCGCTCGCCGGGGGCGGGCGAGATTCGGCCGGGCCTGGACCCCGCCGTGATCGGACGTGTGTACGAGTCGTCAGGAGCACGGGCGTTGAGCGTCCTGACCGACGAGCGGTTCTTCGGTGGCAGCCTCGACGACCTCGTGGCCGCCCGGGCGGCGACCACGATCCCGATCCTCCGCAAGGACTTCGTCCTGGATCCCCTGCACGTGCTCGAGGCCCGCTCGGCCGGCGCGGACGCGATCCTTCTCATCGTGCGCATTCTGTCGAACGAGGAGCTCGACGCGCTGCTCCGGCTGTCTCGGGAGCTGGGTATGGCCGGGCTCGTCGAGACGCACGACGCCGCCGATATGGCGCGCGCGCTCGGGGCCGGCGCCCGGATCCTGGGCGTGAACAACAGGGATCTCGCCACGTTCACGACGGATCTGGACGTCACGCTCCGGCTCCTGGAGAGTGTCCCGGACGACGTGGTGGTGGTTTCGGAGAGTGGGATCGGGAGTCGCGAGGACGTGGCCCGGCTCGCCGCGGCGGGCGTGGACGCGATCCTGGTGGGAGAAGCGCTGCTCCGCGCAGGCGACCCGGGGTCGGCCGCAAGGGAGCTCTCGAGTGTTCCGCGAGGGCGGCGCGTCCATGTCTGAGCGGATCGAAGTCAAGATTTGCGGCCTCATGCGCCGGGAGGATGCGGAGACCGCGGCCGCCCTCGGCGCCGACTACCTTGGGGTCGTCCTCAGCTCCGGCTTCAGGCGCAGCGTGGCGCCGGAGAGGGCGGCCGAGCTGATCCGGGGGCTCCCCGTGGTGGCGGTCGCGGTCGTCGTGGACGAGGACGCCGACCGCGCCGCCGAGCTGGCCCGGGCGATGGGCGCGCAGGTGATCCAGCTCCACGGGGAGGAGCCGCCGGGCGTCGCGGCCGACCTCTTCCGCCGTGGCGGCTGGAGGATCTGGAAATCGGTCCGGGCACGAGGTCCGGAGGACATCACGAGCGCGGCGCGACGCTACGGCGCCTGGGTGGAGTGCATCCTCGTGGAGGGGTTCCGGAAGGGAGTCGTGGGGGGTGGGGGCGTCGGCCTCGATCCGGCCGCGTTCCCGCGTCTCGACACGCTCCTGCCCCGGCCGCTCCGCTCGATCCTGGCCGGCGGCCTCCGCCCCCGAACGGTCCGCGCCGCGGTGGACCACTTCGCGCCGGACGTCGTGGACGTAAGTTCCGGGATCGAGCGCGAGACCGGACGGAAGGATCCCGAGCTCATGCGGGCGTTCATCGAGGGGGCGTGCGGCGTCGCGCGACCCGTGCCGGCGAGCCCCGATCGCAGGGGAGGAGGAACGTGACCACCAGGGAAGCCTCCCGGGGCCGATTCGGCTCCTTCGGGGGCCGCTACGTGCCGGAGACGCTCGTCCACGCCTTGGACGAGCTGGAGGCCGCCCACGACGCGGCGTCGACCGACCCGGAATTCCAGCGGGAGCTGGGAGCGCTGCTCCGTGACTTCGTGGGACGTCCGACGCCGCTCTACCGGGCCCGGCGCCTCGAGGAGGCCGCCGGGCACCCCGCGATCTGGCTCAAGCGGGAGGACCTGAGCCACACGGGCGCACACAAGATCAACAACACGATCGGTCAGGTGCTGTTGGCCCGGCGCATGGGGAAGCGGCGAATCATCGCCGAGACCGGAGCGGGGCAGCACGGAGTCGCCACAGCGACCGCGTGCGCGCTCTTCGACCTCCAATGCGTGGTCTACATGGGTGAGGAGGACGTGGCCCGTCAGGCCCTCAACGTGTACCGGATGGAGCTTCTGGGGGCGGAGGTTCGCACGGTGTCGTCGGGCACGAAGACGCTCAAGGACGCGACCAACGAGGCGATCCGGGACTGGGTCACCAACGTGGAGACCACGCACTACGTCATCGGTTCCGTCGTCGGGCCGGATCCGTTCCCTCGCGTGGTGCGGGACTTCCAGACGATCATCGGGCGGGAGGCGCGCGCGCAGATCACCGAGGCGGCGGGGCGCCTTCCCGCCGTGGTGGTGGCGTGCGTGGGGGGCGGCTCGAATGCGATGGGGATCTTCCACGCGTTCCTGAACGACGCCGATGTCGAGCTCGTGGGCGTGGAAGCGGCCGGCGAAGGGATCGCCACGGGCCGACACGCGGCGCCGTTGAGCGCGGGACGGCCTGGTGTCCTCCACGGGTCGCTCAGCTATCTTCTCCAGGACGAAGACGGGCAGGTGGCGCCGGCGCATTCCGTCTCCGCCGGATTGGACTATCCGGGTGTGGGGCCTGAGCATTCCTGGCTGAAGGAGTCCGGAAGGGCGACCTACCCGTCGGTGACCGACGAGGAAGCGTTGGCGGCCTTCCACAGCCTCTCGCGCCTGGAGGGGATCATCCCGGCCCTGGAATCGGCGCACGCGGTGGCGTACGTTCTGAGAGAAGGTCGCGTCTACGGGGGGACTGGCCCTATCCTGATATGTTTGTCCGGTCGCGGAGACAAAGACGTGGCACACGTGGCCCGGGTCGAAGGCCGAGGCTCCCTCTTGTAAGCTCGCGAGCATGACTCAACTCGAAACGACGGCCGGCGGAGCGCAGCCGGACAGCGAGGGCTGGGGCGGTCTCACCGGCCTTCCCGTCGCCAAGGTGCGCGAGTTGTTCGTCGTGCTCGGGAAGGCGCTCCGTGCCTTCCAGCTCTACGACGAGAACAATCCCGTCCGTCAGCGTTTCGTGGAGAGCCTGCGCCACGGGTTTACGCAGGTCTGGCCGGAAATCGAGCGCCTCACCCTCTCGGTCGAGGAGGACCGGTTCGTGCTCGGCGACCAGGAGGTCTACCGCGCCGACAGCCGTGGCGACTCGCTGGCCTTTCTCTTCTTCAAGGACGGTGTGCGGGAGATCACGTTCCTGCCCGGCCTGGAGGAGCACGAGCTCGTCCGATTCCTGGGCGTGCTGCAGAAAGCGCGAAAGCTGACCCCCGAGGGCGACGATCTCCTCACGGTGCTGTGGGAGGAGGACCTCCAGTACTTCAAGTACCAGTACGTGGATTTCCTCGCCGAGGGTGTGGAGCTGCCGGTACCGGGCTCCGGCAACACGCGGCAGGAGCTGAAGAGCGTTCTCGAGGGCGAGCTGGAAGAGGAAGAGGAAGAGGGCCCGCCCAAGCCGGGGCAGGATGCGGAGCAACCGGCGGCGAAGACGGTCAGCAAGGACGACTTCAACCCGACGCTCTATTCGCTGGATCCTCGCGAGCTCCAGACGCTCAGAACGGAGCTCGACAAGGAGATGCGCCGGGACCTGCGCGGCGACGTGCTGTCCGCGCTGTTCGACCGTCTCGAGGAACCCGCGCTGCCTACACGCCAGTCCGAGATCATCGGGATCCTGGGGACGCTGCTCCCCAACTTCCTCTCCCGGGGAGTGTTGACCGCGGCCACGCGCGTCCTGGAAGAGCTGAGGAGGCTCGAGGGGATGCCGGGGATCTTCGACGAGCAACGGCTGGCGGAATCCCGGGCCCTGCTCGACGAGATCAGCGCTCCGGCCACGATCGGCGAGTTGATCCAGGCTCTGTACGAGGGCTCCATCCGGGCGACGCCTCAGCAGCTCGCCGGCTTTCTGCGCTTCCTGCGCGCCCGGGCGCTGTCGCCGCTTCTCCGCGCATCGGAGACCGTGGAGCACAAGGAGCTCCAGGCGGTCCTGAGGACCGCGGTGAAGGGGATCGCCGAGCGCAATCGCGGCGCCGTGGTCCGCCTCCTCTCCGAGGAGGACCCGATCGTCGCGTCGGGCGCCGCCCGTCTTGCCGGAGACATGCAGATCGCCGAGGCCGGGCCCGCGCTCGCGGGGTTGCTCGCGCACTTCGACGGAAAGGTGCGCCTGGCGGCCGTCGAGGCGGCGGTCAGCCTGCGGGCGTCCACGGCCGCCGGGGCCCTGCTCGATACCCTCGACGACCCCGAGCGTGAGATCCGGATCGCCGCCGCCCGGGCCCTGGCGGCCCTCCGGTACGGACCGGCCGCCGCGCGCCTCGAGGACATCTTGAAGAGCAAGGAGATCCGTAACGCGGACATCACCGAGAAGGTGGCGTTCTTCGAGGCATACGGCACGGTCGCGGGCGGTCGGGCCGTGGACATGCTGGACAAGCTGCTGAACTCCAAAGGCTTCCTCGGCAAGCGGGAGCCCAGCGAGATCCGCGCCGCGGCCGCCCTGGGTCTCGGCAAGGTGCAGTCGCCGGCGGCGCAGGCCGCGCTCCGAAAGGCGATGCAAGAGGAGGACGCCGTGGTGCGGAGCGCCGTGAACCGCGCGCTGAGGAACGAGGAGTAGGATGAGCGGCCCGGCCCTCAACTACCAGGAGGAAGGGCGCAAGCTCCTCACGGCCTTCTACGGCGCGCTGAGCGCGCTCAGGCTCTATCCCGTCGAGAACGCCGCGGTGCAGCAGGCGATCACCGAGTTGCACGATCTGGTCTCCCGGATCGTGCAATCGGATGGGGGCGCGGAGGTCCGCGTCGTGGGCGACTTCTTCTTCTTGAACGAAACCCGCCTGCGCCTGGACCTCTCGAATTTCTCCACGTTCGGCTCCTTCGCTCGGGCGCTCCAGGACCACGGGATCGGAGCGCTGGAGATCCAGGAGTCCATCCAGCGAGCCGAGTGGGTACCGTTCCTGTCGGTCCTCCTCCGGAAGGCGGGCGGGCCGGACCCGTTCGCGAGCTTCGTGGAGTGGCTCCGCGCCACGCCCGTGCAGAGCCTGATGTTCCGCCCGGAGAAGGAGGTCCAGGAGCCCGAGAAGGACGAGGAGGCGCTGACCGCCGCCAAGCGCACCTACGTCCAGTCGGTGCAGGTGGCCAAGGACGTGCTGGGGGACGTCCGCCTCGGTAAGGCCGTCAACGTCCGCAAGGTGAAGCGAGCCGTCCAGGGGATCGTGGACCAGGTTCTCTCCAACGAGAACTCCATGATCACGATGACGACGCTGCGCGATTTCGACGAGTACACGTTCACGCACTGTGTGAACGTGTGCATCTTCAGTGTCATCATCGGTCAGCGTCTCGGGCTCGAGAAGCTGCATCTCTACGATCTCGGCCTCGGCGCGCTCTTCCACGATATCGGAAAGCAGCGCGTGGACTACGACATCATCAACAAGCCGGGTGGCCTGACCGACGAGGAGTGGGCGCAGCTCAAGGAGCACACCACGGAGGGACTCCTCTGCCTCTTCAAAATGCACGGATTCGCGGACGTGCCGTACCGGCAGATGCTCATGGCCTATGAGCATCACATGAAGGTCGACCTCACCGGATACCCTACGAACAGCCGCACGCGCGAGCCGACTCTGTTCTCCCGCATCGTGTCCGTGGCGGACGCCTTCGACGCCGGCACCTCCGTTCGCAGCTATCAGTATCAGCCGTGGCCACCCGACGCAGTGCTCAAGGAGATGCGGGACAACCCGAAGCGCGGCTTCGATCCACTGTTGGTGAAGGCGCTCATCACGGCCACGGGCGTCTACCCCGTGGGAACGCTGGTCATCCTCGACACCTACGAGCTGGCGGTGGTCTCCGAGGTGAACAAGGACCCGGACCTGCTGCACCGCCCCAAGGTGAAGGTGATCTCGGACCCGATGGGCATTCCGCTCGCGGAGCCGATGATCGTGGACCTCTCCAGGAGCGACCCGGCCTCGGGCGCGCCCGTCAGGGCGATCATCAAGACCACCGATCCCCAGAAGTACGGCATCCGGGTCAGCGACTACCTGACGTGAGCGCGCGCTCGATCGCGGATGGGTTCGCAACGCGGCGCGCGAGCGACCAGGCGGCGCTCATTCCGTACGTGACGGCCGGGTTTCCGCCCGGCGTGGACGTACCGGATCTCCTCCGCGCGGTGTCGGACGCCGGCGCGGACGTGATCGAGTTGGGCATCCCGTTTTCCGATCCGCTCGCGGATGGCCCGACCATCCAGCGGTCTTCCTTCCAGTCGCTCGTGCACGGCACGAAAACCGACAAGGTGCTGGACTGGCTGGCGCGGTTCCGCAGCACGCGGGACACGCCCGTCGTGCTGTTCACGTACCTGAATCCGGTCCTCCGCTTCGGCGTCGAGCGCTTCGCCCGGGAGGCCCGCGGCGCGGGTGCGCAGGGCCTGCTGCTCACCGACCTTCCTGCGGGTGCGGACCCTCCGATCGAAGAAGCCGTGCGGTCGGAAGGGCTGGACCTCATCCGGCTGATCGCGCCCACGACGACGCTCGCGCGTGTTCCGGAAGTGGCCAGGGGCGCGTCGGGCTTCCTGTACTACATCTCGCGGACCGGGGTCACGGGGGCTCGGGCGGAGCTGCGAACCGCGCTCCGCGACGAAGTCCCGCGGATCCGCAGGGCCGTGGCCATTCCGGTGGCGGTGGGATTCGGGATCTCGACACCGGAGCAGGCCGCCGACGTGGCCTCGGTCGCCGACGGCGTCGTCGTGGGAAGCGCGCTCGTGCAGGCTCTCGAGACCGGAGGCATGGAGGCCGGCGCGGCCTTCGTGGCGTCGCTCCGCGCGGGGATGGACGGACGCTAGGCGCCCGATCCGTCGAAGCCCACCCGGGGGGGCCGGGGGCACTAGTCCTCCGCGAGCTTCTCCAACAGCCGTGGATCGGGTTGCACCAGGAGGGTCTTCACGCGGTCGGGAACCACCGAGCCGGGAAGTGCCCCCCTGGGCTTGCGCACGTGCTTGCGGAAGGTCCAGTCCACGGGGACGAGGCGTGACGTCCTCGCCTTCGAGTGGAGCGCCGCGAGGACCGCGGCTTCCTCCAGGTCTCGCGCGGGAGGATTGCCGGGGCCGGCCCACCGGAGCACGACGTGGGCACCCGCCGCGTCCCGCGCGTGCAGCCACGCGTCGCCGGGTCTGGCGTGCCGGAAGGTGAGCTCGTCGTTGGAGCGAGCCCCGCGGCCCACGCGGATCTCGAGGCCGCCGGAGCTCCGGAAGACCCGGTACGGAGGGGCCTCCGAGGCCGGGAGCCCGGAGCTCCGCGCCTCGCGGGTGGGCAGAGCGCGGCGGACCTCGTCCGCAGTTGCTTCGCCGGTGTACGCGCGGTCGCGGAGCGCTTCGAGCGCGCGGCAACGCCGCTCGATGTCCCGAAGGAGTCCGGGGAGCCGCTCGCGGGCCCGGGCCACCCGGGCGGCGCGGTCGTAGAGCGCGCGCGCGTTGGCCTGTACGGTCAGGGCGGGGTCGAGGTCCACGGTGACGTTCTCTCCGTCGAAGCCGGCGAGGTCGACTCGCACCGCTCCGTGTGGCACCCGGTCGAAGCGGGCGAGCAGCAGGTCGGCGCGAGAGCGCAGCGCGCCCTCGTCCTCGAGCGCGTCCCGCTCGGCGCGCACGCGGGTCGCGCGCCGGAGCTCCCCGTCCAGCGCGGCATCGAGCGCCGAGACGAGTTCCGGAGGCAGAGCCGGGGAGCCTGGTCCTGGCCCCGCTCCCGTCTGCTGCTCGGCGACGATCCGGAAGCCCTCGAGGAGCGAGGGCACGGGCTGGACCCGGTGTCCACTCAAGGGCCAGGGATAAGGCTGCGCTCCGGTATCCTCGACGAGCAGGACCGGCGTGGGCTCCGTGGGACCGAACGAGAGCTCCGCCCACAGGGCGTGCCCCCGCTCGAGCGCGGTGTCCGGGTCCGGCGCCGCGTCCACGAAGGCGGCGGCGTTCAGCGGAGAGGTCCAGGCCACGGTGGCGACGAGAACGCGCGCGCGCCGGACCGGGGGGATGGGCTCCAGGATCTCACGCCACCGGGCCAGGGAGATGGGCTCGGCGATAGCTTCCCGCTCCGGCCGCGGCGGCGGTACGTACGCGGCGCCGACCTGAGCGGGGCGCCGGCCGCCGCGACGTACCAGGACGTGCCGGATCGTCCCGGCCGGGCGCTCGACCACGAGCGCGTTCCATTGGTTGCCGAGCAACTCGATCACGAGGTCGCGGGCGCCTCGTGACCGGTCGGGGGGCACCTCGAGAACGAGGATGCGCTCGTCGTCCAGGGCCCTGACCGTGCGGACCCGCCCCGGGAAGGGGAGGTCGGACGGGACCGGCTCGGACGGCGGAAGGAGTCGGGGTGCTCCGTGGGTCGGATGCAGCGGCCAGTCGAGGGTCGCCTCCCGCAGGAGCAGCGCCATGCGGCGCGCGCCGCCGTCGAGCCGGAGGGCGCGCGTACGCGCACCGGCGAGCCTGGCGTGCAACTCGCGCGCGAAGTGTCGGACGAGGAGGGGGTCCCAACGAACGGGCATGGCCCGAAGCTAACCGACGGCCACGGCCTCCGCGAAGGCGGAGGGCGTTTGCGACGGAGTGGCACGGTTGCGAAGTTTCACGGTACCCGATTGCTTCACGTCGTTTCCGGGTGATCTTAGTAATTCGTTGATATTCAATAAGTTATGTCTTTTGATTTGAGGTATTTTCCATGTCGACCGCACGTCGTCGCCGGGATGGGAGGGCATTCATCCGGCGTCTGATGGAATGCAAGCGTGAGGGCCGGCGCATCGTCGCAATGACCGCGTACGACGTCGTGTTCGCGCGCATCCTCGAGGCTGCGGGCGTGGACCTGATCCTGGTCGGCGACTCCGTCGGGCCCGCCGCGCTCGGCTACGATTCCACGAATCCCGTCACCATGGACGAGATGATCCACCATGCCCGGGCCGTGAAGCGGGGAGCGCCCGAGACGCTCGTCGTGCTCGACATGCCGTTCATGAGCTACCAGGTCTCGGTGGAGGATGCGCTCGCCAACGCGAGCCGGGCCCTGAAGGAGGCCGGCGTCGAGGCGGTCAAGGTCGAGGGCGGGCACGAGCGCACCTGCGTGGCGATCCGCGCGATGGTGGCGTCGGGCATCCCGGTCATGGGCCACGTCGGGCCGATTCCCCAGTCGGCGCACGGGCGTGACGATTTCCTTCTGCCGCCCGGGGGGGAGGGCGGGGTCGATCGGGTGCGGGCCGAGGCTCGCGCGCTGGAGGACGCCGGCGTCTTCTCGCTGGTCCTCGACCGCGTGCCGGCCGCCCTCGCCGCCGAGATCTCCGCCGGGCTCACGGTCCCGACCGTAGGGATCGGCTCCGGTCCGGGCTGCGACGGCCAGATCCTCGTGGCCTACCACGCCCTCGGCCTGGAGCCGGGCGCCGAGGCCAAGTCCCCGGTGCGGTTCGCCGCACTCCACGAGGTTGCGCTCGAGGGTGTGCGGCGGTTCGCGCAGGAGGTCCGGGAAGGCGCGTTCCCCGGCTCCGAGGCCTCCTCGAGCGGAGATTGAGGCATGGAGGAAATACACCCTCTCGTCCTGCGGGCCGCGCGGGGCGAGCTCCCCTCGTGGGCCGAGGCGAGTCCTTCCCGCCGGGAGCACATGTCGCGGGTCGCGGCTCTGCTGGACGAGTGGGCGGCGGCCCTCGGACTCCCGGGCGAGGAGCGGATCCGGTGGGCCGCGGTGGCCTGGCTCCATGACTCGCTCCGGGACGGGGACGCCGCGGCGCTGCGGGACCGCGTGCCTCCGGACCTGGCCGCCCTTCCCGGGCCGCTCCTCCACGGCCCCGCAGCCGCCGAGCGGCTCCGCGTGGACGGCGTCCGGGACGGGGAGCTCCTGGCCGCGATCGCCTGGCACACGCTGGGTCACCCCGACCTGCGGACCCTGGGCCGCGCGCTCTACGCGGCGGACTTCCTGGAGCCCGGCAGGGATCTCCTCAACGCGTGGCGTGCGGACCTGCGCCGCCGCGCGCCGCACGAGCTCGGCGCCGTCGTCCGGGAAATCCTGCGGGCGCGCATCGCCCACCTCGTGGGGACGGGAAGCGTCCTCCATCCCGAGACGGTGTCGTTCTGGAACGCACGGGCTACGGCCGACTGATGGGAAGCCGGCTGCGAGTGGTCCTGACGTTCGGCGTCGTGCTCCTCGTGGGAGCACTGGTGGGGTCGGCGCTGTCCCAGTGGCGTGGGTCCACGATCGTTCCCCTGCAGAAGGGGATCCGTCCCTCGATCAGGGACCGGGTCCGCGTCGAGGTCCTCAACGGGGGCGGCTACCCCGGAGCCGCTCGGGAAGCTACCGAGAGCCTCCGCGAGCTCGGCTTCGACGTGGTGTTCTTCGGTAACGCCGGGACCTTCGACCGCGATTCCTCCGTCGTGTTGGATCGCATCGGGTCCCTCGAAGACGCCAGGAGCGTTGCGGACGCCCTCGGAATCCGTAACGTCCGGAGCGAGCCGGACTCGAACCTGTACCTGGATGTCTCCGTAGTGTTGGGCAGGGATTGGCGACCGGCTCCACGCCTCGAGGAGGCGGAGGCCGTGCCTGCCCGCAGCCGTCCCTGGTGGGATCCGCGGGGCTGGTTCGGACGCTGACGGGCATGGACACGATTCGACATCGAGGACGGATGGCCAGGAAGACGACTCGGGAAACGGCGAAGGACGAGCGCGGGAATGCGGATAAGACCGCGGCCGAAGGCGGCTCGGCGGAGAGCCCGAAGGGCAACGCGCTCGTCGAGTGGATCAAGTCGCTCGCGATCGCGGCGGTCCTCTTCCTCGTGCTGCGGACCTTCCTGGTCCAGACGTTCGTCATCACGTCGGGGTCCATGGAGGACACCCTTCTGGTCGGCGACATGTTGATGGTGAACCGGGTCGCCATCGGGTCCCGCGTCCCGTTCACGGGCCTCCGGGTGCCCGGCTACTCGGGGCCCCGACGCTTCGATATCCTCGTCTTCGATCCGCCGCACGAGGAGACGCTCAAGCTGGTGAAGCGTCTCGTCGGGCTCCCGGGCGACACCCTTCAGATGCGGAACCGCGTGCTGTACATCAACGGGGTCGCGCAGGACGAGCCCTACCTGAAGCACGACGACGTGCCGGACGACGTCCATCCGTGGATGAGCTGGCAGCGGGACTACCTGGCCCCGGGCGTGGACCGGAACACCTACGCGCCGACCCGGGACACCTGGGGTCCGATCGTGATCCCCGAGGACCGCTACTTCATGATGGGCGACAACCGCGAAACCAGTCTCGACTCGCGGTACTGGGGCCTTCTCGAGGGATGGCGTCTGGAGGGCCGGGCGATGTTCATCTACTTCTCCTACAACAAGGAGTCGTACCGGCCCTTTCCGTGGCTGCGCGAGGTGCGCTGGAGCAGGATCGGCGACGGGATCGACTGACCCGGTCCGTCGCCGGACGCGTCATTCCTCGGTGGGTCGGGCGATCTCGGTCCGCTTCGTCCCGATCCGCGCCAGGGCATGGGCTCGGAGCTGACCGCACGCGGCCTCGATGTCGCGGCCGCGCGGCTCCCTCACCGCCACCGCGACGCCGCGCTCCTCGAGCGCGGCCGCGAAGGCCCGGATGCGCTCGGGCGGCGACGGACGCCAGTCACGATACGGGATCGGATTGAACGGGATGAGGTTCACGAACGCTCCGACCCGCGACGCGAGCCCGGCGAGGGCCGGGACGAGGGAGAGGCCGTCGTTGATGCCGCGGATCAGCGTGTACTCGAAGGTGATCCGCTTCCCTCCCGCGTCGTCGAAGCGCCGGAGCGCCGCCATGACCTCGGGCAGCGGGTAGCGGTTCTCGAGCGGGATCAGCTCCCGGCGGAGCTCGGAATCCGGCGCGTGGAGAGACAAGGCGAGCCGGAACTGCTCAGGGCGCGCGGCGAGCTCGAGGATCCCCGGGACGACTCCTACGGTGGACACGGTGATGCGCCGCGCGCCCACCCCGTATCCCTGGTTGAGAATCGTCAGCGAGGGCTGCAGCGCCTTCCGATTGGCCAGGGGCTCGCCCATCCCCATGTAGACGATGTTCGTGATCGTTCCGAGGCTCCGTGCCTCGGCCCAACGGCGGGACGCGCGGTACTGTGCGACGATCTCCCCGGCGCTGAGCTGGCGGTCGAATCCGCCCCAGCCCGTCGCGCAGAACGTGCACCCCATGGCGCACCCGACCTGGGACGAGATGCAGAGCGTCAGGCGCGTTCCGGAAGGGATGAGCACGGACTCCACCAGATGTCCGTCGGACAGGCGCCAGAGGTGCTTCACCGTCCCGTCTCGGCTCGCCGACACCCGATCGACGGCCGCCTCGTCCATGCGGAACGCTTCGCCGAGGGCGGCGCGCTCCGCGGCCGGCAGGTCGCTCATGTCGTCCATCTCGCGGGCCGACCCCTCGTAGATCCAGCGTCGCACCTGGGCCTCCCGGTACGCGGGCTGTCCGCGTCCCGCGAAGTGCAGGGCGAGGGCCCGGTGCAGCTCTTCGGGCCCCAGCGAGAGGAGGTCGGGGCGGGGGTCGGAGACCATTCCGTCGTCGTACGGTTTGTTGAACGGGGTACAGCGGCGGTTTAAGTTAGCCGCGATCAGCCCCTGAAGGCGACGCCGCCCCGTAGGAAAACGGTGACGGACCGAATCATCGCGTGGGGACCCGCCGCGGTTTGGGCGGTGGTCCTCTTCTTCTTGAGTGCCATTCCGGGCCTCGACCGCCCTCCGCTTCTCTTCAGCGGGGAGGATCTCGTCGTCCACATCCTGGTGTACGCGGGCCTCGGCGCCGGCCTGGCCTGGGCGAGGGCCCGAGGCGGTGCCACGCCGCCTCACGCGGCGCTCGTGGTCTCCGGGATCCTGTACGGTTTGTCGGACGAGTGGCACCAGTCGTTCGTGCCCGGCCGGGATCCTTCCGCCGCGGATCTGGCCGCAGACACCGCCGGCGTCCTTCTGGGGTATTCGATCTGTTCCGCGATCCTCGCGCGCCGGGTGCCGGACGGCGACCCGGTCCCCCTTCCCCCGAACGGCCCCGAATGAGCCAGATCGAGATCGAGCGCACCGCCCTCCGCAGCCGCATGGTGGGAGGCATCACCGCCGACGACGTCGGCGCCACCCTCACGCTCACCGGCTGGGTTCATCGCCGTCGCGACCTCGGGGGTCTCTTTTTCGTGGATCTGCGGGACCGGAGCGGCTTGGTCCAGGTGTCCGTCGGACCCGAGTGGACCGACGCCGCGGGCCTCGAGACCGTGAAGGCACTCGGGGCCGAGGACGTCGTGCGCGTGGAGGGCCGCGTCGAGCGACGGCCCGATGCGAATCTTCATATGCTCACCGGGGAGGTCGAGCTCCGGGCGTCGCGAGTCGAGCGTCTGTCCGCGGCGGAGACGCCGGCCATCCCCGTGTATCGCGCGCCCGAGGAGGATCTCCCCTCGGAGGAGTTGCGGCTACGGTACCGGGTGCTCGACCTGCGCCGTCCCGAGCTGCAGGAGGCCCTCATCCTCCGTCACAGGCTGGTTCTGACCACGCGGAACTACATGGACCAGCTCGGCTTCGTGGAGGTCGAGACGCCGATCCTCACCAAGCCTACCCCGGAGGGGGCGCGCGATTATCTGGTGCCCAGCCGGGTGCACAGGGGGGAGTTCTACGCGCTTCCGCAGAGCCCGCAGCTGTACAAGCAGATTCTCATGGTGGCCGGATATGATCGGTACTTCCAGATCGCCCGCTGCTTCCGTGACGAGGATCTTCGAGCCGACCGCCAGCCCGAATTCACGCAGATCGATGTCGAGGCTTCCTTCGTGATGCCGGAGGACGTCCTGGGGTGGATGGAGGGCTTGATGAACGCGCTGGCGCAGGTGGCGGGCGTGGATGCGCCGCTCCCGTTCCCACGCCTGACCTGGGCCCAGGCGATCGAGCGGTACGGATCCGACCGCCCCGATCTCCGTTACGACCTCGAGATTCGGGACTGGACCGGGGCCACGCACGGCGTGGACTTCCGGATCCTGCGCGGCGCCGTGGAGGCCGGCGGCCGCGTGCGTGGGATCCTGGTGCCGGGAGGCGCCCGCCTCTCCCGCAAGGAGCTCGAGGCCGTGGAGGCGGAGGCGAGGGCCGCCGGCGCGCCCGGGCTGATCTGGGCGAAGCGGAGCGACGAGGGCCTCTCGGGTCCGCTGGGCAAGTTCTTGAGCGAGGGCCATCTCACGTCCCTGGAGCTGGGGGTGGGCGACCTGGTCCTCATCGCGGCCGGTCCCGACAGGGTGACATCGCCGGCGCTCGCGGCGACGCGCGCCGCGGTCGCACGGCTCCTGGGTGTGCCGTTCTCGCGCGAGCACGCGTGGCTGTGGGTCACCGAGTTCCCGGTCTTCGAAGAGGCCGAGGGAGGGCTCGCGCCTGGACATCACCCCTTCGTCATGCCCCTAGCCGAGGACCTCCACCTCCTGGACACCGAGCCCACCCGCGTGCGCGGGCATTGCTACGACCTGGTCTACAACGGGACGGAGTTCGGCTCGGGGTCCGTCCGGATCCACGAGCCCGAGCTCCAGCGGAAGGTGCTCCGCCTGCTGGGCCTCTCGGATGCCGACATCGACCGGAAGTTCGGCTTCCTGCTCGAGGCCTTTACCGCCGGCGCGCCGCCCCACGGCGGGATCGCCCTCGGGATGGACCGTATCGTCCAGAAGTTCGTCGGAGCCGGGAGCATCCGCGATGTCATCGCGTTCCCGAAGACCACGGCGGCTCGGGCCCTCTTCGAGGGCTCACCCAGCCCCCTGAGCGACGCCGAGCTCGCCGAGCTGGGACTCCGGCTGGTGGCCGACGGCTCGGGCCGGTAGGATAAGCCCGTGGCCAACGGAGATGTGATCGTCGAGCACCGGCTGGACGCCGAGGGCGCCGACCAGCTCATGCTGGTGGGTGTCAACGACCGGAACATCCAGGAGCTGAGCCGGCTCTTCGGGGTGCGCGCGATCCTGCGTGGGGACCACCTCATCCTGTCCGGTGGGCTGGACGGAGTCGAGCGTGCCGTTCCCGTGGTGCAGCACCTCATCGAGCTGGCGCGCCTCCGCGTACCCTTCGACACGCCGGACATCGCGCGCTTCGCGGACGGTGTGGAGGCCCTGGGCCCCGGCGGCATCGGGCACCCTGGGGACGAGATGCGGATCGCGCTGCCCGGGTCACGGAGGGTGATCGTCCCCAAGACCGAAGGGCAGCGGAAGTACATCCAGGCCATCCTCGGAGCCGACCTGGTCATCGGGATCGGACCGGCCGGCACGGGAAAGACGTATCTCGCCGTGGCCTGTGCCGTGGACGCGATGTACAAGAAGCGCGTCCGCCGCATCATCCTGGCGCGCCCGGCCGTGGAGGCCGGAGAGAACCTCGGCTTCCTTCCGGGCGACCTTCAGGAGAAGGTCGATCCTTATCTGCGCCCGCTCTACGATGCTCTCGAGGACATGATGCCCCACGAGCGCGTGCGCCGCGCCATCGAGGACAGCACGATCGAGATCGCCCCCCTGGCGTATATGAGGGGCCGGACGCTCTCCGACGCGTTCGTGATCCTGGACGAGGCCCAGAACGCGACCACGGCGCAGATGAAGATGTTCCTGACCCGTCTCGGTTTGAACTCGCGCGTGGTGATCACCGGTGACAAGACGCAGATCGACCTGCCTCATCGCGCGGACTCCGGCCTCCTGGAGGTGGAGAGGATCCTGGCGGGGATCGAGGGAATCTCCCTGGTCTACCTCGACGCGAAGGACGTCATCCGTCATCGCCTGGTGAAGGACATCATCAAGGCGTACGAGAAAGCCGGGGAGGCCACGGCCGGGGGGGCGGCCGGGGCCGAGGACGTCGGACCGTGAGCCGCCGCTCGCGTGGGGCCACGGGCACGGTGCTTCAACGCCTCTCCGGGGACCCCGGACAGACGGTGAGCCGGCGCCTCGCACACCACGGATCCCGCGCCCTGATCCTCTTGGCCCTGGCTACGCTCATCACCGCGCTCTTTCCTCCGACCGCCCGGATGAACGTGGGACGGTACGAGGTGGGCATGGTCGCGCCCGAGGACATCATCGCGGCCGTACCGTTCAGTATCCCGAAGTCGCCCGACGAGCTACGGAGGGACCGGGAGCTCGCGATGGAGTCCGTGCCCCCGACCTTCGATTTCGTACCCTCCGCGGCGGATACGATGGCCACGAGGCTGGACACGTTCTTCGAGCGCCTGGACATGGCGGCCGCGGAGCAGGATCGCTCCGCCGTGGAGGCCGTTCTGCGGGAGTCCTCGCTCGTCGCGGCCCCCACGCAGGTGGATGCCCTGCTGGACGACGCGACCCGCGGGTCGCTCCGACGCGCGGCGCTCGCCGCGGCCCGGGAGATCCTACCGCGGGGAGTCCTCGATGCGGGGCAGGCGCTGAACATCAAGACGCCCACGGTCACGGTGCGGCGGGAAGAAGCGGAGCGGTCGGTCTCCACTGCGGACGTGATCACGCAGCGGGAGTTCTTCGAGACGGCCCTCGCGTTCCTGCCGGCCTCGACGCCCCCCGACGTGGCCGACCTCCTGCGGCTCATCCTCATCCGCTACGTCGACTTCAGCTACGTGTTGAACGTCGTGGCCACGGAGCTCGATCGCGACGCCGCGGCGCGCTCCGTGCCGACCACCAAGGGCAGCGTGCTCGAAGGACAGGCCATCATCCGGGCGGCCGACCCCATCACGGCCACCGAAGTGGAGCGCCTGAATGCCTACGAGACGGAGCTCCGCGCCCGGGGCCTCCTCGAAGGGAGGGGACTGAGCCTGCTACCGCTGGTCGGCTTGTGGGTGGTGGTGGTCACCCTTCTCAGTCTGTTCGGCCTGGTGCTCCACTTCTATCGGAGGGAGATCTACGCGCAGGCCCGGTGGATCCTGCTCATCGCGCTCCTCGTGGCCGTCTACTTCGCGGCGGCGGCGCTCATCGCCCGCAACCATCTCGCCCCCGAGTGGTTGCCGATCGCGTTCGTGGCGCTCCCCGTCGGCGTGCTGTGGGACGCGCGCATCTCCCTCGTGCTCGTCCTCCTGATCGCGGTGGTCACCGGCGTGTTGCCGCCCTTCGCCGACTATGGACTGGTGCTCACCGTGACGACGGGGGGAGGCGCCGCCGCGCTGAGCGTGCGCGCGGTCCGCCGGCGCTCCGACACGTGGCGCTCGATTGCGATCATCGCGGGCGCGACCGGCCTGGTTCTGGTCGCGCACGCCTTCACGACGGGCCGTGAGATCGCCGGTGCGGTCCAGGCCAGCCTCGTGTCGGCGGGCAACGCCACCGTTTCTGCACTCCTGGCCATGGGCTTCCTGTGGCTCTTCGAGCAGTTCACCGGCATTACCACCGACCAGACCCTCCTGGAGTGGGCCGACCCGGCGCGCCCGCTGCTCAAGCGACTGTCCCTGGAGGCTCCCGGCACCTATGCCCACTCGATCAACGTCGCGAACCTCTCCGAGGCGGCGGCCAACGCCATCGGCGCGAACGGGCTCCTGTGCCGTGTCGGGGTCTATTACCACGACGTGGGGAAGATGCTCAAGCCCCACTACTTCGTGGAAAACCAACCCGACGACCGGAACCCCCACGACAAGTTGAAGCCCGAGACGTCCGCGGCCATCGTGCGCGAGCACGTCACCGAGGGGGAGCGCCTCGCGCGCGAGGCCAAGGTTCCCGACGTGATTGTGGACTTCATCCTCCAGCACCACGGTACCCAACGCATCGGCTTCTTCTACGAGAAGGCCACGGAGGAAAGGGGTGAGGAGCTCCCGGAGGAGCGTTTCTGTTATCCCGGACCGAAGCCCCAGACCCGCGAGACGGCGATCGTGATGCTGGCCGATTCGTGTGAGTCCGCGACGCGCGTGCTCCAGGACCCGACGCCGGAGCGGGTGCGCGAGCTCATCCACGCCATCGTCCAGGCCAAGGTGGGCTCGGGCCAGCTGGACGAATCGCCCCTCACGCTCGGGGAGATCACCCGGATCGAGGAACAGTTCGCCAAGATCCTGGGGGGCGTCGTGCACCGCCGTATCGACTACCCGACGACCAAGCACCTCACCGACGCTCCCGAGGAAGAGGAGAACCGGGAGCCGGACACCGCGTGAGCGACGCGGACCCCAACGAGGTGATCGTCAACGTCGGCGCGTTCGCGGACGTGGACACCGAGGAGCTGGAACGAGCGGTTCGCCGCACGCTGCTCAGCCAGGGGGTCCGGAACGCGGAAGTGTCGGTCACGCTGCTGGACGACGGGGAGATCCGGGGCCTGAACCTCCGGTACCGCTCCGAGAATCGGCCGACCGACGTCATCGCGTTCGCGCTCGGGGGCGGGGCGGGGATTCTCGGGGACGTGTACCTCGGTGTGGAGGAGGCCCGGCGGCAGGCCTCCGACGCGGACGTGCCGCTGTCCGAAGAGCTCGTCCGGCTCGCGGTGCACGGAACCCTCCACGTGCTCGGTTACGACCACCCTGCCGGTCCGGAGCGGGTGGCGAGTCCCATGTACGCGCTCCAGGAGGCACTCGTCCGGGAGATCCGCGGAGCATCCGGCGCCTGACGGCGGATTCCACCTTGCCCCGTCGGGATCCCGGGAGGATCTTCCGGTGCCCCGTGGGTGTCGCATGCCCGCGCACCCTTCGGAAACGGCATCCCGTAGACGCGAGGCCTCCCCGATGAGCACGTCCGCCGACGAGATCGAGAGGGCGCGCAAGCGCCTGGCCGATTTTGTCGCGTCGGGTGACGCCGAGGCGCTGAGGGAGGCGCTGGAGCAACTCCATCCGTACGACATCGCCGACTTCCTGGAGTCCCTGGAGGACGAGAGGCAGCTCCAGGTGCTCTCGAGCCTGCCGCCCGAAGTCGCGTCGGAGACGTTGGCCGAGATGGAGAGCGGCGAGCTCCGCAGTGCCCTCCTCGCCGCGCTCCACCCCGCGAAGGGCGCGGAGCTGCTCCAGGAGCTCGCCGACGACGACGCCGCGGATCTCCTCTCCGAGCTGGAGCCTCACCAGCGGCACCGGATCTTCGAGGAGCTGCCCGAGGAAGACGCGGGCGACATCCGCAGCCTGCTGCTCTACGACGAGGAGACCGCCGGTGGCTTGATGACCACCGAGCTGGTCTCGGTGGCCGCCAGCCTCACCGCGGCCCAGGCGCTCGAGGAGGTACGACGCCAGGGTCAGGAGATCGAGCACTTCTACACGGTCTTCGTCGTGGACGACCGGCGCCGGCTCCTCGGCACGGTCGGGCTGGACGCCCTGGTGACGGCGGAGCCCGACGAGCACGTCGAGGCCCTGGTGGAGCCGGTCCCGGCGTCCGTGCTGCCCAGCACGGACCAGGAGGAGGTGGGCCGCTTGATCGCCCGCTACAACCTGGCCGCCATGGCGGTGGTGAGCGAGTTCGGCGTCCTTCTCGGCCGGATCACGTTCGACGACGTGATCGACGTGCTGGAGGCGGAGCAGACGGAGGACATCCTGCGGCTGGCGGGAGCCGGCAGCGCGGAGAGCGCGCTGCGCTTCACGTGGTCGGAATCGGTGCGTGCGCGTCTCCCTTGGCTCTTCGTGAACCTGGGTACCGCGTCGCTGGCGGCGTCCGTCGTTTGGGTGTTCTCACATACGATCGAGAACCGGGTCATCCTCGCGGCGATCATGCCCATCGTCGCCGGCATGGGCGGCAACGCCGGGACGCAGGCCCTCGCCGTGACGGTGCGCAGCATCGCGATCGAGGGGGGCGCCGGTCGCCGCAGCGCCCTGGCCGTGGGACGGGAGCTCCTGATCGGAGCGGTGAACGGCGCCGTCCTCGGGGCCGTGGTCGCGCTTCTATCCCTGTTGCTGAGAGGCGACCCCATGCTCGGCCTGGTCGTGCTGCTGGCGATGTGGGGGAACATCGTCGTGGCGGGGTTCCTCGGGTCGTTCGTCCCGACCGTGCTGGCGCGCGCCGGGATCGATCCGGCGGTGGCGTCCTCGATGTTCGTCACGCCGTTCACGGACCTGTGCGGCTTCCTGTTGCTCCTCGGCCTCGCCAGCGCGTTGCTGCTCTAGCCCCCATGAAGCGCATCGCCCGCTCCGTCTCGGTCGTCATCCGACTGACCCCCTTCGTGCTGGCGTTCCTCAGGGACCGCAGGAGCTGGATCCTCTTCG
Organism: uncultured Gemmatimonadaceae bacterium; assembly: GCA_964412015.1. Taxonomy (GTDB): domain Bacteria; phylum Gemmatimonadota; class Gemmatimonadetes; order Longimicrobiales; family Gaopeijiaceae; genus SZUA-318. The sequence continues at coordinate 122,806 of CAYPMO010000001.1, read as the reverse complement.
GGCGTCCGGTGGCACGGACGCAGGAGCACCACCTTCGTCGTGCGGAGCGCCTCACGGCCGGGCTCGCCGCGTTGGGACCGACGTTCATCAAGCTCGCTCAACTCTTCAGCTCCCGGGCCGATATCCTTCCCCAGCCCTATCTGTCGGAGATCGGAAAGCTCCAGGACAGGGTTCCACCCAGCCCGCCCGACGACATCCTGCGTGTCGTCGAAGCGGAGCTCGGCGCCCACGCCGACGACCTGTTCCAGGACTTCCGACGTGATCCGATCGCGGCCGCCAGCCTCGGACAGGTCCACGAGGCCAGGGTGGGAGACCGTCACGTGGTCGTGAAGGTGCTGCGGCCGGGCGTCGAAGCGGCCGTCGCGCTCGATCTCGACATTTCGTTCCGCTTCCTGTTCTGGCTCAACATCCTGTTCCCGAACCATCACGTCCGCGCCGTCACCAACGTGGTGCGGGAGTTCAGCGTGCGCGTGCGGGCCGAGATGGACTTCCGGGTGGAGGCGGAGAACATCGAGCGGTTCCAGCGATTCTTCCGTGACGACCGGCGGGTCCGCGTGCCGGCGGTGGTCTCCCAGTTCACGCGCCGGCGCGTGCTCGTCATGGAGTATCTCGAGGGCACCAAGATCGATCGTCTCCACGACCGGTTCGCGTCCGGCCGACTCTCCTTCAAGCAGGTCATGGAGACCCTGACCGGTGTCTATCTGCGGATGATGATGGTCGACGGCTTCATGCACGCGGATCCCCATCCGGGGAACCTGTTCGTCCAGGACGACGGTACGCTGGTGCTGCTGGATTGGGGCGCCGTGCTCGAGGTGCCCAAGTGGACCCGTGAGTCGATCCTCGGGCTGGCGCTCGCCGTGGGCCATGAGGACATCGACGGCGTCATCAACCAGATGTACCGGATGGGGATGATCAGTCCCGAGGTTTCCCGGGGAGAGATCCGGGAGGCGGCCACGGAGATCCTCGGGATCGTCGGCCGCGCGAAGACGACCAACCGGCGGCGCATCCTCGAGGAGATCGTCGGCCAGGTTCTGGATACCTTCTACACCTGGCCGCTGCTCCTGCCGCAGGAGCTGGTCTACTTCTTCCGTACCGCCGCGCTCATCGAGGGCCTGGGATTCATCTATGACGAGAACTTCGATGGGCTGACGTTCATCCGGGGCGTGGTGCGCCGCCACCAGTCGGCGCTCCTGAAGAGCACCGGGCAGCAGCCCGTGCAGCTCGCCAAGGGCTTCGTGGACGAAGCCCAGAGCGCGATCCGGTCCGTGCGGGACCTCGTGACCCGCGCCGAACGGGAAGAGCTTCGTGTACGTCTCCATCCGAGGGACCACGAGGCCCAGGAGCGCGTGCTGAATCTGCTCGGGCGGCGCCTGCTGCTGAGCGTCTTCGCCTCGGCGACGGCGGTCATCACGTCGGTCCTGTTCGTGGCGCTGCGCAACTGGTGGCTGCTCGGCCTCGGGCTGTTGGCTTCCCTCGTGATGTTCATCGTGATCGCGTTCATCCCCAAACACCTGTTGGAGAATCCCCTGCGCCACGCGCGGGGCATACGGACCAACGAATGGCGCTGACACCTTCCTCTTCCTCCGTAGCGGACCTCGTTGCGCGTTTCCGGGAAGGCGAGGTACCCGCACTCGCGCGCGCCATCAGCCTGGTGGAGAACGAGCGTGATGGCTTCCAGGACCTCCTGGAGCGCGTGCTCATGGCGGGCCCGCGCACCGGCCGGATCGGATTCACGGGACCCCCGGGCGCCGGGAAGTCCAGCCTGCTCGCCGACATGGCAGCGGCGTACCGGAAGCGTGGGGAGCGTCTGGGCATCGTCGCGGTGGACCCGACGTCGCCATACTCCGGGGGCGCGCTCCTCGGCGACCGGATCCGCATGAACGAGCTGTCCACGGACCCGGGCATCTTCATCCGTTCCATGGCTACCCGCGGCTCGCTCGGGGGCCTGGCCACGACGACCAGGGAAGTCATCGACCTCATGGACGCGTTCGGCTTCGACCGGGTTCTCGTCGAGACTGTGGGCGTCGGCCAGACGGAGCTGGAGATCACCGGCGCCACGGAGACCGTCCTCGTGGTGCTGGTTCCCGAGTCCGGCGACGCCGTCCAGGCCATGAAGGCAGGGCTCATGGAGATCGCCGACATCTTCGTCGTCAACAAGGCCGACCGCCCGGGCGCCGAGCGACTCCTGAAGGAGATCCGCCAGGCGATCCACCTCCGCGCGGGTAGTGCCCTGAGCGACGTGCCGGTCCACCACGGGGTGGATCTGTCCCGGATCGGAAGGGCCGAGCGGGTCCCAAAGGAGCGCGATGGGGGCGGCTGGACGATCCCGGTGGTGAAGACCGTGGCGCAGACCGGGGACGGCGTCGGGGATCTCCTCGATGCCGTGGACCGGCATCGGACGTGGCTCGTGGAGAGCGGAGAGCTCGAGCGGAGGAGGAGGGGGCGCGCGCGGGTCCGCGTGCGGGACGTCGTGGACCGGGAGCTCAGGCGCGTCGCCTGGGCTGCTTCGGCGTCCGGCTCCGTGCTGGAAGCCGGGCTGGACGCGATCGTGAGCGGCGAGGTGACGCCGTACTCGGTGGCTCGCCGGATCCTCACCGAGATCCTCTCCGCCGGACCGTCCGCGCGTTGACCCCCGTCCCCGTGGCGGGACATCTTTCCGGGTGGGGTAGGTGACCCGCTGCCTAATCGGAGGAGCTGGAGCGAAGGCATGTCCACCATCGGGAAGGACGTTTCATCCGCAGAGCTGGCCTCCTTGGTTCGGGAGCGTGAGGAGGAGCTGGAGAGGCTCAGGGCCCGGCTCGCGGCCTGGGAGGCGGAGTACGCCGGCGTCGGAGAGCGCGAGGCACTCTTCACCACGATCTCGGGACGTGAGGTGAAGCCCCTGTATACGCCCCTCGACGTGCCGGCCGAGGCTTTCGAGGAGCGCTTGGGGTTCCCTGGTGCCTATCCGTTCACGCGCGGGCCCTACACCTCGATGTATCGCACCCGCCTCTGGACGATGCGCCAGTTCGCCGGGTTCGCGACCGCCGTGGAAACCAACCAGAGGTACAAGTATCTGCTTGAGCACGGCCAGACGGGGCTCAGCGTGGCGTTCGACTTTCCGACGCTCATGGGATACGACTCCGACCATCCGCGCTCGCTGGGCGAGGTGGGCGTGTGCGGCGTGGCAATCTCCAGCCTCGCGGACATGGAGACCCTCTTCGACGGGATCCCGCTGGATCGTGTGTCGGTGTCCATGACGATCAACGGACCCGCGATCATCATGTTCTGCTTCTACGTCGCCGCCGCGGAGAAGCAGGGCGTGGCGCACGATGCGCTGCGTGGGACCGTTCAGAACGACATCCTCAAGGAGTACCAGGCACAGCACGCGTGGGTGTTCCCGCCGGAGCCGGCGCTGCGTTGCATCGTGGACATGTTCAGCTGGTGTAGCGTGCACGCGCCCAAGTACAACCCCATCTCGATTTCGGGTTATCACATCCGCGAAGCGGGCGCGACCGCTGCGCAGGAGCTGGCGTTCACGCTGCGCAACGGCTTCGAGTACGTGGAGCGGGGCATCGCCGCCGGCATGGACGTGGATGCGTTCGCGCCCCGCCTCTCGTTCTTCTTCGACGTCCACAACGACTTCTTCGAGGAGATCGCGAAGTTCCGGGCCGGGCGCCGGATCTGGGCTCGAAGGATGAAGGAGCGCTACGGCGCGAAGAACCCCGAGTCGTGGCGTCTGCGGACGCATGCGCAGACGGCCGGCGTGAGTCTCACGGCTCAACAGCCGGAGAACAACATCGTCCGGGTGGCCTACCAGGCGATGGCCGCGGCGCTGGGCGGCACGCAGTCCCTCCATACCAACTCGATGGATGAGACGCTGGCACTTCCCACGGAGAAAGCCGTGCGCATCGCGCTTCGGACGCAGCAGGTCCTGGCCTACGAATCCGGTATCACCAACACCATTGATCCGCTGGCCGGTTCGTACTTCGTGGAGGCGCTCACGGACGAGCTCGAGCGTGAGGCCCTCGAGATCTTCGACGAGATCGACGCAATGGGCGGCGTGGTCGCCGGCATCGAGCGCGGCTGGTTCCAGCGCGCGATCGCCGAGTCCGCCATGCGCCAGCAGAGGGAGGTGGAGGCGGGCCGGCGCGTGGTCGTGGGGGTGAACGACTATGTCGAGGGCTCGGGCAAGATCGAGATCGACACGCTCCGCATCGACGCGTCGGTGGAGACGACGCAGCGCCAGCGGATGGCGGACCTGCGCGCCCGTCGCGACGACGGGGCCGTGAGGAGTGCGCTGGCCGCGCTCACCGAAGCCTGCCAGGGTCACGAGAACCTGGTGCCTCGCATCCTCGACTGTGCGCGCGCCTACTGCACTCTGTACGAGATCCGGCACGCGATGGACGAGGTGTTCGGGTCCTACAAGGAGCCGGTGTTCTTCTGACGCGCTCCGCGAAGACCGCCGTTGGGCGTGCGATGCCCGGGCCGATCCGCTCCGTCCTCTTCGACGCCGGCAACACGCTCGTCTTCCCGGACGTCGAGCGCATAGCAGCCATCCTGCGTGCGGCTGGCATCGACACGGACGGGCCCCGGGTGCGCGCCGCCGAGCGAGAGGCCCGCAGGGCGTTCCACCGCGCGCTGGGCTCGGACGGGCTGGACACACGGGTTGAGCTGTGGAGGGACTATTTCGCGGCGATCTACGATGGCGCGGGCGTGCCACCGGACCGGGTGGAAGAGGCCTCGAGGCTCCTGCGGGAGGCGCACGCGGCCGCGCACCTCTGGACGCATGTCGCGGAAGGGACTCCGCGGGTGCTTCGGGCCCTGGCGGAGGCCGGCTACCGGTTGGGCGTGATTTCGAACGCGGACGGGCGGATCGAGGAGTTGCTCGAGAAGGTCGGGCTGCGCGGCCACCTCGAGTTCGTGGTGGATTCGGAGGTCGTGGGGATCGAGAAACCCGATCCGGGTATCTTCCTCGAGGGCTGCCGACGGATGGGCGTGCCACCGGCGGAATGCCTGTACGTGGGAGACCTCTACCCGGTGGACTACCTGGGGGCGACCCGTGCTGGGCTCGGCGCGGTGCTTTTCGATCCCTTCGACTTCCACGTCGGGCGCGCGCCGCGGATCCGGAGCCTGGGCGAGCTGCCCCGGTTCCTGGCGGCGTGAGCCGGCGGCCGGGCCGGTTTCCGCAGGGCGGCCCCGCCGCCTAGATTTCCCCGCTGGACGACCTTCAACCGGAACGGAGCCGGCGCGATGTCCGAAGACCGCAAGATCCGCATCCTGGTGGCCAAGCCCGGACTGGACGGCCACGACCGTGGCGCGAAGGTCATCGCCGCCGCTTTCCGCGACGCGGGCCTCGAGGTGATCTACACGGGCCTCCATCAGACTCCCGAGATGATCGTCGCCGCCGCCGTCCAGGAGGACGTGGACGTCGTCGCGATGTCCATCTTGTCGGGCGCGCACATGACCCTGTTCCCGAGGGTGAAGGAGCTGCTCCGCGAGGCCGGGGCGGATCACATCCTCCTTACGGGGGGCGGCATCATCCCGGAGGAGGATATGAAGGCCCTGGAGGCTCAGGGCATCGGCCGGCTCTTCGGACCCGGCACCTCCACGGACGATGCCATCGAGTATGTGCGGGACTGGTTCGCCGCCCGGGAGACGGCGTGACCGTTGTCCGCTGCCGGGGATCGCGCATCCCGTGAGCGCGCCGCGCGGCCGGCTCGCTGAGCTCTCCCACGAGCTGCAGGAGCTCAGGGCCCGCCTCCGCGAAGGGGGCGGGCCCGAGCGCATCGAGCGCCAGCACGCCCAGGGGAAGCTCACCGCCCGCGAGCGCGTCCAAGCGCTCCTGGATCCCGGTGCTCCGAGGGTCGAGATCGGCCTGCTGGTGGCGCACGATCGCTACGATGGACAGGCGCCTGCGGCAGGCGTCGTCACCGTGGTGGGGCGCATCCAGGGGCGGGAAGCCGTGGTCGTGGCAAACGACGCGACGGTCAAGGCCGGGTCCTGGTGGCCCGAGACGATCACGAAGATGCTGCGCGCTCAGGAGATCGCGATGCGGTGCCGCATCCCGATCGTGTATCTCGTCGATTCGGCGGGGGTGAACCTCCCGTATCAAGGCGGGGTCTTCCCGGGTCAGTACGGCGCGGCCCGGCTGTTCTTCTACAACTCGATCATGCGCCGCTATCTGCGCATCCCGCAGCTCGCCGCCGTGATGGGGCCGTGCATCGCGGGGGGCGCCTACCTGCCGGCGCTCTCCGACGTGATCCTGATGGTGGAGGGTACGTCGTTCATGGGACTCGGGGGACCCAACCTCGTGAAGGGGGCGACCGGCCAGTCCGTGGAGCCGGACGATCTCGGCGGAGCGCGGGTCCACTCCGAGGTGAGCGGCGTCGCACACTACCTGATGCCGGACGACGAAGCCTGTCTCGCGCGGCTCCGGGTCCTCGTCGGCGAGCTCCCCCGTGAGCGGCACCTCGAGGAACGCGCCCCCACGCCTCCGCGGCGGACGGCGTACGAGCTCTACGACACCCTCCCGGACGACCACCGGCAGCCCTACGATGCGCATGCGGTCCTCGAGTGCATCCTGGACGGAGAGGGACTGGACGAGTTCCAGCCCGGCCACGCCCGGGAGATGATCTGCGGGACGGGCTTCCTGGACGGAGTCCCCGTGGGCGTCATCGCGAACGCGCGTGGGATGGTCCGCGCGGAGGGCGGAGGCGCGCCGCGTCTCGGGGGGATCATCTACACCGAGAGCGCCCGCAAGGTGGCCTATTTCATCGAGATGATGAACCGGCACCGGACGCCGCTGCTCTTCGTCCAGGACGTGTCCGGTTTCATGGTGGGGCCCGAGGCCGAGCACTCGGGGATCATCCGCGCGGGCGCGGAGTTCGTGGAGGCCATGGCCACCGCCACGGTGCCGAAGCTGGTCCTCACGCTCAACCACGCGTCCGGGGCGGGCTATTACGCCATGGCAGGGCAGGGCTTCGACCCCGATTTCATCCTGTCGCTGCCCACGGGGCGCATGGGCGTGATGGAGGGCGAGAGCGCCGTGATGGCGCTCTTCGGCGCCCAGTTCGGCCGCCTGGACTCGGAGGGCAGGGAGCCCGACGACGACCTGGTCGCGCGCATGGCCGAGGTGCGGGCGGAATACGAGCGCCAGCTCGACGCCCGCTTCGCGGGCGCGCGGGGCTTCGTGGACGAGGTGGTGCTTCCCGAGGAGATCCGGCCCTCGCTCGGATTGCTGCTCCGGGCGGCACTGCACAACCTCGGACCTCACCTGGGTCCCTTCCACATCCCGGGCGGCACGGCGTGAGCGACCGGAAGGTCCGCATCGGCGGGGGACAGGGTTTCTGGGGCGACGACCTGGACGCTCCGTCGCGTCTGGTCGAGGGCGGCCCGCTGGACTACCTCGTCCTGGACTACCTGGCGGAAGTGACGATGTCCGTCCTCCGCAAGCTCCGCGACCGTGATCCGGCCTCCGGCTACGCGAAGGACTTCGTGCAGCTCATGGAGCGGCTCTGGCCCGTGTGTCTGGAGCGGCGGATCCGGGTCGTCGCCAACGCCGGCGGTGTGAACCTGTCCGGGTGCGGGGACGCGCTGATCGAGGTGGGCCGCCGCGCGGGCGTGGCGGGCCAGGCGCGTGTCGGGCTCGTCACCGGGGACGACCTGATGGACCGGCTGGACGAGTTGCTCGACTCGGGGCACGCGCTCACGAACCTGGACACCGGAGTGCCCCTCGCGAGCGTTCGCGACCAGGTGCGGAGCGTCAACGCGTACCTCGGCGTGCGCCCGTTGGTCGAGGCGCTCGACAGGGGCGCGGACGTCGTGGTCACCGGGCGCGTCGCCGACCCCGTGCTCGCGGCCGCCACACTCCTGCACGAATTCGGCTGGTCGATCGAGGCATGGAACCGCATGGCGGCCGCAGTGCTCGCGGGCCACGTCGTCGAGTGCGGCGCGCAGGCCACGGGCGGCAACTGCATGGCGGAGTGGTGGACGATCCCCGACCTGGACGTGGTGGGTTTCCCGGTGGTGGAGGTGGAGGAGTCCGGCGCGTTCACGGTGACGAAACACCCGGGCTCCGGGGGTCGCGTGGACCGGCGCTCGGTGACCGAACAGATCGTGTACGAGATCGGGGACCCCGAGCGGGTGGTCACGCCCGATGTCGTGGCTGACTTCACGACGATCCGGCTTCGCGACGAAGGTCACGATCGCGTCCGCCTGGAGGGAATCCGGGGCGCGCCGGCCACCGACACCTACAAGGTATCGGTTGCCTACGCGGCGGGGTGGACGGCGGCGGGCACGCTGCTCTACACCTGGCCGGACGCGATCGAGAAGGCGAGCGCGGCGGAGGCGATGCTCCGCCGCCGGTTCCGTCGCCTGGGATACCGGTTCGACGCCCTCCATACCGAGCTCGTCGGCTGGAATGCCGGCCACGGCCCCCTCGTCGGTCGGCCACCCACCGACGCGCCCGAGGTCCTGCTACGGGTGGCCGTACGCTCCCAGGACCGGAGCTCCGTGGAGGGGTTCTCCAGGGAGATGACACCGCTGGCCCTCACGGGCCCGCCGTCCGTGACGGGGTACGTCGGGGGCCGCGCACGGGTCCAGGAGGTGATCGCGTTCTGGCCGGCGCTGATCGCGAAGCGCGCGGTGGATCCACACGTGAGGGTCGAGGTGCGCGCCGTATGACCCGCGTGCCGCTCGTCCAGCTCGCGCATGCCCGCTCGGGGGACAAGGGCGACACCGCCAACATCGGCGTGATCGCGTACGAGCCCGCGCTTTATCCGTTCCTCCTGGACCAGGTGACGGCCGAGCGTGTGAAGGTTCACTTCGGAGCGTGGGTGCGCGGCGGCGTGGAGCGATACGAGCTTCCCAACCTGCACGCGCTGAACTTCGTGCTCCACGGCGCGCTGGACGGCGGCGGGACCGTATCGCTCCGCACGGACGCGCAGGGGAAGGTGCTGTCGGCCGCCCTCCTTCGGATGGAGGTCGACGTTCCCGACGAGGTTGCCGTGCGCACGCGGGATTGGGGGCGCGTGCCGAGCGGGTGGAGGCCCGAGGTGCCATGAGCGAACCGATCCTGCTGTACGACGTGGCCGACGGAGTCGCCACGCTCACGCTCAACCGCCCCGAGAAGCGCAATGCCCTCAGCGCGGCGCTCGTGAAGGCGCTCACGGACGCGCTGGGGCGCGCGGAGGCCGCCGCCGACGTGCGTGTCGTCGCGATCCGCGGGGCCGGGACGGACTTCTGCGCCGGCCACGATCTCGCCGAGCTCGAACGGATCTCCGCGATGGGCGTCGAGGAGAACCTGGCCGACGCGCGAAGCCTCGGGGCCCTGTTCGTAGCCCTCCGCGCGCTCCCGAAACCGGTCGCCGCGATCGTCCGGGGACGCGCGCTCGCGGGCGGGTGCGGGCTGGCCACGGCGTGCGACGTGGTCCTGGCGTCGGCCGACGCGGAGCTCGGATACCCCGAGGTGCACCTGGGCTTCGTCCCCGCCATGGTGATGGCGATCCTGCGCCGGAAGATCCCGGAGAGTCGGGCGTTCGACTTGATGACGCGCGGCCATCGCATCGGCGCGACCGAGGCCCACGCGATCGGTCTCGTCACGCGGGTCTATCCGCCCTCCGGCTTCGAGGAGGGCGTGGTCCGCTACCTCGAGGACCTCGCGTCGCGTCCGCCCTCGGCGCTCGCGCTCATCAAGGGCCTTCTGTACGAGCTCGCCGACCTCGGCTTCGAGGAGGGCCTGGAGCGGGGAGCCCATGTGAACGTCGAGGCCCGCATGACCGAGGCGTGTCGTGAGGGCGTGAAGCGGTTCCTGGACCGGAGCCGCGAGGAGGGGCCCGGCGCGGCCCCCCAGGGAAGGCTGGACAGCGGCTCGGGAGACCCGAAGGGGCAGCGCGGCGGGGCCTCCGGTCCCCCCCGCTCCGGGCGCTCGTGACCATGTTGTTCCGGCCGGACCGCAGGGCGAAGGCCGGGCCCCACCTCCGGGTGAGGGTGGGCCTCTTCGCGGTCGGGGCGGTGCTCGGGGTCGCCGGGATCTACCTCGACGAAGCGTGGCTCAGGCTCGTCGCGATCGTGCTTCTCTCGGTGGGAGTGCTCGTGCGGTTCCTGCCGAAGGGATGGACGGAGTCGGAGGGGGACGAAGGCAACGACGGATAGGGACCGGACCCATCGCGCGGCGCTCGGTCTCCCCACGTCATCCTCGCGCCCGGCCGGTCGCCTTACCGTGACCGCGTGCTCCCCGATCCCCGTACCCTGCTGCAGCGCCACTTCGGCTACCCGGGCTTCCGCCCCGGGCAGGAGGAGCTCGTTCGCGCGGTGCTGGCCGGGCGCGATGCGCTCGGCGTCCTGCCTACCGGTGGCGGCAAGAGCGTCTGCTACCAGGTGCCGGCGCTCGCGCTCGGCGGGCTCACGCTCGTCATCACGCCACTGGTGTCCCTCATGGAGGATCAGGTCCGCAGGGCCGTGGCCGCCGGGCTCCGCGCGGCGCACATGAGCGCGGGCCAGGAAGCCTCCGCGCGCCGTGGGACACTGGAGCGCGCGCGCTCCGGTGGGCTCGACATCCTCTTCGTGGCGCCCGAGCGCCTCTCGCTCGCCGGCTTCCTGGACGCGCTCGGCCCGGCGGCCGTGCGGTTGCTCGCGGTGGACGAGGCGCATTGTATCAGCGAGTGGGGTCACGACTTCCGACCCTCCTACCGTGAGATCGGGCGGGTGCGTGCGCGGATCCCCGCCCCGGTCCTCGCGCTGACCGCGACCGCGACGCCCGGAGTGCGTGAAGACGTCGCGGTCTCGCTGGGCCTCCGGGATCCGCTCGTCGTCGTCCGTTCGTTCGACCGCCCGAACCTCTCCTGGGCCGTGGTTCCGGCGGGCCGGTACGCGCAACGGGCCCGGCGGGTCGGGCGGCTCCTCAGGCGCATCGCCGGCAGCGCGATCGTCTACGCGCCGACGCGGCGGACCGCGGACGACGTACGGGACGCGCTGGCCTCGCTCGGCATCGTCACCGAGGCCTACCATGCCGGCCTCGATGCACCGGAACGCACCCGCGTGCAGGATGCGTTCATGGGGGGGCGATGCCGCGTGGTGGTGGCCACGAACGCCTTCGGCATGGGCATCGACAAGGCGGACGTGCGCCTCGTGGCCCATATCCAGCTCCCGGGCACGCTGGAGGCCTACTACCAGGAGGCCGGGCGCGCCGGCCGCGATGGCGAGCCCTCATGGTGCGTGGCCTTCCACGGCCCCGGCGACGGCGCGCTCGCGCGTGGGTTCGTGGACGGGAGCCATCCTCCGGTGGCCGTGCTCAGGAGGGTCCACCGCGCGCTCCTTGAGCGCGTGGACGCGTGGGGGGAGGTGCGCGTGGAGCCGGCCGAGCTGGAGGTCGGCCTGGCGGGCGTTCGACGGAGCTCGGGCGGGCGGTCCGCCGCCGGGCGCGGGCCGGTGGGGGCGGGCTCGCTCCGGGGCGCGCTCTCCGCGCTGGCCCGCTCGGGCGCCCTCGTCGTCCTCGACGACCCCGACGACCTCCTCCGGGGAACCGGGGACGTGCCTGACGGGTCTCAAGCGCTTCGCATCGGGGTTCGCCGGTCGCTCCGGCCGGTGGCGGCCCTGCGCTTGCGGAGGGCCGCTCTGGACAAGCTCAGGGCGGTCCGGCGCTACGCGGGGTCGCGCGGTTGCCGGCGCCGGGCGCTGCTCGCCTATTTCGGGGAGAGGGCTCCCCGGCGCTGCGGCGCGTGCGACCGCTGCCTCCGGCGAGCCCGATGCCTGCCGTCCACATCTGCCCGAGCCCCATGGACCGATATCTGACCCCCCAGCACGTCCGGCTCCAAGAGCGGGTCCGCGCGTTCGCCCGGGAGCGCGTCGAGCCGGTCGCGAGGGAGCTCGACGAGGCGGGGACGTTCCCGTGGGAGACCGTGGCGGAGATGGCCCGGATGGGCCTCCTGGGCGTTCCCGTGCCGAAACGGCTGGGTGGCATGGGGCGCGATTACCTCGGCTACGTCCTCGTCGTCGAGGAGCTCGCCAAGTTCGACGCCAGCCATGCGATCACCGTCTCGGCTCACACCACGCTCGGAACGTCACCGATCCTGGCGTTCGGGACCGAGGAGCAGCGGCGGAGATTCGTGCCTCCGCTCGCCACCGGCGAGGTGCTCGGCGGATTCGGGCTCACGGAGCCGGGTGCGGGCTCCGACGCATCGGGCACGCGCACCCGGGCCGTGCGGGAGAACGGCGGCTACCGCCTCGACGGGTCGAAGATCTTCATCACGCACGCGGGCGTCGGAGAGATCTTCACGGTCACGGCGGTCACCGATCCCGAGAAGGGGGCTCGGGGGATCTCCAGCTTCATCGTCTGCAAGCCCACCGTGGAAGCCGACCGGGCCCGCGCCGTCGGCATGGGCCACCGGGAGGACCTCCCGTTCACGGCGGGCGTCCGGGCCGGCGAAAAGGAGGACAAGATGGGGTGGCGCGCGTCCGACACCCGGGAGCTCTTCCTGGAGGACGCCTGGGTTCCCGCCGACCACCTGCTGGGCGCCGAAGGGGAGGGCTTCGTGAACTTCATGAAGACCCTAGACGCGGGGAGGATCGGTGTGGCTGCTCTCTCCCTGGGCTTGGCCCAGGGGGCGTTCGAGGCTGCGGTGCGGTACGCCGACCGCCGGCGGCAGTTCGGAAAGAGGATCTGGGACTTCCAGCAGATCCAGTTCAAGATGGCCGACGTGGCCACGGATCTCGAGGCGGGCAGGCATCTCACGTACCACGCCGCCTGGCTGAAAGATCAGGGGAGGCCCTTTTCCAAACAGGCTTCCATGGCGAAGCTGTTCTGTTCGGAGCTCGCCATGCGAGCGACCCTCGCCGCCATCCAGGTGATGGGCGGCGCCGGATACACGAGCGACCATCCGGTGGAGCGCATGATGCGCGACGCGAAGATCTGCGAGATCGGCGAGGGCACCAGTGAGATACAGCGGTTGGTCATCGGGCGGCACGTCCTGAAGGAAGTGCTGGGCGAGACGACCGCGCAGTCCAACACCTCCGAGGTGGAGGAAGAGGTCCTCGGGGAACAGAACGCGTAGCTGTCGGTCCGCCGCGGGCGGTCGCCGCCGGCGCACGGGGGTCCCGGGCGCGGGCGGGGCCACCGCACCCAGCGGGCGGGCCTCGTGCGGTCGCCGTGCGCCGCCGCGCGCCGACATCCGTCGGAGCGGCGGGTACGGGAGGCGCCCGGGGCTCACCAGGGAGGCGCGGCCCGGCCCAGACCGGAGTGGAGTTTGAAAAGAGAGATCCTCGTGAGCGCGACGCCGCAGGAGTCGTGGGTCGCGCTCCTCGAAGACGGCCAGCTGGTCGAACTGATGTTCGATCGTCCCGACCAGGACCGGATCGTCGGTGACATCTACCTCGGCCGCGTCGACGCGGTGTTGCCGGGCATCCAGGCGGCGTTCGTGGACATCGGGACCGAGAAGGCCGGGTTCCTCCACGTCTCGGACCTGAACCTCGACGACGAGGACACCGAGGACGAGGACGTGGCCAACGGGAACGGCGGCGGCCGTGGCGGTCACCGGCGGCAGCGCAAACTGCCTCCGATCCAAGACTCCCTCCAGAAGGGCCAGGACCTCCTCGTCCAGGTGACGAAAGAGCCCATCAGCACGAAGGGCCCCCGGCTCACGGCGGAGGTCTCCCTTCCGGGTCGCTTCCTCGTGTACATGCCCTTCTCCTCCCGCGTGGGTGTGAGCCGGAAGATCGAAGGACGCGAGCAACGCGCGAAACTACGCAAGATGGCGAGGGAGATCCTTCCCGCCGACTCCGGCGGGATCATCGTCCGCACCGTGAGCGAGGAAGTGACGCAGAAGACGCTTGAGGCCGAGTTCCAGCGCCTCCATGAGCTGTGGCGGAAGATCCAGCGGCGCGCCCAGTCGTCGAACGCTCCCGCGGCCGTGCATCGCGAAGCCAAGCTGGTAAGCGGCGTCATCCGGGATCTCTTCAGCGACCGCTTCGACGCGCTCCGCATCGACAACCGAACCGTCTACAACGAGGTGGTGGAGTACGTGAAGAGCGTGGATCCGGACCTCATGGACCGGGTCCACTTCCACTCCGGCGATGTACCGCTCTTCGACCAGTACGGCGTGGACGAGGAGATCCACCAGATCTTCCAGCGCCGGGTGGACCTGAAGTCCGGGGGCCACATCGTCATCGAGTCCACGGAAGCGTTGGTGTCCATCGACGTGAACACCGGGCGCTTCACGGGGAAGGGCAAGAAAGACCCTGAGCAAACCATCCTGAAGACGAACCTCGACGCCGCCAGGGAGATCGCCAAGCAGCTCCGGCTCCGCGACGTGGGCGGCATCATCGTGCTTGACTTCATCGACATGGAGTCCCAGGAGAACCGCGACAAGGTGATCCACGAGCTCCGGAGCCACCTCGGGCGCGACCGCGCGCGCACGAAGGCCTTGGAGGTGTCGAGCCTGGGGCTGGTCGAGATGACGCGCCAGCGCGTGCGACCGCCGCTGATCCACTCGCTGACGGAGGTGTGCTCGTCGTGTGGCGGTGCCGGACGCGTCTATACGCCCGCGACCGTCGTGCGGCAGATCGAGCGCAGCATCAAGCGCGCCGCCGCGAGCAGGGAGGAGCGGCGCGTCGTCGTGCGGGTCCACCCCGAGGTGGCACTCCAGGTGGTGGAGGACGAACCGGATTTCCTCAAGCGGCTCCGGAAGGGGACGAAGCTGGAGGTGGAGCTACGCGACGACCCGCTCATGCGCCAGGACGAGTTCCGCCTGCTCTCGGGGCCCGCGGAGACGGACGTGACCGGGAAGTACTCGGTCGTTTGAGAGCGGGGCGGGCCTTGACCCCTCTAGGTTAGGCCTCGAAATTTACAGGCTCCGTATCAAAGTGACCGACCAGGATTTCAGCATGTACGCGGTATTCCAGACCGGCGGGAAGCAGTTCCGGGCCGAGCCCGGTGCGCGCCTTCGCATTCCGTCGCTCCACGCCGAGCCGGGCGCGAAGGTGACGTTCGCCCATGTCCTGCTGACCGGCGAGGATGGCGCGCAGGTCCAGGTGGGCACGCCCACGGTCGCCGGCGCCAGCGTGAGCGCGGAGGTGTTACGCCACGTGCGCGCCCCCAAGGTCATGCTCTTCAAGCGCAAGCGCCGCGACGGCTACCGACGCAAGAAGGGCCACCGACAGGGGTACACGGAGATCCGGATCGACACGGTGACGCTCGCCTGAGCTCCTCCGAGCCCGATCCCAGGGACTGCGGGAACGAACGATGGCACACAAGAAAGGCGTAGGCTCGAGTCGCAACGGCCGCGACAGCAACCCCCAATACCTGGGCGTGAAGCGGTACGGCGGGCAGGCGGTGAGCGCCGGGAGTATCCTGGTCCGTCAGCGGGGTACGCGGTTCCATGCCGGCCGCAACGTCGGCCGGGGTCGTGACGACACGCTCTTCGCCCTGGTGGATGGTGTAGTGAAGTTCGAGCGGGTGCGCGCCAAGCCGGTCGTTTCCGTCTATCCGGCGGAATAGACCGGTCCGCTTCCGATTCGGGGGGTCCGGCGCGGCGGCGCCGGGCCCCCTTCGTCTTCAGGCGGACGCGAGCGCCTCAGCGATATTCCTCCGCGGGGGGCACGCCGACCCGCCGCTTCACCTCCGGGGAGACGCGCGTCCCGTAGGGCGTCGCTCCGGCGAGCTTGGAGAAGTACCGGTAGGCGGCGGCCGACGCCGCCTCCACGACCGCGTTCCCGTCGCCACCGTAGTTCGACATGACCGAGAGGACGTAGGGACGGTCCTCGAGGCCCACCAGCGCCCATACCGTGGCCACGCCCGTGATGCCGCCGGGCTTGAACGCGACGGGCACGGAGCGGGGGACGGGAGTCCGGACGGGACCGGCCTTGTAGATCTCCAGGATCTGCCTGACCCGCGCGCAGGACTCACGGCTCATGGGCAGGTCGCACGAAGCGATACGCTCCATGAGACGGGCAGCCTCCCGCGGCGTGGAGAGGTTCTCGTTCCCGCGGGCCGACTCCTCCTCACGGATCATCTTCCGCTGCACCTTGGTGCTCGGCGCGCCGAGCGACGCGCTGAGGCGGTTGATCGCGTCCATGCCCAATTCGTCGATGAGCACGTTCGTCGCGGTGTTGTCCGAGTAGACGATCATGTAGATGGCGTAGTCCTCGAGCGACAGCGCCGAGCCACCATCGGTGAGGAGTTGGAGAACGCCGCTCCCTGCCGTGCGGACCGCGTCCGTCATCTCGACGCGCCTGCGCAGGATCCCCGGGTCCGTCTCGGCGCGGTGGAAGAGCTCGAGCAGGATGGCGACCTTGATCGCGCTCGCCTGCGGGAAGATCAGATCACCCGAGACGTCGAATCGAGCGCCGTCCGTGAGGTCAACGATGTGGACACCGGCGACCCCGTCGTAGTCCTGGACGATACGCTCCAGCTCCTGCTGGAACTTCTGTCGGAGGATCTCCCGGTGCGCTTCCTGCGCCCGGAGGGGAAGAGACGCGAAGGCGATGGCCAGGGCCGTCGCGAGGATCGTGGCTCGTAGGGTTCTGGGCATGGTTGGACTCCTGGCGCGGACTTCGGGGTCGAGCCGCAATCGTAGCTCGGGGGAGGGCCCTTGGCGAGACAGGACGCCCTCGACGCGAACGCCCGCCGCGTGCCCTAGATTGACGCGTGGTCCCCGCCCCAACACCCAACCGGAACTACCATGCCGATCGCCACACCGAAGCAGTTCCAACAGATGCTCGACGCAGCCCAGGAGGGAGGCCATGCGTACCCCGCGATCAACGTCACGTCGATCATCGCGATCAACGCGGCCTTGAAGGGCTTCGCCGACTCCAAGTCGGACGGGATCATCCAGTTCTCGACCGGCGCGGGCCAGTTCGCATCGGGCCTCGCCAACAAGGATTCGGTCTTCGGTTGCATCGTTCTCGCCGAGGCGGCCCACCGTCTCGCGCAGCGGTACGGCGTGCTTGTGGCATTGAACACCGACCACTGCCCGCCGAACCAGGCGGAAGGGTTCCTCAAGCCCCTGATCCATGCCACGGCCGAGCGGCGCGCTCGAGGGTTGGGCAACCTGTTCCAGAACCACATGCTCGATGCGTCCAGCCTCCCGCTGGACGAGAACATGGCGCTCTCCAGGGAGTACCTGAGACTCTGCGCCGAGCAGGAGATCGTGCTCGAGGTCGAGGCCGGCGTGGTGGGAGGGGAGGAGGACGGTGCGGCCGGGAGCCACGACACTCCCTCGGCCAAGCTCTATACGACGCCCGAGGACATGGTGGCCGTCTACGAGGCGCTCCACGACATCGGCCGATTCACGTTCGCGGCGACATTCGGCAACGTGCACGGGCACTACAAGCCCGGGGCCGTGAAGCTCGAGCCCGGAATCCTCAAGGACGGACAGGCCGCCGTGACGGCGAAATACGGGGCGCAGGCCGAGATGGACCTGGTCTTCCACGGCGGCAGCGGCAGCCTGCTGGAGGAGATCCGCGAAACGCTCGAGTACGGTGTCGTGAAGATGAACGTGGACACCGACACCCAGTACGCGTTCACGCGCCCGATCGTGGACCACTTACTGAAGAACTACGATAGCGTGCTCAAGATCGACGGGGAGGTGGGGAACAAGAAGGTCTACGACCCACGTTCGTACTTGAAGGCCGCCGAGCAGGGAATGGCGGCCCGGGTGGCGACGGCCTGCTCCGACCTGCTCAGCTCGGGCAAGACGCTCTTCGGGCAGATCTGAGGCAAAGGGGCGCGCTCAGCACCCCTGAACTCGGGCTTTCAGTGGCGCGGGGAAGGGCGTTGCGCGAGAATGAGACCAGCGGATGGGCGACGTCCCGAAGGCCAGACGGGGGTCGTCCGTATGAGAAGGAGGACCTTGGGGGAGAACCGCGGAGCCGTTCCCCGGGGGTGATCATCCTGTCCAGGCCGCCAGGAGGAGTGTCGTGATCCGCCGAACCGCCGCCCCGGCCGTCGCATTGGCCGCGACACTCGGCCTTCTCACGGTGGAGGCCCGTGCCCAGGCTCCGGGCCCCGTCTACCGGGTTCCGGTCACGGGCACCGTCGAGCTCGGGCTCGCGCCGTTCATCGAGCGCAGCCTCGCGGAGGCGGCCGCCGCCGGCGCCTCGGCCGTCGTCCTCGACATGGATACGCCCGGCGGCCGGGTCGACGCGGCCGAGCGGATCGCCGACGCCGTGAGCGACGCGCCGGTCCCCGTCTACGCCCTCGTCAACCGGCGCGCGTTCTCCGCGGGCGCGCTGATCGCGCTCGCCGCGCGGCGCATCTACATGAGGCCCGGTTCGGTGATCGGTGCCGCCACCCCGGTGGACGGCTCCGGGAAGAAGGCGTCGGAGAAGATCGTCTCGGCGATGCGATCCGAGATGCGCGCCCTGGCGGAGGCGCGGGGTCTCGATCCCAGGGTGGCCGAGGCCATGGTGGACGAGGATGTCGCGATCGAGGGCCTGGTGGATGCGGGCAAGCTCCTCACGCTCACCACGGAGGAGGCGGTCGAGCTCGGCTACGCCTGCGAGGTGGAGACCCTGGAAGCGCTGATCCGCGAGTTGGCGCCCGGCTCGACGGCGGTGGTGTCCACCAGCGTGAACTGGGCGGAGCGGATCGTGCGCTTCTTCTCCCATCCCATCGTCGCGCCCTTCCTCCTCGCCCTCGGCTTCCTCGGGCTCATCGCCGAGATCAAGACACCAGGCTTCGGGGTCGCGGGCGCCGCCGGGCTCCTTGCGCTCGCGCTGTTCTTCGGTTCCCATCTCATTGTAGGATTGGCCGGTCTCGAGGACGTCCTGATCTTCAGCGCGGGGCTCGTCCTGGTCGGGGTCGAGGTCTTCATCGTTCCGGGCTTTGGCCTCTTCGGCGTGCTGGGCGGGGTCGGGGTCCTCGGAGGTCTGTACATGGCGCTCCTGGGCGGATTGCCCACCACTCCCGACTTCACACGGGCCGGCATGGTTCTCACTACGGCTATTCTCATCGTCGTCGTCTCGGCCTGGGTCGTCATCCGGTCCCTTCCCAAGAGCTCCCGGCTCGCGCGGAGTGGAGTCTTCCTCCTGACCCGTACGGATCGCGACGTCGGGTACGAGTCCGCGCCGCACCGGCCGGAGTTGGTGGGACGCGAGGGGACGGCCATCACCGACTTGCGGCCTTCGGGGACCGGCCTCTTCGGTGACGAGCGTGTGGACGTGGTTTCAGAGGCCGAATGGATTCCCGCCGGATCCGCCATCCGCATCGTGAGTGCGGAAGGCTATCGTCACGTCGTTCGCCCCATTCCCCGCGTGGAAGCGGGCGAGTAATCGGGAGATATCCCTCTCCAGAGGATCGGATCATGCAAGAGGAAATCCTGGTGACCCAGGTGGTGTTCATCGGTCTGGTGATCGTCGCTGCCTTCATCATCGCGTGGGCCATCCCGGTGCGCCTCTGGATCGAGGCCATTTCCGCGGGCGTGAAGGTCGGCATCGGCTCGCTCGTGGGAATGCGGCTTCGTAAGGTCTCGCCTCCCGCGGTTGTGCGCCCCCTCATCACCGCCACGAAGGCGGGACTCGATCTGGACATCAACGCGCTCGAGGCGCACTACCTGGCCGGCGGACGCGTGGACCGCGTGGTCGGTGCGCTGATCAGCGCCGACAAGGCCAACATCGATCTCACCTTCAACCGCGCCGCCGCCATAGACCTGGCCGGCCGCGACGTGTTCGAGGCCGTCCAGGTCTCGGTCAACCCGAAGGTCATCAACACGCCCCGCGTAGCCGCCATGGCCAAGGACGGCATCCAGCTCATCGCGATCGCGAGGGTCACGGTGCGCGCGAACATCAACCGACTCGTCGGTGGCGCCGGCGAGGAGACCATTCTCGCCCGGGTCGGCGAGGGCATCGTCTCCACCATCGGGTCCGCCGCGTCGCACAAGGCCGTGCTTGAGAACCCGGACAATATCTCGAAGACCGTGCTCGCGAAGGGGCTCGATTCCGGGACGGCATTCGAGATCCTCTCGATCGACATCGCCGACGTGGATGTCGGCAAGAACATCGGTGCCGAGCTCCAGACCGATCAAGCGGAGGCCGACAAGCGCGTCGCCCAGGCGCGCGCGGAGGAGCGGCGCGCGATGGCAGTGGCCCAGGAGCAGGAGATGCGCGCGCGCGTGGAGGAGATGAAGGCGGAGGTCGTGAGGGCCGAGTCCCAGGTGCCTCTCGCGCTCGCCGAGGCCCTGCGGAGCGGGAACCTGGGCGTGATGGATTATGTCCGCTACCGCAACGTCCAGGCGGACACCGCCATGCGGAAGGCGATCGCCGGGCCGGACGAGGCCGGCTCCGACGCGCCACCCGCGAGCTGAGGCAGCGCCGTGGAGCAGCTCGTCTTCGTAGGGATCATCGTCGCCTTCTCGATCCTGGAGGCGTTGGCGCGGAAGAACCGCGCTCAGCAGCGCCAGGATGGTGGGGGTCTCCCGAAGCCGGAGGACCTACGGCCGCCGCGACCGGCACCGGCGCCGCGGCCGGCGGCGAGACCCCGGGCGAGCTCCGTGCCGCGTTCGTACGACGAGGACGCCTCGTTCGACGAGGTCGTGAAGGACGACGAGCGAGGCCCGCGACCGCGGCAGGGCGACGTGGAGCCCGCGCGTACCGCGTCGGAGAGGGAACCGGCGTCCTCGGAGGGTCTCATCCCGGACGAGGTCTGGCAGGAGATCGAGGCGCTCGCGCGCGGAGGATCCCTTCCGGTCCCGAAGCCGCCGGCTCAGCCCCGGCCGCGCGGTGCCGCGCGGCCCAGGACGGCGGGGCGGAGTCCGGCTCCCGGCGGGCCCTCCGGTCCGAAGCGTCCAACCGCGCGCGAGCGCGCCGCGGCGCCGGCCCGGGTAGCCGAGGTGGCTCCGTCGGCCGAGGGCGCGCACGACCAGCCGGTCTACGTCTCACGCACCGTACACGGGACGGAGATCAGGGACCGGGCGACGGCGCACGCACCTCGGGGCGCCGCGCGTGGATCCGCCGTCTCGGGAGCCGTGCTCGCGCTGATGAAGGGGTCACGCACCGCCGCCCGGGACGCGGTGATCCTCCAGGAGATCCTGGGGCCTCCGGCGGGGCTGCGGGACTGAGGCCGGAGGTCACATCTCGCCTCTGGCCATCTTTCGGAGCACGGTCTGGAGGATACCGCCGTTGCGGTAGTACTCCACATCCACGTCCGAATCCAGCCGTACCCTGGCCGGGAAGCTCCTCGCCTCGCCGTCTTCGCCAGTGACGGTCACGCGGACCGTCGCCCCGGGACTGAGCCCTTCGGAGATCCCCTCGAGGTCCAAGGTCTCGCGTCCGGTGAGACCCAGGCTCTTGGCGGAAGCCCCGTCGGTGAACTCGAGGGGAAGCACACCCATGCCCATCAGGTTGCTTCGGTGGATGCGCTCGAAGCTCTCGGCGATCACGGCCTTCACGCCCAGGAGGAACGTGCCTTTGGCCGCCCAGTCGCGCGAGCTCCCTGTGCCGTATTCCTTGCCCGCGAGGATTACGAGCGGCGTGCCGGCTTCCTGATACCGCATGGACGCCTCGTAGATCGGGAGCTCCTCCCCGGTGGGGAAGTGGATCGTGTGTCCTCCTTCACGGCCCTCGAGGATGAGGTTCTTGATGCGCACGTTGCCGAACGTACCGCGCATCATGACCTCGTGATTGCCCCGCCGGGCGCCGAACGTGTTGAAGTCGCGCGGTTCCACGCCGCGTTCCCGCAGGTACAGCCCGGCGGGTTCGTTCTTCGGGATCGCTCCGGCCGGCGAGATGTGGTCGGTCGTCACCGAATCACCGAGCAGCGCGAGCACGCGGGCGCCGCGGACGTCACCGGGATCCTGGATGTCCAGAGTCATCGCGTGGAAGAATGGTGGCGCCTGGACGTACGTGGACGAAGGATCCCATGCGTAGAGGCTGCTCTCCTCGGGGAGCGGCAGCGCCAGCCAGTTCGCGTCGCCCTTGAAGACCTCACCGTAGCGCGCTTCGTACATCTCGGGCCTCAGCGAGGTCGCGATCGTATCGCGGATCTCCTCGGAGGAGGGCCAGATGTCGGAGAGGAACACCGGCTCGCCCGTCCGGTCGTGTCCCAGGGGCTCGTGATGAAGGTCGACGTCCACACGGCCGGCGAGCGCGTACGCCACGACCAACGGCGGCGAAGCCAGGTAGTTCGCCCGGACCAGCGGGTGGATGCGGGCCTCGAAGTTCCGATTGCCCGAGAGCACGGCGGATACCACGAGCCCATGGTCCTGAATCGCCTCGTGGATCTTCTCGGGCAGCGGTCCACTGTTGCCGATGCAGGTGGTGCACCCGTATCCCACGGTCTGGAAGCCGAGCGCGTCCAGAGCCGTCGTGAGCCCCGCTGCCGCCAGATAGTCGGTGACGACCCTGGAGCCCGGGGCCATGCTGGTCTTCACCCACGGCGCGACCTTCAGGCCGCGGGCCACGGCCTTCTTCGCCAGCAGGCCGGCGCCCACCATCACCGACGGATTCGACGTGTTCGTGCAGCTCGTGATCGCGGCGATGACCACCGTCCCATCGCCGACCTCGTAGGGCCCCGCGTCCGATTCGACGGTCACGGCCCGGCGGGCCGGGGCCGT
Source organism: uncultured Gemmatimonadaceae bacterium (assembly GCA_964412015.1). Lineage (GTDB taxonomy): Bacteria > Gemmatimonadota > Gemmatimonadetes > Longimicrobiales > Gaopeijiaceae > SZUA-318. Next base: position 100,283 of record CAYPMO010000001.1, on the reverse strand, counting down.
GGGCGTGCCTCCGCTCCGGTCCTCGGTGAGCGTGGCGCCTCGGGGAAGGAGGGTGGGGAGCTCGCGGGCGAAGGAGGCCCTCACGTCCGAGAGTCGCACCCGGTCCTGCGGCCGCCTGGGACCCGCCAGGCTCGGCTCGACGGACGAGAGGTCCAGTTCGAGCCTGGAGGTGTAGTCGGGATCCGGCGTCTCGTCCGTCCGGAAGAGCCCCAATTCCCGCGACACGCGCTCGACGCGCGCGACGTGGGCCTCCGAGCGCCCGGTACCCCGCAGGTATCGCAACGCCTCCGTGTCCACCGGGAAGAAGCCGATCGTGGCACCGTACTCCGGAGCCATGTTGGCGAGGGTGGCCTTGTCGGGCAGGGTCAGCTTCGAGAGCCCGGTACCGTAGAACTCGACGAAACGGCCCACCACGCCGTGTTCGCGGAGCATCTCGGTGACGCGCAGGACGAGGTCGGTGGCGGTAGCGCCCCGGGGCAGCTCGCCCGTCAGCCTGACGCCCACGACCTCGGGAAGGAGCATATAGTACGGCTGGCCGAGCATCACCGCTTCCGCTTCGATACCCCCGACCCCCCAGCCGACCACGCCGATTCCGTTGATCATCGTGGTGTGCGAGTCGGTGCCCACGCAGGTGTCCGGGTAGGCGACCCACCGGGCTCCGTGCTCGCGGCGGTGCACCACCGAGGCGAGGTACTCGAGGTTCACCTGGTGGCAGATGCCGGTCCCGGGGGGCACGACGGAGAATCCCTGGAACGCCTCCTGAGCCCACCGGAGCAGCGCGTAGCGCTCGCGGTTGCGCTCGAACTCCCGTTCCATGTTCAACCGGAACGCGTCCGACGCGCCGAAGTAGTCCACTTGGACGGAGTGATCGATCACCAGGTCCGCCGGGACCACCGGATTGATCCGGGAGGGGTCCCCACCGAGCGAGCGGATGCCGTCACGCATGGCGGCCAGGTCCACGACCGTGGGTACGCCCGTGAAGTCCTGGAGCAGGACGCGGGACGGCATGAAGGGAATGATCGCGCCCGCGTTCGTGGGGCTCCAGGCCGCGACGGCCGCGACGTGCGCCTCCTCGACGTGCCCGCTTCCCGCGTGCCGCAGCGCGTTCTCCAGGAGGACACGGATCGAGAACGGGATGCGGTCCACGGACGACACGACGCCCGTCTCCTGGAGCCGGGCAATCCGGTAGACGAAGGTACGTCCCTCCGGGAGATCGAGCTCGGTCAGGGCTCCGAAGGGATCGGCGCGGTGGACGGCCACGATGGCTCCTGGTGTGCGGACGGTGGGGGTGGCCGAACCCCGCGTGGGGCGGCCCCGAGGCCTTTAACGATAAGCATTGAGGGTGTACCCGGAAGTCGATACCTTGCCGGGACCACCTCGCCGGGGTGGCGGAACGGTAGACGCGGCGGCCTCAAAAGCCGCTGCCCTCACGGGCATGCGGGTTCGATTCCCGCCCCCGGCACTGAGGTTCCGGTGGCCTCGTGGTTCGCCGATCCGGCGGGATGCGGAAGACGCACACGCATCGGCGCCGACTGCCGTATGCCCCCAACCAGGTTAGGGAGAGACCATGGTGGAAAAGGCGGAGGGGGGTCAGAACACGCTGACGATCCGGGACAACCGGACGGGTCGCGACTACGAGGTTCCCATCTTGGATGGGGATGTCATCCGCGCCATGGATCTGCGGCAGATCAAGGTGCGGGACGACGACTTCGGCATGATGGCCTACGACCCGGCGTACACCAATACCGCTTCGACGAAAAGCACGATCACCTTCATCGACGGTGACAAGGGCATCCTCCGGTATCGGGGTTATCCGATCGAGCAGCTGGCCGAGCGGAGCACGCACCTCGAGGTGGCATACCTGCTCCTCAAAGGAGAGCTTCCCACCCAGAGCGAGCTGGACCAGTTCGTGCACGACGTGACGTTTCATACGTACGTGCACGAGAACATGACCAAGCTCTTGGACGGCTTCCGCTACGACGCCCACGCCATGGGCATGATGATCAGCGCGGTGGCGGCGCTGTCCACCTTCTACCCGGAAGCGAAGGACATCCAGGACCCGCAGGTTCGGTGGGTCCAGATCAAGCGGCTCGTGGCCAAGTTGCCCACGCTCGCGGCGCTCTGCTATCGGCACCACCGAGGCTTGCCCTACGTGTATCCGGAGAACGAGCTCTCCTACACGGGGAACTTCCTGAACATGCTGTTCAAGATCGGCTCGACCTACAAGCCGAATCCGGTCCTCGAACGCGCTCTGGACATTCTGTTCATCCTGCATGCCGACCACGAGCAGAATTGCTCGGCGACGACCATGCGGGTGATCGGCTCGTCCCAGGTGGACCCGTTCTCAGCGTTGGCCGGTTCGATGGCGGCTCTCTACGGGCCTCTGCACGGGGGTGCCAACGAGGCGGTACTGCGGATGCTGACCCGCATCGGCGACATGAAGGGCATCCCGGCATTCCTCGAGAAGGTGAAGAACAAAGGGGAGAAACTCATGGGCTTCGGCCACCGGGTGTACAAGTCGTACGACCCGCGTGCCAGCATCATCAAACGGACGGCCGACGAGGTCTTCGAGGTCACCGGGCGCAACCCGCTCCTCGACATCGCCCTCGAGCTCGAGCGCATCGCGCTCAGCGAGGACTACTTCATCGAGCGGAACCTCTACCCGAACGTGGACTTCTACTCGGGGATCATCTATCAGGCGCTCGGATTCCCGGTCGAGATGTTTCCCGTGCTGTTCGCGATCCCCCGAGCGGTGGGGTGGCTGGCGCAATGGGAGGAGATGCTCACGGACCAGGAGCAGAAGATCGCGCGTCCTCGGCAGGTCTATCTCGGGGCGGATACCCGGGACTTCGTTCCGATCGACAAGCGGCGCTGACGCCGCTCGGAGGATTCTTGAGCCAGGCGATCTGCCTCGATCTTCGGCACCAGGGGTTACCGGGTGTCATCGGGGCGTACGTGATTCCGGGCATCGAGCCGACGGTGGTGGACCCCGGGCCGACCACGGCCTTCGAGATCCTGGTGGAGGGCCTGGCGGCGCTGGGGGTGGGGCCCCGCGACCTGCGCCACGTGGCGCTCACGCATGTCCACCTCGATCACGCGGGCGCCACCGGCGACGTCGTCCGAACCTTTCCCGAAGCCATGGTCCATATCCACGTGGACGGAGTGCCCCACCTCGTGGATCCGACCCGGCTCGTGGCCAGCGCGCGTCGAACGTTCGGAGAAGACCACGACCGGCTCTGGGGCGAGATGCGTCCGGTTCCGGCGGATCGGATCCGGCCCTGGCGCCCCGGTGCGGCAGGCCCGTGGAAGGGCCTCCGGCCCCTCCCCACGCCGGGTCACATCGCCCACCACCTGGCGTATCTCGACGACCGGGATGGGACTCTGTTCTCGGGCGACTCCATGGGAGTCGTGCTGGCCGACGAGGCGCCGACGCATGCGCCGACGCCACCGCCCGGGGTGGATCTGCGGGCCTGGGCGCGAACCCTGGACGACATTGCGGCGGTAGCCCCCGAGAGGTTCGGCCCTACCCATTTCGGCTTCCATGGATCGGTCGCGGCTCGGGTGAGCCAGCTACGACAGCGGCTCGAGGCCCTGGAAGCCCGGGTGCGGGACGCCATGGGGCGCGGCGATGCCGACGCGGACGCGGTGCGCTACGATGAGGAGATACGGGACGAGCTCGCGCCGTACCTCACGCAGGGGGAGGCCCAGCGGTACTTCGACGTGTTCAAGGTGTCGAACGACTATGCGGGGGTGCGGTTCTACCTGGAGCGGAATCCATGACGTGTGAGCGATGGGGTCGGAGGCGGGTGGGGCGAGTGGGGGGGGCGATGGTCGGGATGTTTCTGGCGGTCGCTCCAGTGGGCGCGCAGGAGGGCACGGAGCGGGGACCCGTTCCCGCTCCCGTGGTGATGCCGGCCGCCTTCGACGCGGCACTTTTCGGCGAGGACGTCCGGGTGGAGGAAGG
>CAYPMO010000001.1:0-96309 GCA_964412015.1 uncultured Gemmatimonadaceae bacterium | reverse complement strand
CACGGGCGCGCCGGGCCCCTCGTACTGGACGAACTGTGCGAGGTACGACATGAAGGCGCGCCTCGATCCGGAGACCGCGCGGCTCCAGGGAGAGGCGGAGATCCGATATGTGAACCGCTCCCCGTTCACGCTCCAGACCCTGGTGCTCCACCTGTACCAGAACCTGCATGCGTCCGGTGTTGCGAGGAACGAGCCGCAGGAGGTGACCGGCGGCGTCGAGCTTTCCCGCGTGAGTGTCGCCGGCGTGCTGCTCGATCCGGGGGACCTGCGCGCCGGACCGGGATATCGGGTCGACGGTACCGTGCTGACGCTGCGGTTACCGGAACCCGTGGAGCCGGGCGACACGGTCGGTCTGGGGCTCGCCTGGGGCGTAACGCTTCCCCAGAACGGCGCGGGGCGCATGGGCCATTCCGACAAGGAGATGTACCTCGTCGCGTATTGGTTTCCCAGGATCGCGGTGTTCGACGACCTGAGAGGGTGGGACGCGCAGCCGTACCTCTCGCGGGCGGAGTTCTACGACGATTTCGGCGACTACCGGGTGGCGCTCACCGTGCCGGCCGGATGGACGGCCATGGCGACCGGCCGTCTCCTGAACGGCGAGGAGGTGTACGCGCCCGAGACGCTGTCGCGCCTCGCCCAGGCCGCGACGTCGGACCAGAGGGTGGTGGTAGCCTCTACGGAAGACCTGAGGGCGGGCCGCGTGACGACACAGGGTGTCGACGGGTGGCTCACGTACCGCTTCGAGGCCGATTCCGTGCGCGACTTCGTATGGACGACCTCCAAGGCTCAACATTGGGACGCGGCATCGGCTCTGATCCCCGACCGGGACGGCGACGGCGTCGAGGACCGTGTGCTTATCCACTCGTTCTGGCGTGAGGACCGGGCACCGCTCTGGGAGGGCCAGTGGCTGTTCGCGAAGCAGTCCATCGAGCACCACTCGCGCTTCACCGGATTCCCGTATCCGTGGCCCCACATGACCTCGGTGGAGGGCGCGGATATCATCGGGGGAGGGATGGAGTTCCCCATGCTCACGCTGATCGGACCCTACGAGGACGCCGAGCCCCAGGCGCTCTTCAACGTGACGACGCACGAGCTCGGACATATGTGGATCCCGATGATCGTGGGTGCGAACGAGAACCGTTACGCGTGGATGGACGAGGGCGCGACGACGTTCCTCGAGGACCAGAGCCGGATGGAGTTCTGGCCGGGCGTGGATCATCACCGGCTCGAGGCGCAGTCGTACCTCCAGGCCGCCGCAGCCGGGATGGAGCAGCCGCTGATGCGGCACGGTGACTGGTACGAGCCCGGACCGGGGTACGGGGTCGCCTCGTACGGCAAAGCGGCCACGCTCATGGTCGCGCTTCGCGACCTGATGGGGTGGGCGAAGTGGGAGGAGGCGTATCGGACGTTCATCGACGAGTGGGCCTACAAGCATCCCACGCCCTGGGACTTCTTCAACACGTTCGAGCGGTTCGCGGGCGAGGACCTCGACTGGTTCTGGACCTCCTTCTACTTCGAGACCTGGACGGTGGACTTCGACGCGGTCAGCGCGACCTCCAGCCCCGGCAACGGGGCGGTGGTGCGAGTCGCGAACCGCGGCTTTGCTCCATTTCCGGTGAAGGTGCGCATCACGACCACGTCGGGTGGGATCCAGGAACAGGACGTGCCCGTTCAACATTGGCTGGAGGGGAACCGGTGGGTAGAGATCCAGGTGCCCGCGTCCGCGGGCTCGGTGACACGCGTGGAAGTGGACCCTATGGTCGTCGTACCCGACGCCGACCGCTCGAACAACTTCTGGCCTCGCGACTGAGCGCGCTCGGCGGCGCTCTGGCCTTCGGCCTGCTCCTCGGTGCTTGCGGGCAGGCGGAGCCGGGAACGGAGCCACAGGCGGCGGTCGCGGAGGATTCCGGTGCGGGCCGACTCGTGATCGTCGGCGGTGCCCTCGACTCGGCGAACGCGGAGGTCTATCGCGCGATCGTCGAGGCGAGGGAGGGGGACGGTCCCCTGTGCGTTCTGCCGACGGCGAGCGGCGAGCCCGTCTCCTCCATGGAGTCCGCGACGGCGACCCTGACCACGTATGCCGGTCCGGGCGCGGTCGTGGGCATCGGCCTCTCGACTGACGATCCGTCCCGGGCCGATTCGGCGGCGGTGGCGGACTCCCTGGGAACCTGCTCCGGCTACTTCTTCACGGGCGGGGCGCAGAGCCGGGTGGTCGACGTGTTCCTCCCGGGGGGGGACACCACCCAGGCGTTCAGGGCGGTGTGGCGCCGCTGGCGGGAAGGAGCCGTCGTGTCCGGGTCGAGCGCGGGCGCGGCCATGATGAGCGGCGTGATGATCGCGGGCGGTGCGAGCCCGGCGGCCGTGGAGCGTGGAGTGGCCACCGAGGAGGACGGCGAGGGCGTGTCCATCCGCCGTGGCATGGGCTTCTTCGAGCGGGCGATCCTGGACCAGCATTTCTTGGCCCGCGGGCGTATCGGGAGGCTGCTCGTGGCCGTTCTGGCCGTGGATAGCCTCCCGGTGGGACTCGGCATCGACGAGAACACGGCGCTGGTCGTGGACGGCACCACGGCGCGCGTGGCGGGCGCGTCGGGCGTGATCGTGGTGGACGGGCGAGACGCCCACCGTTCCTCGCCGATCCGCGGCTCGGGCATCCGGGTGACGCTCGCGGGGGCGGGCGACGTTGTGGACCTCGAGACGTTCGAGGTCGAGCGCGCGCCCGGGAAGGTCGCGTTGCCGCCGTCGTCCGCGGCCTACGCGCCCGCGGACGACCCCTTCGCGCGATGGGAGTTCGTGCGTGCGCTCCGGGATCTTGCCGCGAGCCCGGAGCAGGCGGTCAGCTTCGACGTGGACGGCGCCGTCCTGACGCTTCGCGAAGGAGAGGCCTTCTCGGCCGCGATGGCCGCGCAGGACGGCGGCGTGCAAGGCGTTCCGCTGGGGCTCTCGGCGGGGCCGTTCGTCGCGGACCTGCTCCCGGCGCGCTGACGGCGCCCGGGGAGAGGATCACGGAGCCACGGGTGCAGCGAAACCCACAACGGTCCCGCAGGGCGCCATGACGAAGATCTCGTCCATGCCGTAGAACGTCTGGCGCCGCGGAACGATCACGTCGGCTCCGGCGAGGGCGTTCACTACGGGATCGAGGGCCTCCACCTCGATGAACAGCGTCGTCGTGCTCCGGGCGAGGCGTCCGGCCAGGTCGGCGTATCCTGCGGCGGCACCGGCCGGACCCAGATCGGCCTCGAGGCTCGCCCGGCTCTGGTACATGAGCTCTACGCTCCCGTTCGCGAGCATCGCGAAGCCCAAGGCCTCGCCGTGGGGCACGGTGGCTGTGATCTCGAACCCGAGCCGCTCCGTCCAGAATGGAAGACAGGGCTCGATCGTGTCCACGGTGATGATCGGGGTGGCTTTCTTCATCGGGATCCGGAGTTCGGGTGACGGGACGAGACAGGTCGCGACGATCGCGGCCGTGGCGAGGAACACGGAGCCGGGGCACAGGAAGATCAGGGGCAGGGAGGGGAACGAACACGAAGGCCGTCCCGGGGGATGCCCCGGGGCGGGAGGGTGAGTGGTGCGATCCGGGTCGGCCGGCGGTCCCGGACCTCAGGCGGACGTGCTGGGTTCCTTGAAGCCGAGGAAGAGGCAGAGCGCCAGGAGCGCCAGGTTGGTAGCTGCCCTGGAGTAGCCCTCGGCCCCCACGATGATCGGGCCGGTGAAGACCGTGACGACCGCGAGGATGAAGGCCAGCGCGGCCAGGCCCACGCACGCCTTGGCGAGATTCGCCATGGGAACCTCCGCGAGGGGGGAAGAGTTCGGACGCCTGCGTTCGCGTGCATCATCCTTCGTCCCGGACGGCTCCATGGCAAGAGTTTCGTGAACACGCTCATCCGAAGCTCCGGATCCCGGGTGGGCTCTGACGGAGCGCCGTCAGGTAGCGGAAAGGCATGGGGCCGGCCGAGCCGGAGTCCGCCCAGGAATCCGGGGCTTCGGGAAGGGATCCCTGGAATGCGCCGGCCTCCCGGCTCCGGGATAGTCCGGAGCGCCGTACCGGAGCTCCGGGCACGCGCAGCGCCCCGACCTCGTCGGCGATCACGTTCAAGCTCGCCCCGTCCCTCTGGAGGCTTCCCCGTACCGTGAGGAAGGGCTCCAAGCGGACGGCGTTCTTGTCCCGCTCGTAGACGTCGGGTTTGATGATCACGTTCACGACACCGGTTTCATCTTCCATCAGGACGAAGACATAGCCCTTCGCGGTCCCAGGTCGTTGCCGGGCTGTCACCAGCCCGGCTACCCGGACCGTGGCATGCTGGCGCACTCGGGAGAGACGGTCGGCGGCGACGGTTCCGGGGGGCAGCTGGCCGCGCAGGAGTGAGAGGGGGTGGAGCGCCGCGGAAAAGTGGAGTATGCGATATTCGGCCACCATGCGGTCCGCCGCGTCCAGGTCGGGGAACGAGAGCCCGGCATAGGGATCGTCCAGGGCCAGCTCCGTCTGGGCATGGTCGTTCCGTCCGCCCGAGCGCTCGTCGTCGGACTCGGGGCCGAGCCAGAGTCCTGCCTGCCAGAGAAGTTCCCGGCGCGTAAGCCTGAACGCATCGAAGCCTCCGACCCAGATCAGGTTCTCCACCGCCGGGCGCTTGAGCGCCGCCGGTGTCCTCCGCAGGAAGTCGGCGAGGGAGAGGAAAGGGCCGCGCCGCTCGCGCTCCTCGACCACGCGCTCGGCGATCTCCGTGCCCCACCCCCGGACGAATCCGAGCCCGATGCGCAGGTCCGCTCCCTCCGCGGTGCACGCGACACGGCTCCGGTTCACGTCGGGAAGCAACGTGCGGACCCTGTTTCGCCGGGCATCCCTGCCGAGGGCGTCCAGGGAGTAGAAGCCCATGGGCTGGTTGTTGAAGAGCGCGACGTAGTATTCGAGCGGGTAGTAGTGGCGCAGCCACGCCGACTGGTATGCCAGCAGGCCGAAGGCCGCGGCGTGGGATTTCGGGAAGCCGAACTCGCTGAACGCCGTCACCTGCTGGAAGACCTCCCGGGCGGTGGGCTCGTCCACTCCCCTGGCCAGGGCTCCCTCACGGAACGCCTTCCAGTGGGCCCGCATCGCTTCCCTGGAGCGCTTCCGGCTCATGGCGCGCCGGAGCGATTCGGCCTGACCGTCGGTGAACCCCGCCAGAGCCTGGCACACGGTCAGGACCTGGTCCTGGTAGACGATGACGCCGAGGGTCTCCTTGAGAGGGCCTTCCAGGAGAGGATGAGGGTAGGGGATCCGGAAGTCGGGGTTCTCCCGGACCATCTCCCGCCTGCGCACGTACGGATTGACGGCGCCTCCCACGATGGGGCCCGGCCGGACGATGGCGACCTGGATCGCGAGTTCCTCGAGATTGCGCGGGCGCGTGCGGCGGATCATCTGGATCTGGGCCCGGCTCTCGACCTGGAAGAGCCCCACCGTGTCGCCCGCGCGGATGCGCTCGAAGACTTCCTCGTCCTGGAAGTCGATGCGGGAGAGGTCCGGCGCCCGGCCGTGGCGCGCGGCGATCAGGTCGGCCGCCTCCTCGACCAGCGAGAGCATCCCGAGGGCCAGGAAGTCGATCTTGATGAAGCCCGCGTCCTCGCACGAGTCCTTGTCCCACTGGCAGAGGACGCGCCCCTCCCAGGCCGCGGGCTCCAGAGGGACGATCTCCACGAGCGGGCGACTCGAGATGATCATACCGCCCACGTGCTGGGAGATGTGGCGGGGGAGCCCCGAGATGTCCTCGGCCAGCTCGCCCAGCATCTTCCAGAGCGGCGCGTCGGCCCTCTCCCGGAACTCGGGCAACGAGGCGATCTCGTCGGCGAGCCCCGACGCCGAGCGGTGCTCGGCCAGCTTCGCCAGCTTCTCGAGCTCCCCGAGGGGGAGGTCCAGCGCCTTGCCGATCTCGCGCACCGCCGAGCGGAGACGATACGTGGGGAACGTGCATACGAGCCCGGTGTGCTCGCGGCCGTACTTCTCGTATACGCGCAGAATGAGCCGCTCGCGGATGTCCCTCGGGAAGTCCAGGTCGATGTCGGGAACGCTTCGGAGCGCCTCGTTGAGGAAGCGGCCCAGGAAGAGGTCGTTCTCGACCGGGTCGATGTGCGAGAGGCCGATGAGGTAGCAGATGATGGACGACACCGAGGAGCCCCGCCCGCGGCCGGGCGGGAGCCCGGCCCGCGCCCTGGGGGAATCGGCGCGAACTTCCCGGGCCACCTCCCTGGCCAGGTCCATGATGTCACGGTAGACCAGGAAGAAGCCCGCGAGGCCGTGCAGGTCCACGAGCCTCAGCTCGGTGTGGAGGCGCTCCTGGGCCTTCCGTTCCTCGACGCTCCCCGGCGCGTACCTCCGGGAGATCTCGGCCAGACAGAGGCCCGCGAGAGTCTCGATGGCGCCACCCCGGTCGGAGCCCACGAAATCGGGGAACTCGTAGCCGAGGTCCTCGGTGAGGTCGAACGCCGCGCACCGCTCGGCGATCAGCAGCGAGTTCGTGAGCGCCTCCGGACGTGTCCGGAAGCGGTGCTGCATCTCCCAGGGCTCGGGGAGATGGAAGAGCCGGTTCGCGCGCCGCGCGCCGTGGGCGCCGTCGAGCGTGGTGCGGCTCTTGATCGACACCAGCACGTCCTGGAGGCGGGAGCGCTCGGGCCGGTGGTAGTGGACGTTCCCCGTGGCCACCACGCCGAGGCCCATGCGTCCCCCCAGGCGAGCGAGCGCCCGGTTCCTCCGCGTGTCTCCCTTCACGGCGTTGTCCTGCAGCTCGACGAATACGCTGCCGGGCCCGAAGGCCTGGACGAGCCGGCGCATGAGGGCCTCGGCGTCGGCCGCGGAGGACTGCAGGGCCGCCCAGACGGGGCTCCGTCGGCAACCGGTCAGGAGGACGAGCCCCTCCGGGAGATCGAGGAGGGACTCCAACGGGAGCCGGGGGTCGTCCCGTGGCGATCCCATGTGCGCCTCGGTGAGCAGCCGGCACAGGTTGGCGTACCCCCGCGGCGTCTCGGCCAGGAGGGTGACGTGGTACCCTCTCTCGGGTTCCTCCTGTCCCGGGAAGCAGTCCCGGAGCGTCACCTCGGCCCCCGTGATGGGCCGGATCCCGGCATCCCGCGCCGCGTGCGCGAATTCCATGGATCCGTACAGACCGTTGTGGTCGGTGAGCGCGAGCGCCGGGTACCCCAGCTCGGAAGCACGCAGCACGAGCTCTTCCGGATGAGAGGCCCCGTCCAGGAACGAAAAGCCTGAATGGCAGTGGAGCTCGACGTAGGGCAGGCGCATGACCCGAACATAAACCGAAAGATCGGGCGGACGCAATGAGGTCGAGCGCCGGGATGCGTCGTGGTATCTTGCATCATGATCGCGATCACCTTCCAGGGCGTCGAACGTCTGGCCTGCGAGACCGTTCCCGACCCGCGCATTCTCGAACCCACCGACGTCGTCGTCCGCGTGCGCGCGGCGGGGATCTGCGGCTCCGACCTGCACCCCTACTTCGGTCGCGAGCGTGGGCTCGACCCGGGGACGGTCATGGGCCACGAGTTCATCGGGGAGATCGTCGATGCGGGCGCCGACGTTCGCGGGTTCTCCGTCGGGGATCGCGTGGTCGCCCCGTTCAGCACGAGCTGCGGCACGTGCTTCTACTGCCGACGCGGGCTCACGGCCCGTTGCGAGCGCGGGCAGCTCTTCGGGTGGGTGCAGCAGGGCAAAGGGCTCCAAGGAGCCCAGGCGGAGCTCGTGCGTGTTCCTCTGGCCGACGGAACCCTGGTCGCGGTTCCCGAAGGGCTGGATGAGGCCGTGGCCCTCCTTGCCGGCGACATCCTGTCCACGGCGGCCTTCGGAGCCGATCTGGCGGGCGTCGGCCCAGGTGATCTCGTCGCCGTTGTCGGGTGCGGGCCCGTCGGTCTCCTCGCGATCCGGGCGGCGCTCGAGCGGGGGGCCCGGGAGGTGGTGGCCGTAGACAGGGTGGCGTCACGCCTCGAGACGGCGCGGCGCTTCGGCGCGACGCCCGTGAACCTCGCCACGGAGGATCCGGTCGCGCTGGCGCGGGAGCGCTCCGAGGGACGGGGAGCGGATGGCGCCATCGAGGCGGTCGGCTCTCCCGAGGCGACCCGCCTTGCGGCGGAGATGCTACGTCTCGGCGGCACCCTCGCCGCGATCGGCGTCCACACCGAGCCCCACCTCGCTCTCTCTCCGGGGGAGATCTACGACCGGAACCTACGGTACTCGGCCGGCCGCTGTTCCGCCCGCCACTATATGCCGGCGTCCTTGGCGTGGGCGGAGCGGGACGAAGCGCTGATCGGCACCCTCGTCTCGCACCGGCTCCCGCTCACGGAGGGCGTGGAGGCCTACCGGAGGTTCGCCGCCCGCGACCCGGGGTGGATCAAGGTCCTGCTGCTGCCCTGAAACGCGGGAAGGGGGGCTCCGGGGGCGCGTGACGATCGGGGGTGTGATCTTCCGGCGGCCGGGTCACGATGCGGAGGGGGTCACCGTACCTCGACGAGCGGGGGTCGCTGAGCCGAGGGGGGTACGGGACCCCGAGGAGTGGGGGTTGCACGCGTAGCGTGCCAGTGAAACGCCCCCCGACGAGGGGTGCCGTGCCTCCCTCCGAACGGCTCCCGAGGAGGGGCCCTCACCCCGAGTCGTCCGTCACGGCGCTCCCAGAACCTCCCGGTGGAACGCGTCGTCCATCGTCTCGGAGAACCCCGGCTCGCCCAGCCGGTAGTGGCAGAACACACAGAGGCCCTGTCTCGGGGCGCGCCCGAGGTCGGGCGACGGCGGCGCGCTCTCGCCCGCGAGCCCGTACGCCTGAGCCGCTCCGGCGAGCGCGTCCTCGAATACACGGTGCGCGAGCGGCAGATTGTGCTGGCCTCCGGATTCCCGGACGATCGCGAGGAGCTTGCGCGCGTCGGCGGCGGCCAGGACGGCTCCGTGGTCGGACGGCAGGTGCGCCACGGCGCCTTCGGCCCCCGCCAGATACCGGTCCACGAGGCGGATCCGGTCGCCCAGTCCCTGGTTCCACCAGGACAGCACGATCGCGTACTCGCTGCGGTGGCACTGGATGCAGGCCCGGGCCGTTCCCGACAGGACACCCGGCCCGCCGTCGTCCGGCGGAATGTGGCACGAGGCGCAATTCACACCGTCCATGAAATGCTGGGACGGCAAGGCCGCCTCCGCGTCCGGAAGGATGCCGAGGAGGACCCGCTGCGGTCCTTCATGGACTCTCGCATGGCACGCGTTGCACGTCTCCGGCGCCACGTTCCCGTCTCCCAGGTACACCCCGTGCTCCTCGGCGTGACAGGTCCCGCACTCGAGGTCCACTGCCGAGCTCATGGCCTCGATGCGGTGATTGTCTTCCTCGTGGCAGGATCCGCAGTGCATGCCCGCATGGCTGGGATGCAGGTCCTCCCCGATTCCCAACGCCGTCACCTCGTCCACCTCTTCGTGGCAGGCGGCGCACCGGCCGAGCGAGACCCCGCGCACCGGACGCGCGACCTCGTAGTGGCAGCGGAGGCAGCCGCCCTCGATCCACGGAAGTCCCTCGTGGGGGATCGCCACCCCCTGGCTCGTCAGGCCGTCGTGGTCGGGCGTCGCGTGGCAGAGCCGGCAGTCCTCGCCGCTGGTCCCGGCCAAGGAGCGCTCGTGGCACAGCCCGCACGTTCCCGGACCGGCTTCGAGCGGCGCTCCGCCTTCGCGGTGGATGTGGCAGCCCGCGCACTCCGCCTTCGGGCTCCCCGTGGACCCATGGTCGAGGTGCGTGAACGTTACCGTCTCGAGCGTGACCGATTCCGGAATGTCCGTCCCGTGACATGCCGACGCCATGCACGTCTCCCGCGGCACCGACGCGAGTCGCCGGTCCGCGAGCCCGCCCGCGTGGCACTGGACGCATGCCAGTTGCTCGTGCGCGTCCCCGGCCGGCGGTCGAGGCTCGGGCGGCTCGCAGGCGAGCAGCCCGAGCGCCGCCGTGATCAGGACAGGATGACGGCCCATAGGATCATCCCGGTGAGCGCCATCCCCACCGCGACGGCGAGGAACCCGAGGCCCGCCGCGACGAGCGACGCCGTGCGGCTCGGGGCCGGCGCGGGCGTGTCGGTGACCTGGTCGAGTGACGGCGGCTCGGACTCGTGGCGGCGGATGCTGTCCAGGACCAGGGGATGCTCCTCCTCCATGTAGGCCTTCGTGGCCCTTCCCGTGAACATCACGGCGTCGAGGGGGAACTTCTCCGGCCGGAAGTGGACGTGGAAGAAGTGGACCGTGAAGATGAAGCCCGACGCGAGCAGGGCTTCGTCCGCGTGCACGATCGTCGCGACATTGAAGACCCATCCCGGAACGAAGCGCGCGAAGAACTCCGGGAACCACAGCATGAGCCCCGACCCACCGATCACCGCGACGCCCCAGAACACGGCGAAGTAGTCGAACTTCTCCATGTAGCTCCAGCGCGTGAACCGCGGCCGCGGTCCCTTCCCGAAGTACCAGCGTGTTTGCGCCAGGATGTCCATCACGTCCCTGGGCTGGGGGACCAGCGAGTCGGGGCCCCAGAGGAGCTTCATGGGGTCCGATGCGGTCACGAGCTTTCTCACCAGGAAGGCCACGTGCGCGCCGAAGTAGATGAACGTCAGGATGGCTCCGAAGCGGTGGAGCAGGCCGGCCGTCTCGACGCCCCCGAGCAGACGCATCAGGGGTGGGGCCCAGAAGGCCTCGCTGAAGCGGAGCGGCAGCCCGGTGATCACCAGCAGGAAGAACGACACGATGAGTGTGCCGTGGGTCACACGGTGATAGAGCGAGAATCGCCAGACGAACGGTCCCTCTCCGCGCTGCGCGGCGTCGAGGGGCAGGGAAGGGCGGCGTGTCGGCGTCGGCATGCTCAGCCTCCCGGGTCGTGGGGGTGCGATCCGCGCGGCGTCCCCCGGAGCGCGTCGATGCCGAGGCGACCCAACCAGAGCACCGTGTGGATACCGAACAACGTGAACGTGCCGACGAGCAGCGCCGTCATCAGGTGGTAGGACCAGTAGACGTACGGGTAGCGCTCCCTGTCTTTGGGGTCGGCGTGGGGCTGGAACTTCGTGAACCCCGCGGTGGCGCTGGGATGACAAGTCTGGCACGTCCCGAGCAGCCTCGCCTCGCTGACGGTCGAGCGGGGCTCCGAGGCCGGATGGATGCCGTGCGATCCGTGGCAGTCATCGCACGTGGCGACCGCCACGGATCCCAGCGCCGCGGCCTGACCGTGGTAGGAGTCCGCGAAGCTCTCCCGGTAGCTCTCGTGGCAATGCGAGCACCGGTCGATCATCTCGCGGCGGAACGACGCCTCGGACGGCCGTGTCATCCCGTGGGCGCCGTGGCACGCGGTGCACGATGGCGCCACCGCCCTCGACGCGCCCTCGGGCACGCGGCCGCCCGGCACGGCGACCTCCGGCACCGCCCGGGCGTGGGCGTCGTCGCGCCATGCCGAGGCCTCCTCCGGGTGACATGCGCCGCACGTCGCCGCTTGGTTCAGGACGTGCGTCGCCGCCCGCTCGTCCTCCGAGGGCAGGATCGCGTGCGGCTCGTGGCAGGCGGCGCACGATACCGAGTCCGCGTGGGGATCGGACTCGGGGATTGTCGGCTCGTAGTGGCACCCCTCGCAGGCCGCGCGCATCGCCCGGATCCCCTCCGGCTCGGACAGCTCGTGTGCGCTGCGGACCTCGTGGATGCCGTGGCACTCCGTGCAGCTCGCGGCGCTGTCGAGAGCGTGCATGCCCTCGCTCCAATCGGCGGCCTGTTCGTCGTGGCACGACGCGCAGGTCGCGGTGACGGACGCCTCGGGATGGGGATATCGCCGGAAGCCGTCGTGGCAGTCGGTGCACGTCATGCCGCCGTGCGCCGAGGCGGCCAACCTCGTGGCCGGGGCGAGCAGCGCACGGGCCTCCTCCAGCGTGGAGACGTGCTGGCGCAAGAACTCGAGCTGTCCGTGGCACGACTCGCACGAGGGACGGGGCGTCTGGGGCCGTGCCGCCGGGGGGACCGCCAGGAACGCCAGGATGGCGAAGCCGGGCATCCACCGGGTGCGGGCAGGACGGCTCACGCTTCCACTCCGTACTTCTTGAGACGATTGCGAATCTGGTGGCGGCTCAGTCCGAGAAGCCGTCCGGCCTCGGTGCGGTTTCCCTCGGCGATGCGCAGCGCCTCGACGAGCAGCTCGCGCTCGAGTTGCTCCAGGTCCACACCGCCGGGACCCAGGGAGATGGCCCCGGCCCGTTCCTCCTCCCGTCCCTGCTCGGCGACCTCCGGGGGCAGGGAATCCACGTCGATGTGGCTTCCCTCGGTGAGGAGCACCGCCCGCTCCACCACGTTGCAGATCTCACGCACGTTCCCGGGCCAACGATACGTCTCCAGCAAGTCCATCGCCTCGGACGTGAGCCCCTCCACCTTCTTGCCGAACTCGCGGTTGAACCGATCGACGAACGCTGCGGCCAGCTGCGGGATGTCCGACCCACGATGACGCAGGGGGGGCAATTCGATCGGCAGGACCCGCAGCCTGTAGAAGAGATCCTCGCGGAAGCGCCCGCCCGCGACTTCGTCCTCCAGGCGGCGGTTCGTGGCTGCGATGACGCGTACGTCCACGCGAAGGTCGTCCGTGCCGCCGACCCGGCGGAACGCCTTGTCCTCGATGAACCCGAGGAGCTTGCTCTGGAGGCCGAGGGACAGCTCGCCGATCTCGTCCAGGAAGAGGGTGCCACCGTTGGCGACCTCCACGAGCCCTCGTTTCAGGGTGCGCGCATCGGTGAACGCGCCCTTCTCGTGCCCGAACAGCTCGGACTCCATCAACGACTCGGCGAGCGCCGAGCACGTCACGGCCACGAACGGGCCCTCCGCGCGGGGGCTCAGATCGTGGATCAGCCTGGCCACGAGCCCCTTACCCGTGCCCGTCTCCCCCAGCAGAAGGACGGTGGCCGTATCGGCGGGCGCGATGCGCTCCACGAGGTTCAGGACCTGCCTCATCGCGGGACTCGAGCCGATGACGTTGCCCCGCACGCCTCCCTCGCGGCGCAGCGCCCGCACTTCACGGCGCAGACGCGTGCGCTCGAGCGTCGCGTCGAGTGTGGCCTCGAGGCGGTCCAGCGAGAAGGGCTTCTCCAGGTAGTCCTCCGCGCCCTTCTTCAGAGCTTCGACGGCGGACTCGACCGTGGCGTGGGCCGTGATCATCACGCACGGCACGTCCTCCTCCGCCGTGAGCTCCTCGAGCAGTTCCGTGCCGTTGCCGTCCGGGAGGCGGATGTCCAGGAGCGCGGCGTCGGGGAACGCGCCTTGGAGCGCCGAACGTGCATCGGCCAGCGAGCGGGCGGCCGAAACCTCGAAGCCCCGGCGCCTGAGGCGCTCGGCCACGACGGTTCGGATGAGGTCGTCGTCGTCGACGAGGAGGATGCGAGCGGGCATGATCAGACACTCCCGGCCGGGGTCTCGCGGACCACCGGCAGCGTGATGCGGACCGTGGTGCCGCGCTTGGGGCGGCTCTCGATGGTGAGCCCGCCTTCGTGGGCGGCCACGATCCGCGCCACGAGCGGCAGCCCGAGCCCGGTGCCGAGGGGCTTGGTGGAGTAGAATGGTCTGAGGGCTTGTTCGACCTGCTCCGGTTCCAGGCCATGGCCCGTATCGGTCACGGACACTTCCACCGACGACCCGGGCAGAACCTGGGTGGCGATCGTGACGTGTCCTCCCCCTGGCGTCACGGCCTCCACCGCGTTGGCCATGATGTTGAGGAACGCCTGCCGGAGGCGACGCCCGTCTCCGCGCACGTGGATCGAAGTCGGCGCGTATGCCCGATGGACCTCGACGGCCTCGATCCCCGGCACGGCCGCGAGCTCGGAGAGGGCGTCGTCCAGGACCTCGGAGAGATCCACGGGGCCTCCCTCGAGGACCAGCGGCTTGGCCAGGGAAAACAGGTCCTGCATCGTCTCGTGGAGACGCTCGAGCTGTCCGTCGACGGCCCGGAGAACCTCCTTTCCGCCCTCATCCAACTCGTACTCCTGCTGGAGGACGGATACGGCGGTACGGATGGACGCGAGGGGGCGCTTGAACTCGTGTGCCATCTCCGCCGCCAGTTCCCCCACCTGCGCCAGCCCTTCCTTCGCGGCGAGCTCGCGACCCTGGGTCGCGGCCCGTGCTCGCACGGCCCGCTCCATTTCCAGGAGCTCGGTGACCGACTGCTCGATGTGGTGCAGCTCGTCGCGCGGTGACTGGGCATCGCCGCGTTCCACTCCGGACCGGAGGAGCACGTCCATGCGATGCAGTGGAGCGACCACCTCCCGTTCGAACATCGTCACGACGATGATCCCGACCGCGAGCAGGGAGACGGCCATCAGCCCCATACCGAGGCGCGCTCCCCGCTCCATCGCGGCCATCGTGGGCGCCACGGAGAACTCGACCTCCAGGACGCCGGGCTCCGGAATCGCGACGGGCAAATAGGCGCGCACCGCGTCACCGCTTTCGGCGCGCTTGACGATGCCGGCCCGAGGAAGCTGGCTCGCGTCGGGGATGAACACCGCGCCGGCGCGCGTCCCCTCCTCGAAGTGATCGGCCGACAGGACGATCCGGCCGTCGCGCCCGTAGACACGGGCCAGCGTGACGTCCGCCTCCTCGCGGAGGCGCGTCAGCGTGTGGTGCGCGGGCGCCAACCGACCCAGCCGGATCGCCGACTCGAGCGTCGCCTGGGTGGAGGCCGCCGCCAGGAGGGCCTGGCGCTGTGCCGAGACCATCGCCTCGTTCTCCCAGTACCGGAAGGAGAGGTACGTGGAAGCGCCGAGAGCGGCCACCGCGGCACCGAGGACGGTGAGCAGCAGCTTTCCTCGGACCGGGAGAGAGCGGGCTTGACGCACCCAGCTCATGCAGGTCGTCTCCGGGAGGCGGCCACGCGAAGAAGCGATACGGCGAGATCCATGGGAAGAATAGCGCGAACCGGACGCGCCCGACAACCGTGGCCGCGCGTTATCGCGCGGGAACAATCGCCGAGCGCGCGGATCGGGCCGATGCCCGGCCGCAACCGCGCGGTCGGCGCTCCGCCGGGCGTTCCAAAGGGGCGTCGCCGACACCCCTCGACCCGCCGGAGGAGAAGGCGACCCTCACGCGAGGAGGGCGACGGCCGCGAAGGCGGCGACGTCGGCCACGAGCGCCGACGCGAAGCCGCGCCTCCAGAAGAGAAGCCCGAAGGCCGCGGCGGGCACGCCGACCGCCATCACGAGGAAGAGGGTGGTCCCGGTCCAGCTCGTGAACCCGATCGCCGCCGCACCGGGGGCGTAGAGGAGCACCTGCACGAGGGTGGCGGCCACGACCGCGCCTACCAGTGCTTCGTTGTCCGCGACCCGGTGCCACCGCAGGAGGAGCCAGGCGACCGCGGTCACGAGGAAGAGCCGGAGCAGCACCTCGTTCACCACGGACTGGCTCACCTCGATGACGAGCGCGCCGAACGCGGCGGGCCCGGACGGGCCGACGAAGGGCACCGCGAGGAGGCCGACCACGATCCCGACCAGCAAACCCAGGGCCAGGTCGGCTGCGGTGACCCTGCTTGCGTCGAGACCGGCCAAGGGCCGTGGGAATGGGACGGAGCGCGCGAGGCGGAGGGCGAGTGTGACGAGCGGGCCCGCAACCCAGACGGCCAAGAAGGCCGCGAGCAGAACCGCACCGGTCTCCGTGAGGCGCAGGCGGATGCCCCAGATCTCCGGCCGGTCGCCCAGGAAGAGCAGGAGGAGCGCGGCGAACGACGCGGCGGCCAGGAGCGTGCCGGGGCGCCGCTCCGGCCATCGAGCGAAGGCGTTCTTGAGGGCGCGGAGCCCCTGCACCACCGCCACCGCCAGGATCGTTCCGGCCGCGACCCAGCCGACCGCGGCTCCGACGAGCGGGCCGACCCGGCCCGTGTAGAACGCCACGAGGGTCATCGCGACCCAGATCGTCGCCAGCCAGGAGATCGCCAGGCCCGGGATCGCGTACAGCGCCGCCCTCCCGAGGTCGTGCGCGGCGTCGCGAACGCGGACCGTCGTCTCGCGGCCGAGCAGGCCCAGCAAGACGCCGTGGGCCAGGCCGAGGACCGCGCCGACGATGAACAAGGCCGTCGCGGTGGCGAAGATCCCGTTGCCGCTCAAGCGGCCCGAGAGCGTCATCGCGGCGACCAGGATCCCGCCGATGGTGACGCCGCCGGCCATCGCGAAGAGCACGGCGACCCGACCGTGCGACCCGATGGTCCGAGGGACCGTGGCTTCAGGGGCGGGTGTGGTGGGGATCGTCGGGGCGTTCATCCTGTCCTCCTCTGGGCCCGGAGGCCTCGCGCCTCCGTTCACCTGGGAGTGGGTACAAGCTCCGTGCCTGAGCCCCCAGCTACAGCGTAAATCTTTGCAGAATATGTCTTTATGCGGTCAGTCCCTGGGCCCGCGAGCTTCGTGGACCGCGCTTCGGTGCGCGGAAACGCGCGGGGTTCGCGCGCGAAACCGCGCGCTCTGCCGTCGAGAAGGGGCCGGCGGTGCCGGCCCCCCACTCTCGCGGGCCCGTCCCCGGCCCACCGTGGGCGACGAGCGACGAGCTCAGATCACCACCGAGCTGCGGGCGCGCTCCCGCGCGCGCGCATCCAGGTACTTCTTGATCTCCTTGTACTGCCCCTCGCCGTGCATCCCCGCCTCGTAGACGACCATGTCCCCTGTACCGCTTCCCAGGTAATGGCCCTTGCGGAACGGGTACATCGAATGCGCGAGCCCGATCTCCGACCGGATCCAACGGTACAGGGTCGGCAGCGTGAAGCCCGTGATTCCCATGGCCTCCTGGTACTGGGCCGGGGCGAGGATCGCCGCCTTCTGGTCGCTCTCCAGCCGGTCGAAGAGCTCGACGCTGGACACGTGGACGACGTCCATGTCGATCCCGTCGGCCTCCAGCTTGGGGAGCGCCGCCTGGAGGAACTCGTAGGTGACCTCGGAGCCCTGGAGCACGAGGGTTCCATCGGGCTCGCCCTGCGCCGGGCGGAGCTTGTAGACCCCTTGGGCCGCCGCGGACGCGGGGGCGATGCCCAGGGCCTCCCGATCGAGGACGACCTCGCTCGGGCGCGTGACGAACGGGGCGATGACCGCCGGGCGGGCCCGGAACGCAGCGGCCACGAGCGGCCAGATCTCGCTCGGCTCCCAGGGCGTGAGCGTCACGGCCGTTCCCGGCACGAAGTTCTCCTGGAGAAGCTGGAGGGCCTGGGGATCGGCGTGCGTGGGCCCGTCCTCGCCGGTCTTCGTGCCCGCGTGGCCCATCACGAGCATGACCGGCCGGTAGGGCGTCTCGGGTCCCTCGACCTCGCGGCGCATCTGGTTGGCGATGCAGTGGACCCGGGCCGCGATGTGGCCGAGCGGCGCGATGAACGCTCCGTAGGAGGCGCCGGCGCCGGTGTGGAGGCCAAGAGACGACAGCCCCGTGAGCACGCAGGACATCCCGTCCTCGCAGATCCCTCCGACCGAGACGGAGCGCGCGAGGGGGTTCTTCTCCGTGTGGAAGTAGCCCTCCGGGAAGCCCTTCGCCCCGCCGGACACCGACGTCGAGTCCAGGAGGTCGGCCGCCGCGATGAGCATGGCTCCGTTGCTCGCCTTGTTGAGATAGCCGAGCACCTTCCCGAGCTGGGCGCGGAGCGCGAGCTTCGCGCCCGGCTCCAGCACGAGCTCCGGGGGCGTCGAGTCCGGCACGGCCGCGACGAAGATCCGCTCGACGTCGGGAGCGCCCTCACGCGGCTTCCGTGCGCGGGCCTCCAGGCGCGCCTTGGAGGCGGCCACGCGTTCGGCCATGGCGTCGCACATGGAGCGGTACCGGTCCTCGAGCAGGGCGCGTACCCGCTGAAGTGTCAACCAGTAGCACTGCTCCACCTGGTCCTTGTATTTGCCTCCGGAGCAGCGCTGTCCGTCGGTCCCACAGTGCGGGAGGTCCGGCCCGCCCTTTCCGAACAGGGGCGCGAGCGCCTCGTAGTACTCGTCGCTGCACAGCTTGTGACCGGCTCCGTGCGACTTCTTTCCTGTGATCCCGTAGTTCCATCCCTTCTCGGTGCGATACACCACCGCGGTGGGCTGCCCGTTGTCCATCGCCAGGGCGAGCCGCTGGGCCGTCAGGACCATCGGGAAGTCGAGGCCCTGGGGTACCTCGACGACGTTCCAGTCGTGGAGATAGAAGAACTCCATCGGGTCCCACTGGACGTAGTCCCCCGGGGTGGAGCCGTCCCGCGTGACGCGGTTCGAGTCGATCGAAGCCTGATTCCAGTCCAGGTGCAGGATCGTGTTGGAGAGCCCCGCGGCCGACGCGCTCGGCACGGCCTCGGCGACACGACCTGGGGTCAAGCCGCCCTCGCCCTCGATGATGTGGACGCGCGGAGCGTTCTTCTTGCCGTAGTAGTCGGCCAGGGACAAGGCCATGCCGATCGAGGCGCCGACGCCGATGCCCGACGGGCCCGTCGAGAGCTTGACGAACGGCGTGGCCGGCGTGGGGTGTCCGTCCAGGGCCTTGGACCCGAACTGCTTGAAGAGCGGCGTATGGGTCGTCGGGTTGCGGCGGAAACCCAGCAGGTCCTCGAGGCGGAGGCGGTGGTTCACCGCCTCCGGGAGGAGATCCGGGCGCGCGATGCGGGTCACCTCGTCTCGGAGCGCCCACATCGCGTACAGTCCCGTCGCCTTGTGGCCGGCCGCGTATGAGATCAGGTCGGCGTCCCGACGCACGGGATCGCCGATGTCGTAGTCCATGGCGTCGAAGAGCGCTCCGGTTACGATATGCCCCGACGAGATGGATCCTCCCGGATGCCCGGACTGGGCGAAGTTGTACAGGATCGCCGTCAAGCTCCGGAAGATCAGATCGTAGGCGTCGAGATGAGCGACGGCATCCTGGGACAGTCCGAGGTCGGCGGGCTCCGTCACCGTGATCCATTCAGCCCGCCTGGGGCCGAAGGCTCGGGTCATGATAGCTCCTGCAGTGGACGCTTCACGTCCGTTGGGGTGAGCGGGCGGCCCGTCACAGGGTATGGCGCTGCCCGCTGGCGAAGAACTCCTGGAAGCCGTCGGCGTCCGTCGATGCCACGGCGATGCGTCGCACCGCCTCCGACAGCTCCTCGTCGTTGTTGGCGATGGACAGGCGGAGGTAATGCTGACCCTCGCTCCCGAGCGTGGAGAAAGACCGCCGATCCATGGTCGCGACCTTGTAGCGGTACAAGAGGAAGAGTTGAACGAGGGTCGCCGGGCTCGTGCGCTCCCGCACGTCCTGGGGCAGGGAGTCGAAGGCCTCCTGCGCTCCCAGGCGCTCGACGATCCCGCTGATGTTCGGGAAGGCGTAGAACGCGCCCTTGGGGTTCTGGCACGTGATACCGTCGATGGCGTTCAGGGCCGGGACCACGAGGTCGCGGCGGCGCTGGAAGGCGTCCACCATGTTCTTGATCGTCGCGGGGCTCTCGGGGGACTCCAACGCCTCCACCGCCCCCACCTGGTTGTACGGCGGGATCGAAGCGAAGTAGTTGATCGCGAGGCGCCGGTGGACGCGAGCCTCCTCCACCGTCGGGTAGACCGCCCATCCCACGCGTCCTCCCGTCCAGGAGTAGGTCTTGGACACGCCCGACGCGATGATGGTGCGAGCCTCCATACCGGGTATGGAAGCGATCGAGATGTGCTCGTCTCCGTCGAACGTGATCGCCTCGTAGGATTCGTCGGAGTAGACGCGCACGTCCGGTGACGTGTTCTCCAGGATCAGCTCGGAGAGTTCGACGAGCTGCGCTCGACTGGCGACGCCCCCGGTGGGATTGCCCGGGAAGTTCAGGAAGATGAGCCCCGTCCGCTCGCTGAGCAGCGGCTCGAGCTCACGCCGGGTGAGACCGAAACCGTGCTCCTCGCGGAGCACGAGCGGCACGGGAATGCAGCGGAAGTACGGGATGAAGGACTCGAACAGGGGGTATCCGGGGGACGGGTAGATCACCTCCTCTCCGGCTTCGCTGTAGGCCATGTGCGCGAAGCCGATCGGAGGCCGGCCGCCCGGGTAGATCACGACCCTGTCCGGGTCGATGTCCATACCACGCTTCTCTCCCACGGATCGCGCCACCGCCCGACGCAACTCGGGGAGCCCCTGGGGATCGCAGTAGGTCGTAAGCCCCTGGTCCAGCGCGCGCTTCACCGCTTCGGCGACATGCCGGGGCAGTGGGAAGTCGGGCTGGCCCAGGTTGCAGCGGATCACGCGCTCGCCCTCGGCTTCGACCTCCAGGATGAGCGCACCGAGCGCGAAAGCCTCCTCGGTCCCGATACGGCTAACGCGGTCAGCGAACAGCGTGGAAGGCGGGGGAGCGGCGGTGCGAACGGCGCTCATGACAAAGGCCTCCGGAACGTGGTTTCGGCCCTCCGCGGGCTGGCACCCCGGGAACTCCTCAAAGCTAGGCAGAGAATGCAGTTCCCTGTAGTAGGGAAGCGGTGGAGTCGAGGGTGGGGGAAAGCCCTCCTTGAGCCGCGCCTCGCTTCGTGGCGGCGCCTTCGTCGTGGCCTCGGTGGGGATCGGCGTTGCCCCGGGGATGGCCTGCGGAGATCTTCGGGCCCATGGACCTCACGGTACCGGGCACGATACCCACCGAGCTCTCGGCGGCCTACCTCCAGACGGCCGTCACGCTCGGGCTCGTCGCCCTCTGCGGATTCCTGTATCGCCGGTACCGGAAGCCCTATTTCGGTCTCTGGGCGCTGGCGTGGACGGTGTACGCCCTGCGTCTCGGAGCGATCGTCGCGTTCCTGTCGACCGGCCGAAGCGCGTGGCTCTATTGGCATCAGGTCACGACGGGCTGGACGGCGCTGGCTCTCCTCTGGGCGGCCTTGGTCTTCTCTCGGGGCCGGCCCATCTGGCGATCCTGGTACGTCGCGGTGGCGCTCTTCCCACCCATGTGGTCTTGGATCGCGATCTATCGCATGGAGAGTTTCCTGCTGGCCGCGGGGCCTGCCGTCGCGTTCCTGAGCGTCGCGACGGCGTGGACGGCCTGGACGTTCCACCGCTACCACCGGGACGTGGGGTCTCCCGCCGCGCGGGGGCTGGCCGTGGTACTGGGGCTCTGGGCGCTGCACCACCTGGACTACCCGTTCCTGCGCGCCCGGGGCGCGTGGAGCCCCTGGGGCTACTACCTCGACCTGCTCTTCGAGCTGGGCATGGGGACCGGGATCCTCCTGCTCGTCCTGGAGGACCTCGACCAGGGGTTGCGCACGCTCACCGCGTTGTCCGGTGAGCTCCAGCAGCGGGGCCGGCGCGGCGAGGGCGTGCCCGAGGCGGTGCTGCGGCGTGCGCTCGGCCTCAAGGGCGTGCACGGCTCCGCCCTCTATCTCACCGGTGGAGCCGGGGGAGCCTTCGTGCACGGCGCGGGCGTCTGCGCGCTCTGGCCGTACGAGAAGCCTCCGGAGCTGGCCTGGCGCGCGGTGGCCCAGGTGCGCAGCACGGGGCAACCCGCCGTGATCCAGGGTCGTGACGAGGACGGCGAGCGCGCTTCCTGGGTCCATCCGTATACGGCCGCGCTCCCGATCCTCCGTGGCGAGTACGTGGCGGGCGCGCTGGTCGTCGTCGGCGAATCGCGCGACCCGTTCACGGCGCTCGACACACCCTTCCTGCGGGCGTTCGGACAGCAGGTGGGGGCGGCCCTCGAGAACGACGAGTTGTACGTGTCCCTGGAGGACCGCACGGCCGAGCTGGAGCGCCTCCAGGTACGCATGGTGCGCCAGCACGAGGAGGAGCGGAACCGGCTCTCGCGCGAGCTCCACGACGAGACGGCGCAGGTGCTCGCCGCGCTCTCCATGCAACTCGGCCTCCTCAGGGAGAAGAGCGACGGCGGACTTACGAAGGGATTCGACCGCGCGCAGGAGTTGGTGAGGGAAGGAATCCGGAGCATTCGTTCGGTGACGCGGAACCTGCGACCGACCGCTCTGGACGACCTGGGGCTCCTGTCCGCGCTGCGCGCACTGGCGCGGGATTTCGGTCACGAGGGAGCGTTCGACGTGGCGTTCGAGGCCCCTCCCGTGCTTCCTCCGGTCGGAGGCGACGCCGAGCTCGCGCTCTACCGCACCCTCCAGGAGGCGCTCGCCAACACGGTCCGCCACGGGCAGGCGACGAGAGTGGAGGTGTCCGTGCGCTCGGACGGGGCCGCCGTGGTGCTGGAAGTGAGCGATGACGGAATCGGCCTTCCGGTCGACGATCCGAAGGGCCTGAATCGCACCCACGGAGGGCTGGCGGGTATCCGTGAGCGCATCGCCAGCGTCGGGGGGACGTTCACTCTCGAGAACCGCGCGGAGAGAGGAGCCCTGGTGCGGGTCCGCGTGCCCGTGAACCGTGAGAGCAGGGAGGAGAGCCTTGGGTGATCCAGAGATCCGGGTGATCATCGCCGATGATCATGCCGTGGTACGGCAGGGTATCCGCACCGTGCTGGAGGACATTCCGGGACTGGAAGTCCTCGCGGAAGCCGAGGACGGCGACGAAGTGCTCTCGCTCCTCGGGGAGCATCGGCCCGACCTCTTGCTCCTGGACGTGACGATGCCGCGCAAGACGGGCCTCGAGGTGGCGAAGGAGCTGCGAAACCAGGGATCCGAGGTGGGGATCCTCGTGTTGTCCATGCACGACAACCCGGAGTACGTTCTGGAAGCCGTGCGTGCCGGTGCCGACGGATACATCCTGAAGGACGTCAGCCCCGCCGAGCTGCGTGACGCGGTGCAAGCGGTCGCGGATGGGAAGGAGTACTTCGCCGAACGCGTGACGCACCAGTTGAGCGTCGCGCTCCGCGAGGAGCTCGAGCGGGAGCGCCAGCGTTCCAGGTTGGATCAGCTGACGGCGCGCGAGCGCGAGGTTCTCGTGCGGGTCGCCTCGGGGCGTACGAACCGGGAAATCGCGGAGGAGTTCGGGATCAGCCCCCGGACCGTGGAGACGCACCGCGAGCGCGTCATGGCCAAGCTGCGTATCCGCACCGTGGCCGGCCTGACCCGGTTCGTGGTGGAGAGCGAGCTGGAGGAGTAAGGTTCCGCGCCGAGTTCTCCAACGCGGCGTTCTTCAGACCCGAGCCGAAGCGGAACCTGACGCTCACCTGGGAAATGGCCTTCTAGCGCCGGCCGCGCCGGCTGGCCTTGAAGAACTTCCGCACATCGGGGATCGGCCGGTCGAACGGCTTGGCCGGACTCGGGGGCGGTGGGGGCTTGGGTGGCTTGGGCGTGCAGGGAGGATCCGGAACGTGGAACTTCTTCGTCCGGTCCCGTGGCTGGTTCTGGCGTTGGTTCTTGGCCATGGACGAACCTCCTCTCCTTTCCTTCCTTGTACGTAAACCCGACGAGAAGGATTCGGAAGGCCGGCCCGCGCCGTGTCGGGATCACGCTTCCCGATACCATGCCTCTCGCATAGACTTTCCCTGCATCGCTTCGAACGTTCCTTCCCGAGCAGGAACACATGCGCCGCGTCGTACGCAGCCCCGCCGTGATCGTGCTGAGCCTTCTCTTCGCCGCGAGCCCCACGCGCGCCCAGGAGCTCGGTCTCGTGGCCGTCCGGGCCGTGAGCGACAACGTCGAGTTGCCGGGACCCACCGGATTGGGAGCGTTCGCCGAGTTCGAGTTCGCCCCCTGGCGGGTGCGCGTGGCCTACCTCAGCTACGAGGACGCCACGCGGAAGAGCGGCGTGGTCTGCCAGGTCTACTCACCGCGCATCGGATGCCGTACCGAGGCCGTGGCGACGTCGGCACGCCTGAGCGGGCTCCGCATCACGGCGGTCCGTTTCCTGCACTTGGGAGATCGTGTGGAGGTATCGGGCGCGGCGGGGTTGAGCTTCAACCAGCTCACGGCGACCAGCACGGGCGAATCGGGGTGGCGTGCCGATCTCCACATGCCCAACGCGGGCCAGATCGGCTACCTGGCCTCGGTTTCGGCCGCGCTGACGCCGATTCGGGGCGTTCCCGTGAAGCTCGTGGGGAGGGTGTCAGCGCATCGGATCCGGTTCAGGGGCTGCGTGAGCCCGGAAGACCGGACGAGCGGATACGCTCCTTTCTGCGGTTGGGAGGGGTTCACCGAGATCGAGCTCGGCGCCTCGGTCGTCGTACCCCGTCCGTAGTCATCGGGAAGCGAGGCGCCGCGCGTGGTCGAGCGCGGCGGACAGCGCGGGTCCCGCGAATCCCCGACGCGCGAGGTACTGGTAGAGCCTGCGGCGCGCCTTCTCGCGTTCGGGGCCGTGCCTTCCGGCCGACAGTACCTGCCGGGTGCGCGGTCCCTGCCGCCTCAACCAGCCCTCGGCCACTCGCTTGGCCAGCTCGGCCTCTTCGAGCGCCTCGTCCTCCATGACCGCGTCCACCGCCGTCGTGGCCAGCGTGTCGGGGACGCCCTTGGCCCGGAGCTCCTGAACCAGACGGCTCCGCCCGCGTGGCCGATGGCGGATGCGGTCGCGCACGAACGAAGCGGCCACCGCGGCGTCGTCCAGAAGGCCGCGCTCCTCCAGTCGGGCCAGGCATGGGTCCACCCGGGCTGGACGGAATCCCTTCCCGACGAGCCTGCGGCGCAACTCGGCGCGCGTTCGCGCCCGGTGGGAGAGGAGGTCGAGGGCGGCCTCTCGAATCTGTGCCTCGGCGTCGGCGTCGAGTAGATGGTGTCGGACGTTGGAGGGCAGGGGATCGCCCATCCCGAGCCCCATCCGCTCCAGCGCTTCGAGCGCGACCTCGAGAGGCTCGCCGTGGTCCAAGTGAACACGCGCCCGGAGGCCCCGGAGAGGCTCCAGCCGGGTGATCACGGGGTCATTCCTCTTTCTGGGCATACCACCGTCCGTCGAGGATGTCGTGGTAGAGCGTGACGAGGCGACCGTCGTCCAGGACCACGGCACGGTACTCCCGGGAGATGGGGGTTCGCCACCACTCGTCGTCGATGCGCCACACCTCCCGAACCACCTCGACCTTTCGGGCCGTCTTTCCCGGGAGGCGGACCCAGAGGGGCTCGCCGTGCTCGTCGGTGCGCACGTCCACGGCGCGGGGGCGCCCCAGGGGACGGAGGTGCGGGGTGTCGCGCACGGGTCTTCGGTCGAGGGGCTCGGGGAGGCTCAAGGGTCGAAGCTCAGCAGGGCGTGACGTCGCTCGGGGATCCGGGACCACGGGTCCACCTCCACCACCCGGAACAGTGGAGAATGTCCTAGACGTAACTTTAACTCTTTGACCGCATCTTTAATTGATATAGGAACTTCGCCGTGGATAAGATCGCGCCCGGATTCGGCTCGGCCACCCTCGTCTCTTCGGTCGAAGAGGCCGGTCTGGACCGAGGGAGCGCCGAAGCGGGTGAGTTCCAGGACGAGGGTCTCCACAGCCCTGGGTGGAGGGGTGGCGGCCATCTTGGCCCGCAGAGGCGAGGCGATTCTGCGGGGGTCGGACGTGGCCTCGCGGAGCACCGTCTCCACGAACCAGGAGCCTCCTGCCTCCAGGTGGGCGCCGAGCCGTGCCGCAGTCACGCTCCTTCCCCGGCGGGCCGGACGGGAGAGTGCGCGCTCCACCAGGCGCTCGAGCGCGACGTGGAGGGTCTCGACAACTCTTGCGGGCGTAGGGAAGTCCAGGGAGACGCGGATGGGCTGGGGCCGGTGCCAGGGACGCACGGGATCGATGCGCCGTCCCGTGGCCCAGGCCAGCGCGCTCCTTCCCTCCTCCCCGAACTGTGCCACCAGCGCGGGTTCGGGAAAGCGTCGCAGGTCTCCCAAAGTGATGGCGCCCAGCCGCTCCAGCCGCTGGATCGCGAGGGGATCCATGGGGAGGGCGCTCACGGGGCAGGAAGCCAGGAAGCCCGGAAGCTCCATGTCGGTGACGGTCACGGGCGCTCCCGGGCGCCCCGAGCTCGCCGCCATCCAGGCGCCGAGCTTCCCTGGTGCCGCCCCGGCGCGGGTGGAGGCCACGAGGGGGGTGGGGAAGACCCGGAAGAGCGCGTGGAGCGCTCGCTCCACCTGGTGGAGGGGGGAGCCGTAGAGGCGCTCCAGACCGTCCATCCCCAGGAAGACCCGCCCGGGGCCTGCGGGCTCCACCACGGGGGTGATCTCGGACAGCGCTTCGAGCATGGCGTCCACCGCGGCGTCGTAGTGGGCGGGATCGGGCTCCAGGAGCGTGAGGGAAGGGCAGAGGGACACGGCCTGGGAGATGAGCTGCCCGGGGCGCACCCCGGCGTCGTGCGCCCGCTCCGAAACCTGCCAGACGGTGCGTCGTGTGCTCTCCCCGGGGGTGAGGAGGACCACGGAGGTCGCGTCCAGTTCCGGGGAGCGCACCAACTCCAGGCGGAGCTCGAAGGTGGGGAGCCAGAGGCAGAGGGCATGGCGGCTTCCCGGCGTGGAGGCGGCCGTCGCGAAAGTTCCCGTGGCTCCGAGGATGGTCCAGCCATGGCCGGCATGTTCCCATGTTCTCCTGGAATTCCACCCTCTGTCTGGGTGGGTGGGAACACAGTGCGCGCGCGAAGGGGGCTGGGCCATGGTGGAAGGGGACCGATGCCGACGAAAAGATCCCCGGGACCGACGCCCGCCTTCGCGGACACCCGCACCGTGCTTCCGGAGACGGCTACCACCTCACCTCACCTCACGACCGCGAAACGGTCAGGCGGGTCGTCGGACCCGGGGAACCGGATGAAGTAACTGTACCGAAGATAAACCGAAGACAGGGGCCGGGCAAGAAGGCTGGAGCCGCTTCAGCTTCGACACGGTCCGGCGCCGTTCCCACGAGGGGACACTAGGAGCTCGCCCTGGGCAGGTAGATGTGGAAGGTCGTTCCCAGCTCGGGACGGCTGGTGACCCAGATGCTCCCGCCGAGCTGTTTCACCACCCCGTAGACGGCGGCCAGCCCCATTCCTCCTCCCGACTGGGGCCCGTTCGGGGCGTTGAAGAACGGCTCGAAGATCCGCGCCCGGATCTCTTCGTCCATCCCGACGCCGGTATCCGTGACGCTGAGCGCCACGTGCGGGCCGGGCCGCGTGGAGGGATGATCCCGGACGAACGCTTCGTCCAGTTCCACCTCCTGGGTGGCCACCACCACGTAGCCCCCGGCGGGCATGGTGTCGCGGGCGTGCTCCACGAGCTGGAGCAGGACCCGGCGCATCTGGTCGTCGTCCGCCAGCACGCGCGCTGGCTCCGCGCACGGACGCAAGAGAAGGCCGATGTCCTGTGGGAGAGCCTCGCGGAGCGAGTCCTCCGCCGCGGCCACCACGTCGTTCAGGCTGACCGTATCGAGCTCGAGGACCTGCCGGCCCGTGAAGGCGAGAAGATCGCGCACGAGCCGGCGCGCGTCCCGGCTGGCGGAGAGAATCTCGTCCAGAGCCTGTAGGCGCTGCGGCGCGGCCGCCGCCGGCAGTCCCCGTGCCGTGTCCACCACGCGGTCGAGGATTCCCTCGAACTCACGGGCGAGGCCCAGGGCCATCTGCCCCACCGCTTCGTGCTTTTCCTTCATCCAGACCCGAAGCGCCTCCGGGCTTTCCGCGGGAGTGCCCTCCCTGCGGGCATCCCACACGTAGAGCGCGAGCAGCGTGCCCTGCTCCCGATCCAGCCTCGTCGCCAGGAGCTCCACCGGGATCGACTCCCCCGAAGCGGTGGACCAGGAGCGCTTCCGCGGCTGATGGTCACCGCACGCGAGCGCGAGCAGGAGGTGCTCCTCCACTTCTTCGGAAGGGGCTGTGTCGAGGTCGCGGAGGGGTCGGCCCTCCAGGTCTCCGGGTCCGTATCCGAGCAGACGCTCCAGCGCGCCGTTCGAGCTGACCACACGCCGCGTGCGGGCATCCACCAGCGCCGTCGGCATGGGGCTTTCGAGGAAGAGACCGAGGGGGGCCCGTTCCGCGGCGTTGGCGCCGATCGGCGGGGACGATTGGGGGGTGGGTATGCTCACTGGGGGGATCCTCAGGCCCACCCGGGGGGTGGTAGCGGGGAGAGGCAAGCTCCGTACCGAAGCATTGGACCCTGCCCGCCGGGGGCTGCGGGCGGACGAGAGGGCCGGGCCCGGGAAATGAGTGCCGACACCCGGCAACGAATGCCCGCAGGAGGAGGTGCCATGGGAGAGAGCCCCGTCACGGCCGACCACCCGTTCGCTCCGTTCTTCCGGGCGCAGGGATTCGTGCTCCTGGACGGCGGGTTGGCCACGGCCCTGGAGGATCGCGGGCACGACCTACGCGATCCGCTGTGGTCGGCGCGGGTCCTGCTCGACGCACCCGAGGAGGTGCGCACGGTCCACCTGGACTACCTGCGCGCGGGCGCGGACTGCATCGAGACGGTGACGTACCAGGCCACGGTCGAGAGCCTCCGTTCCCGCGGGCTCACGGACACGGAGGCCGAGGCGCAGCTCCACCTGGCGGTGCGCCTCGCCGTCGAGGCGCGCGACGCCTTCTGGGCGGATCCGGCCAACCGGGAGGGTCGGGTGCGTCCTCTGGTCGCCGCTAGCGTCGGCCCCTACGGGGCGTATCTCGCGGACGGGTCGGAGTACACGGGCCGTTACGACCTCGACGAGGACGCGTTGGCCGCCTGGCACCGCACGCGTTGGCGTATCCTCGCCGATTCGTCGGCGGACCTCCTGGCGTGCGAGACGATTCCGTCCGGCGCCGAAGCCCGCGCTCTGGTGCGTCTCCTCCTTGAAACGCCGGGGCGGTGGGCGTGGATCAGCTTCCAGTGCCGTGACGAGCGGTCCCTCGCGGACGGAACGCCCCTCGAGGAGGCCGTGGCGGACTGCGAGCACGCGGAACGCGTGGTCGGGATCGGCGTGAACTGCGTGCCGCCCGAGCGCGTGGGTCCCCTCCTGGACGTGGTCCGCAGCGTATCGACCAAGCCGGTGGTGGCGTACCCCAACTCGGGGGATCGCTACGACCCGCTCACGGGGACGTGGCGCCCCGGCGCGGCCGCGTTCGCTCCGGGTGCCGTGAACGAATGGAGGGCACGCGGCGCCAGGGTGGTGGGAGGATGCTGTCGCGTGGGACCTGCGGACATCTCCCGCATGCGGAGCGCCCTTCTCCAGGAGCGGTGAGGTCCCCCCCCCATCCGCGTCACGGCGCCCTGAGTGCGAGCACGCTGCCGGTCACGACGCGCGCCTGCGGCCCCGCGAGGAACAGGATCACGCCCGCGATCGCTTCGGGCGTCAACCATCCCGAGCGGTCCGCCGAGGGCATCGCCCGGCGGTTCGCGGGCGTGTCGATCGTCGTGGGGGCCACCGCGTTCACGGTGATGCCGTCGGGCGCCAGCTCCTCGGCCCATGTCCGCGTGAGGTTCGCGACGGCGGCCTTCGAGGCGAGGTAGGCGCTCATCTTCGGTGCCGGCCGCTCCAGGGCGGCCGCCGCCACGTTCACGATGGATCCGCCCCGGGTCTCCCGGAGAAGCGGGACCGCGGCGCGGACGGACAGGAACGGAGCCGTCGCGTTGACGGCGAGCATGCGATCCCAGGTCTCGGGGGCGGTGTCCTCGACGGGGGCCGTTGCGAAGCCGCCGACCAGGTTGCAGAGGAGGTCCAGTCTGCCCGACGCCGCGCGGACTCCCTCGAAGAAGGCATCCACGGCTTCCGGATCCGTGAGGTCGGCGCGGGCCGTCGAGAGACGCGTCCGCCCCTCGACCCGCGTGCGCAGTTCCGCGGCGGACGCCTCGTTCGTCACGGGGACGTGGACCCGCCACCCATCGGAGAGCAGCGTCCCGACGACGGCGCCGCCCAGCGCGCCGGCTCCACCGGTCACCACGGCCACACGTCCGTCCATGCGCACCTCCTCACCAAGGGGACCGGATAACATCGGACAGGGTGCCTCCGCGGGGAAGCTCTCCTTGCCGGCGCCGTCGGAATCGGAATAACTTCCGGGCTCTTTCGGGCGAGGTCCGGCCCTCGCGGGCACGGGCCACCTCCCACCTGGATCCGACAGATCCCCATGCAGGCTGCCTTCCACGTCACGGACCCTCTGACCACCCCCACGGCCCTGCTCGCGGTGGCGGTTCCGGAAGGAGCGTCCGTTCCCGAGGGTTTCCTCGCCCGCGTGAACGCCGCGCTCGGCGGCGCCGTGGGCCGATTGCTCGCGGCCGGGGACCTGAAGGGGAGAGCCAAGGACGAGGTAGCCCTCTACGGGGGCGACGGTGGCCCGCGTCGCGTCGCGCTCTTCGGCGTGGGCAAGGCCGCCGAATACGACGCGGAGCAGGTCCGGCGCTTCGCCGCGCGGGCGGTTCGCGCCGCCGAGCGCCTGGGCGTCACGGAGGTATCCATCTGGCTCGAGGGATTCGGAGCGGCGTCCGACGTCGCGCTCGCTCAGGCCGGGGCCGAGGGCGCCGTGCTCGCGGCCTGGAGATTCACCGAGCTCCGGCAGCCCGCAGAGGAGGATCAGGTCGAGGTGGCCCGCGCCGACTTCTTCGGGGAGGGGGACGCGACCGCGATGCAGGAGGGCGTGCGCGTGGGGGAGGTCGTGGCGCGCGCCGAGAACCTGGCGCGCACCCTCCAGTCCCGGCCCGGGAACCTCGCCACGCCGACGCACCTCGCGGCCGAGGCCGAGCGCGTCGCGGAGGCATTCGGCCTGGCGGTCACGGTGTTCGACGAGAAGGGCCTGCTCGATGAGGGGATGCACGCGATCCTGGCCGTGTCCCGCGGCTCCGACGAGGAGGCCCGCCTGATCGTGCTCGGGCACCGGGGCGGGACCGAGGACCAGGCGCCGCTCGTGCTGGTCGGTAAGGGGCTCACGTTCGATGCGGGTGGAATCTCCATCAAGCCCGCGCCCGGCATGGAGGAGATGAAGTACGACATGTCGGGAGGAGCCGCCGTCATCGCGGCCATGCAGGCGATCGCCGAGCTCGGCGTGAAGGCGAACGTCGTCGGCATCGTGCCTTCCTCGGAGAACCTCCTTTCGGGGAAGGCGCTGAAGCCCGGCGACGTCATCCGGACCCTGGCGGGGAAGACCGTGGAAGTGATCAACACCGACGCCGAGGGGCGCCTCATCCTGGCCGACGCGCTGGCATGGGGCGCGCGACTCCGCCCAGCGGCGATGGTGGACTGCGCGACGCTCACCGGCGCCGTGGTGATCGGACTGGGTCGTCACGCGGCGGCCGTGATGGGCAACGACGATGCGTTGGTCGAGGAGCTCCGTTCCGCCGGAGCGAGGTCCGGAGAGCGCTGTTGGCCCTTGCCGCTCTGGCCCGAGTACGCGAAGCAGCTCGAGAGCGAAACGGCCGACCTGGTGAACGTGGGAGGAAGGGAAGGCGGCCCGATCACCGCCGGGTGCTTCCTCAAGGAGTTCGTCGGGGAGACGCCCTGGGCCCACCTCGACATCGCAGGCACGGCGTACGGGGACGGCAAGCTCCCTTACCAGCGCAAGGGCGGCTACGGGTTCCCGACTCGACTGTTGGTGGAATGGGTGAGGAGCCGGGCCGGCTGAGCGTGGACCGCCCCCTGCACGCCATGTCCTCCTCCGGACGCCGGGCGAGCGCGTTCGCGTGCGTTCTCGCGGCGTCCGTGGCGGCGATCGCCCTGCCGTCCCGGGCGCGGGGCCAGGAGCCTCCGGACACGGTCGTCGCCGACACCCTCGGCGTGGAAACGGATACGGTCCCGGAGGAGCTGGCCGGGGTGGACACCCTGGCCATGGACACGGTCTTCCACAATCTCCCCCGCGTGGAGGCCGGCGCGCCCGTGGGCTGGGCCCGGGGGGTCTGGGAATGGAGCCTCGACGAGATCCAGGCGTCCGGCGCGCTGACGCTCGCGGACCTCCTGGCGGACGTGCCCGGCGTGATTCCGATGCTCGCGGGTGATCACGGGACGCCGGTGGCGGTGACGGCCTTCGGGCTCGGGGGTGGGGGCGTGCGCATCGTTCGAGACGGCTTCGAGGTGCTCCCGCTCGAGGGGGGCCTGGCCGATCTGGCCCGCGTGGGTCTCACGGGGATCTCGCACGTGCGAGCCGAGCGCTCGATGGGCGAGCTCGTCGTCTTCCTGCGAGGGTTCCAGCACGAAGGGGGGCAGCCCTATTCGCTCGTGGAGGCCGGAACCGGGGACCAGAACAACAACTTCTTCAGGGGAACCTTCGCGGACCCGAGGGCGATCGGCGGAAGCGTGGGCGTCGGGCTGGAGCGCCTGGACGCGCGCGGGCCGCGCGGTGACGAGCCCGGCAGCGTCACCGGGAGTTGGTTGCGCTACCAGTTCCACCGCGGCGACGCCGCGGGGCTGGCCGTGGATCTGCGGCGGGTGGGCTCCCAGAGCGACGCCCCCCTCTATGCCTCTCCCGTGAGCCGCACGGACCTCGTCCTGCGGGCGCGGGCGCGCCTCGGGGAGTCGATCAGCACCGAGGCCTACTGGGGCGAGTCCACGCACGACGTCGAGGACGAGGAGGAGCGGTACGAGCTCGAGGGGGGCACGCGCTCCCAGGCCGGCTTGCGCGCGCTGGTCGAGCGCGGCCCGGCGTACGTCCAGGGAGCGTACCGGAAGTTCGGGGGCGACGACCTGCCGTCGGGCCGGCTCGACCTGGCCGCGGGCGCCGACCTCCCGGCGATCGGGGGCTTCGCGGCCGAGCTCGGCCGCGCCTCATGGGCGGGAAGCTCGACCACCGCCAAGCGTTTGAGGGGGTGGACGCGCCCCGTCTGGGGGTTCTCGCTGTTCGGCTCCTGGGAATCCGGGGCCTACGGGGCGCGCACGTTTCCCGTGCGGCGGCCCGAGAACGCCGCTCCCGGCGAGCCGGATACGGACGCGGCCGAGCCGGACGCGGACGCGGCCGAGCCGTTGTTCCGGATCTCGGATCGGACGGCGAACAGGGCCGGCGCGATGTGGGCGTGGAGGGGGTACACGCTCTCGGGCGCGCTTCTCGATCTGGAGGTGGACTCCCTCCTTCCGCTCGGAATCGAACCGGACCGGGGGCAGCCCGCGCTGGCGGGGGGCTCTCGCTCGGGATGGGAGGTGTGGGTGCGCGTCCCGATGCCGGTCGACGGCATGCGCTTCGAGGGATTCCTCCAGCAATGGGACGAGGGCTGGTCGTATCTTCCCCGCCGGACGTACGGAGGGGCGCTGAGCTTCCACCGTGTCTACCTGAAGTCCGAGAATCTGGAGTGGTGGTGGACGATCGGAGTCCGCGGGCACGACCCGATGTCGGTCCGCCAGGTGGTGGAGCAGGGGCTCGGCGACGAGGGTGAGCCGGTCGGACCCGGGCTGGCGTCGGTACCGTTCTACCAGAACTGGTACCTGCGTCTGCAGCTGCGCATCGTCTCGGTCAGGATCTTCATCGGTTGGGAGAATGCCACCGTCCGGCGGAATCTCCAGAACTTCCCCGACCGGTTGCTCCCGATCACGCGCGCGGTGTACGGCATCCGCTGGGCGCTCTGGAACTGAGCACGGGCCGGCGTCACCTCACCCCATCTTCGGTCTTCAGGTCCCACGCATTATTCTTCTAAGCTCCACTCGCATCGCGCGGACAGGGCCCGAACGAGCATGATCCGAAGCATGACGGGGTACGGGGAAGCCCAGAGGGACACGCCGACGGGACGCCTCCGCCTCGAGCTGAGGTCGGTCAACCACCGCTTCCTCAACCTGAACCTCAAGACCCCTTCCGGCTTCGACCGGTTCGAGCGGGACCTCGCCGAGGTCCTGCGTTCCCACTTCTTCCGCGGTCATGTGAGCCTGTACCTGTCCGTGGACCGCCGGGGCGCCGCGAACGGCGCCGGTGTGCTGGCGGACCTCGACCGGGCGCGGGCCTACCGGACGGCCCTGGAGGAGATCCAGGCGTCGCTCGACGTTCCCGGCTCCGTGGACCTCGGGATGCTCGCCCGGTTCGGAGACCTCTTCCGATCCGCCGAGGTGGAAGGAACGCCCGACGTGGACCTCGCGATGCTCCGGGAGATGACCGAGGAAGCCGCCCGCGAGCTCGTCGCGGCACGCCGGGCGGAGGGCGAGCGCCTCCACGAGGACCTGCGGACCCGGCTCGCCGCGATGTCGGCGACCCTGGACGTGATCGCCGCGCGCGCGCCCGAACGGTTGCTCCGGGAGCGCGACCGGCTGCGTGAGGCCGTGAAGGAGCTCTCGGCCCTTGTCGAAGTGGACGAGGATCGCCTCGCGAGGGAGGTCGCCTACCTCGCGGAACGCTGGGACATCCATGAGGAGATCGTGAGGTTCCGGGCGCACCTCGCCGCGTTCCGGGATACCCTGGCCGAGGATGGTGGGGAGCCGACGGGCAAGCGGCTGGGCTTCCTCGTCCAGGAGATGCACCGCGAAGCGAACACGATCGGGTCGAAGGCGAACGACGCGGCCATCTCGGAGGCCTCCATCTCCCTGAAGGAGGAGATCGAGCGTCTCCGGGAGCAGGTGGAGAACGTCGAATGAGCTCACCCGCGAGCGTGCCCTTTCCCGTGGTGCTGGCCGGGCCCAGCGGCGCCGGCAAGACCACGCTGGCCAGGCGCCTCGTCGCGGGTTCCGACGAGTACGACTTCAGCGTCTCGGCGACGACGCGCGCGCCGCGGAGGGGCGAGCGCGACGGTGTGGACTACCACTTCCTGGAGCGTTCGGCCTTCGAGGCGAGGGTGAAGCGCGGAGAGTTCGCCGAGTGGGCGGAGGTGCACGGGCACCTGTACGGGACTCCCCATACGGAGCTCGACGCCGCGTCGGCGCGCGGGCGCCACGTCGTGCTGGACATCGACGTCCAGGGGGCGCGGCAGATCCGATCGGCGAGCCCCGGCGCGCTGCTGCTGTTCGTACTGCCCCCTT
This sequence comes from uncultured Gemmatimonadaceae bacterium, assembly GCA_964412015.1. Classification (GTDB taxonomy): domain Bacteria; phylum Gemmatimonadota; class Gemmatimonadetes; order Longimicrobiales; family Gaopeijiaceae; genus SZUA-318. The sequence goes on along the minus strand of CAYPMO010000001.1, from coordinate 61,699 downwards.
CCGTGGACGCGCTCGTCCGGCGCCTCACGGGGCGAGGCACGGAGGAGGACGCACAGGTGGCGCGCCGCCTCAGGACCGCGCTGGAGGAGCTCGGAGCGGTTCCGGAGTTCGACCACGTGGTGGTCAACAAGGACCTCGACCGTTGCGTCGAGGAGATCGACGGTATCGTCAGGGCGGAGGCTCGGCGGACGGTCCGCGGAGGCGCCCTGAGCAACAGCGCGGAGGACATGCGGGCCGCGATCGCCCGCCTCCTCCAGGACCAGTACGCCAACGCAAGCGGATAGGAGATCTGGATGCGCGTGTTCACGCCCACCGAAGTGGCCACCGGCACCGAGAGCAAATACCTCGGCGTGCTGGTGGCGGCCAAGTACGCCCGTGAGTTGAACTCCCTTCCGCGCGAGGCTCTGCCTCTCGGAGAGGAGAAGAAGCTCACGACCCGCTCCCTGGAGGCGTTGACCTCGGGACAGATCGAGTTCCGCCTCGTGAAGCGGCGTCGACGCGAGGAGTAGGCGCCTGTCCGGGTCATGAACCAGACCGCCCTTGCTTCCCGCCGACCCTGGAAGGACCGCCGTGTGGTACTGGGGGTGACCGGGGGCGTCGCGGCGTACAAGTCCGTCCAGGTGGCGCGTGACCTGACGCGTCTCGGTGCGGTCGTGGACGTCGTGATGACATCGTCGGCGCAGAAGTTCGTGGCACCCCTTTCGTTCGAGGGAGTCACGGGACGGCGTGCGTTGACCGACCTCTTCAGTGCGGAGGGCGCGGCGTTGCACCTCAGGCTCGGTCGGGACGCGGACGCGGTGTGCGTGGCGCCCGCGACGGCCGACTTCCTGGCCCGCGCCGCGCACGGAAGGGCCGATGACCTCCTCTGCACGACGCTCCTCGCCACGCGGGCGCCCGTGGTGATCTGCCCCGCCATGAACGACCGAATGTTCGCGCATCCGCAGGTGCAGGCGAATCTCGCGCACATACGGGACGCCCTCGGATACCACGTGGCGGGCCCCGCGGAGGGGCCGTTGGCCGTCGGGGAGGGAGAAGGCCCCGGCCGCATGCTGGAGGCGTGGCAGATCGTCGAACACGTGGGGCGGGCGCTCGGGCGCGATCAGGCGCTGGCGGGACGGACCGTGCTCGTCACCGCGGGGCCCACGCGCGAGCCGGTGGATCCGGTCCGGTTCCTGGGAAACCGGTCCTCGGGGCGGATGGGCTTCGCGCTCGCGCAGGCGGCCTGGCGCCGCGGCTGCCGTGTCACGCTGATATCGGGCCCGAGTGCCCTGCCGTGGCCGGAGGGAGTGGACGTCGTCCCCGTGGAGACGGCCCTCGATATGCTCGACGCCGTCTCGAGCCTCATCCCTGCGGCGGACGTGACGATGTTCGCGGCCGCGGTGGCGGACTTCCGGCCCGCGGACCCGATCGGGCGCAAGCTGAAGCGCGGCGAAGCCGGCCCCGAGCCAACGCTCCGCCTCACCGCCAACCCCGACGTCGCGGCCGACACCCGCGCGCTCCGCAAGCCGGGCAGTGTCGCGGTGGGATTCGCGCTCGAGACGCACGACGTGGTCGCGAACGCGCGGGGGAAGATGGAGGCGAAGGGATTCCGGCTTCTGGTGGCGAACGACGCCACCGAGCCGGGAGCGGGCTTCGAGGTGGACACCAACCGGGTCACGCTGCTGGACGCGGCTGGAGGAGTCGAGGAGCTGCCGCTCCAGTCCAAGGAGGAGGTCGCCGAGGCGATCCTCGACCGCGTCGCCCGGATGCTCACGGCGGACGCGTGAGCGGGTCGTCCGTGGATCCGCGGGACGTGGCCCGTCTCCTCCGGCAGCGGGGCGAGATGGGTGGCCGTGAGCTCTTCCTGGAGGGATTCACCCGTGCCGAGGCTCTGGCCTCGGCGGCTCGGTCGAAGGAGGGCCGCCACGCCGACGCGCGCCCTCCGGTCTCGGTACGATCCGCGCCGGCCGGGACCGTGGGCGGGTCGGCGGATCTCTCCGTCCTTCCCTCGTCCTACGAGGAGCTCCGCCGGGCGGCCCTCTCGTGCACCCGGTGTCGCCTCGCGAGCGGGCGGAAGCACGTGGTTTTCGGCGACGGCGCGTTGGATGCCCGCCTCGTGGTGGTGGGGGAGGCTCCCGGTGCCAACGAGGACGCCACGGGCGTGCCGTTCGTCGGCGCGGCCGGACAGTTCCTGGACCTCCTCCTCGCCACCGTGGGCCTCTCCCGCCGGGACTCAGTCTACATCTGCAACGTGCTGAAGTGCAGGCCTCCGGGGAATCGGAATCCGCTGCCCGACGAGATCGAAGCCTGCTTGCCCTATCTCGAGAGACAGTTGGAGATCGTGGCGCCGAAGGCCCTGCTTGCCTTGGGGTCCTTCGCGGCGCAGGCGCTCGCCGGGTCCACGAGGCCGATCGGACGGCTCCGCGGCGAGGTCCACAGCTACGGAGGGATTCCACTGGTGGTGACCTACCACCCGGCCGCGCTGCTGCGGAACCCGGGGTGGACCCGCGCCTTCTGGGACGACCTTCAGCTCCTGCGCGCGATCATGGACGGCGCCTGAGGACTCGTTCGCCGCCGTTTCTCGCCGGGGTCTTCCGGCGTGCGTAGATTGTGTCTTCACCGTCCTTCCGAGACGCCCGCATGGAAGCCTCGCAGAACTTCACCCAGGCCGTTTTCGATCGCACGCCGCCCTTCTCCCTGGAGGCGGAGACGGCGGTGCTGGGGGGGATGCTGATCGACCGCGAAGCGGTGACGCGGACGATGGAGCACGTCAACGAATCGATGTTCTACCGCGAGGCCAACCGGCGCCTCTACCGGGCCATGGTCCGGCTCTACGAGCGCGGGAGCGTCATCGACGTCATCACCGTCTCGGAGGAGCTGAAGAAGACGGCCGAGCTGGACTCCGCGGGCGGGTTCGACTACCTGGCTGCGCTCGTGGATGCGGTGCCCACCGCGGCCAACGTGGAGTACCATGCCAGGATCGTGCGTGACAAGGCCCTTCTGCGCCGCCTGGTCGAGCAGGCGTCGCAGATCATCCGTGACGTGTACGAGCAGGGCGAGCGCGAGGTCGAGGAGATCCTCGACGAGGCGGAGGCGCGCATCTTCCGGGTGGCGGAGAGCCACAAGCGCGAGGGCTTCCTCTGGATCAAGGAGATCCTGTGGGACGCGTTCGAGCACATCGAGAAGCTCCAGCAGTCGGCCGGAGGGATCACAGGAGTGCCAACGGGCTTCCCCGACCTGGATCGCATGACGACCGGGCTCCAGAAGGGAGACCTCTGCATCGTCGCCGCACGCCCCTCGATGGGGAAGACCTCCTGGGTACTGAACGCCTCGGCCAACGCCGCGATCGGCCACAACATCCCGGTCGCGATCTTCTCCCTGGAGATGTCGCGGGAGCAGCTGGTCCAGCGGCTGCTCTGCGCGGAAGGGCGCATCGACGCCCAGAAGATGCGCCGGGGGCGCCTCTCCCAGGAGGAGCACCAGCGGCTCGCTGCCGCGGCCGGACACCTGAACACGGCACCGATCTGGATCGACGACTCGCCGGGCACCAACGTCCTGGAGATCCGCGCGAAGGCGCGTAGGCTGCAATCTGAGCTTCGGACCGGCGAGAGGGACCTGGGGATGCTGGTCGTCGACTACCTCCAGCTCATGTCCGCGTCCTCCCGGAGCGAGAACCGGGTCCAGGAGGTCAGCGAGATGTCCCGGGGGCTCAAGGCTCTGGCTCGCGAGCTGGAGGTGCCGGTGGTGGCGCTCTCCCAGCTCAGCCGGGGACCCGAGCAGCGCACCGACAAGCGTCCCATGCTCTCCGACCTCCGCGAGTCGGGCTCCATCGAGCAGGATGCCGATCTGGTCATGTTCTTGTACCGGCCCGAGTATTACGCTCCTGCCGAGAAGCGAGAAGAGCTCGAAGGCAAGACCGAGCTCATCGTCGGCAAGCAGCGCAACGGACCCACGGGCGTGGTGGAACTCTACTTCCAGAAGGCGTACACGCGCTTCGATTCGATCGCCCGCTCGCCCCAGGATGCGGGGGGAGGTCCCGGGCCCGGCACGGGCTACGAGCCGTGAGCCTCGCGCCCCCGGCGGCCGCGCGGCGCGTGGGAGTCGCCGTTCCGGCTGCGGGAACCGGCGAGCGGATGGGCGGCGCCAGAAAACCGTTCCTGATGCTTGCGGGGGAACCCGTCCTGGTCCACGCGCTGAGGCCGTTTCTCGTCGAGCCGCGGGTGGTGGCCGTGGCGGTCGCGTTGGCCGAAGCGGACGCCGGGGCGCCCCCGCGCTGGCTGACCGCGCTCGACCCGCGCGTCCGCGTCGTGGAGGGAGGGGCGACGCGCGCCGAGTCGGTGCGGCGCGCTCTCGACGCCCTGCCCGACGACGTCGACGCGCTGGCCGTGCACGACGCCGCGCGCCCGCTGGTCACCCCCGACGTGGTGGCGCGCTGCATCGATATCGCGCTCGCGGGTGAAGGCGCCATCGCCGGCTGTCCGGCGGTGGACACGATGAAGGAGGTGGACCCCGATCGGCTCGTGACCGGTACGCCCGATCGGGCGCGGCTCTGGCACGCGCAGACACCGCAGGTGTTTCCGTCCGCCGCGCTGCGGAGGGCGTACGCAGACGACCTGGAAGGCGCCACCGACGACGCTTTCCTGGTCGCGCGCCTGGGTCTGCCCCTGCGCATGGTGGACGCGGGCCCATCGAACCTCAAGGTGACGCGCCCCGAGGATCTGCCCATGGCGGAGGCCGCGCTGCGCGCGCGAGGCCGACAGGCGTGAGGGAACCGACTCTTCTGGACCTGCGCGGCTCCGGCTTGGGCCGCGCGGCCCTGGGGCCCGCGGCCGCGCACCTGGCGCGCGGGGGGATCGTCGCGTACCCCACGGAGACCGTCTACGGGTTCGGCGGTCCCTGCACCCCCGCAGGGGTGGCGCGAATCCAGAGGCTCAAGCGGAGGTCGGGCGAACAACCGTTGTTGATCCTGCTGCGGGGCCCGGAAGACGCCGTCGGGCTGCGCTGGCCGGACGAGGCCCGCACGCTGGCTTCGGTCTTCTGGCCCGGTCCATTGACGTTGGTGCTCTCCGATCCCGACCGTATCTTCCCGGATGGTGTCCGGAGCAAGGAGGGCACGGTGGCGGTGAGGGTCAGCCCACATCCGCTCGTGGCGGCCCTGCTCGAGTTCGTCGCCACGCCCTTGACGTCCACGAGCGCCAACGTTCCGGGAGGGCCCCCGGCCCTCACGGCCCAGGACGCGCTCGACGCGGCCATGCGCCTCGGAGCGGGGGAAGAGATGCTGGTGCTGGATGGGGGGTCGCTGCCACCTTCGGGTCCTTCCACGATCGTGGACTGCAGTGGCGACGTCCCCGTCGTGGTGCGTGAAGGTTCCGTTTCCGCGAGTCGGCTTCGCTCTGCTCTACCAGAGGTCCATGGACACTGAGCGCCCAGGAGAGCCGTTCCGGCTCCTGTTCGTCTGCACGGGCAACACGTGCCGGAGTCCGATCGCGGAGGTGATCGCGCGGCGGATCGCGGCCGAGCGGGGGTGGGCCCGGCTCAAGGTCCGCTCGGCCGGAATCGCGACCGTGAATGGTGGGCCCGCTTCGGAGGGCTCGGAGCGCGTCGTCGCGAGGCATGGCTTGGACCTTTCCGGTCACCGGTCCACGCAGCTCACGCCCGGGTTGGTCGCCTGGGCCGACCTGGTGCTCGCGATGTCGCCGCCGCACCTGTCGCGCGCGAGGGAGCAGGGTGGGGGTGACAAGGCCGATCTGCTCATCGCCTTCGCGGCCGGCGGCGAGACGGATGATGAGGCCGGCAAGACCGTTCCGGATCCGGTCGGCGGATCGGACGCGGACTACGAGGCCACGTTCGCCATGCTGGAAGGGCTGGTGGAGCGGGCGCTCCACCGCATCGCTCCCCTCGTGGCGCCATGACCATCTCCTCATCGACCCGGGTCCTCACGCTGCTCGGCGACCCCGTGCGCCATTCCCTCTCGCCGATCATCCAGAACGCGGCCTTCCGCGCGGCGGGCGTGGACGGCGTCTACGTCGCGGTGCGGTGCGCCGCTGACGACCTCGTCGGATTCATGCGGGGCCTCGCGCGCGCGGGTGGGGGCGGAAACATCACGCTGCCCCACAAGGAGAAAGCCGCCGCGGTCGTGGACGTCGCCTGCGAGTCGGTGCGCCGCACGGGCGCGTGCAACACGTTCTGGGGCGGGCCGGACGGGCGTGTCCACGGCGACAACACCGATGTGGACGGATTCCGCCGTGCCGCCAAGGCCTTCGTCGGTTCCCTGAAGGGCATGAGGGTTCTGCTGCTCGGGGCGGGCGGCGCCGCCCGCGCGACCCTGATGGCGTTGCTGGAGGAGGGCGCCGAGGAGGTGACGCTCTTGAACCGGAGCAACGAGCGGGCGCGCGCGGTGGCCCGCCGCATCGGCGGCGAGAGGGCGCGCGTGGTCCCGCTCGCCGAGAATCTCCGGGGCCGGAGCTTCGACCTGGTGGTGAATGCCACCCGCCTCGGCCTGGGGCCCGATGATCCTCCACCGCTCGACTTCGAGCTGCTTTCCAGGGTGGGGGCCGCGATGGACCTGGTCTACGGAAAGCCCCCGACTCCGTTCGTCCGGGCCGCGGAAGCCATCGGCATCCGAGCCACGGACGGCTCCGAGATGCTCGTTCAGCAGGGCGCGGCGTCGTTCGAGCGGTGGTGGGGTCCGGGCGCGCCCGTCGCGGAGATGCGGGAGGCGCTCCGGCGGAGCATGGGATCGTGAAGGCCTCCGCATGGGCGGAGGGTTTGCTCGACGTCTTCCTCCCGAGCGGGTGTCTATGCTGTGGCGCGTGGGTCCCGGGCGGCTCCTCGGCGCCCCTGGTCTGTTCCCGGTGCCGCTCGAGGCTTCCGGTCGCTCCGTGGCCCCGCTGTCCCCGATGCCACCACCCGAGGGGAACCGGTCGGGTGGAGGAAGACACGTGTCGTACGTGTCGGGACTGGCCGGAGGCACTCTCCTTCGCACGGTACGTCCACGTGCTCGCGCCCCCCGCCGACACCCTGGTGCACGCGCTCAAGTATGAAGGCTGGAGGGAGCTTGCCGGACCCATGGCGGAGGCCATGAGCCGTGTGCCGCTGCCACCTTGTGGGCCGCTCGTCCCCCGTGTGGTGGTGCCGGTGCCGACGACTCCGGCACGCGTGCGCCGGAGGGGCTACAACCAGGCGCTCCTCCTCGCCGAAGGGGTCGCGGTAGGCCTCGGGCTCGATCTGATCGAGGGCCTCGAACGGCCCCGCGAGGGCGTCACCCAGGTATCCTTGCACCCCTCCGAGCGCCGGGCTAACGTGAAAGGCGCCTTTGCGGCGCGGGACGAGGCGGTTTCCCGCCTGCGCGGCGCGCACGTCACGCTGGTGGACGACGTCCTCACCACCGGCGCCACGGCCGTTGCCGCCGCGACGGAGTTGGCCGGAGTCGGGGTGTCGGAGGTCACCCTCCTGACATACGCGCGGGCGCTTCCGTTCCTGAAGGGCCCGGTGAGTTGACTTCCGCTGTTCCGTTTCATCCCCGTCCTGTCATTCAGGAGCCTCGAACAGGAGCCTCGAATACCGATGGCAATCCGTGTCGCGATCAACGGTTTCGGACGCATAGGCCGCCTCGTTCTTCGCGGAGCCAAGAAGTCCGGCCGCAAGGACCTCGATTTCGTGGCCGTCAACGACCTGACGGACAACGATACCCTCGCCCACCTCTTCAAGTACGATTCCGTGCACGGTCGCCACGACGGACCCGTGAGTGTCACGGAAACGGGCCTCAAGGTGGACGGCGACGACCTGCGCGTCTTCGCGGAGAAGGACCCGGCGAAGCTTCCCTGGAAGGATCTGGGCGTGGATATCGTCGTGGAGGCCACCGGGCGCTTCACCGCGAAAGAGAAGGCCGTCGCACACCTGGAGGGTGGCGCGAAGAAGGTCATCATCTCGGCGCCGGCCAAGAACGAGGACATCACGATCGTGCTGGGCGTCAACGAGGGGTCGTACGACCCGGCCACGCACCACGTCGTCTCCAACGCCAGCTGCACGACGAACTGCCTCGCGCCGGTCGTGAAGGTGGTGATGGACTCCTTCGGCTTCCGTCACGGCTTCATGACGACCGTCCACTCCTACACGAACGATCAGAACATCCTCGACCTGCCGCACAAGGACCTCCGGCGCGCCCGCGCCGCCGGCATGTCCATGATCCCCACCACGACCGGAGCCGCGAAGGCGACCGGTCTGGTCATCCCGGCCGTGAGGGGGAAGATCGACGGGTTCGCGATCCGCGTGCCCACTCCCGACGTGTCGTTGGTGGTCCTCGTGGCGGAGGTCGAGAAGGACACGACGGTGGACGAGATCAACGCTGCTTTCAGGGCCGCTTCCGAGGGCCCCATGAAGGGGATCCTGGGCGTGAGCGAGGAGCCCCTGGTCTCGGTTGACTTCACGGGTGACCCACGCAGCAGCATCGTGGACCTGAAGTCCACCAACGTGATCGACGGACGCCTGGTGAACGTGGTTTCCTGGTACGACAACGAGTGGGGCTATTCGCAGCGGGTGGTGGACCTGGTCTCCTACGTCGGCGAACGGTTGTAGCACGATACGCTCGCGACCCGTGGGCGTCGGGCCGGGTGAGGGATCGAAAGGTCTGGAACAGCTGACGTTCGTGGCCGGCCGGAGGATTCCGGCCGGCCGCGTGCCGTGTAACCGCGCGTGCCTGGCGGACGTATACCCAGGCGATGCAGACGCAGAGGCAAGCCACCGACTTGACGACGCGGCGAACCCCGGTCCGTCACGCCGCCGGCCTTCCGCAGGATTTCGAAGGCTGGTTCCACGAATACCGGAGCCCGGTGTATCGCTATGTCCGGTTCCGGGTAGCGACACGGGAGGTCGCGGAAGATGTGACTTCGGAGGTCTTCATGAAGGCCCTCCGTTCCATCCACCGCTACGACCCTGACATCGCCTCGCCCAAGACTTGGCTTCTCCGCATCGCCCGGAACGCGGTGACCGACCATCTCCGTGCCCTTCGACGGAGAGGCTCTCTGCACGTCTCGCTGGACCGGGTCCCGGACCTGGTGGCGGACGTTCCATCCCAGGAGGAGCGCGTGGTCCGCCAGGAGAGGATCCAGAGGCTGCTCAACGGGACCAGGACGCTTCGCAAGGTGGATCAGGAGATCCTCTCCCTTCGGTATGGCGCCGGCCTGGAGAACGCGGAGATCGCCCGCCACCTGGGAATCAGCAACAACGCAGTGGCGGTTCGGCTACACCGAGCGCTGAAGCGACTCAAATCGGCCGTGGACGGCCACGACAGCGAGTTGACGCCCGACTATGATGGATAGACACGATCTCGAGCGGTTGGAGCTCGCTCCCGAGCTGACGGAGCTCGATGCCGAGCTCTCCTCCATCCGATGCGAGGAGCGACCTTCGTTCGGCCCCGAGTTGGAGGCCGAGCTGGCCCGCGAGTGGACGGACCTCCAGGGTCGCCGGTATCTCCCGGTGCGGGAGCTCATGGCGGCCGCCGTCGCCGGCCTCGTCCTCGTGGGGGTCGGCGTCCCTCCGGCCCGGGCCGCGCTGGTCCGTCTGGTGGGAACGCTGGGTGACTTCGTGGCCGCCGTCGCGGCACCCGAGCGTCCCGATCCGGTGGCGGCCCCGACGGTGGAGCTCGTGCCGGTCGACGACCGGGACCTCACGGGGACGGTGCTCGCGCCGGGTACGCGAGACGTGCCGCTCCCGGTTCCGGGGCCCAGCGCGGGCTTCCGGGCGCCCGAAGCGACGTTCCCCGAGCTCCTGGACCGGCGCCTCGTCGAAACCCTCATCCGCGGGAACTACCCGGTTTCCTTCCAGCGCGCGGGGATCGGCGGAACGGTCAGGCTCCTGCTCTGGGTCGATTCGGCGGGAGCGGTGGACTTCGTGAACCTCGGTAGGAGCTCCGGGCTACCCGAACTGGACCGGGCGGCTCTGCAGGTGGCGCCCTCTCTCCGCTTCGAGCCGGCGCGTCGGCTCGGGCGGGCCGTGGGGACCTGGGTGGAGTTCGACGTCCGGTTCGAGCCGGCGGGAGGGACGTCCGAGGAGGATTGGATTCCCGAGGCACGGCCGGTGGAGGCCCCGGCTACGCTCGATGTCTCCCAGCCCGCCCTCCGGTCCGAATGGTGGCGGCGGCCTGGAACGCCGGGACCGCGGACGCTGAGTACGGCCGAGTTCCTGACGTCCGCCATCGGCGGCGACCACGTGGCGGAGCGTCTCGGATCGGTGGAAGCGATTCTCGAGGGCGAACCTCCGGCGGGCCGGACGCCGACGGAATGGCGGCGCGATGTCTCGGAGGAGCTCGAGGCGGCGATCGTACGCTCGCCCGAGAACCCGGCCCCCTTCCTGGCTCTGGCTCGGCTGCGCGAGAAACAGGGACTGCACGCTGAGGCGCAGGCGCTTCTCGAGCGGGGGCTGCGGCGGGCGCGGCGGAGCCCGGAGGCGATGCCGCCCCGCTTCATGGCCGACCTGTACTTCGAGCTTGGCACGCTGGTGAAGAATGACTGGCTGAACTCGATGAACCGGGGCCGGCTGCGCGCGGACGCGCTCGCGCCTTCGGTCTGCCCACGGGCCGGATCCTCGGAGGGAGCCGTGTCGGGGTATGCGGCCGTGGAGCGGCTCATCGCGTGGAACTACCTGTGCCCGGAGGAACTGGGCGAGATCCTGAGCCGCTCCTTCGAGTCGCTGGAACGTGAAGGGGCCTCCGCTCGGGCCGAGATGATGGGCTCGTTCCGCTCGGCGGTGGAGACCTGGCCGGCTCACGTCGGCGCGAATCTCGAGGTCCTGCTCGGACTCGCGGAAGAGGAACGGTGGGAAGACCTGCTCGCCAGTGCCGAGCGGTTCGTGGGCGCGTCGCAGGGAGATCCCCACGGGTTGCTCCTCGCGGGACTGGCTCTGCAGCGCCTGTCGCGGTCTGAGGAGGCGGAGCGCGCGTTCACCCGGGCGCTCCGGGCCCTCGCGCCGGACGACGCGGCGCAGGTGGAGGATGTCACGCCGATCCTGCTCGAGCCCGATGCGTCGGAATATCGACACCTGCCGCCGCGCGAGCGCGCCGAGTGGCGTCGGACGTTCTGGGGACCGCTCGATCCCATTCTCGCGACGCCCGTGAACGAGCGGGCCATCGAGCACCTGGCCCGTACCTCGTATGCCTATCTGCATTTCGGATCCACGGACTCGGACCCCGCCGAAGTCTGGGTGCGGTACGGACGGCCCGACCGGATCCGCGGCTTCGACGAGGAGATGGGCGTCAGGACGGAGTTCTGGGACTTCGGGCCGGGCCCCGACCTGACGTTCCGGCGTGTCGCTGGCTCGACGACTCTGGAACTCACCCCGGAAGGCAGGGCCTACCTGGACGAGGTGCGCCAACTCGTGCCGCACCGGTACGGAAACGCGTCACGCACCGTTTTTTCGCTACCGGCCCAGATCGGACGCTTCCGTGCGGTGGAGCCGGGCTCGTTCGAGGTGGTCATGCATGCCCGGGTTCCCCTTCTGCTGGCGACGGGGGGGGAGGATTCCCTGGCGGTGACCTTCGCGCTCCTGGATCAGGAGGGTCGCGCGCTCGCGGTCACGCAGTCCCATCAACCTGCGCTCGACGGGGACATCGCGATGAAGGCCACGACCAGGGCCGGGATCGCGGGCGTCGTCGTGGAGGTGTACAACCCGAGGACCGGCCAGGCGGCATCGCTCCGGCGCTCGACACCCCCGCTGGCGAGCGCGGGGGCCGTGAGCATGTCCGACGTGGTGCTGAGCGCTCCGGCCTCCCCGCGCCGTGAAGAGGTCTCGCGGCGTGGAGACTGGTTCGAGCCGTTGGCCGTAGACCGACCCGTGCAGAGCCACGCGATCGGCGCCTACGTCGAGCTGTATGGCGTGGGAGCCGTTGCCCCATGGTACCGGATCCGCGTCGAGCTCCAGGATCGGGCGACGGGGGACGTGAGAGACCTCCCCATCCTGCCGGCCGGCGAGGAGGGCTTCCGCACGACGTGGGAGCGGCGCGCGGGTCCCGACGCCGTGACGCCCGAGTTCCTCTCGATCTGGTTGGGAGGGGTATCGGAGGGACGTTACGTCCTGAGGGTCGTCGCGGACGTGCCGGAGGCGGGCGCGCCGCTCGTGGCGGAGCAGCAGCTGGACCGGCGCTGACGGTCGAGCGCGTCGAGGGGGTTCGAGCCCGGGCATCGACGTACCGCCCGGACGTCCGGCCGTGTAAGTTGGTCGTGGCTGCCCGCACCCGGCATTCCTCCGGCGGATCTCCCCCATGAACGCGAAGACGCTGACCGAGGTCGAACCGAGCGACCTCGACGGCCGCGCTGTCGTCGTCCGTGCCGACCTCAACGTCCCGATCGAGGACGGCGCCATCACCGACGACCGACGTATCGAGGCCTCGGCGCGTACTCTGCGCACGCTCACCGACGCCGGAGCCAAGGTGGTCCTGCTATCACACCTCGGGCGGCCCAAAGGGACGCCGGACCCGAAGTATACCTTGGCTCCCGTCGCCGCACGTCTCCGCGAGATTCTGGGTACACCCGTGCAGTTCGTTCCCTACTCGGCCGGAGAAGACGCCCGCTCGGCCGTGGCGTCGCTCGCGCCGGGGGAGGTGGCCCTCCTGGAGAACACCCGGTTCCTGCCGGGCGACGAAGAGAACGATCCGGCACTGGCACGGGAGTGGGCTTCCTTGGGTGACCTGTTCGTCAACGACGCGTTCGGAGCCGCACACCGGGCCCATGCCTCCACGTCCGGCCTCGCCGAAGCGATGAAGGCCCGCGGAAACGAGGCCGTGGCCGGGTTCCTCATGGCACTCGAGCTCCGCTATCTGGGGCAGGCGCTCGATCGCCCCCAACGGCCCTTTGTCGCGATCCTCGGCGGGGCGAAGATCTCCGGGAAGATCGACGTGATCGAGGCCCTGCTCCCGCGAGTGGATCGCTTGCTCATCGGCGGCGCGATGGCGAACACGTTCTTCCGTGCGCTCGGGCTCGAGACGGGGGCGTCTCTCGTGGAGGAGGATCGGATCGAGCTCGCACGCGCCATCCTCGAGCGCGCGGGTGACCGCCTGCTCCTTCCGGTGGATTGCGTCGTGAGCGTCCAGATCGCGAGCGGTGCGACCAGCCGAGTGGTCGAGCGTGCCGGAGTGGGCGCCGGCGATCGGATCGGCGACGTCGGACCCACGACGCGCGAGCTCTTCGCGCGCGAAATCGCGGTGGCGCGCACGATCGTATGGAACGGTCCGATGGGGGTCTTCGAGGTGGATGCGTTCGCCGAGGGTACGCTGGCGATCGCCCGGGCCGTCGCCACGGCGTGCGACGGCGGGGCGGTGGGCGTCGTCGGGGGCGGCGACTCGGCCTCCGCGGCCGAGCGTGCAGGCGTGGTTGGGCGCCTCAGTCACGTGTCCACGGGAGGGGGCGCGTCGCTGGAATTCCTGGCTGGGCAGGTACTCCCTGGGGTCGCCGCTCTCACCGAGGTGGAATGAGATGGCCGTCATCGCCGGTAACTGGAAGATGCACCACGGGGCCAACGAGACCCGTGCGTTCTTCGCGGCGCTCGAGTTGCCCGCCAACGCGGGGAGCCACGAGCTGGTCGTGTTTCCACCCTCGCTCTCCCTGCCCGCCGCGGCCGCGTGCCCCGAGCGCGATCCCCGCATCCAGCTCGGCGTCCAGAACCTGTACTGGGAGGACAAAGGGGCCTTCACCGGGGAGGTATCGGGAGCCATGGCCCGGGAGGCGGGCGCCACGTTCGCGCTCGTCGGGCACTCGGAGCGGCGCCACCTCTTCGGGGAGAGCGACGAGCATGTGGTCCTGAAGGCGCGGGCCGCGCGGCGGCACGGACTCGTGCCCGTCGTGTGCGTCGGCGAGACCCTCGCGGAGCGACGAGCCGGTCGGCTCGAGGACGTCATCCTCCGCCAGCTCGACGCGGCCCTGGAGGGCCTCCTGGAGGCCGGGGGCCGGTTCCTGATCGCCTACGAGCCTGTCTGGGCCATCGGAACCGGAGAGACGGCCACGCCCGCCGATGCATCCGTGGCGCAGGGGATGCTCCGGGCCCGGCTCGACGAGCGGATGGGGGCGGCCCGCTCGACGCGGGTGCCCATCCTGTACGGCGGCAGCGTGAAGCCGGACAACGCGGCGGAGCTCCTCGCCGCCCACGACGTGGACGGGGTCCTGGTGGGGGGAGCCAGCCTGGATCCGAAATCGTACGCGGCCCTGATCCAGGCGGCGGGGTAGGCCCCGCGGGACCTCGGGGAGGCACGCCCGGTCGTTGACACCCACGACGGGCATTCCGACTTTTACAGGCTCCGTTCACGCGAACAACCTGGCGGCACGATGTACGGATTCCTGCTCGCGCTTCTGGTCCTAGACGGTCTCTTCCTCGGGGTCGTGATTCTCCTCCAGTCCGGCAAGGGCGGAGGCCTGGCCGCCGTTGGCGGGGGAGCGGCCATGACGGAGGGCCTGCTCGGCGGCCGCCAGGCCACCACCGTGCTCACCCGGGCCACCTGGACGGCCGGGACCGTGTTCATGGTCCTCGCCCTGGTCCTCTCGATCATGTCCTCCCGGGCGCAGCAGCCGGAGTCCGTGATCCAGATCGAGGCGCCGGCCAGCACGGCGCCGGCACCGGAGCCGATCCTGCCCGGGGCGGGGTCCACGACCCCTCCTCCCGGCGGGGCGACCGGAACCGTCGATCCGGACGATCCAGGTAACTGACTGCATCTCCGGTGCCGCCCTCTCTCCCTGGCGGGTCGATGAAGAACGGGCGTCCATGACCGGCGCCCGCCCCGAGCACCTCACACGTTCCTGCCGCGGCCGGCGGACATCGCCGAGGCGGCGCGTTATCTTGCCCGGTACTGAGCCCGGGGCGAACGTTCCTGTTTCCGAAAACCCTCCCGAATCGGAGTCGGCAGCGTGGCACGGATCGAAGTCCCCATGCCCCAGATGGGTGAGTCCATCGCGGAGGGCACCGTCTCGAAGTGGCTGAAGCAGGTGGGCGAGACCGTGGAACGGGACGAGCCCATCCTCGAGATCTCCACCGACAAGGTGGATGCCGAGATTCCGGCGCCCTCGCCGGGGACGCTGGTCGAGATCGTGGTCGCCGAGGGGGACACGGTCGAGGTGGGAGCCGTGGTAGCCTACATCGATCCCGAGGGCGGTGCGCCCGCGGCACGAGGCGGAGGAGCGGAGGAGAGGCCCCAGGCGGCCGCGCCGAGCGCGGACCCCGGGTCCGGTGTCGCCGGAGAGCCGGCCGCCGTGACGGAGCGCCCGTCCGCTGACACCGCCGAGGCGGCGGGCGGCGAGGCCTCGGCCGAAGAGCGGCTCCGTACACGCTCCACGCCGGTGGTGCGGAAGATCGCCGAAGAGCACGGGATCGACATCGCTTCGGTTCCCGGGACCGGCCATGCGGGGCGCGTCACGAAGCAGGACATCCTCGACTTCATGGGGTCGGGCACCGGACGGAGCGCCCCGATCGCGGAAGCGGGCGCGCTCGCTCCCGAGCCTGCGGCTACGAAGCCCGTACAGCCAGGCGCGGCCGGCGGTCCGGCGGCGCCCGCCGCGGCCGTCACGGCGCCTTCGGACCTCTGGAAGCGCTTCTACGGGGAGGTCCAGAACCCCGAATTCCCCGTCCGTGATGCCGATCGCGTGGAGCCGATGGACAAGATCCGCCGGATCACCGCGGAGCACATGGTCGTCGCCAAGCGCATCGCGCCCCACGTGCATTCGTTCATCGAGATCGACTTCACCGTGGTCGACGAGATCCGCAACGCCAACAAGAAGAAATGGGCGGACCAAGGCGTGAAGATCAGCTACACCGGGTTCGTCGCATGGGCCGTGTCCCGCGTCCTGCGTGAGTTCCCGATGGTGAACGCCGTGGTCTCGGGCAACAACCTCGTCTACCGCGGAAACGTGAACCTCGGCATGGCCGTGGATATGAACCCTGGGCTCATCGTTCCCGTGATCAAGGACGCCGATGGACTGAGCCTCGTGGGCCTCGCACGTAAGCTGACCGATCTGGCCGAGCGGGCTCGCACGAGCCAGCTCCTGCCCGACGAGATCCAGGGTGCCACGTTCTCCATCACCAACCCGGGCGTGCTGGGCACGATGGTGGGGATGCCCGTGATCCCGAAAGGAACCTCGGCGATCCTGGGAACGGGTGCCATCGAGAAGCGCGTGGTCGCGGTGGAGGACCCCGTGACCGGCACCGACGCCATCGCAATCCGCAAGCGCGCCACCTTCTCGCTCGGGTACGATCACCGCATCGTCGACGGCGCCGACGCGGCCCGCTTCCTGGCGCGGCTCAAGGAAGTGCTGGACGCGTTCCCGCCCGACGCGTAGCTCCGTCACGACGGAGGTGGATGGACGAGTTCCTGACCCCGGTGTCCCGCACCCTCGAGGTGCGCCGCCTCGGCCGGGTTCCCTACGGCGAGGGCTTGGCTCTGCAACAGGACCTCGTCACCCGGCGTCGGGACGGAACCGTCCCCGATACCTTGCTCCTCCTCGAGCATCCCCATGTGATCACGCTCGGAGCGTCCTCGCGGCTCGAGCATGTCCTGGCGGACGAGCACGAGCGCGGGATGCGGTCCATCGAGCTCTTCGAGGCCGGCAGGGGTGGGGACGTGACGTACCATGGCCCCGGCCAGCTGGTCGGCTACCCGATCCTCGATCTCAAGCCGGATCGGAAGGATCTGCATCGCTATCTCCGGGACCTCGAGGCGGTGCTCATCCGCGCTCTGGAGGAGTTCGGGATCCAGGCGCGACGCATGCAAGGTCTCACGGGTGTGTGGGTGCCGGGAGGTAAGATCGCCGCCATCGGGGTGCGCGTGTCCTCGGGGTGGATCACGTCCCACGGATTCGCCCTGAACGTGAGCACGGACCTCGGATACTTCGAGACCATCGTGCCCTGTGGGCTCGCCGATCGGGACGTAACGTCGATGGCGCGTGAGACGGGCCGACCCATCGAGATGGCTGCCGTCATGGAGGCTGTCGAGCGTGCCTTCGCGGAGGTCTTTTCGGCCAGGACCTTGTAATCTATACAACAACTTCTGCGCAACCGGACGATCGCGTACGCGAGCGGAGGGGGCGGCTTTTTCGTAAGTCCGGTTGCTACAATCCAGATGTTTTGGGAAGATCTGTTCCCGATCCATCTGTTTAGCGACAAGCCCGAAGAGACCTCGAAGAGACCTCGACGAGACGTGGTAACTCGTTGAGGTACAAGGTGTTGCTGTATGCGATAGAATGGCCGCGGCGCGGCCGGATGAAACCCTTGCATGGCCGTCTGCGGCTCCATATCGTTCCGATGCGATTCGGATGCGGCCCGTCAAAAGACGATGGCGATGGTCATCCCTTCGACGGATCCGAAGAGTTGCCGCCGGGCGCGACGGCGCAGCGGCGGAGAGCGACCCAGGGCTTGGGATACCTTGGGGAGCACGGTAGGGAGGTCGCTGGCCCTGCCGACAGGCCCTCGAACCGAATTCGGAGGGCGCCCCTCGCCGCCGACCGCGCGGCACATAAGAGGGGAGAAGGGGGAAGGCCCAGCCGCTCGCACGAGGGCGGACCCAAGCAAGGGCCATGAACCCGCCAGCGCAGTGGGGAGGCTGTCGGTGGCAGCGTGAAGCGACCGGTCAGGTCCCCCGAGTCAGAAGCGGCCCGGGCGCCTCGTGCGCTCCGGGCCGCTTCGCCTTTTCCCGGCTCGTCACCCGGGGGGGGTCCTCACTCGTCCGGTGGGCTCGACGGCTCGAAGTCGAGGTAGCGGCCCCGTTTCCGTTCCCGGTCGAGCCAGGCCTCGAAGCCGGAGGGCACCAGGCCGTCGGATCGCGAGAGGTCCTTCGCGGCCCTGGTGGCCAGGTGGTTCGCGTATCCGTTGCGAGGATGCCCGGCGTGCCCGCGGGTCCAGACGGTCTCCACGTCGTGCCGCGCGAGCTCCCGGTCGAGCCGCTGCCAGAGCTCGAGGTTTTCGATCGGGCCCGTCCTGCGCCGCCATCCGCGCCGCTTCCATCCAGGCAGCCACTCGGCCACGCCCTTCACGAGGTACTGGCTGTCCGACACGAATCGAACCCGGCAGGGGCGTTTCAGCACGCGAAGCGCCTCGATGGCCGACAGGAGCGCCATGCGGTTGTTCGTCGTGTCCCGCTCCGAGAGCCAGTAGTCGCGCCGCTCGCACGAACCGCGCCTCCACACCTCCACGAGGCCACCCGCGCCTCCGGGGTTCGCGCGGTCCTGGAACTGGTTTCCGAGGCACGACTCATCGGCGTGGACGTACACCACGTCGGAGTGCTCGGGTCGGGTGCGGCGCGAACGGTCGGACACGGCGGGTAAGGTAACCCGGCCAGGACCGGGCCCGGGAGGCGTCCGCTTGACCGGGTCCCCGTCGGATCTAGCTTTGGCGGCGGCGCCAACCACCCCCGCGTCCCCGATACGGAGCCACTCCTGGAGAACCGGGCCTACGTCCTGCTGGAAGACGGCCGCCGCTTCGACGGCCGGTTCGTCGGAGCGTCTCGACTGGCCGTCGGCGAGGTCGTGTTCAACACCTGCATGTCGGGCTACCAGGAGGTCCTCACCGACCCGTCCTACGCAGGCCAGCTCGTGACGATGACCTATCCGCTCATCGGCAACTACGGCGTGAATCGGGCGGACCGCGAGTCCCCGATCCCTCAGGTCGCCGGGTTCATCGTGCGCGAAGCGGCCCGCCGGCCCTCCTCGTGGCGCTCCGAGAAGAGCCTCGAGGCCTACCTCCGGCAGCATGGCGTGACGGGGATCGCGGATGTGGATACCCGGGCCCTCACACGGCACATCCGCTCGAGGGGGGCGATGCGCGGCGCGATCGCGCCGGCCGAGGCGGAGGAATCGGCGGTGCTCGCCGCCGTCCAAGGCCATCCGGTCATGGAAGGGTTGGATCTTGCCTGCGGCGTGTCCACGAAGGAGGCCTACGAGGTACAGGCGGTGGGTCCCGAGCGCTTCCACGTGCTGGCCTACGACTTCGGCGTGAAGGCGCATTCACCCATCCTGCTTTCGGAGCGGGGATGCCGCGTCACGGTGATTCCCGCGGACACGCCTGTAGACGAGATCCTCGCCGCGCCCCCGGATGGGCTCTTCCTGTCCAATGGCCCGGGCGACCCCGCGGCCGTACGGAGGGCGGAGCGGGCGATCGTGGGCCTGGCGCGCTCGGGCGTGCCCGTGTTCGGCATATGCCTGGGCCACCAACTCATCGCCCGCGCGTTCGGCGCTGCCACGTACAAGTTGCCGTTCGGCCACCACGGCGGGAACCATCCCGTCAAGAACCTGGACCTCGGGACGGTCGAGATCACCTCGCAGAACCACGGCTTCGCCGTAGTGCGGGGAGAGGGCGACGACATCCCCGGTGCACCGGGACTGCGACTGACGCACGTGAACCTCTACGACGGTACCGTGGAAGGCGTGGAGCACCGGGAGCTACCGGTCTTCTGTGTCCAATACCACCCCGAGGCCGCCCCCGGCCCGCACGACAGCCGCTACCTCTTCGACCGATTCATCCGGCTGATGGAGGCCCGCGCGGAGCCTCGGGCGTGCTGAACATGCGTTCCCGCAAGTTCCTACGTCGTAACGACTCCGGGGAGCTTGCGGCGCCCGCCGGGCGCCGTTACCCTGGCAACCGGTTCACGTTCTGCATGCGTGCGGCGCGTCGCGTGACGCGAGCGACACCTCTGGAGGCGCTATGACCAAGGCGGACCTCGTCGAGCAGGTGGTGGATGCCATCGGCCCCGGGATCACGAAGAAGGACTGCGCTCTGGTGGTGGACGGGTTCCTCAACGCCGTGAAGCTCGCGCTCGCCGACGGCGAGAACATCGAGATCCGCGGATTCGGCACCTTCAAGGTGCGCAAGAGAAAGACCCGGACGGCCAGGAACCCTCGCACCGGAGACGCCGTCGAGGTACCGTCGCGCAGCGTTCCGGTGTTCAAGCCCTCCAAACATCTGCGGACCCGGGTGGCGCGTCGGGACAAGCTCGCTTAACGATCGCCGCCCGAGGGGCGTCTAGAGGTCGGTGAGCCACTGGGACCGGTCGGAGGTATCCGACGAGGATCTGGTCCGGCGGGCGAGGGACGGGGACGAGGCGGCTCTGGGAGCGCTGGTAAGGCGGCACTCGGATGCGGTCTACCGTGTCGCACTCTCGATCGCCGGAGATCCCGACCTCGCGCAGGACGTCTCCCAGGATGCCTTCCTCAAGGCCTTCCGAGCCCTGAGAGGCTTCCGGGGGGACGCGGCGTTCCGGACCTGGCTGCTCACGATAGCCGCGAACACGGCGCGAGGCGCTCTGCGGCAGCAGGGAAGGCGGCGAGAGACGGATTTCGATTCGGCTCCGCCCCTGGCGAGCGAGGCAAAGGCACCCGATGAGAACGCCGAACTCTCGACTGAGTCGCTCCGGGCCCGGAGCGCCCTGGCGCGGCTCCCCGAGAAGCAGCGTCTCTCCATCCAGTTGCGGGTGGACGAGGGGCTCAGCTTCCGGGAGATCGGAGAGGTCATCGGGTCTACCGAGGGGGCAGCACGGGTGAACTACTTCCACGGGATTCGCAGGCTCCGGGAGTGGATGGAATGAACACGGCACACTGCGAGGCGGTCAGGGATCGGATTCCCGACTTCGTCCGGGGCTCTCTCCAGGAGGCGGACGCCGCCTTCGTGCGTGACCATCTGGAGAAGTGCGCCGAATGCAGGAGGGAGGCGATGGTCGTGGAGCACCTGTTCGCGGCGCGGCCCATGCGGCCCGAGGGGCTGGCGTCCCGCATCGAGGATGCCGTGCGGCGTGAGCGAGGTCGACTCCGGAGGCCGTGGTGGGGCCTCGCGGCGGCTTCGGTGGCCGCCCTCGCCCTCGGCATTGGCGTGGTCTCGCGGGGCGGCCCGCCGCGGGAAGGCGACGAGCTTCCCGCCTACGTGGCGAGCGCCGAGGAGGTGTCGCTATGGCCCGGGGACGACGGGCTGATCGCCGGAATGCCCGCCCTGGATGACCTCTCGGACGAGGCCCTCCAGACCCTGCTCGACGAACTGGAACAATCGCCCTCGGGAGGTGCCGCATGACCCGCCCGACATTCGCCCGCGCATCCGGAGTGGCTCTGTTGGCCCTGCTCACGCTCGGCGGTGGCCTGGCGGCGCAACGTGTGCCGCCCGGAGGAGCACGGAATCCCGCGCGGATGGAGCTGGAGCGCCGGGTGCGGGAGCGTTACGCGGACATGGTGAAGGAGCGCCTCGGGCTCTCGGAGGAGGAATCCCGTCGGCTCGAGCAGGCCGTCGAGGCGTTCCGTGAGCCTCGCCAACGTCTCATGACCGACGAGCAGGCCCTCCGCCGGCGCATCGACGCCATCCTGATCGAGCAGGATCCCGCCGACGCCGAAGCCCGGTCGCTGCTCACCCGGATGCGGGAGCTCCGGGTCGAGGAGATGCGGGTGTTCGACGCGGAACAGGAGGCCCTGCTCGAGATCCTGACCCCCGTCCAGGTTCTCCGCTTCCACGCCGTGAGGCAGCAGCTCGGTCAGCGCATCCAGCAGCTGAGGGGCGGCCCGGGCATGGGGCCCGGCCGGCCCCCAGGAGGCGGAGCGGGCATGGGGACCCTGGGTGGTGAGCCGTTCGGGGACCCGCCGACCGCCGTGCCGCGGGGGCCGGGCCGGACGGGCGGTGGGCGGGGTCCGGGAGGACTTCCGATCCACTGAGGGGCGGGGCCGCGCCTACCGGGCGCGGAACGTTGACCGGC
This sequence comes from uncultured Gemmatimonadaceae bacterium, assembly GCA_964412015.1. GTDB lineage: Bacteria > Gemmatimonadota > Gemmatimonadetes > Longimicrobiales > Gaopeijiaceae > SZUA-318. The sequence goes on along the minus strand of CAYPMO010000001.1, from coordinate 40,026 downwards.
CGAACGGGTTCACCTAAGGGTCGTGCGCCCGACCCAACCTGCCCGGTCTATGCCCATCGTCGTCCGCACCCTCTTCTTCGCCGCGTACAGGGATCTACTCGGACGTGCCGCATTGGACGTCGAGCTCCCCGAGGGAGCGACGGTGGGGGAACTCGTCGTCGAAGTCCGGGGGTGGGGGCACCCGTTCGCGGATCTTCCCGAGCGGCCGGCCATCGCGGTGAACCGGCGGTACGCCTCCCCGGAGGTCGAGCTGGGCGCTGGCGACGAGGTCGCGTTCCTCCCGCCCGTCGCTGGAGGCTGAGCCGGATGGCCTACTCCGCCCTCGTGCGGGAGCCGATCGACCCCGGGCGGGTCCTGGCGATGGTGGGCGCCGGCGCCCACGGCGCCGGAGTCCTCTTCGTCGGAGTCGTGCGCGACCACGCGGACGGGCGGCCGGTATCGGGGATCCGCTACGACGCGTACGAGCCGATGGCGGATGAGGTCCTCGCCGTGATTGCGCGGGAGGCCCGCGCCCGATTCGGATCCGATCGGCTCGCCGTCGTGCATCGGTTCGGTGATCTCCGCGTCGGGGACGTGAGCGTGGCGATCGCGGTCTCGAGCGCCCATCGGGTCGAGGCCTTCGAAGCGTCGCGCTACGTCATTGAGGAGATCAAGACGCGGCTCCCGGTCTGGAAGAAGGAGCGCTACCTGGACGGGGGTGAGGGCTGGGTGGACGGAGCGGCGCCGACGGCCGCCGCGGGCGAGGGACGGGGCCGATGAGGGACTCGTTCGGACGACGGATCGAGTACCTGAGGGTCTCGGTCACCGACAAGTGCAACCTGCGGTGCGTGTATTGCATGCCCCTGGAGGGAACGCCGTGGATGCGCCGCGACGAGCTACTCACGTACGAGGAGATCGAGCGGATCGTGCGCACGATGGCGGGCATGGGCCTTCGGCGAGTGCGCGTCACGGGAGGTGAGCCGCTCGTCCGCCGGGACCTTCCCGAGCTCGTGCGACGCCTGGCCGCCGTGCCGGGGATCGACGACCTCTCCATGTCCACGAATGCGGTGCTCCTCGCGGAGCACGCCGAGGCGCTCCGGGCCGCGGGTCTCGACCGGCTCAACATCTCGCTCGACTCGCTCCGTCCCGATCGGGTCGAGGCCATCGCCCGCAGACCCGGGTGCTTCGGCTCCATCATGGAGGGGTTCGACGCGGCGGAGCGATGGGGCTTCGAGCCCATCAAGGTCAACGTGGTCCTGATCCGAGGCGGGAACGACGACGAGATCGAGGACTTCGCCGCGATCACCCGCGAGCGTCCCTGGCACGTACGCTTCATCGAGCTGATGCCGACCGGTGCGAACCTCGAGCTCAGCGCGAAGCGGTTCGTATCATGCCAGGAAGCGCTGGGCGGGTTGAGGGTGGTGGACCGCCTCGAGCCCGTGGCCGGCCCCTGGGGGAACGGTCCGGCGACGTACTATCGCTTTCCCGAGGCGCCGGGGACCGTCGGCGTCATCACGCCCATGAGCCACACCTACTGCGGCTGCTGCAACCGCATGCGGTTGACCGCGGATGGCCACCTGAGGCCCTGCCTGTTCGGCGACATCCAGACCAACCTGCGCGATCCCCTTCGCGCAGGTGCGGACCTCGCCGGGCTCATCGAGAAGACCCTCCGCGTCAAGCCGGAGCGGCACCACCTCGTCCAGGGTAGCGCGCGGGGCTCGGGCGGTCTCGTCGCCTTGTCACAGACGGGGGGATGACGGTGCGCACGAGCTTCGTTGACACCCCTCGGACCGGTCGGATACACTCGTGGACTTGCGTTTCGGTTTCCTGCCCGATGAAGGGACGTCCGTCACGATGATTGGGGAGAGGATCACCGTGGTCGGCGCGGGACACGTCGGCGCGACGTGCTCGCAACTGCTGGCCGTCAAGGAACTCGCTCGCGAGGTGATCCTCGTCGACGTCGCCGAGGGGATCCCGGTCGGGAAAGCGCTCGACCAGTGGGAGAGCGCTCCCCTCGAAGGGTTCGACTCCCGTATCCTGGGCGCCAACGACTACAGCCTGTCCGCGGATTCCGACATCGTGATCGTGACCGCCGGGATCGCGCGGCGGCCCGGGATGAGCCGCGACGATCTCCTGAAGACCAACGCCGGAATCGTGAGATCGGTCTCGATCGAGATCAAGAAGGTCGCTCCCGGGGCGATCATCATCATGGTCTCCAACCCGTTGGACGTGATGGCGCAGGTGGCCCTCGAGACCACGGGCTTCCCGCGCGAACGGGTCATCGGGATGGCCGGCGTGCTCGACACGGCGCGATACCGCTCCTTCATCGCGCTCGAGCTGGACGTGAGCATCGAGGACATCCAGGCGCTGGTCCTGGGAGGACACGGAGACGACATGGTTCCGCTCGTGAGCTATACGTCCGTGAGCGGGATTCCCCTCGTCCAATTGCTCTCCCGGGATCGCATCGAGGCCCTGATCGAGCGGACCCGCAGGGGTGGGGGCGAGATCGTGGGGCATCTGAAGACGGGAAGCGCATACTACGCGCCCGCGGCCGCGGTGGTGCAGATGGCCGAGGCGATCGTGAAGGACAAACGTCGCATTCTTCCGTGCGCCGCATGGCTGCGGGGCGAATACGGAATGAAGGGCCTCTTCCTGGGCGTGCCGTGTCTGCTCGGAAGGGGTGGGCTCGAGAAGATCATCGAGGTGGAGCTCAGCGACGAAGAGAAGGAGTCGCTGGCCAGGAGCGCCGATGCCGTCCGCTCCACCGTCCGGGATCTGAAGGCGTCGAGCTGATCTCCGCGGCGTTCCAACCGAACCCGGATGCGGCGGCAGGCCAACCAACGACAGGAGTCGCGATGCGGCGAGTCGTAGCCCTCTACAGGTCGTCCGTGGGGAAGAAGATCCTCATGACGTTCACCGGTTTCCTGTGGCTGGGGTTCCTCATCGGGCACATGGCCGGGAACCTCAAGGCATTCCAGGGAGCCGACGCCTTCAACGACTACGCTCACCACCTCCGCGTGTTCGGCGAGCCCATCCTTCCCGAGAAGGGATTCCTGTGGTCCTTCCGCCTGGTCATGCTGACCGCTTTCGTCATCCACAGCCTCCTGGCGTGGCAGACGTCCCGACAGAGCTGGGATGCGCGCACGCACCGTTACCGCAAGCAGAAGAACCTGAACTTCGATTTCGCGTCGGCGTTCATGCGTTGGGGTGGCGTCGCGATCCTCGTCTTCGTGGTGCTCCACATCCTCCACATGACCACCGGTACCCTGCATCCGGCTTTCGACGCCGGAGGCGGGGGAAGGATCCCCGACGCGTTCGGCAACCTCGTGACCGGGTTGGGCGATCCGCTGGTCGCGGGTATCTACGGGTTGGCGATGGTGGCGGTGGGCCTCCACCTCTATCACGGGGTCTGGAGCATGTTCCAGACCCTGGGGGCCACCCATCCGAAGTACGCCCGGTATCGGCGCCCCTTCTCCGTGGCGATGGCCCTGATCGTCTTTCTCGGATTCGTGTCGATCCCGGTCGCCATCCTGACCGGCATCGTGCGCTGACGGAGGCCTACCGTGCACCTCGACGCGAAGATCCCGGCGGGCCCCATCGAGCAGAAGTGGGAGCGGCGCCGCTTCGAGATGAAGCTGGTCAACCCCGCGAACAAGCGGAAATACGAGGTGATCGTCGTGGGGACCGGTCTGGCCGGCGCCGCGGCGGCGGCTACCCTGAGCGAGCTCGGGTATCGGGTGAAGTGCTTCACGTACCACGATTCCGCCAGGCGCGCCCACTCCATCGCGGCCCAGGGAGGCATCAACGCCGCCAAGAACTACCAGGGAGACGGCGACAGCATCCTGCGTCTGTTCTACGATACCGTGAAGGGTGGCGACTTCCGTTCGCGCGAGGCCAACGTGTACCGGCTGGCCGAGCTCTCCCTGAACATCATCGACCAGGCGGTAGCACAGGGAGTTCCCTTCGCCCGCGAATACGGCGGCCTCCTGGCCAACCGCTCCTTCGGGGGTGCCCAGGTTTCCCGCACGTTCTACGCCCGCGGTCAGACGGGACAGCAGCTCCTTCTCGGGTGTTATCAGGCGCTGCAGCGCCAGGTGGCGCTCGGCGGCGTCGAGCTGTACACGCGCCACGAGATGATGGATGTCGTCGTGGTGGACGGCGTCGCTCGCGGGATCGTGACGCGGGACCTCCTGACGGGTGCGGTCGAGAGCCACGCCGGCCACGCGGTGCTGCTGGCGACCGGGGGATACTCCAACGTCTTTTTCCTCTCCACCAACGCCAAGGCGTGCAACGTCACCGCCACATGGCGCGCGACCAAGCGGGGCGCCGGCTTCGCCAATCCGTGCTTCACCCAGATCCACCCGACGTGCATTCCCACGGCGGGCGACTACCAGTCCAAGCTCACCCTGATGAGCGAATCGCTGCGCAACGACGGGCGCATCTGGGTGCCGATGAAGCCGGGGGACACCCGTGCCCCGGGCGACATCCCCGAGGACGAGCGAGACTACTACCTGGAGCGGTTCTATCCCAGCTTCGGCAACCTCTCGCCGCGTGACATCTCGTCGAGACGGGCCAAGGAGATGGTGGACGCCGGCCACGGCGTCGGGCCGCTCCGCAATGGTGTCTACTTGGACTTCAAGCACGCGATCGAGCGTCTGGGGCGTGACGTCATCGCCGAGCGGTACGGAAACCTCTTCCAGATGTACGAGAAGATCACGGGCGAGAACCCGTACGAGCTGCCGATGCGAATCTACCCGGCCCCCCACTACACGATGGGTGGACTCTGGGTGGACTACGACCTCATGAGCAACATTCCGGGACTGTTCGTCCTCGGCGAAGCGAATTTCTCGGACCACGGCGCCAACAGGCTGGGTGCGAGCGCCCTCATGCAGGGGCTCGCGGACGGGTACTTCATCGCTCCGCTGACGGTCGGGAACTACCTGGCGGATGTTCCCCGCCAGCCCGTGACGACCGACCATCCCTCCTTCTCCGACGCGGAGCGGGAGGTGAAGGGTCGTACGGATCGCCTGCTTTCCGTGAACGGGACCAAGACGGTGGACCAGTTCCACATGGAGCTGGGGCGCGTGATGTGGGAACAGTGCGGCATGGAGCGGAACGAGGTGGATCTGAAGGATGCGATCGTCAGGATCCGGGACATCCGCGAACGCTTCTGGAAGGAGGTCCGGGTTCCGGGCTCCGGATCCGACCTGAACCAGTCCCTCGAGAAGGCGGGCCGGGTAGCCGACTTCCTCGAATTCGCGGAGATGATGTGCTGGGATGCTCTACGGCGCGACGAGTCGTGCGGCGCCCACTACCGCTCGGAGCACACCTACCCGGACGGCGAAGCCAAGCGCGACGACCACGGCTTCTCGTTCGTCTCGGTCTGGGAATACAAGGGGGAGGGGGTAGAACCCGCGCTGCACGAGGAACCGCTGGTGTTCGAGTACGTGAAGCCCTCCACCAGGAGCTACAAGTAATGAACCTGACGTTGCACGTCTGGCGCCAGGAAGGTCCGACCGCGCCCGGCCGCTTCGAGACCTACCGGGCGGAGGACATGAGCGAGCACGCCTCGTTCCTCGAGATGCTCGACCTCGTGAACGAGGAGCTCACGCTGACGGGGCGGGAGCCGATCGCCTTCGAGCACGACTGCCGCGAGGGCATCTGCGGCACGTGCGGCATCATGATCAACGGCGTTCCACACGGCCCGGGCGTCCAGACGGCCACGTGCCAGCTCCACATGCGGTCCTTTGAGGACGCCGACGAGATCTGGATCGAGCCGTGGCGCGCCACCGCGTTCCCCGTGATCAAGGACCTCGTGGTGGACCGGAGCGCCCTGGATCGGATCGTCAACGCCGGGGGCTACATCTCGGTCCGCACGGGGAGTGCTCCGGAGGCCAATGCGGTCCCGATCCGCAAGCAGGACGCCGAGCGAGCGATGGACGCCGCGGCGTGCATCGGGTGCGGTGCCTGCGTGGCGGCGTGTCCCAATGCGTCCGCGATGCTCTTCACGGCGGCCAAGGTCAGCCATCTGGGCCTGCTCCCCCAGGGCCAGCCCGAGCGCTACACGCGGGTCGTGGAGATGGTCGCCCAGCACGACCGGGAGGGCTTCGGCATCTGTACGAATCACGGAGCCTGCCAGGAAGCCTGCCCGAAAGGGATCAGCGTGGACTTCATCGCCCGGCTGAACCGTGACCTTCTGGTGGGGAGCTGGAAGGCCGCCGAGCCCGACACGGCCGGCATGGGCGGGAGCAGATAGCGCGTGGCGGACGTCACCGGCGGCCGTGGCGCGGCCTTTCTCACAGGCGCGGCCGATCCACAGCGGGCGGTCATTCCCGAAGACCTGCGGGAGGAGGAGCGGATGCTCGTCCGCTCGGTCCGTGACTTCGCCGAGCGTGAGGTACGACCCCTCATGCCCAGGCTCGTGGCGCGGGATCCGGAGGTCTCCCGCGGCCTGTTCCGCAAGGCGGCCGAGCTGGGGCTGTTCATGGCCGAGGTTCCCGAGGAGGACGGTGGGCTCGACTTGAGTGTGCTCGCGGTAATGGGCATGCTGTCCAGCAAGGCGGACCTGGGGCCCCTGGGGACCATGATCATCGGCCACCAGGGCATCGGCACCCTTCCGATCGTCTACTTCGGCACGCCGGAGCAGAAGGCGACGTACCTCCCCGGATGCCTGGACGGCACGCTCCTCTCGGCGTTCGCCTTGACCGAGCCGAGCAGCGGATCGGACGCGATGAACATCCGCACGAAGGCGGTGCTCGACGAGTCCGGGACGCATTACGTGCTGAACGGGGCCAAGCAGTGGATCAGCAACGCGGCCTGGGCCGACGTGTTCGTGCTGTTCGCGAAGGTGGACGGCCGTCAGTTCACGGCGTTCCTGGTCGAGAGGGACACGCCCGGCCTCTCCGTGGGCGAACCCGAGAAGCTGCTCGGGCAGGACGGGTCCTCGGTCTCCGCAGTCTCGCTGAAGGACGTTCGGCTTCCCATCGGAAACGTGCTCGGCGAGGTCGGGAAGGGATACAAGGTCGCGTTCTGCACGTTGAACATGGGACGGCTGAAGCTCGCGGCGAGCTCGGCCACGGGCGCGAAGCTGGCGCTCGAGGTCGCAGCGAAGTACGCGACGGAGCGCATCCAGTTCGGTGTCCCCATTGCCCGGTTCGGGCTCATTCGCCGCAAGCTGGCGGACATGGGCGCCCGGGCCTACGCCGCCGAGTCCGTCGCGTACCGCACGGCGGGCATGGTGTACCGCGCCCTCCGGGAGCTGAAGGCCCGGGGAAACGTGACACCCGAGCAGCGCCTCGATGCGCTCTCGGAGTACTCCGCGGAATGCGCGCTCTCGAAGGTGTACGGCTCGGAAGCGTACAACGCCCTGGCCGACGAGGCGGTGCAGGTCTTCGGGGGGTACGGGTTCAGCGAGCATTATCCGGCCGCGAAGATGTACCGGGACTCGCGGGTCTCTCGCCTCTACGAGGGCACGAACGAGGTCTGCCGTCTCTATGCGCAGCGGACGATCTTCAGGGCGCTGAGCGGGGGAAGCGAGAGTCCCATCGGGCTCGGCATGGCCCTGGAGGAGCTCCGGCGGATCGTCGCTCCGGAACGGCCGCACCCCGACGATGGGTCGAGCGGTGGGCTGCGGGGGACGCTCGCGGCCGTCGCGCGGCTCAAGCAGGCCTACCTCATGCTCGTGGAGGCCGCGGTGGCCGAGGTGGGGGCCGACGGGCTCAAGGACCCGGGGCGCCAGCAGTTCCTCGCCAGCCTCGCGGATGTGGCCATGGAGATCTTCGCCTCGGAGAGCGTCGGCCTCCGCGTGGCGAAGCTCGAGGGGACGGGCCCGCCCGAAGCGGAGGCCGTTCGATCGGACCTGGCCGCGCTCGTGCTCGAGCGCTCGGCCGAGCGCTCGAGGGCGGAAGCGCGTACTCTGCTCGGAGAGCTGCATCCGGGGGAAGAGGGGCGGAAACGCCTCTCCGACGTGGACGTCTTGCTGCCTGCGCCGGTCACGCTCGTGGAGTCGCGGGGGCGCGTCACCGAGTGGCTGGTTGCGCACGAAGGACGGCTTCCGGGAGACGAAGGCTGACACGGCGTGGGATCTCGCCGTTCACGAACGGAGCTCATTCGATGTTAGTTTGGTGCCATGAATAAGAGACTGATATCGTTTGCTCTCGCCCTGGTCCTCGCAGGCTGCGCGGGCGGGGGCTCGCCCTCGAACCCCAAGCCCTACGATCCCGAGGCGATCACGTTCGCTCCGGAGCTCGGCGTCGACCTCGCGGCCATGCAGCGCACGCAGACCGGACTCTATCTCCAGGACCTCAAGGTCGGGGAGGGGCCCGTCGCTCAACGGACGAGCACGGTGACCGTCCGCTATGTCGGATACCTGCCCGAGGGCAAGGTGTTCGATGCCGCCACCGCGGAGGCGCGCTACGAGTGCACCCTCGGGGCCGGCACGGTGATCCGCGGATGGGACCTGGGAATCCCCGGCATGAAGGTGGGTGGTCTCCGCCGCCTCGTGATCCGGCCGTCGCTGGGATACCGGGGCCGGGCGGTAGGTCCGATTCCGCCGAACACCACGCTGGTCTTCGACATCGAGCTGATGGACGTGCGCTGACGCTCCGGGTCGCGCTTCCCGCCCTGCAGGCGCCTACAGCTTCGGCAGCGTGACCCCCTGCTGCTTCATGTACTTGCCGTTTCGATCCGCGTACGCGGTCTCCGGCTCCTCGTCACCCTCGAAGAACACGAGCTGCGCGATCCCCTCGCCTCCGTAGATCTTGGCCGGGAGAGGAGTCGTGTTGGAGATCTCGAGCGTGAGGTGGCCCTCCCAGGTCGGCTCCAGGGGCGTCACGTTCACGATGATGCCGCAGCGGGCGTAGGTGGACTTGCCGAGGCAGACCACGAGCACGTTCCTCGGGATCCTGAAGTACTCCAGCGTCCTCGCCAGGGCGAACGAGTTCGGCGGGATGACGCATTCGTCCGCGTTGATGTCCACGAAGGAGCGGTCGTCGAAGTTCTTGGGGTCCACCACTACATGGTGGACATTCGTGAACACCTTGAACTCGGGCGCTACCCGGATGTCGTATCCGTACGACGACAGCCCGTAGGAGATGACGTCCTGCCGTACCTGGCCCGGCTCGAACGGATCGATCATGCCTTGCTCCAGCGCCATGCGCCGGATCCACTTATCGCTCTTGACGGGCATCGCCTTCGGGTGCGAGAGCGTGACGGAAGTCGACCCCGGAGGGCCGATTCGCTGCTCGGTCCGAGGGGCGATAAACCATTATCATAGAACTCTTTCGGATGTCGTGCAAACCACGGGAACAGTAGGGAGAAATCGGGGAAACGTCGCTTGACACTTCTCGCCGGGTCCCGGTAGCTTTTTGGGCCTGTAAGTGAAGCCGTTCACAAACTCAGGCGGCGCCATGTCGGGAGCATATCTCCCTCTTCTGCTGCTCTTTGGTCTCTCGTTGGCGATGGCGGTCGGGATGGTCGTGCTGACCCACGTCCTGAACCCACGCCGACCGACGGCCCAGAAGGAAATGCCCTACGAATCGGGCATGATCCCGCTGGGTGACACGAGAGCCCGCTTCTCGGTGAAGTTCTACATGGTGGCGATCAGCTACATCGTCTTCGACCTCGAGACGATCTTCCTGATCCCGTGGGCCGTGCAGATGAGGGAGCTCGGATGGAGTGCGTTCCTCGCCGTCACCCTCTTCGTCGTGGTGCTCGCAGTTGGCCTGCTCTACGAGTGGAAGAAGGGAGGTCTCGAGTGGGAATAACCCTGCCCGGTGGAGGGACAAGCCGGCGCGCGGGCGCCGTCATCGGTGCCGGCGGCCCCACGTTCCTCACGACGAAGCTCGACTACGTCGTGAACTGGTCCCGGCGTAGTTCCCTCTGGCCCATGCCGTTCGGCACGGCGTGCTGCGCGATCGAGATGATGGCGGCCTTCGCCACGGACTTCGACCTCTCCCGCTTCGGCATGGAGCGGATGGCGTACAGCCCGAGGCAAGCCGACGTCCTCATCTGCGCCGGACGGGTCCCGTACAAGCTGGCGCCGGTGCTCCGCCGCATCTGGGACCAGATGCCGCAGCCCAAGTGGTGCGTGTCCATGGGCGCCTGTGCGTCCACGGGAGGCGTCTTCGACGTCTATTCCATGGTCCAGGGCATCGACACGATCGTGCCGGTCGACGTCTACGTGCCCGGCTGCCCACCGCGGCCGGAGAGCCTGATCTACGCCCTGATGATGATCCAGGAGAAGATCCGGCAGGAGTCTCTGACGAAGCACGACGAGTTGCGCGCGGAGGATCCCACGCGCGTGGCCATGCCGCGAGCCTCCGAGGAGGAAGTGGTCGGGCTGACGGGTCCGTTCGGAAACTCCACCCACCAGAACCAGCTCGCGGGCGGCGAGGAGATCAAGGCTCGCGGCCCCGACGACCTGATACCCTGACGCCATGAGCGATCACAAGCCGCGCGGCCTGGATGCGATCGACGGGGGGCCGGTGCCCTCGGACGCGGCGGGCCCCGCTCCGACAGGTGTGGCCGCCGACCGGAACAGCCATCCTTCGGTGGCCGCGCTCTTCGCCCGCTTCGGCGAGGCCATCCTGCACCATGAGGTGTCGGCGGGGGACCAGCACGTCGTGCATGCGGAGCCGTCCCGGAATCTCGAGATCCTCGGATGGCTCCGCGACGACCCCGCCCAGCGCTACGATCTCCTCCGGGACGTCACCTGCGTGGATTACGGTGGGGGCCGACCGCTGCAGGTCGTGTACCAGTTGTGGTCGATTCCCCACCGGCGGGCCCTGAGGGTGAAATGCCTGCTTCCGCTCGACGCGCTCGAGATCGATAGCGTGGTGCCCCTGTGGAACACGGCGAACTGGCTCGAGCGTGAGGTCTACGACCTGTTCGGCGTGACCTTCCGGGGCCATCCGGACCTCCGCCGCATCCTCATGCCGATGGACTACGCCGAGGGGCATCCCCTCCGAAAGGACTTCCCGCTCCGGGGCCGGTTCAGTCGGGCGGAGCAGACGCGGCGAGCGCTCGCCCAGGACCTGGAGAAGTTCTACACGCTGCATGACATCGAGGTGGGGCGCGAGCCGCAGCAGGTGTCCTTCACGCCCCCGGAGCCGGGCGTGGCCCCGGGCTCCCGACCCTGACGAGCGGACGAGCGAACGATGGCGGAGAAGACACTCGAGTACGTGGTCGGCCGGAACCCCGAAATGGGTCCGGACGGGCAGCCGACGGCCAGCCCGCTGACGCCGTTCGACGTGTCCGAGCCCGAGCTGGGCTCGGAGACGATGCTCCTCAACATCGGTCCCCAGCACCCCGCCACCCACGGCGTGCTCCGGCTGGTCTGCGAGCTGGACGGCGAGACCGTGGTGGACGTCACTCCCCACATCGGGTATCTCCACTCGTCGTTCGAGAAGCTCGGTGAATACCGGACCTGGAATCAGATCGTCCCGCTCACCGACCGGATGGATTACCTCGCGCCGTTGATCTACAACTGCGCCTACGTGATGTCGGTCGAGAAGCTGGCGGGGATCGAGGTCACCGAACGATGCAAGGTGCTCCGTGTGATCCTCATGGAGCTGGACAGGATCTTCGGCCACCTTCTCTGGTTGGGCACCACCGCGATCGACGTGGGCGCGTTCACGCCGTTCCTCTACACCTTTCACGAGCGTGAGCGCATCTACAAGCTGCACGAGCGGTACACGGGTGCGCGGATCACCACGTCCGCCACGCGCGTCGGCGGCATGATGGCGGATCTTCCCGAGGGGTGGATCGCCGAGCTCGAGCACTTCCTGGACACCTTCCCGAAGACCCTGAAGGAGGTCCACCGTCTGCTCACGGCGAACGGCATCCTCATAGGGCGGACGCAAGGTATCGGCGTGATCGGCCCGGAAGACGCCGTGAACTACGGCTTCACGGGTCCGAACCTCCGCGCCTCCGGCGTGGCCTACGACGTGCGCAAGGACCAGCCGTACTACGACTACGAGACCTACGACTTCGAGGTCCCCGTGGGCGAGCACGGCGATTGCTACGACCGCTATCTGGTGCGCATGGAGGAGATGGAGCAGAGCATCCAGATCCTGCGTCAGGCCATCCGGCGACTGCCCGACGGGCCGATCAACGTGGCGGATCCGAACATCACGTTGCCCTCCAAGAGCGACGTCATGTCGGACATGGAGAGCATGATCCACCATTTCAAGCTGATCACCGAGGGCATCAAGATCACCGCGGGTGATTGCTATTTCCCGGTGGAGGCGGCCAAGGGCGAGCTCGGCATGTACGTGGTGAGCGATGGCGGTGTGAAGCCCGTGCGCTGGCGCGTGCGTCCGCCCTCCTTCGTCAACATTTCGGTCCTCCCGAAGCTCGCGCGGGGCCACCTCGTGGCGGACCTGATCATGATCAACGCCAGCCTGGACATCGTCCTGGGCGAGATCGATCGATGAGCGGTATTCCCTTCAAGAATCCAGGCTGGGCCGGGAACACGGGTGAGTTCGATCTCACCGAGGACCAGGTCCGCGGGAAGGACTTCGTGGGCGAGCGGCCGAAGGCTGGCGGGCATCCGTCGGGCGCGGCCGCCTACCCCTTCATGTTGGCCGAGAAGCACCCCGAGGCGCCGCTCTTCGAGGGCGATTATCTCGAGCGGTTCGAGAAGATCCTCTCGCAGTATCCGACCAAGCAGGCGGCGCTGCTCCCCACGCTGGCGCTCGCGCAAGAGGTACGGGGGCACGTGAGCGCCGACAGCATGCGGCGCATCGCGGAGTTGCTGGAGTTGTCGCCCGCCTACGTCCGAGGGGTGGCAACGTTCCACACGATGTACAACAAGGCCCCCGTGGGCAGATATCTGGTGCAGGTATGCATGGGTATCTCGTGCAGGCTGAACGGGGCCGACGAGGTGTTGGCGGCATTCCTCCGCTACACCGATACCGAGCTCGGCGAGACTTCGGAGGACGGGAATTTCACGGTTGTGGAGGCGGAGTGTCTGGGCGCGTGCGGGTTCGCGACGTGCGTGCAGGTTAACTCCCGGCACTTCGAGAACGTGACCGCCGCCGAGGTACCGAAGATCGTCGAGCTCCTCAAGGCGGAGGCCGCGGACGACCGATAGTCGCACCGACGGAGCGAGCGAGGCATGGCCTATCCGTACGTCTCGGACCGTGAGGTCCGGATCCTGAGCAAGAACTTCGGCGATCCGACAGCTCGCCGGGTGGACGAGTACGTCCAGCGTGGGGGGTATCAGGCTCTTCGGAAGGCCTTCGAGATGGGGCCGGCCGCGGTGATCGACGAGGTCAAGGCCTCGGGGTTACGCGGTCGCGGAGGCGCCGGCTTCCCGGCGGGCGTGAAATGGTCGTTCATGCCCAAAGAGCCCACGAAGCCGCACTATCTGTTGTGCAACGCGGACGAATCGGAGCCGGGGACGTTCAAGGATCGTGAGTTGATCCGGTGGGACCCGCACCAGCTCATCGAGGGGGTGCTGATCGCCGCGTACGCCATCCGTGCGAAGCATGCCTACATCTACATCCGGGGCGAGTTCTTCGAGCCGAGCCAGGTGCTGGCCAAAGCCCTGGAGGACGCCTATGCCAAGGGCTTCGTCGGCAAGGACATCCTCGGATCCGGCAACGACATCGACATCACCATCCACCCGGGCGGCGGCGCATACATCTGCGGGGAGGAGACGGCGCTGATGAACTCCCTGGAGGGCCGGCGCGGCCAGCCCAGGGTGAAGCCTCCTTTCCCGGCGGCGGTGGGCGTGTTCGGGATGCCCTCCACGGTGAACAACGTGGAGACGCTGTCGGCCGTGCCCCACATCGTGAACCATGGCGGCGAGTGGTATCGGCAGTGGGGCACGGAGAAGAGCCCGGGGACGAAGCTCTTCTGCGTCAGCGGTCACGTGGCCAAGCCGGGAAACTACGAGCTCCCGCTGGGCTTCCCGCTCATGGACCTCATCGACGACGTGTGCGGGGGCGTGCGGGACGGGAAGGCGCTGAAAGCGGTCATTCCGGGTGGCTCGTCGGTGCCGATCCTCACGGCCGCGGAATGCGCCACGTGCGCGATGGACTACGAGGGTGTCGCGGCCGCCGGCTCCATGCTCGGATGCGCGTCCGTCATCGTGATGGACGAGACGACGGACATCGTGTCCCAGGTCCGACGCATGGTGCAGTTCTACGAGCACGAGTCGTGTGGGCAGTGCACACCGTGTCGCGAGGGCACGGCCTGGATGACCAAGGTCCTGAAGCGGATCGAGGACGGCCACGGCAGGGAAGAGGATCTGCAGACGCTCCTCGACATGAGCCGGCACATGACGGGGACGACGATCTGCGTTCTGTCGGATTCGGCAGCCGCGCCCGTGGTGTCCTCCATCAACAAGTTCAGAGACGAATACCTCGCCTATATCCGGCGCGGAGAGAGCGTCGGGGCGGCGTAGGTCGATGAAGCAAACGTTCGATCGGCCCCAGAACAACGAGATCACGTTTCATGGCTGACACCCCCGCAACCGTCACCCTGACGATCGATGGAAAGGAGGTCACCGTCCCCAAGGGGACGACGATCCTCCAGGCCGCCAAGAGCGTGGGTGTGGATATTCCCCATTACTGTTACCACCCCGGTCTCTCGTCGCCGGCCATGTGCAGGCTCTGCCTGGTCGAGGTCGAGGGGGTGCCCAAGCCGTTGCCGTCATGCGTCACCCAGGTGGCCCCCGGGCAAGTGGTGAAGACTCAGTCCCCCATGGCGCTGGATGCGCGCCAGGGCGTGCTCGAGTTCTACGCGCTGAACCATCCACTCGACTGTCCCATCTGCGACATGTCGGGCGAGTGCTTCTTCCAGGACTACATCCACGCCGAGGGACGCGAGCACGGGCGGTCCGTCGAGCCGAAGCGCGTGTTCGGGCGCGACGATTTCGGGGGTGACGTGCTCTTCTACGGCGACCGCTGCGTCATGTGCACACGCTGCGTCCGCTTCATGAACGAGATCGAGCAGGACCCCCGGCTCACCGTGGTCCAGCGCGGGAACCGGTCGATCATCGACACGTTCTTCGACTACGGCCTGGAGGGGACGCACTGGCACGGCAACATCGTGGACCTGTGCCCGGTGGGCGCTCTGGTGTCCAAGGACTTCCTGTACAAGGCGCGTGCCTGGGATCTCAAGCACACGCCGTCCATCTGCCCCAACTGCTCGCAGGGCTGCAACATCGAGCTCCACACCCGGGACAACCTTGTCCAGCGCGTGAAGCCGAGGGAGAACCTGGAAGTCAACGGCTGGTGGATCTGCGACTACGGCCGTCTGAACTACGAGTGGATCAACCACGGTGACCGCCTCGAGGCTCCGCTCGTTCGCGAGGGCGGTGCGGCGAAGGCCATGGGTTGGAAGGAAGCGCTGCGGGCCTTCCTGGAACGCGCCGCCGAGTCGGGGAAGCCGGTGAAGGCCGTGGCCTCCCCGTTCGCATCGAACGAGGATCTGGGGGCGCTCGCGGCCCTCGTGGAGGAGCTGGGCGGCGGCGAGATCGTGTATCGCTCGACCATGGCCGACGAGGAGATCCCCCTGAAGGGTTACCCGGGGCTCGCGCGCCGCAAGGAACTGGCTCCGAACTCGAAGGGCGCGGAGCTGGTCGGGGCGCACCGTGTCGGCGGGAACGACGGTAGCGGTGGTCTGGAGGCCGTGGCCTCGCACGACGGGATCGTGCTCGTGCTCGGCGACGTCCTCGCCGACCAGCAAGGGGACTTCGGGTCGAAGGCTTCCCTGTACGCATACTTCGGGGTTCGGGCGAGTCCGGCTACACAGGCGGCGCACTTCGTCCTGCCCGTGACGACGTTCGCCGAGCAGGAGGGGACGTTCACGAACTTCGGTGGGCGGGTCCAGCGCTTCTGGCCGGCGCTCGAGCCTCCGGGGGCGGCTCGTCCCGCGTGGCTGGTGCTGGGCGCCATGGTGGCCGAGCGCAGGGGCTCCACGCCGGCGCGGAGCGCGGCGGAATCGTTCCAGCTTCTGGCCGAACGGGTCCCGGCTTTCGCCGGCCTCACGTACGATGAACTCGGAACCCGCGGTGCGGTCGTGCTGGAGACTGTCCCGCTGTCGGGAGACTGATGGAATCCCTTCAACCCATCTCCGGTATCGCCGGGCTGGTCGCCATGACCCTCAAGGTGCTGGGGGTCTTCGTCGGTGTGTTGTTGGTGGTTGCCTACACGACCTACGCGGAACGGCGGATCGCGGCCTGGATCCAGGACCGGATCGGGCCGAATCGGGTGGGGCCTTGGGGTCTCTTCCAGCCGATCGCCGACGGCCTCAAGGGACTCTTCAAGGAAGAGACGCTGCCGGCCAGGTCGGCCAAGGCGTACTTCCTTCTCGGACCCATGATCTCGCTGTTTCCGGCCTTCGTGACGTTCGCCGTGATCCCGTTCGCGGCGCCGCTCCCCACCCCGTGGGGTGTCGTCGACATGATCGTGGCCGACATTCCCATCGGGATCCTCTATATCCTGGCGCTCACCTCGCTGGGCGTATATGGGCTCGTGGTGGGGGGTTGGGCCTCGAACAACAAGTACGCCCTGCTGGGCGGGATGCGGGCGTCCGCCCAGATGGTGAGCTACGAGGTCGCGATGGGCCTCTCCGTCGTCGCGATCCTGCTCCTCGCGGGCAACGTGACGCTCACGGAGGTCGTCTGGCAGCAGCAACAGCTCCACGTGTGGTTCGCGCTGCCGCTCTCGCTCGCCTTCATTCTCTTCATGGCGTCGGCGTTCGCCGAGACGAACCGGCTTCCCTTCGACATGCCCGAAGCGGAGTCCGAGCTGGTCGCCGGGTTCCACACCGAGTACTCGGGAATGAAGTATGCCATGTACCCCATGGCCGAATACTCCAACATGACGACGGCGTCGGCCGTCATGGCCACGCTGTTCCTGGGAGGGTGGGACATCCCGATCTGGAGCGGTGATGACGCTTTCTGGCACCAGGGCCAACTCATCAGCGGCTTCGCGGCCGACGGGTCCGTCATCCTGGCGGTACCGGCACTGTGGAAGACCCTCCTGACGTTCTCCTTCTTCGCGGCGAAGGTTCTGTTCTTCCTGTTGGTCTACATCTGGGTCCGTTGGACGCTGCCTCGTTTTCGCTACGACCAGATCATGGCGCTCGGGTGGAAAGTCCTGCTTCCCACCGCGCTTGCGTACACGCTGCTCCTTGCGCTGTCCATCCTCATCCTGGACCAGGTGGGCCTTCGCTGGGGGTTCGTGTATGGGCTGGTGCTCACGGTCGTCAGCGGAATCGCGACAGCCGGTTTCCTTTACTTCCTCGACCGCGGACATACGATCACGGGAGCCGCGGCGACGTCCGCCGAGCGCAATGAGGTCAAGACCGTGCCCGCCGGCGTGGCCGCGGGGACCAAGGGATAAGGGAGCGCTCGAAGATGCCGATCTCGGTCAAGGTGATGAAGCGCCCGGAGCGGGGGACCACCTCCTACCTCCGGGCCGCGATCAGCGGGATGGCGCTCACGTTCCGCCACCTGATCAATCCCTCGAAGCTCACCCAGCAGTATCCGGAGGAGCAGACCGACCTGAGCCCGCGGTGGCGGGGCACGCACCGCATGGAAGTCCACGCCGACGGCCGGCCCAAGTGCGTGGCGTGCGGCCTGTGCCCGACGGTGTGTCCGGCCAACTGCATCCGGCTCGTGGGAGGGGAAGACGATCAAGGCAACCGGTACCCGGTCGTGTACGAGATCGACGAGTTCCGGTGCATCTTCTGCGGCATGTGCCAGGAGGTCTGCCCGGTGGAAGCGATTCATGTGGGCCGTCACTTCGAGGACGCCGAGTACACGCGTGATCGGTTCGTGTACGATCTGGATCGCTTGATGGAGCAGGACCACCCCACGACGCTGCTCTGGGATCCCTCGGATCCGAGGTCGGAGTGATGATCGATATCCTCTTTTACGCCATGGCGTTCGTGGTGCTGACCGCCGCGCTGGGCGTGGTGTTCGCTCGAACGCCGGTGGGTAGCCTCCTGTTCATGGTCGCCACGCTGGCGAGCCTGGCGGGGATCTACGTACTGCTCGAGGCCCATTTTCTGGCGGCGGTACAGGTCATCGTGTACGCCGGCGCGATCATGGTGCTGTTCCTGTTCGTGATCATGCTCCTGAACCTCGGGCACGAATACCGGCGGGACCTCCAGGGAGGCGCGTTCACGCTGCTCGCCTTCATCGTCACGGGGGCACTGGCCGGCATCTTCGCGTGTGAGCTCGGGGCGCCGAGCATCCGGAGCGCCATCGATGGGGCCGGCGCGGAGAGCATCCACGCCGCCCTGATCGAGCACGGCGCGGTCGGCGCCATCGCCCAACCGCTGTTCACCGATTACGTGGTGCCCTTCGAGATCACGGGAATCCTCCTCCTGGTGGCCATCGTGGGCGCGTTGGCCCTGGCCAAGAGGAGTGTCCGATGAATACGGCACTCATCCTCAGCGCGGTGCTGTTTGTCGTCGGCACCTTCGGCGTCCTCGTCCGACGCAACGCGATCATCATGTTCCTCTGCGTCGAGCTGCAACTCAACGCCGTGAACCTGGCGTTCGTGACGCTGTCGACGCTGTGGGGCATCGAAGGGCAGGTCTTCGTCTTCTTCGTGATGACGGTGGCGGCGGCGGAGGCCGCCGTGGGCCTGGCGATCATCATCTCGATCTTCCGTCATTACGAGACGGTCAACGTGGATAACTTCAACCTGCTGAAGTGGTAGGGGCATGCACGCGACGCTAGCGGTGCTCCTGACGCAGGCAGGCGCCCACGGGACGTCCGGCGCTGGAGGGGCCTTCGAGCCCTTCTTCCCCGGACTCGTGGTGCTCCTCCCCCTGCTCGGGTTCGCGATCAACGGCGTGCTCGCCCTGCAGCACGCCAAAGCCTCGTCCGCCGCCGTCCGCGCCGGAGGAGAGCTGCAGCTCGACGGTCCCCGCGGCCGGCCACTCACTCACAGCCTGCCGTCGTGGGTAGGGCCGGGCGTCGTCCTCCTGGCGTTCCTGTTGGCTCTCGTGAATGTCGTTCGAGCCGTGGACGTGGGACTGCACGAGCCCGTGGTGGTCCATTACTGGACGTGGATGGTGACCTCCACCTTCACCGTGGATGCGGCGCTGCAGTTGGACGCCCTGTCCCTGGTCATGATGCTGGTCGTCAGTGGAGTGAGCTTCATCATCCACGTATTCAGCGTCGGGTACATGGGAGACGACCCCGGCTATCCGCGGTACTTCTCCTACTTGAACCTGTTCGTCTTCTTCATGCTCCTCCTCGTGACGGGGTCGAGCTACGCCCTGATGTTCGTCGGATGGGAAGGGGTCGGACTGTGCTCGTACCTGCTGATCGGATACTGGTTCAGCGATCGGGAGAAGGCCGACGCGGGCAAGAAGGCCTTCATCGTCAACCGCATCGGGGACTTCGGGTTCCTGGTGGCGATGATGCTCGTCTTCGTCACGTTCGGGACCCTGGACTTCGTGACCGTCTTCACCGAGGCCCCGGAGACGCTGGCATACGGCGGTGGGCTCGTCACCGCCATCACGCTCTTCTTCTTCCTGGGAGCCACGGGCAAGAGTGCCCAGATCCCTCTCTATATCTGGCTTCCCGATGCGATGGCGGGCCCCACGCCCGTTTCGGCGCTCATCCACGCCGCCACGATGGTCACGGCCGGTGTGTACATGGTGGCGCGCTCTTCGGTTCTGTATGCGCTCTCCCCGGTGGGAAACGCGACCGTCGCCACGGTGGGCGTGATCACGGCGTTGCTCGCGGCCACCATCGCCTTGAAGCAGAACGACATCAAGAAGGTCCTGGCCTACTCCACGGTCTCCCAGCTCGGCTACATGTTCGTCGGCGTGGGTGTGGGCGCGTACGCGGCGGGGATCTTCCACCTGACGACCCATTCGTTCTTCAAGGCCCTCCTGTTCCTGGGATCGGGTGCCGTCATCCACTCGATGCACCACGCCCTGCACCACACGCGCAGCGGCATTGACGCGCAGGACATGCGGAACATGGGCGGCCTGAAGCGGTTCATGCCGATTACGTGGGTGGTGATGTGGGTCGCGACACTCGCGATCACGGGCATCTGGCCTTTCGCCGGCTTCTTCTCCAAGGACGAGATCATCTGGCAGGTCGCGGCGTTCGGGGGCGCCGAGCGTGCGCCATTCCCCGGGCTCTACACCTTCATCTGGGTGGTAGCGGTGCTGACGGCCATGCTCACCGCGTTCTACATGACGCGCCTGATGATCATGACCTTCCACGGCACCAATCGCACGGGCGCGCACGAGGCCCGGCATCTCCACGAGACCCCCGCGGTGATGTGGATTCCCCTGGTCACGCTCGCCTTCCTGTCCTTGTTCGGAGGGTGGGTCAGTGTTCCGGAGGGGATCCAGGAGTCGCTGCTGGGTGGGCTCGGAGCGCTCCCGATGACCGAGGGATTCCATCACTTCCTCGAGCCGACGATGGCTTCGGCCCACGAGATCCAGGTCGCCAATCTCGGTCAGGTCTCCCACACCGCGCCGTTCGGCGGGGGCGAGGTCGCCTGGGCCTTGATCTCCACGCTGCTGGCGCTCGGGATCGTCCTGGTGTCCGCGAGGATCGTCGGCAAGTGGCACGTGAGAACCGCGGCCGAAGACGTCGAGCCGACGGGCTTCGCGAAGGTGCTCGTCCGTAAGTGGTATGTGGACGAGATCTACGACGCCATCGTCATCCAGCCGCTCCTGAAGCTGTCGCGCTTCTGCTGGAAGGTCGTCGATGCGGGCATCATCGACGGTGTCGTGAACGGCGTCGGGTATTCGGCCCGCGCGCTCGGGTGGTTCGGGTCCCTGTTCCAGACGGGCACCGTGAACACCTACGCCTTCATCCTCAGCGTCGGCGTCCTGATCATCCTCGGCGCCGTGATCCTCTAGGGAGGGCGGACGATGGCTGCGTTGCTCCAATCGGTCGGCTACGCGGGCTGGGTGCTGCACGCCCTCATCTGGCTTCCGATCCTGGGGATCGGCCTCGTGCTGTGGGCCGAGGAAGACCGAGCCAAGCACCTGGCCTTCTGGTGGTCGTTCGGGGTCTTCGTCCTGAGCCTCGGGCTGTGGTGGGCGTTCGATCCCACGAGCGGCTCCCTGCAGATGGAGAGCTCGGTGCCCTGGATCCCCTCGTGGGGTGTGAGCTATTCGCTCGGGGTGGACGGGATCAGCCTGTTCATGGTCCTGCTCACGACGTTCACGAGCACGTTGGCCATTCTGGGATCGTTCAACTACGTCAAGAAGCGACAGCGCGGGTTCTACGCGCTCATGCTGTTGCTGGAAGCCGGCGTCGTGGGCGTGTTCACCGCGACCGACCTCTTCCTCTTCTACATCTTCTTCGAGCTGACCCTGGTGCCGATGTACTTCATCATCGGCGTCTGGGGCGGCGAGCGCCGCATCTACGCGGCCATCAAGTTCTTCCTGTTCACCGCGTTCGGGTCCCTCCTGATGCTGGTGGGGATCCTGTACGTGTTCTTCAAGGCCAAGACCCTCCTCGGCGTTCCGACGTTCGCGTACGCCGACCTGCTCCGAGTTCCCCTCTCGGGCCCGGAGCAGCTCTGGCTGTTCGCGGCCTTCGCGCTGGCGTTCGCGGTGAAGGTCCCCATGTTCCCGCTCCACACGTGGCTGCCGGACGCCCATGTGGAAGCGCCGACGCCGGGATCCGTGGTTCTGGCCGCCGTGTTGCTGAAGATGGGCACGTACGGGTTCTTCCGGTTCGTCCTTCCGATGTTCCCCGTCGCCGCTCAGCACCCGACGGTAGTGGCGGTCATGATGATTCTGGCCGTGACGGGGATCGTGTACACGGCCTGGGTGGCCGCCGTGCAGCCCGACGCCAAGAAGCTCGTGGCGTACACGTCGGTGGCGCACATGGGGTTCGTGATGCTCGGCGTGTTCGCCCTGACCGTCAACGGTCTCCAGGGTGGTCTGGTGGTCATGATCTCGCACGGCATCAGCACGGGGGCTCTGTTCCTCCTGGTCGGGATGATGTACGAGCGGAGGCACACGCGGGACATCGCCGCGTTCGGTGGGATCAGCCGGGTGACGCCATGGTTCGCCACGGCGTTCATGATCACGGCGCTCGCCTCCATCGGCGTGCCGGGGACGAGCGGGTTCATCGGCGAGTTCCTGTCGCTCCTCGGGGCGTTCCAGACCCATCGGGTCCTGGCGGTCGTGGCGGCGAGCGGCGTGGTCTTCGCGGCCTTCTATATGCTGCCCATGGTCCAGAAGGTCTTCTTCAACGCCCTCGAGAAGCCCGAGAACAGGGAGATGAAGGACCTTTCGGGGCGGGAGATAGCGATCCTGGCCCCGATGTGCGCGCTGATGATCTTCATCGGCTGGCACCCGTCTCCATTCCTCTCCCGGATGGAGCTCAGTGTCCAGAACGTGCTCGAGCGTGTGGAGGCCGCCGCCCCGCAGGTGACGGTGGCCGAGGTGGTGGAGCTGGCGCCCGGGCCCTTCCAGCCCGAGGCATCCAACGACGACGCCGGAGACGACGGCGCCGCCACGGACGACGAGTAGCGCTATGACGCTCGACTTCAGCAGTCAACTCCATTACGTGTGGGCCCTCCTCCCCGAGATCGTCCTGTGCGCGTGGGGAATGGGGGTACTGGTCGCCGGTGTCACCGGGAGGCATAAGCCGGGACAGCCCGGTGACGGGGGAGATCCCGCGCTCGGCCCCGGCGCCGGCCTAGGCTGGACCGCGCTCGTGGGTGTCCTGGTGGCCGGCCTCTTCAACGGGTGGCTCTACGGCGTGCACGAGGCGAGCCACAACGGGATGATCACGGTGGATCGGCTCCGGTTGTTCGCCAACTGGATCTTCCTGATCGCCGCGGCGCTGGCCATCCTGATCTCGTTCGTCTATGTGGCGCGCCAACGGCTCCAGGCGGGGGAGTTCTACGGCCTCGTCCTCCTGTCGACCGCGGGCATGATGTTCATGGCCGGTGCCCAGGACCTGATCGTCGTGTTCCTCGGGCTCGAGGTGATGTCCATTTCGGTCTACGCGCTCACGGCGTTCAACAGGCGGGACCGCAAGTCCGCCGAGGCGGGCCTGAAATACTTCCTCCTGGGTGCGTTTTCGACCGGCTTCTTCCTCTACGGCATCGCGCTCGTGTACGGTGCCACGGGCACGACGAACATCACGACGATCGCTTCGGGCGTCGCCGCCGGCTCGGTGGGCGGCACGTTGTTCGTGATGGGCGCCGCGCTGCTCGCCGTCGGGTTCGCGTTCAAGGTCTCGGCCGTGCCGTTCCACATGTGGACGCCGGACGTCTACGAGGGGGCTCCGGCGCCCGTGACGGCGTTCATGTCGGCCGGCGTGAAGGCTGCTGCGTTCGTGGCCTTCATCCGGGTCTTCCTGGTGGCCTTCGACGGGATCTACGCATCGTGGTACCCCATGATGTGGTGGATCGCCGCCATCACGATGGTGACCGCCAACCTGATTGCCCTGGTCCAGCCGAACGTGAAGCGCATGTTGGCGTATTCGAGCATCGCGCACGCGGGATACCTCATGGTCGCGCTCACCGCGGCCAACGAGACCGCGACGGCGGGCATGCTGTTCTATCTCCTGGTCTACACCCTGATGAACATCGGCGCCTTCGCGATCGTCATCACGGTGGCCCACCAGGGCGAGGACCGGCTCCAGATCGAGGATTATGCCGGCTTCGGATGGTCGCAGCCGATGCTCGGTGTGTTCCTCACGATCTTCCTCCTTTCCCTGGCCGGCTTCCCGGGCACGGGCGGCTTCATGGGGAAGATCTACCTCTTGCAAGGTGCCGCGGACTCGGAGCTCTGGACCCTCGCGGTGATCCTCGTGCTCGCGACTGTGGTATCCTATTGGTACTACCTGCGGGTGGCCTGGTTCATGTGGATGAGGGAGCCCGTCGCCGACGGGGACCACAGGTATGCCATCGCGCCGCTGCCCATGCGGCTCGCGCTCTTCGTGAGCGTGGTGATGATTCTCTTCCTGGGTATCTTCCCCTCCGCAACGCTGGAATTCGCGCGCGCTTCGGTGCAGGAGCTGGGCCTCATGGGTGGAGGTCTGCTGGGACTCGCGCCCTGAAGCGCTCCCGGTCCGGTCCGCCGTGTCCGACGGGCCCGGCGTGGCTCAGCGGCCCGCGGACCGCGCGTTGACCCGTCGGCGCCGGGTCCGATACGTTCCCGACGTCTCTGTGTGTTCGTCTCCGAACCCATCGGTCCCATGACGCCCCCCAAGCATATCTTCCGCCAGTACGACATCCGCGGCATCGTCGGCGAGGACCTCGACGCGGGAATCGCCGAAGAGGTCGGACGTGCCTTCGGTAGCTACGTGCGACAGGCGACGGGTACCACGTCCCCCCGCGTGGTGGTGGGGTACGACAACCGCCTCACCTCACCGGAATTGGCGTCCGGGCTCATCCATGGCATCCGGGCCGCCGGCGCCGACACGATCGCGGTGGGCTGCGTGCCGACGCCCGTGCTCTACTGGGCGGAGGCCACGTTCGCCACGGACGCGGGCGTGCAGATCACGGGCTCCCACAATCCCCCGGAGTGGAACGGCATCAAGATGTCGGTGATGCGTGCCTCGATGTACGGGGACGCGATCGGGGACCTGTACCGTCGGATCGCGGAACGGGACTTCACGACCGGAGCGGGCTCGCTGGGACAGGAGGACGTGCTGGACGCGTACGTGGCGGACGTGGCCGGCCGCTTCCGGCTGAAGAGGCCCGTGAAGGTGGCCGTGGACGCCGGAAACGGTACCGGAGCGCTGGTCGCCGAGAAGCTGATGAAGGCCCTGGGGGCGGAGGTGACACCCCTGTTCTGCGAGTCGGACGGGACGTTTCCGAACCACCACCCGGATCCGACCGTGGACGAGAACCTCGACGACCTCATCGCCGCGGTCAGGAAGGGGGAGCTCGAGCTGGGCGTGGCGTTCGACGGGGACGCGGACCGCATCGGTGCCGTGGACGAGCGCGGCACCATCGTGCGTGGCGACATCCTCCTCCTGTTGCTCGGCCTGGACCTCCTGAGGAAGCATGGACCGGGTCAGAAGCTCGTCTTCGACGTGAAGTGCTCCCAGGCGCTCCCGGAGGCGTACGAGGCCGCCGGTGGCGTGCCCGTCATCTCGCCCACGGGTCACTCCCTCATCAAGAAGAAGATGAAGGAGACGGGCGCGCGGCTCGCCGGAGAGCTGTCGGGGCACATCATGGTCGGCGACGACTACTTCGGCTTCGACGACGCTCTCTACGTCGCGTGCCGGCTGATCGACCTCGTGGCCCGCAGCGACCAGTCGCTCTCGGAGCGGGTGGCGGCGTTCCCCGCGTACGTAGCGACGCCGGAGATCCGTGTGGACGTCACCGAGGAGCAGAAGTGGTCCGTGGTGTCCCGGGCGGTCGAGCACTTCCGCGCGCGGCACGACGTGATCGACGTGGACGGCGTCCGAGTGCTCTTCGGGGACGGGTGGGCGCTGCTTCGCGCGTCGAACACCCAACCGGTGATCGTGGCGCGCTACGAGGCGCGCACCGCCGAGCGGCTCTCGGAGATCCGCGCGGAGGTCGAGGCATGGCTCCGGGAACAGGGCGTGACGCCCTGATCCGGCGATGAGGCGTTTCCTCGTGTCCCTCCGAGGCCGCCGGCTGGTCGTCGCCGTCCTCGTGGGGGTGGGGCTCCTTCTCGCCGTCGCGCGCATCGGGGCGACGGCGTACACCGAGATCCTCTGGCACGGGCAGGTGGGCTACAGCGGGGTCTTCTGGACCCGCGTCGCGTGGCAGTGGGGCGCGCGCCTCCTCGGCGGGCTGCTGGTCGGCGTGCTGGTGTACCTCGATCTCAAGGTCGTCTCGGTGACGCTCGCCGGCATCCAGATCAAACGGCGTTTCGGGAATCTGGAGATCTCGGAGCAGCTTCCTAGGAGCTATGTGCTGTGGGCTCTCGTCGGGACGTCGGCGTTGCTCGCGGTCTGGTTCGGCGCCGCGGTGCCGGCGTCCCTGGGCATCCAGACCCTCATCCTCGCTCACGGCGCGCCGTGGGGCCTGGCGGAGCCCTTTCTGGAGCGGGATGTCGGCTTCTACGCCTTCTGGGTTCCCGTGCTCGGCAGCGTGATCACGTTCGCACAGGTCGTCGTGTTGCTTCTGTTCACGCTCGCCACGGCCGGGTACGCGGCCACGGGTGCGCTCCGCTGGGTGAAGGGGCAGGTCGTGACCCAGGACCTCGCGCGCATGCACCTGGGTGGGCTCCTGGCGCTCTTCTTCGTGCTCCTGGGGTTGCGTCTCTGGTTGGGACGCTACCTCCTGCTGCTGGACGGCTCCTCGGACGTCCAGGGGATCTTCGGCTTCACGGACGCGCAGGCCCGGCTTCCGGCGCTGCAGACGCTCTTCGTGATCTGCGTCGCGACCGCGGGCGTGATCGGGTGGGCGACCTGGCGAAACCGGGGCCGCGTCCTGGTGCTCTCGGTGCTCGCGAGCGTGATCGCGGCGCTGATCATCGGCAAGGGCTATCCGGCCATCGTCCAACGTTTCCAGGTCGAGCCCAACGCTCTGGAGCGCGAGACACCCTACATCGAGCAGAGCCTCCGATTCACCCGCATCGGCTTCGGCCTGGACGACCTCGACCGCAGGCGCTTCGTGTACCGGAGCGACGAGCCGGTGGACTGGGAGGACGGTGCGGAGCAGTTCGAGGGGCTTCCTTTCTGGAGCCGAGGCGCCGCCCTGGCCACGTTCCGTCAGATCGAGGCCCGCTTCCGATACTACGACTTTCCCGACGTGACCATCGACGTCTACCCGTACGGCTCCCGTCGGGCGGTGATTGCGCTCTCCGTGCGGGAAGTCGAGGCCCTCCAGATCGAGGACCCCAACTGGCAGAACCTGCACCTGCGTGAGCGCTACATCGCGGGCATGGGGGCTGTGGCGAGCCTGGCGTCGGGGCGCACCCAGGAAGGCCGCCCCCCCATGCTGGTCTCGGGGATCCCTCCCACTCCCACGGACTCCGTCGCGGCCGCGGCGATGGCGCTCACCCGTGCCCAGGTTTACTTCGGTACGAAGCCACAGCCCTACGCCGTGGTGAATCCCGGCCCGGGCCAGTTCCTGGCGCCCGATGGATCTCCGGGTGTCGCAGGCGTGGATTTCCCGGAGGGAATCCGGCTCTCCTCGTGGCTGCGCAAGCTGGGCGTGGCGTGGCGCTTCCGTGACGCCAATCTCCTCTTCTCCGGGGAGGTGCGCGAGGACGCCGGGTTCGTCTATCGGCGTCAGGTCGTCCAGCGGGCCCGAGCCATCGCGCCCTTCCTCCGTTTTCCCGAGGCGCCGTATCCGGTCATCTCGGACGGACGGATCGTCTGGTTGCTCGAGGCATTCACAGGCACGAGGGCCTTTCCCCTGTCCGCCGACCACGAGCTCGAGGCCCTGCACCAGGTGACCTACGCCCGAAACAGCATCAAGGTGACCGTGGACGCGGTCTCAGGGCGCGTGGACTTCTATCGCATATCGGTCGAGGATCCGCTGGCCGACGCCTACCAGCGCGCGTTCCCGGGGCTCGTGAGACCGGTCGAGGAGATGCCCGAGGATCTCAGGTCCCACCTGCGATACTCCCGGGAGCTGCTCAATCTGCAGGCGCAGGTGCTGCTCCAGTACCACCAGGAGACCGCGCGGGCGTTCCACGGCCAGCAGGACGTGTGGGCGCTGCCCACGGAGTTGGCGGAAGGGACGACGCCCACCCCCTACCGCCCCGAATACGGCTTCTGGCGGCTCCCGGGTGAGAGCCGGGCCAGGTTCAATCTGACCACGGTCTTCGTGCCCGCCGGGCGCCAGAATCTCACGGGCGTGCTCGTGGGGCGGACTACCGCGGAGGGTGTCCCGGAGCTGGTCCTGTTCGACGTGCCCGTCGAGGACCAGGCGCCCGGTCCCCGCCAGATCGAAGCCTTGATCGAGCAGGATCCCCGGATCTCGCAGGAGTTCTCGCTCTGGAGGACGGGGGGCAGCGAAGTCTGGACCGGGCACCTGCACGTAGTTCCGGTGAGACGCCGGCTGCTGTACGCGGAGCCGGTCTTCCTGGCCGCGGCGGCCGACGCGATCCCGGAGATCAGGCGGTTCGTCGTCAGCGATGGAGTGCGGGTCGTGATGACCGAGGACCTGGCCTCGGGTCTGGCCGCGCTCGCGGGCCAGGAGGCGGTCACCGGGGCGGCTACCAGCCGAGCGCTGGTCGGGGAGCCGTCCGCAGGATGGCCGGCGGCGGCCCTCGAGGTCCTGGACCGCGCCGAAGCCAGCTTGAGAGACGGGGATTGGGCCGGGTTCGGACAGGCGCTCCAGGAGCTGCGAGAGCTCCTGCGGTCCGCGGGCTCGCGGGCGGGGCCGGGACGTTGATCGCCCATCTTCTCCCCTTTAGCTTGACGAGTCTCACCCTGCCGGCACGGCCGGACGTGGCCGCGTCCCGGACGCCTGCGCCGGCTACACCTCGTGAGTCCACCACGGCATGAACATACACGAATACCAGGCCAAGGAGCGCTTCCGGGCAGCCGGGATCCCGGTGCCTCCGGGGGAGGTGGCGACCACGCCGGAGGAGGCCGAGGCCATCGCCCGCGAGCTGGGCGGCGTGACGGTGGTCAAAGCCCAGGTGCACTCCGGTGGGCGTGGGAAGGCCGGAGGCGTGAAGCTGGCCAAGGCTCCCGCGGAGGCCAAGGAGCACGCCAGTCGCATCCTGGGGATGCGGATCCGCGGCCTGACGGTGGAGAAGGTCCTGGTGACGGCGGCCGAGGACATCGCGACCGAGGCCTACGTGGGGATCCTCGTGGACCGGAAGAGCAAAGCCCCGACGTTCATGGTGTCGGCCCAGGGCGGCATCGACATCGAGGAGGTCGCGGCGACGAACCCTGGAGCGATCCGCAGGCTCACCGTGGATCCTCGTTACGGCTTGCTGCCGCACCAGGCCCACTGGCTCGCCAACGCCCTGTACGAGGATCCGGACATCATCAAGCAGGCGTCCAAGATCATTCGACAGCTCTATCGGGCGTTCGTCGATTCGGGTGCGTCCATGGCGGAGATCAACCCGCTCATCACGACGAGGTCGGGTGAGGTGAAGGCCATCGACGCCAAGATGAGCATCGACGACAACGAGCTCGGGCGGCGCCCCGACGTGGCCGCGATGCGCGACACCGCCAACGAGCCGTGGGCGGAGACGCATGCACGTCAAGCCGGTCTCAGCTTCGTGAAGCTCGACGGGAACGTCGGGTGCTGCGTCAACGGGGCGGGGCTCGCGATGGCCACGATGG
The DNA here is from genome assembly GCA_964412015.1 of uncultured Gemmatimonadaceae bacterium. Lineage (GTDB taxonomy): Bacteria > Gemmatimonadota > Gemmatimonadetes > Longimicrobiales > Gaopeijiaceae > SZUA-318. The sequence continues at coordinate 10,850 of CAYPMO010000001.1, read as the reverse complement.
ATCTCGTGAAGTACTACGGCGGCGAGCCGGCCAACTTCCTGGACATCGGAGGCTCGTCGAATCCCGACAAGGTCGTGGCCGCGCTCGAGATCATCACGTCGGATCCCAACGTGAAGGTCATCCTCTTCAACATCTTCGGCGGCATCACGCGCTGCGACGACGTCGCGAACGGGATCGTCACGGCCACGCAGCGCACGAAGATGGACCTCCCCATCGTCATCCGACTCACCGGGACCAACGAAGCTCTCGGAGTCCAGATTCTCGAGAAGGCCGGGTTCTCCGCCTGTACCGCGATGGACGAGGTCGTGGAAAAGGCTGTGCGACTGGCCAAGGCGTAGGCGACCATGGCGATCTTCGTTGACAAGGGGACGCGGCTCGTCGTCCAGGGGATCACGGGTCGGGACGGCTCCTTCCACACGACTCAGATGATGGAGTACGGGACCCAGGTGGTGGCGGGCGTCACGCCGGGCAAGGGGGGCTTGATGTTCCCCGGCCCCGACGGAAAAACGGTGCCGATCTTCAACGCGATGGATGCAGCGGTCGCGGAGACCGGGGCCAACACCTCGGTCGTCTATGTGCCCCCCGCGTTCGCGGCCGACGCCATCATGGAGGCGGCGGACGCGGGTGTGAAGCTGATCGTGGCGATTACCGAGGGGATTCCCGTCCAGGACATGGCGCGTGCGCACGCATTCGCCCGGGACCGGGGTGTGCGTGTGGTGGGCCCCAACTGTCCCGGCTTGATCTCGCCGGGAAAGGCGAAGGTCGGCATTCTTCCCGCGCAGATCGTGGCGGAGGGACCGATCGGCGTCGTGTCCCGCTCCGGGACGCTCACCTACGAGGCCGTGTACCAGCTCACGAGCGTCGGACTGGGTCAGACGACCTGCGTCGGTATCGGAGGCGACCCGCTCATCGGAACCGACTTCATCGACTGCCTGGAGGCGTTCGAGGCGGACCCCGACACGTCGGGGGTGGTTGTGATCGGAGAGATCGGCGGGACGGACGAGCAGGAGGCGGCCAGGTTCGTCAGTCGAAACATGACCAAGCCGGTCGTCGGCTTCATCGCGGGTCAGACCGCTCCTCCCGGACGGCGTATGGGCCACGCGGGCGCGATCATCGAGGGGTCGACGGGGACGGCTGCGGAGAAGATCAAGGCGTTCGAGGACAACGGCATCGCGGTGGCCAAGCGTCCGGCGGATATCGTCGGACTGATGAAGGCCGCTCTCGGTTGATGCCAACCGCCCGGCGGACGCCGGGTGGGCCGCGACCTCATCGGAGAATCGGGATGCGGTTCTCGGAGCTTCTGACCGACGAGTGGGTGACGCTCACGCTCGAGGCGGGTGACCTGGCCGGCGCGCTTCATGAGATCATGGAGCGCGTGGCGGGCGTCGGCGTTCTGGAACCCGCGGCCGCGGCGAAGATGGCGCGCGACGTCGCCTTCGGCACGCAGGGTGAGGTCCTACGCCTCAACGACTCGGTGGTGGCCGTCCTCGGCCCGCTCGAAGGGTTGGCCCGGGTATCGGCGGCGGTGGGGGTGTCCGCGCAGCCCTTCCTGGTCACGGCGGAGGGTCTGCCCGAGCCCAGGTCCGCGAGGGCCGTGATCCTCGTGCTGGTGCCCGGGAGGCTCACGGGGGTGAGGCGGGATCTGGTCCCCGCGCTGGGAAAGGCCCTCCGGGATCCGGAGTGCACGTCGCGACTCCTCACTGCTCGGAGCCTCGGTGATCTGCGTTCGCTCCGCGAGCTGATGGATGTGGAGTTCCAGCCGCATCCCCGGGTGGAGGATGTCATGATTCCGGCCGCGCACCGGGTCCACCCGGACACGCCGCTGGACGACGTGGTGGATCTGATGGTTCGCCGCAGGGTGCATGCCGTCCCCGTCGTGGGGGAGCGCAACGAAGTCCTCGGCATGCTGACGTCGCGCGACGCCCTCGCGTATCTGCTCCAGCTCGGCGGAGGCGAGCGCGGGCCGTCGCGCAAGAGCGGGCCCGCGAGTCCGCGCCTCGCCCGGGAGTTCATGAATCGGACCGTCCTGTGCGTATCCGAGGAACAATCGCTCGCTGAAGCCGCGCACATGATGGTGAATCGGGATGCCGAAGAGCTGCCGGTGGTTCGGGAGGGCGAGCTGGTCGGGTTGGTCACTCGAGATTCGATCCTGGGCGTCCTGCGGGGTGCCTTCACCCCTGGAGTCCACGAGGAGAGAGGAAGGAAGTCGTAGCGATGAGTCAGACTCTCGCGATCATCAAGCCGGACGCCGTCGCATCGCGGAAGGCCGGGAAGATCCTCGGACACCTGGAGGAGGCTGGATTCACGGTCCGAGCGCTTCGGATGACCCGGCTCTCCCGGGAAGGAGCCCGCGCGTTCTACGCCGTACACCGGGAGCGCCCCTTCTACGGTGAGCTCGTCGAGTTCATGACGTCGGGGCCGTGCATCCCGATGATCCTCGAGGCCGACGACGCGGTCGCCCGCTTGCGGGAGACGATCGGCGCCACCGATCCCGCCGAGGCGGCCGAGGGCACGGTCCGCAAGCTCTATGCGGAGTCGAAGAGCCGCAACGCGATCCATGCCTCGGATTCCGATGAGAACGCGGCGATCGAGACGGCGTTCTTCTTCTCCACGGCGGACCGCATCGCGACCGCGAGCTGAGGCGGGCGACCCACTGGACACTTCGCCAGGCCAAGGCTAGCCTTTCATGCTATGCTCAGGCTCGACTTAGCCCGTCTTGGCCGGGAAGGAACCGTGCAGGTCAACGCGCGGGTCCCGGCGGACGATCCTCTCTGGGAAGGGTTGGAAGGTGAGTTCGAGGGGCCCGTGGAGGTTGCCCTGCGGGTATCTCACGCCGGCAGCGGTGAGATCGTGGCACGCGGAACGGTGCGGGCCACGATCCTTCACGCGTGCCGGCGCTGCCTCGAGCCGGTTCATAGCCGGCTGGCGGAGGAGTTGACGATGGTCTTCGTGCCGTCGGACTCCCTCGACGCGGAGGACGACGGCGACGTGCGGCCGTTCAAGGCGACCGCCGCCGAGTTGGACCTGGGTAGGGCGGTGCGCGAGGAATTGGTCCTCGCCATCGATCCGTACGTCGTTTGTAGCCCGGATTGCCGCGGCCTCTGCCCGCGGTGCGGCGCGAATCTGAACACCGAGACGTGCTCCTGCACCGAGGAGGAGTCCGATCCACGTTGGGATGCCCTCCGGGCCCTCAAGGAAGAGTGAACCATGGCCGTACCCAAGAAGCGGACTTCGAAGCAGCGGAAGCGGAAGCGGCGTACCCATTACAAGGCGGAGACCGTGACGGTGGGCATCTGCCCCAAGTGCGGTGACCCCCGGGTACCCCATCGGATCTGTCCGTCCTGCGGATATTACGGGGACGAGGCGGTCCTCGAGATCGAAGCCGAGTAGCCGCGTAATCCGGTGCGCATCGCCCTGGATGCGATGGGTACCGATCATGCTCCGTCCGCTGAAGTCGCCGGGGCGATCGGCGCCCTTCAGGACCTCGACCCGGGAATCGACGTGGTGCTGGTCGGCGACCAGTCCACCGTGTCCGCCGAGCTGGCACGTCACGAGGACGTACCTCCGGGGCGGCTCACGATCCGGCATGCGCCCGACCGCGTGACGGCTGCGGACCCTCCGGCGTTGGTCATCCGGCGCAAGCCGCACTCCTCGATCGTCGTCGGGCTCAGAATGGTGAAAGCAGGGGACGCTGACGCGTTCGTCAGCGCGGGATCCACGGGAGCGGTGATGGCAACGTCGCTGTTCACCCTTCGTCCCCTGCCGGGGGTGGCGCGCCCCGCGATCGGCACGCTCCTCCCGACCGCACTGTCGCCCTGCTTGATGCTCGACGCGGGCGCGAACGTGGACTGCAAGCCTCAGCACCTCGTTCAGTTCGCCCATCTGGGCCATGTCTACGCCCAGGACCTCATGGGCATTGCCGAGCCCCGTGTCGCCCTGCTCAACATCGGTGAAGAGCCCGAGAAGGGCGACGAGCTGACCCTTGAGACGCATCGGCTCCTCAGAGCTTCGCCGGGCCTCGATTTCGTGGGAAACGTGGAGGGCCGGGACATCATCCAGGGTGTTTGTGACGTCGTGGTCTGTGACGGATTCGTCGGCAACGTGCTCCTGAAGTTCTACGAGTCGGTGGCGGAGTTCACGATCGGGCTGCTCCGCAAGTCGCTACGCCAGAGCCACGAACACCTGAACTTCGAAGAGGTCTTCCGGATCCTGGACTATGCCGAGTACGGCGGGGCGCCTTTGCTCGGCGTGGGAGGGGTCTCGATCATCTGCCACGGAGTGTCCTCCGCCCGGGCCATCCGTAACGCCCTCGGCGTCGCCGCGCGCGCGGTGCAATCGAACATGGTGGCCCATATCGCGCGGGAGGTCTCCAGCCCCTCGAAGCCCCAGGAGTTGGCATGAGACACCCCTCCCCCCTGGTAGAGATCGTCTCCACAGGACGCTACTTGCCGGCGAACGTGGTCACGAACCACGACCTCGCGATGAGGATGGACACCTCGGATGAGTGGATCCGGACACGCACGGGGATCCGGGAGCGTCGGATCGCGCCGGACGACGTCAGCGCGGCCGACATGGCGGTCGAGGCGGGACGGCGGGCGCTCCAGGCCGGAGGGTTGGATCCCGGCGAAGTGGACGTGCTGATCGTCGCCACCGCGACCCCGGACCGATGGTTGCCGTCCACGGCCTGCGATGCACAGCCGTTGCTGGGGTGCAACAACGCGTTCGCCTTCGACCTCATGGCCGCGTGCAGCGGTTGGCTCTATGGGCTGTCCATGGCCGAGGGATACCTCGCCACAGGGCGGGGCGAGGTGGCGCTGGTCATCGCGACCGAGAAGATGAGCGCCATCGTGGACTGGGAGGATCGCTCCACCTGTGTGTTGTTCGGAGACGGAGCGGGCGCGGCCGTGCTCAAGCCGGCGAACGGTTCGGGTCGGGGAATCCTGGCGAGCCACCACCGCTCCGACGGAAACCTGGCGAACCTCCTCTATCGCCCCGCGGGCGGGGTTCTCGTGCCGATGAGTGCCCAGGTCCTGAGGGAGCACACCCACCTGGTCCGTATGGAGGGCCGCGAGGTCTTCAAGAACGCGGTCAGGGCGATGGCCGAAGCGACTCACCAGGTCCTTTCGGGGGCGGGTCTGACGGCGGCCGATGTGGACCTCATGGTGCCGCACCAGGCCAACCTGCGCATCGTCGAGGCCACGGCGAAGTACGCGGGGATACCGATGGAGAGGGTGTTCGTGAACCTGGACCGATACGGCAACATGAGCTCCGCCTCCATCCCGGTCGCCCTCGACGAGGCGCTCGAACAGAAGTTGGTCGGCCCCGGCTCGACCGTTCTCACCACGACGTTCGGCGCGGGGCTCACCTGGGGCGCCATGGCCTGGCGCTTCTAGCCGGGCGGGTCGGTCCGATCGCAACGCGCTCCGATGACGTTGGCGCTCCTTTTTCCGGGACAGGGCTCCCAGCACGTGGGCATGGGGCGGGAGCTCGCACACGCATACCCCACGGCGGCCGCGATCTTCGAGCTGGCCGACGAGATCCTGGGCTTCTCCCTGTCACGGCTCATGGCGGAGGGCCCGGAAGACGAGCTCACCGCGACGAGGAACGCGCAGCCCGCGCTTCTCACCCATTCCGTAGCCGTGCTGCGAGTGATCGAGGACAGGCTGGGCCCGGTGGGAATGGCCGCCGGCCATTCCCTGGGCGAGTTCAGTGCCCACGTGGCCGCCGGAACGCTCACGTTCGAGGATGCGCTCCGAGCGGTGCGCATACGGGGCGAGCTCATGTTCGCGGCGGGCCGGATTCGGCCCGGCGCGATGGCCGCGGTCCTCGGCCTCCCGGACGCCACGCTCGAAGAGGCGTGCGGCCGGGTGGAGGTGGGGCTGTGCGTGCCCGCGAACTACAACTCCGAGGGACAGATCGTCGTGAGCGGGGATGTGGCCGGCGTGGAGGAGGGGAGCGCGCTCTTCACGCGGGCAGGGGCCCGTCGGGTCGTTCCCCTGAAGGTCTCGGGGGCGTTCCACTCGCCTCTGATGGGGCCCGCGGCCGAGAGGTTGCGGGAGCGGCTCGCGACCGTCACATTCCGCGACCCCCGGTTTCCGGTCTATGCCAACGTCACGGCGGGCCCCGTGACGTCCGGCGCGCGCGCCCGGGAGCTCCTCGTCGAGCAGCTGACCCGACCTGTGCGATGGGTAGCGTCCGTGGCGGCGATGGTCGAGGCCGGAGCGGATCGATTCCTCGAGCTGGGACCGGGATCCGTGCTCTGTGGGCTGAACAAGAGGAACGGCAAGGGGATCCCGTGCGCGACGCTGGGTGCTCCCGCGGACGTCCACTCCTTCCAGGGATGAGGCCATGAACGCGCAGGAGCTGGCAGGAAAGGTAGCCATCGTCACCGGAGGAAGCCGCGGCATCGGTCTCGCCATCAGCCGCGCGCTCGCCGAGGCGGGCGCCAGGGTGGCCGTCCTGGCACGGAACGGAGAGGGCGCCGAGCGCGCGGCCGGAGACCTGCCCGGCGATGGCCACCGGGGGTACGCTTGCGACGTGGGCGACGCGGCGCAGGTCCAGCGCGTCGTCGGACGAGTGGACGAGGAGGTCGGGCCGGTGGACATCCTGGTGAACAACGCCGGGATCACACGGGACAACGTCCTCATCCGCATGAAGGATGAGGAATTCGATGAGGTAATCGCCACCAACCTCAAGGGCGCCTTCAACTTGACCCGTGCTGTCGGCCGGGGGATGATGAGACGCCGGGCGGGCTCGATCCTGAACATCACCTCGGTGGTCGGGCTCATGGGCAACTCCGGCCAGGCCAACTACGCGGCTTCGAAGGCCGGGCTCGTCGGCCTCACCAAGAGCGTCGCGAGGGAGCTGGCCCCCCGTGGGATCCGCTGCAACGCCATCGCACCCGGCTTCATCCGCACCGACATGACCGAGACCCTCGGCGATGAGCGAGTGGAGGTGCTGAAGCAACTCATTCCGCTGGGGGCACTCGGGGAAGCCGAAGACGTGGCCAGCGTCGCTCGCTTCCTCGTGGGCCCTGCGGCGCGCTACATTACCGGCCAGGTTCTGGCCGTGGACGGCGGCATGGTCATGTGACCGCCGCCGGTCGGCGTTTTCTTCGTTTCCCCGGTCCGCAGTCCAGGGGTCACGTCCACATCCAGGAGGAACAATGAGCGAGCCCACCGAGGCGCGAGTCAAGGAGATCATCATCAACGAGCTGGGCGTCGAGCCTGAGAAGGTGACCGACGACGCGTCGTTCGTTGAAGACCTCGGTGCCGACTCCCTCGACACGGTCGAGCTCGTCATGGCGTTCGAGGAAGAGTTTGGTATCGATATCCCGGACGAGGACGCCGAGCAGATGCGGACCGTGGGTGACGCTATCGCGTATCTCCGGAAGCACACTGCCACCTCCGAAGACTGAGCCGGTCGTCACGAACCAGGCGGGTAGACGATGCGGAAGGAAGAGCACCGGGGCGGCCGGCGTGTAGTCGTCACGGGGATGGGGGTCGTGTCGCCGCTGGGCAACGACCTCGAGTCCACGTGGGCCAACATCCTCGCCGGCACCAGCGGTGCCGACACGATCCGGGCCTTCGAGGCGACAGAGGACTTCGCCACCCGCATCGCGTGCGAGGTGAAGGGCTTCGATCCGCTGCTCTACCTCGAGAGGCGGGAAGCTCGCCGGCTCGACCGCGTCTCGCAGTTCGCTCTGGCCGCGTCGGCCCAGGCCATGAAGTGCGCCGGGCTGACGGGCGTGCCGGACGGCATGGAGCCCCATCGGTTCGGGGTCATCTACGGCAGCGGGATCGGGGGGATCGGTACGTTCGAGGAGCAGCACCGGAAGCTCATCGACCAGGGGCCGCGGCGTGTGAGTCCCTATTTCGTCCCCATGTTCATCCCGGACATGTCCGCCGGTCTCATCTCGATGCAGTGGGGGCTGCAGGGGCCGAACTACGCCACGGTGTCGGCCTGTGCGACCTCCGCGCACGCGATCGGCGACGCCGCCCGCCATATCCGTTACGGAGACGCGGACATGATGTTGGCGGGTGGGGCCGAGGCGACGGTCACCCCGATGACGATCGCCGGGTTCTCCGCCATGAAGGCGATGTCCACGCGCAACGACGATCCCAAGACCGCGAGTCGCCCGTTCGACCTGCACCGCGACGGGTTCGTCATCGGCGAGGGCGCGGGCGCGGTTGTTCTGGAGGCGTTGGAGTACGCCCAGGCGCGCGGCGTGCCGATCTACGCCGAGATCGCCGGCTACGGCCTATCCGGGGACGCGTATCATGTCACGGCGCCGCCTCCCGACGGGTACGGCGCGCAGAATGCGATGCGGATGGCCCTGCGCTACGCCGATGCGGCACCGGAGGACGTGGACTACGTCAACGCGCACGGCACGTCCACGATGGCCGACGCCGTCGAAACCCACGCGATCAAGAAGGTGCTGGGCAAGCGCGCCTACGAGATCATCGTCGGGTCCACGAAGTCCATGACCGGACACCTGCTGGGAGCTTCCGGAGCGCTCGAGACCATCTTGACCGTGATGGTGACCCGGGAGGGGAGGATCCCTCCTACCATCAACTTCGAGGAAGCGGATCCGGCTTGCGATCTGGACTATGCCCACGGAGGTGGGGTGGAGCGTCGTGTGGATCTCGCGCTCAGCAACTCGTTCGGGTTCGGCGGGCACAACGTGTGCCTGGCCATCCGCAGATGGGGCTGATCGGGGGCGGAGGTAGCCACGGCCCCCGGGATGCCGGGAGGGAAACGCCATGCGTGTAGGAACCGGGTACGATTCCCACCGATTCGCGGCGGGCCGGGCGCTCGTCCTCGGCGGTGTCCACATCCCGGACCACCCCGGCCTCGCTGGGCATTCGGACGGTGACGCGGTGGCGCATGCGGTGATCGACGCGCTTCTGGGCGCGGTGGCCGCCGGCGACGTGGGAAGCCATTTTCCTCCTTCCGACGACGAGTGGAAGGATGCGGACTCCATGGAGCTCCTGCGGCGGGCCGTGTATGTCCTGGAGGCTCGCAACTACCAGGTGGTCAACGTGGACGTGACGGTGATCTGCGAAAGCCCCCGGATCGGTCCCTGGGTCGATCGGATGAGGGAGCGCCTGGGCGAGGTCCTGCGTGTCGGACCGACGTCGGTGTCCGTGAAGGGCAAGTCGAACGAAGGCATGGGCTGGGTCGGGCGGGGTGAGGGACTGGCCGTGCAAGCCGTCGCGCTCATCGACTCCATGGGTGGTTTCGACGCCACCTGGGGTGCGACGGACGAAGGACTCCCGGTCTAGCCCGGGACACGAGCCCATGGGGGAGGGCCTTCTTGCGTGGGCGGAGCGGGTGCCCAACGTCCTCGTCTATCTCACCCTCGGTGCGGGCGCGGCGGTCGAGAACGTCGTACCTGCCGTCCCCGCCGATACGTTCGTGGTGTTCGGGGGGTTCCTCTCGGCGCTCGGAGACCTCCGGGCGCGCTGGGTGTTCCTGGCCACGTGGCTCTGCAACGTCGCGTCGGCCCTGCTCATGTACCGTGTCGGACGCACGCACGGCCGGGAGTTCTTCTCGGGCGGATGGGGTAGGCACCTCCTCAACCCGTACCAGATGGAACGCCTCGGCGGCTACTACGACCGTTGGGGTCCCCAGACCGTCTTCATCACCCGTTTCCTGCCAGGCGTGCGGGCCGTGGTTCCGGTGTTCGCGGGCGTTACCCGTCAGCCCCTTCCCGCGCTCGCGATCCCTCTGGCGGCCGCGTCGGCTCTGTGGTACGGCGCCCTGGTGTGGGTGGGCACCGTCGCCGGACACAACCTCGATGGGATCCTGCGGCTCGTGGGGCGGGTGAACCTGTGGCTCCTCGCCGCCGCGCTGGCGGTCGGTGTGGCCGCGTTCGTATGGTGGTGGCGCACGAGGCATCATGGCTGAGGCGCGCGCGTTCCGGTTCGAGCAGTTTCAGGACTACTTGACGTTCGAGCGGGGCCTGTCCGATCGCACCGTGGGCGCGTACGAGCGCGACCTGGCGCGGTGGGCGGGATTCCTCGACGAGCGTGGTGTGCGCGACCCGGGCTCGGTCACGCTTGTCCATTTGCGGGACTGGGTCTTCGGCCTGAAGGATGCGGGACTCGCGCCGAGCTCCATTCGCAGGGCCCAATCGGCCGTACGTACGTATTACGCGTTCCTCCTGGCGGAGGGCTCGGTGACGGCGGACCCCACGGAGCACCTCGAGTCACCGAAGCCGGGCCGCCGCTTGCCCGATTTCCTCACGCGGGAGGAAACGGTCGCGCTACTCGACGCGCCGAACCTCGACGCTCCCCTCTACTGGCGGGACCGCGCGATCCTGGAGCTTCTCTACGCTACCGGGATGCGCGTGTCCGAGCTGGCCGAGCTGCCGCTGTCCGCGCTGGACCTCGACGAGGGCTTCCTCACCGTCTTCGGAAAGGGGTCCAAGGAGCGTCTGGTTCCGGTCGGCGCGCCCGCGCTCCGGGCGCTGACGCGCTATCTGCGCGAGGTCCGCCCAGCGCTCGACCGCGGAGCGGGGAAGGGTAGGGTCTTCCTGAACGCGAGGGGAACGGCGCTCTCCCGCGTGGCGGTCTGGACGATGGTCAAGAAGTCGGCGCGGCGCGCGGGGATCCATCGGAACGTGTCACCGCACACCCTGCGCCACACGTTCGCGACGCACCTGCTCGAGGGGGGCGCCGACCTCGCGGCGGTCCAGGAGCTGCTGGGACACACCGACATCTCGACGACGCAGATCTACACGCACGTAGACCGCGAGTACCTGCGCGACATTCACCGCCGGTACCACCCGCGGGGCTCCTAGTACTACTGTGTCATAAAAGCATTGACGCGGCGGTGACGGGAGTGAC